>JBEBSD010000003.1:0-168922 GCA_040394475.1 Telluribacter humicola | reverse complement strand
AGCTCAATTAATAAAGCTTAAAGCTGCTTAAAATGTCGATGTTATATGGGAGGTACTAGGTGTTAGGTACTGGGTTTTGGGTGTTGGGTGTTGTAAACAAAAAATACTATGCGGTTGTTAGTCATTTTTCTGTTGCTGACGACAGGTAATGTCCTGGGCCAGCCGGCGCTTTCTGATGCTTTTGTCCGGCTGACAGCTACTTCGCCCTGGCGGCTGAAAGCAACGGTACCGCTGCAGTTCAGCGGGCACCATACCCAGGGGCTGGTCAAAGCGGGGGATTATTTTTATATGACGGCAGTTGAAGTAACCGAATGGCCCGAACGGTATGAACGTCCGGGAGGGAAATACGACCGGACTGCCGGCAAAGGGAAAGGACATCTTTTCAAATTCGATGCCTCGGGAAAACTTCTTGCCGACATCGTCATCGGGGAAGGGGACCGGTACCATCCGGGCGGACTTGATTTTGACGGAGAATACCTCTGGATCCCGGTCTGTGAATACCGCCCTGGCGGGCCTTCCAATCTTTACAAAGTGGCTGTTCAAACCCTCCGGGTAACCAACGTGCTGGAAGCCGATGATGCTATCGGCGCGCTCGTATATGACCGGAACTCCCGGACACTTATCGGGGCTAACTGGGGTTCCCGTGATTTTTATAAATGGACCGGCCAGGCCGACGGAAGCTTCCGCCTTTCTTCCCGATCCGCCAACGCTTCTTTTTATATTGATTATCAGGACTGTCAGTCAACAGGAGACGGCAAACTGATCTGTTCCGGTCTGCAGCACTTTCAGGCGGGTTCCGGTCAGCCCCGGTTTACCCTGGGAGGACTCGAGTTGCTTGATGCTGCCACACTGCGGCCCCTTCATCAGGTGCCCGTCAAACTATGGACCCCGGGAGGTGCGGTGATGACCAATAATCCGGCCTGGCTGGAGGTTATTCCGGGAGGGCTTCGTGCCTCCTTTATTCCCGAAGATGATGAAAAATCAACCTTATACGTGTACGAAATACAGTGGCGTTAGGTGAGGAAACCTGCCGGCACAATCAATTCTGCTGTTCCTGTAAATGGCTCTCCGGATAATGTCTTTTCATTCCTGCCGTATTCAGGGCAAGCCGAAAGTGACATAGCCGCCTTTGTAGTTCTTCGCCGGATCGGGACTTACGCCTATCGTGATGTATTGCTTTCCGTTAACCGCATAAGTCGCAGGGATCGAGTAGCCGCTTCCCGGTAATTCCTGGTTCCAAACGACCTCTCCCGTGGATTGGTCAAATGCCCGAAAACGGCTGTCGCCAGTGGCGGCAATGAACACCAGCCCGCCCGCAGTCGCAATGCCCCCGCCCCGGTTAAACAGTCCGGAGTTGCCGATACCCATTTTTGCAAGCCGTTCGTCTTCTCCCAGCGGCACCTGCCAGAGGAGCTCCCCCCGGTTCAGGTCAATAGCAGTCAGGGTTCCGTAGGGTGGTTTTATAGCAAAATTATCATCGGCATCTTTGTAAAAATCGTATCCCGAAAATCCGTAAGGTTCTTTGGTTTCCGACCCGGCGGGTACGGAAACGATTTTCGTCCCTTTCAGGAAGGATACCAGGGCATCGATTTGAACCTGCGGCAAATGCTGGAAGGAAGGCATGGGCTCTGCCCCTTTCTTAATAAACAAATCCAGCTTTTCGGGCGTCAGCTGGTCTGCCCGTCCCACTATATCCGGTCCGTAGGGCGTTCCCCGTTTGTCCGCTCCGTGGCAATTGCTGCAATACTTGCCGAACAACTCGATCCCGCTTAAATGGTTGTCTGCTGCAAGTGTTTCAATTTCCGTAAGCTTCAGGAACCAGGGTAAATCGGTTGCATTCACAAACATCACCCCTGTCCCGGGATTAACCGACGCGCCTCCCCAGTTGGCGCCTCCATGAGCAGTGGGCAATATCACCGATCCGTTCAGGTCAGGCGGCTCATAAATACCGGTCTGGTAGCTATTGTCCCTGATCTCATCTTTGAAATACTGGTTGAGCTCCGGTGTTACATCGGTAATGTACCGTTCTTTAAAACCCTGCCGGACAAATGGCGCCGGTTTGACAGGAAAGGGCTGCGTTGGCCAGGGTTTTTCTCCCGGCATGCTGCTCCGGGTGGGAACAGGCACCTCTTCTATCGGGAAAAGCGGCTCCCCTGTTTCCCGGTTAAATACAAAAACATAGCCCAGTTTGGTTGCCAACGCCACCGCATCAATGGTTTTCCCGCCATGGCTGACCGTTAACAGATTCGGGGGAGAACCATTATCGCGGTCCCAAAGGTCGTGATGGGTGGTTTGGAAATGCCAGATTCGTTGTCCTGTCCGGGCATCGAGGGCCAGCAGGCAGTTGGCAAACAGGTTTTGCCCCTCGCGGTCAGCTCCGTAGAAATCGAAGGAAGGTGAAGCCGTAGGCACATACACGATACCCCGCGCCTCATCCAGGGCCATCCCGCCCCAGCAGTTGGCCCCTCCGTTCCGTTCCCTGGCATTTTCAGGCCAGGTTTCAGCGCCGAACTCCCCTTTTAGAGGAATGGTGTTAAACACCCATTCCAGCTTCCCGGTATGTACGTTGAACGCTCTGATATCACCGGGAGTTGAAGGCAATTCATCGGGAACTTTGCAGCCTGCTATAAAAAGGTCCCCGTAAATTACGCCCGGAGCATTCATGGTCACATGGACCGCCTTTCGCCGGGCAGGTTCCACCGCAAGACCTGTATAGAAATCGACACGGCCGCTGTCGCCAAATGCCGGGTTCAGCTGACCATCCTCAGCACGGATCCCATACAGCGTTGCGCCGTGGACAAACAATAAAAAGCCCTCGTTTCTCGCCTCATCCCGGTAAAATGTAACGCCGCGGCTCCAGGTACTCACATCGGTACTGTCGGGAATAAATTCCCAAAGCGGTACACCTGTAAGCGCATCCAGCGCCACCAGCCTTTCAGAAGGCATCAGGATATACATTTTTCCATCGACGACCAGCGGATTAAATAAAACCGAAGCGCCGTGGTCACCGGTTTCCTCATGCGTCCATACTACCCGGAGGCGCGATACATTTTCACTGTTGACCTGGTCCAGCGGCGAGAATTTATTATTGGAGACGTCATGCCCGAAAGCCGGCCATTCCTCAGACAGCCCCGAAGTCCGGCAGCCGGAAAAATAATAGCCTGTCAACAGCATCCCGGTTATTCGGAGCAGAACGGCAACCCTGGTATTCGCTTTTCGTGAAACTTTCATGTCCGGTAAATGGTTACTGGCGGATCGCGATCGGGACACACCGACAGAGTTTCCTGCCCTTAAAATTCCGTATAAATCTCCTAAAAAACTACACCTATCCGATCAGAAGATCGAAGATTTACCGGTAGGAGCGAATTGCCTTTCCAACGGAGGCGAGACCAGTTATTGCATTTTTGGAGGAAAACCCGTAGGTTGTCCCTGCTTAAAACTTACTAACCATGGCGACCAACTCCTTATCCGTTTACTCCCTGGCCATTATGCCCAGCGCTCCGATTGCGCTACGGGTGAAAGAAATGAAACAGGCATTCCGGGCAAAGCTGGGCAAGAGCTACGGAAGCGTCAACTCGGATGCCCACATTTCGCTGGATGGCTTCGAAGCCGATGCCGCACATTACCCGGTGGTCCTGGCAGAATACCGGCGTTTGGTTAGCGGGTTATCCCCTTTCCGGATTGCATTCTCCGGGCTTGCCCACTTCGAAGGCTATTTTCAGTCCTTCTATATACAGCTCGCAGCGGCGTCTGCCGAAACGGTCCGCTCGCACTATGGGGTTATCAGCTCCGGGTTTAGTAAATCCCTCAAAAAGCAACTGATCCGAAAGTGGACAAATGAGTCCAAAGTACCGCATATGACCATCGGACGCCGGCTCGATACAGAAGCGATCCAACTGGCCTATTCACTTTTCACTGCATTTGAAGATGCCTTTGAATGTGAAGCATTTGTTATCCGTAAGTACGATGAAAAGCAACGGCAATACGAGGTGATCGACACGCTCCCGCTGCAGGGTCTCTCCGGCCAGCTTCCGCTTTGGCCGTAGCGATTTGGTCAGGGCGCTGCCAGGTGCTATTCGATGACAAGCTTCATAATTTCAACCGTTTCTGCTCCCATTAGATGCACCAGGTACAGGCCGGCAGGCAATCGCCGGGTCTCAAGCTCGGCTTTGCCCTGGCTCAACAGCACAGGGATACCGGTTTCCCGGCCCAGCATGTCGAACACCTTCACCTCCATCCGTCCGGGGTCATCTTCTGTTTCCAGCACTACCTTTCCGTTTTTGGCCGGATTGGGGTAGAGCCTGACAGCCGGCACACCGGCAGCACCATCTTTTTTGACCGAAATGATGGGGGAGTAAGTAAATGTGTGGTCATTGTCTACCATTTTCAGGCGATAGTAGCGGATAGGCCCTGAGGATCCAACCATTTTTGTCCTATCCCAAAAGGAATACATCTTCCATCCTCCGGTCCCGCCGTCGGGCATCACGGTCCCTATCCTTTTAAAGCTTTTTCCATCGAAACTACATTCTACATCGAAGTGCGAAAAGTTCACTTCCGCCGTGGTTTGCCAGGTCAGCTGAACGGCATTTTCTCTCAGGGCAGCGGTGAAGGCTGTCAGTGTAACGGGCAGGGCGGAGTCGTGGATAAGCTCATAGGCTCCCAGGTCGATCTGTGATCCGTATATCCGCGAATTGCCGGACAAGTCTATCGCGGCATCGTTATCGTCTTTCGGAAAAAGTCCCGGGTCTGTAGCAGGGTTCCCCTTGTTGACCGCCGGGCTGCCGGGTTTCAGGTTGTAATTGCCTGCGACGGTAGGTTCCTCCTCCCCGGCGACGACCAGTTCCTCGAACAGGGGATCGGCAGCGCCGGGGAGGTTATTGGTTCCCCCGTCGTATCCCTGCACCAGTGAATAGGCAATACTCATCAGCTCCAGGTTGTCGCCCTGAATACCTGATGTGCCGGTGGCTCCCGAGGCATTTCCATAGATAATACTATTGGCCAGAACAGCATTGCCGGCCAGATGAAACCAGCCTCCCGCTTCATCGGATGCATAATTGCCGGCAATCGTACTATTGGTCAGCGCAGGGCCGCCGCCGGCATTGTACCAGCCGGCGCCAAAGCGCGCTTCATTCCCGCTGACGATCGCGTTGACGAGGACCGGGTTGCTGCTGCTGCTGTTAAACCAACCGCCGCCGGCTCCGAATGCGGCATTGCCCCTGATCACGGTGTTGGTGATTCTTGCTCGCTGGGCGCCATCGAGTCTGTGGTACCAGCCCCCTCCGTTCGTCTCGGCGATATTGTTTTCAATGACGGCATTGATCACGACAGGATTGCCTGAAAAATTGTACCAGCCGCCCCCGTTCGTTCCGGCCCGGTTGCCACTGATCAACATATCCGTGAGCTCCGGAGCTGTCGCGAGGTCGTTGTACCAACCGCCCCCGTTACTGCCTGCGGAGTTATTGGTGAGCGCGACACGGGTGAGCTTCGGGGTTCCGCCGTTATTGTACCAGCCGCCGCCATGCACCGCTTCATTATAGTCTATTGTAACATCGGTAACGGAAGGACTGACCAGATCGTTATACCAACCACCGCCCCGTATAGCTGTATTGCGGCTGATTTCCGCACCGGAGCCTACCACGTTACCGCCAGCGAAAGTGTACCAGCCGCCGCCATTTTCCTGTGCGGTATTGTTGGCAATCGTTACACTGGCCAGGCTGGCATTACCACCGCCGTGATACCAGCCGCCGCCGTGCAAGGCAGTATTGCCGGTAATCTCTACGCCGACCAGGCTGACATTACCGGCGTTGTTGTACCAGCCGCCCCCCCTCGTGGCCGAATTACTGCTGATCACTACATTTTCAAGACCGGGGTTCCCCCCGAAGTTGAACCATCCCCCGCCAAAATACATCGAATTATTACGAATGGTACTATTACTGACGGCCGGACTGGAGTTTACATTAATCCAGGCGCCCATTCTCCGGATAACACTGTTTCCCGCAACCTGTATGGGCAAATTCCCGCCCAGATCTGCCGAATAGGCGCCCGTAACGGTAAACCCGTCAAACACAAAGGTATTGTTCACCGCAGGGGTCGCGGTAATCACGATATGATAGGTATTACCGATGTCCAGGATATTATTTTCATCGATATCGCCGCTTAATATGGAGGGGTTGACGGCCGGATCTCTTTCGCCCGCTCCGCCTGCCGGATAACCGCCCAGTACCCTGAGGTTGCCGCGTGTAAAGACGAAGGCCTTATCGCGGTTCTGATCTCCGTCGCCCGCCATATGTTCCGGATAATAGGTGCCCCGGGCTACCCGGATTTCGGAGATATCCGTATTCTCGTGTGCCGCCAGGACGGCATCAGCCAACGATGAAGCGGCATTCTCCCAGGAGGCGCCATTGCCGGAGGGAGAGGCGGACACGTCCACGTAAACGATGCCATCGACGGACGGGGTAATTTGTGCTTTTGAAGCGCTGACGCTTACAAGGCTCAGCACAGCTGCAAACGGATAAACAAAGGCCCTTGTCATTGTTTTTTAAACGGATTGGTTCATACCTGTTTTTATTCCGGAGAATGCTCCGGACGTGCCAACCCGCCCCGGTGATAGGATTTTGAATTGCGGAGGCCGGTCCATTAGACTACGTGCAATCAATGCCCTAAATTAGTGCATTGAAATCCCTGAGTCAATCCGTGAAAACCTATAATCAGCCTACAGGAAAACCTATATTTTCACGGTAAACAACCGGTACCAGCGAAATTCTTTGCGAACACAGGCGGAGAACCTGTGTTTTTTTGAAAGCAACGACGGCGTTCATTGCACCTTTCTGAACAATTCCATAATTTCATTTTCAATCTTCACGGAAGCTTCCGGCTCTACCCGGTTGGTTCCCAGCCACGTTTCATAGCCGCCTAACTTATGCTGGTCCGGGGTAGGCAGGTAACCATAGCTCCCGTTGGCCAGCTCGATTGTAAACGTGGTTTTAAACGGGCTCCTTTTCTTGAGTTCCAATCCGGAAGCAGCAAACACTTCAAAGGGAATGGCAGCGATTCCCAGCTCGCCGATTCCGAACGCCTGCAGGGGGACGTGGATCGTATCCGGCCATTCCCGGTCGATCTGGATAATGCGATCGGCGTAGGTTTTATCCAGCGGATGGATTCCCTTTTCACCGGCGGGACGTTGCTGAATTTTCAGCGATTGCGCGAGCAGCGCCGGAGAGGGTTTCCGGACCTGCAACGCAAGTTCCGATTGTGCCGCCCTGAGGGGTACCCACGATCGATAGGTCAATGTACCGGCAACCCGGACCACTTCCTGCGCCACATCGTTGGCGACGATCTTCATCTTTTCATAAGGCGCCCGCTGTTCGGGAGATGCCGCAAAATTAATCGTATTCACATCACCGGAGGTACCATTGGACATGATCCCCACAAAGGGAGGATCTTGTCTATCGGCACTTAACAGCTCCTGGATACGGTCGGCAAAAACAGCAAAATAGTCACCCGAAATATGGTCTTTAGGTACCCCTCCCACATAATGAAGCGAATAATTGGCCAGTAACGCAATCGGGCGACCTGCTGCCGACCGGACAGAAAGGAAGCAAACTTCCGGGTCGACCGGTCCGGCCGGCCGCACCTTATCCGGATGAGCATGCCCGGGGTTAAAGAGCACCTGATGCATTTCACCGTACGGGTTGACTACTTTTTCCTTCATAATCCAGCGGCGGTTGAACACGTGCTGCGGAACCTCCCCCGCTCCCCAGGCAATCTGTGCAGGTTCCAGGTTGTTCAGTGCGATCCGGACCACATCAGCCATTCTTCTGGCCAGAAACGACTGGTATTCGTCCAGCGGCCGGCCGGCATGCCAGCCCCTCCTTTTCTCTCCCCTTCCCCCGGCGCTTACAGCGGAATGGGTGTGATTAGCCGCCAGCAGCACCTGATGTGCAGGAATGCCTGTTTCTGCTCCGATCATTTCTTTGGCAGCCTCAAAGACCTCGCGGTTGATTCCCACATTGTCCGCTATTACGAACACCAGCTTCGTCGTACCGTCGTCGAGGACCAGGCAACGCGCGAGCAGCTCGTCATGGACATGCATGGCAGGCGGCGGAGTGCCGAAATTACCGACAATACCCTCACCCAATCCGGGGGTAATATTGGCAGTGGCAGCGCCGGCTTTCAGTACCTTATTTTGCGCAGAAGCAGTCATCGCTGTTATGAAACCCAACATTCCCAGTATCGCTACCAGGTAGTTAAAACCTATTAATTGCGTCATTTTACGAAAGATTAAGGGGCAACACAGCACGATACAACAACAACCGTCTGTGTATCCGCCTGCCGGACTTTCTATAAAAAGCAAAAAAACTCCCGATTTAACGGTGCCGGTCTCCTCTTTTTGTTACCGCCAAAGCCCGGCGGGCGAGTTCGTCGAACCCGGAAGAGCGCGAAAAAAAAGCTATCGCCCGAAAGCCAGCTCCGTTATCAGTATATACATCCCCATGCCAAGCACAAACCAGCCGAATCCCTTTTGCAGCTTATCTCCCGGTAGTTTCAGCGACAGGGCATTCCCGACATAAAATCCTGCAATCGCCAGAGCCGATACCGATCCGATCACCCGCCAGTCAATTGCCATATTCGTCACATCCCCGGTAAAACCGATGAGTGACTTCGCCGCAATAATCAATAAGGATGTGCCTACGGCTTTTTTCATCGACAGCTTTGCCAACAGCACCAATGCCGGAATAATCAGGAATCCTCCGCCGGCTCCAACGAGCCCGGTCAGTCCTCCGACCAGTATTCCTTCCAGTACAATCAAAGGGTATTTATACCGCACCTCTCCGTGTGTTTCCGGGTGATCGCCCGTGGGAATTTTCCGGATCATACTGACACCTGCCAGCGACATCATCACTGCAAACAGCAGCATAATCGCGAGTGGTTTGGACACTTCAAGGCTACCGATTGTAAACAATTGCTCGGGAAGGGCAGGTATCAGCCATTTGCGGGTAAGGAATACCGTCACGATAGAAGGTCCGCCGAACACCAGCGCCGTTTTCACGTCGACCATTCCTGAGCGGTATTTAGGCAATGCCCCTACCAGGCTGGTCAGTCCGACAATAAAAAGGGAGTAAGCGGTCGCGGTAACAGGCGGTATGTGAAACAGGTAAACCAATACAGGGACTGTCAATACGGATCCGCCTCCACCGATAAGCCCAAGCGCAATCCCGATCAAAACCGATGCCATAAAACCTAATATCTCCATATAGTACCTGTTGCCTGAAAGCCGCACAGGCTGCCTGCACTTCCGGAGACTTTCATCCCTTATGGCTGCGGACAGTGCCCGGATTCCGTCCGGGCTTCCCTGCCGCCCGAAGTTACAGGTTCGCTTTCACGGAACAATGCTTCTTAACTGAAATTTAACTGCCTCCTGCCCTCTTCCGTCAGCATTTCAACACTCCAGGCAGGCTCCCAGACAATCGTTACTTCGGCTACCCGGTTCGGAAAAGCCGCTGATAAGACATTGCAAACGCCATTTTTAATAGCTTCGCCCAGCGGGCAATGCGGAGTTGAAAGCGTCATCGTAACCGTTATTTTTCCAGGTTCCGAAAAATCGATCCCATACACCAGTCCCAGGTCGATGATATTGACAAAAAGCTCGGGATCCATCACCTGCTTCAGCACCTTCAGGGCCTGTTCTACACCGGGATCCGCCTGGGCGTTAACGGGTTGCTTCATGGGGAGAGATTATTGTTTGATGAAAAAGAACTTTCGCTACATTAAAAACGTACAAAACCGCTACCCCTACCCACAGTATCAGGGCTATGGTAATAATGAAACGACTCCCGGCCAGCATTCCGGCCACCAGCAAAAACATGGCTGCCAGGTAGCTGTAGTACTGATACACCACCACTTTCGCGGCATACAGCTGCCGGGGCAGGGGAACGGCCGTGGTACCGGTAAGGTTTTTATACCGCTCGTTCCAAACGATGAACGGCAGGGTTTTGAAAGTCTGCCCTAAAATGAGGGAAGTCAGCCAGCCCAGAAAAAGGAAGACACCGTACACAAGCACCCATTTGGTTTCGGTTCCGTAACGGGCCAGCGGCAAGGTGATCAAGGCTGCTATCAGGAACAGACATGAAACAAATGTATGTTTCATCAGGATGTCCGGCCGCCTGCGCATCCGGTTTTTACGGACGCCGTTCAGGTACCACAACCAGCACCCGATGCCGGCAGCGCAGATAGCAGCATACACCCCATCTGCAGAGGAAGCCGGATACAGGTAGTCGCCTGCCAGCAACAGCAGCAGTCCCAGGTTCTGGAATGCCAGGGCAGCATACAGCCATTTTGTTTCTGCGGGTTTCGAAAGCAGGAACATGGGTATGAGCTTAATGCTCACGCCGGTCACCAATTGCAGAAACCAGCCGGCCAACCCTACATGCGCATGCAGTTTCATGATATCCAGATGGCTGCGGGTCATAAACGGATAACGCAGATTAACCGCCAGCGCTACCCCCAGCGTGACCGTCGTCAGCAGCCAGCACGCCGAGCTGACCAGAAAGTACTGATGAATGGAATGCCGGCCATCGGCAACGGTGAAAAAGACATTCAGGGCATAACAACACGCAGCCAGGAAAACGAACGATCCCCCGGCAATCATCAGCGTCCCCGCCCTGAAATACCAGAATGCCGGGATCAGGTGCGCCGCTCCTGCCGTCAGCAGCGCATAAGAAGCCAGGGCCAGGCGCTCGCTGTAAAGACTGCGTGCACACACTACCGGCAGGAGCTCATAAGCGGCCCCGAAAATAATCATCGTACCCCAGCCCAGCGCGGCAGCATGCACGACAGCCAGCAGGTGCGGACTGAAATAATGCCCGGTCAGGTCGCCGGCGCCCAGCAGCAGCAGCACACTCACTACCAGAAAGAACAACGCGCCCGTTCCGTAGAATGGTAAAACCACCTTCAGGGAAGGCGCTTTGTTAGGAGTGATCTCGTTCATTCCGACTACCGGTTAGCATAAATCAACAATCGCACCTCGCCCTCTGAAAGCTCCAGGATATGGGAAGTAAACCGCTTGTCTGCTAATTCCTCCAACAAATAAACCGGCACTTTTTTATGGTATACATACAACACATGGCCGGCCGGAAGTTCATCCAGCGCTTCCAGGATGGTCTGCATCGGAAGCGGCATCTCCAGGTGCCGGACATCGATACGCCGCACCTGTATTTCCGGGAACGCAGCCAGCACCTTACCAAACGATTTTTCCTTTTCCATAATGATTTTTTCGTGCGCCTTCACCGCGGCTTGATCCGGCCGGTACCGTTTCAAAAACCAGGTATGATATTCATCCGGGGCCAGTGTATGGGTGTAGGTAAGCGATTCCTTCGCAAACAGGTTAATCAACGGATACGGAACAAACGAATTGACGATGCACAATACTTCCCCGTCCTTCCGCTCCCTGAACTTCGCGACAATAGCCTTCAGCGGATCTTCCCCCCTGCTCATAAGCGGCCGGACATCGAAGGTGAGGATTTTATCGGGAGGCACCGCCTGCAGCCATTTGGGCACTCCTTCCCTGACCTCATCCGCAACTGCCGCCGCTTCGATCCGGAATCCAAGCGGTTGCAATGCCCGCTGCAACGCCTCCAGGTCACACCCCCCGATAGCAGCCGCCTCTGCAAGCGTAACCCTCGGCGCCATCAACCGGCGCAACAGCGGATTCCTGAGCTTTTCGAGCGGTTTGGCCATAGCGGCGATCACCTCAATACTATCCTTATTGGCTTTGATGATTTCCGAGATCCTGGTCTGCCCGGTGATGGTGATCATGGCGTCGATCGGTTAGGGTTACACATCGCTGCTGCTTAACTTCTCCTGGATTTTCAAGGCTTTGGGGAACAGGACGTTGTTTTCCAGGTGAATGTGGGTAAACAGATCGTCCTCAAATTCCCCGAGTTTCTCAAACAGGTAGGTATAGGAATTACAGGCATCGGCCGGCAACGCATAATCTTTCGTGAGCTTACGGAAGTTCCGTAGTTCTGCACTGGCCGCCTCGTGTTCTGTTTCCATCACCTGAATCAGGGGAGCGGCGTCTACACGGTCTTTACTTCCGCCGGCAGTCCTGAGCGCCTCCAATTGCCTGATGGCCGGGAAGACTACTTTTTCTTCCTTTGTTAAATGGCTGTACAGCTCGTTCATCAGGATTTTCACCCCATAAGCCAATTCGATTAGCTCGGGGTGCTGCTGTCCGTGACGGTTAGCCACCTTGTCGGCCAATCCTTCGATTAACGGCCCGTTCTCACGCACGTAATGATGGTGCTGGTTGACAATATAATCCGCCATAAAGCCGGGACTCCAGGCTGCAAAATCAGGGGCACGTCCCTGGACGGGCGCTTGTCCGCTTTTCTCGAGGGCGTCTTCCAGTTGTTCCTCCGTAATTCCGGCAGCCCGGATGGCCTCCTTCAGAGTCTTTTTGCCCCCGCAGCAGAAATCAATTCCAAGTTTTTTAAACGCCCCGGCCTTCCGGAAATCTTTCAAAGCAATCTCCCCGACCGTCTCCTCATTCGCTGCCGATCCTCTTTTTGCGATTTTCACCTGCCAGTATTCCGGTCCTTCTTCCAGGTAATCCCAGGTAAACGTATTCCCGCGTTCTCCCAGCAACTGGTAATAAAGCGGACGCGGGTCATGATCGTTGAAAATTATAAAAGCCTCTCCGGCCTGCAGTGCATCAAAACGGTTGAAAATAGTGGCATGTTTCAGCCGGGGTTCTATGAGCGTTACATTGAGCGTCTCCATCGTTATTTGAATTTATATAAACAGTTAAAAAAGCAATTGGTTTGTCATTGCTGCAGAATCCGGAAATGGCCGTCAGACTTGCCTGTAACGGGACAGCCGGTGCGCCCGGAACGCGTTATAAATCTTTATGTTTAAACTGAAACACCGATAAGGCGACCGGCAATACGATCCATAGCATCAGGGCGCCCAATGCGAGGAACATTCCTGTTGCGGTGCCAAAAAAGTCCCTGAAAATGGCTCCGGTGTAGCCCATCATAGCAGATACGTCGATCCGCAGCAGGATAAGCACGCGGCTCAGGTCAATGGGGTTCAGCGCGGTAAGGCCTACGATCGCCTTTTCGATCGGGTAGTCGGAAAACTGGAAGAGCAAAAACAGCAATAACGTGTCAAAAAGCATGGCAAAGTATAGCCAAAGTAAAATTGCGGTACCGATGCCGCGGGCCTTATCCCGTATTTTGACCGTAGCCAGCAGGGCAATAGCAACAAACACGACGGATAGCAGCACGCCGCAGACCAGCATGATCAGGCCCGTTACGGAAAAAGCATAGAAGAGAACAGGAATTCCGGTGCCCAGCACAAATGCCAAGCTCACCGAAACAGCCAGTCCTGTAAACATACTGAGCCAGATGGCCTTCCGTTTAAGCGGCTGGCTTACCAGCAATTCAATGAACTCGCTGCTGTTGTAAATGTAAATGGCGGAAAAGACGATGCTGACCAGAGGCACCACAAACAGGATGATATTCAACAGGCTGAGAATTCCTTTGGACGGATTGTCTTCAATATTGAATACGGTAAACGAAACAGCCAGCAAGCACAACGTATAGACGATGACAATCTTGCTCCGGAGAATATCCGCAACGATATATTTGATCATTTTATTCATTTTCTTCACCACAGATTACACAGATTGACACAGCTTCTTTTTTCAACGTTTGTCTCAGCCCCGAAGGGTGACCTGACACAGTCCACGGTAAAGCCGATCTCCGACGGCCGATAGCTGATTTCCGACAGCAACCCCTCATGTCGCGGCCACTCCCTCCCCCGTCCGCTGCATCACCCGCGCAATGGCTTTGGAGAGCTTTTGTTCCCCGGTATCGTTCCGCAGGCTTTCCAGGCTTTTATGAAAGCGCAGATCGCCTTCCTGCATATACATCACCTCCGTGACCAGGTCATCCATTTCGCTCAGGATATGGGAAGTAATAATGATCAGCTTATCATTTTCCTTTTCTTTCCGGATTTTCTCCTTCAGCATCTCCGAGGCTACCGGATCCAGGCCCGCCGAAGGTTCGTCAAGGATCAGGACGCCGGCGCCAAACATAAAAGCCAGACAGGCGCTTACTTTCTGACGGGTGCCTCCTGACAAGGTGCCCATCCGTTTGTCCAGCAGCTTACGGATTTCAAATGCTTCGATGAGATCCGTATCCGATTTCAGGTCCGGCGCTTTCCGGATATCGTTCATCATATCCAGCACCTGGCCGATGGTCATATTTTCCGGATATCGTCCTATTTGCGGCATGTACCCGATATGGCTCCGGTAACACCAGTCGTTGGCGATACTTTTCCCGTTAAAGACGATCGTCCCGCTGTCGGGAATGACCATCCCCAGAATCGCTTTGATCAGGGTCGTTTTGCCGCTCCCGTTCGGACCGATCAAGGCGATGCATTCGCCGCCGTTACAGGTAAAAGAAATGTCGTTAAGTACTTTAAGCTTACCGAACTGCTTGCATAGATGGCTGGCACTAATCATAATTTCAGGGGTTTCATGGCGGGGAAATCATCTTTCAGGCGCTCCGGGGTAAGACCGGGGATCATCCGCTCCGTCCGGTCCAGCAACGAGACCATAAAGCTTCTGAACAAAATCATGGCCGGCGGGTATTTTTCCACGATCATTGAAAACAAACTCACCGGGCGGTAAGGCACATCCCCCACCTTGTCCTTGTTAAGGTCGTACCCTTCGTATTTATCCCAATAATTCCCGTTAAAACGGTTCAGCACCAGGGTACTGTTAGTGGCCACATCAAAGGTATTGCCCGTGAAATTATTCCTTTCCACTGTGTTGTCCATACAGCTCGCCTGTATCTTCAGGGCCCATCCGTTGGCGTCGAACTGGTTACCATCGATCCGGACACGGGAGGCTCCTTCCATGAGGATGGCCGTTGTATTGCCCGCAAACACGTTTTCTTCGATATGACTGTCGGAAATCTCCTTCAACAGGAGCCCATAGGCCGAATCCCCCCAGTTGTCTTTAAACACATTCTTCTTCATATTAACATGATTGGTATACATCACGGCTACTCCCGCACCGTTGTTGCTGAAGGTGTTACCGGTATAATTGTTGTGATGGGCAAACATAAAGTGAAGCCCGTACCGCAGGTTCTGATGGCTCGTATTCCGATCGACTTCCGTACAGGTGGTAAATTCGAGGTAAATACCATCACGATGGCCTTCGATGTAATTGTCTTCAATCCGCAGACTGTCGCTTTTCCAGCTGTGGATTCCGTTGCCGATGGCCTGTTCTGCGACCGCATAGGCCCGCAACCGGTTATGCGTAAGGGTACAGCGGACGGCCCGCTGTAAATAAATCCCGAAGAAATTATCATCCAGGATATTATCACTGATGGTCACATCACGGACCTGATAAACCTTGATTCCGGCGATATCCTGCATCGACGATTGCCCAGATCCTTTGATCAGGAAGCCCTGTATCGTCACACGCGATGCTTTCACAGCCAGGATTTCACTTTTTTTCTCACCATCCAGCACCGGACGGCCGATTCCTTTCAGGACAAGAGGTTTGGTAATGGTAATCGTACCTTCCCGGTATATCCCTTCCTCAACGAGGATGGTATCATTTTCCATCGCCATTTCAACGGCCTGCAGCACAGATTTCACAGGCTGCGTCTTCCCTACCCGGATCGTTCCGGCCGCTGCGTCTCTTCCAATTACGGAGACGAGCAGTCCGCAGCACAGGAAAATGGCGGCAGCTCGCAGGTGATTACTCATGAGGATGCCCGTGACGGGTTTCGGGGTTATCTTTATAAAGATCGTCCCATAAAACGGTTGCCCCCGAAAATTCCGCCAACGCATTTTCGAGGTCTGCCTGCAGCTTAAAGGCTGCGGTATTCCCGCCCATCGGACTCCGGAGCGCCTCACTTTGGAGCAGCAGCATTTCCCTGACAGGAGTCAGTTCGCCGTCGCCGGCAAAATCGGGAAGGTAAAACTCCTTCACCTCCTTCCGGCGGACGGTCTGTTCCCCCGGAAAGGCCGCCATGCAGCTGACATCGTCGAATTTATAGGCCCGGCCCTTCCGGGTCACCAGCTCGCAGCCGAAGCGCTTATCGCTGATGGTCATTTTACAGTGCGCGCAGTCGTCCATCCCGATCCGGATGGCTTCAGGACCGCCGGCGCCGCAGGACTGAAAAAGCAGCAGGCTCCCTCCGGCCGCAGCCAGGAAAAGCACGGATCGCAACACTCCCGCCGGCTTCACCTCTTTTCTGTTGTCCCACCACTCGTACCCCATGCACGCCACTGCAATAACACCGGCTGCTATAAAAATCCAGCCTCCGGAGGCCGGAATGGAAAAGGCCCCGAAGTTCAGCAGCTGCTTAAACCCGATGAGCGGAGGCTGGTACGCCATCCCCGGCACTTTAATGGCGGCAGCAGGGTCAAGATTATGTCCGTAGTCGTACTCCCATTTCCAGAAGTCGACCATGGCCAGGACGCCAAAGACAATAAATAATGCCACCACCGAATAGCCGCCCGCCCGTTTACCCCAGGCGCCTGCCGCTATAAAGGCAAGTGCGAAAAATACGATGAGATAAGGCAATACCGTAAATTCCATAAAATCCTCTGTGTGAAGTGTTTTCATACCGATATAATGGTTAAGCCCGTTGATAATCGCTACATCTCCGGCCAATCCCTTGCTGAAAATCAGCAGCTCCAGCCCTTCAGGATATTGGGGCGCATCCAGCTCGATCCGCCAGATCGGAAAGTAATTGACCAGGAACAGGGCCATGCCGCATAGAATAAGCAGCATCCTGTGAATCCCCCGCATGCCATTATTTTTCATACTTGTGGTGTTTGTTGTTAAAAAGCCGGGCAGTCCATCCGGCAGCGTAATCCCTGTCTCCGACCTGGCGGCCGGCCGGACTGCCCTCAATGCTTACTCCAGTGGGAGATCCGTACCGGTACTTCCGGTAAGGGGGACATTACTTCCGGCAGGCGACACCCGTACATACCCCGACATTTCCTGATGAAGCGCACTACAGAAATCGGTACAATAGATCGGGAAAATGCCGGTCCGGTCCGGTACCCACTTCAAAGTCTGAGTTTCTCCGGGCATCACCAGCAGTTCCCCGTTATTAGCCCCTTTCACGGCAAAGCCATGCGGGATATCCCAGTCCTGCTCCAGGTTGGTCACATGGAAATAGACCTCGTCTCCCATGCGGATTCCTTCAATATTGTCAGGGGTCAGGTGGGAACGGATGGTCGTCATATACACATGAACTTTATTCTTGTCGCGTACCACTTTGGTCTGCGCTTCACCGGCAGTGAAGTAAGGATGTTTGTTCTCCTCCAGTCTGAATATTTTCAGGGACTGTTCCTTGATTTTATCTGCCTTTATAGCCTGTGCATAATGCGGTTCCCCAATCGTCGGAAAATCCAGGATCAGCTTCATCTTTTCTCCCGAGATATCAAATAGCTGTGCACTGTGCGCCAGCTCCGGTCCTGTCGGCAGGAAGCGATCTTTCGTGATTTTGTTATACGCAACCACGTACTTTCCATCCGGTTTTTTAGAATCTCCGCCCGGCACCATCAGATGTCCCGGGGAATAATAGGTAGGCTGACGATCAATTACGGTCAGGTCCTTCAGGTTCCATTTCACTACTTCTGACGAGACAAACATGGTCGTATAGGCATTTCCACGATCGTCAAATTCGGTGTGCAGCGGGCCCAGCCCCGGTTTTTCCACTTCTCCGTGGAGCGCCGCCTCGTATCGGATCACGGGAATGCCCCCGAACTCTCCTTCAAATGCCTTGTCATCAATCGCTTTAATCATTTTACTGAAGGAGAACACCGGAATCAGCGCCGCCAGCTTACCGCTGCTGACCATGTATTCCCCTGACGGGTCGACATCGATTCCATGCGGTGATTTGGGACAAGGAATAAAGTAACAGATGTCTTTCAACTCCCTCGCGTCCAGCACGATGACTTCATTTTTAATTTCGGACGCGGCAGTGTGCGTTTCGTCGCTGTATTTATTATGCGCATAGCGTACCTTCAGTTTTTTGCCTTTTCCGGCTTTCAGGTATTCTTCCGCCTTTTTCCAGTTGACGGCCATCACGAAATCCTTATCGTTTTTGGAGGCATGGACTTCCAGAAGCGTGCTGGCCAGCTCGGTATTGTAGGTAGAAAAGAAAAACCATCCGTGTGACGGACCTTTACCGGCGCGGCTGAGATCGAAGTTTACACCGGGTGTTTCGATCTGGAAGGCAATGTCCATATTGCCGTTACGCTGATCCACACTTACAAAGCTGATGGTACCCTTAAAGTTCTTTTTATAGGTATTGATCGGCACATCCCCGTTATCGGTGTCCATCGGTACGCTGAAGCGGGTCCCGGCCACTACATACTCGGTATTTTCAGTAATGAACGGTGATGAGTGGTTCCCGCCGCTGTTGGGTAATTCGAGGATTTCCGCCGTGCGGAAAGTAGTGAGATCGATCCGCGCCAGGCGGGGGGTATTATTACCATTTACAAATACCCAGCGGCCATCGTTCTCGCCATTCGTTTTTGAAAGCTGCACGTGGTGCAGATCGTCCCAGGGAACCGTGCCGTGCGAGGTATTCAGCATCGGTTTGGTTTCCTCACTGAACCCCCAACCCTTTTCCGGGTCCAGGGAGAAAACCGGAATTACCCGGAAAAGCCGTCCCGATGGGAGTCCGTATACCGACAGCTGCCCGCTGAATCCTCCGGAAACAAAATTATAGAATTCGTCGTAACTGCCGGGCGCCACATACGTTTTACCGGCAGCATCTCCGCTTACCGCATTGTCTGCGCTCTTGGGTTTACAGGATACAGCCGCCCCTAACAGCGCCGCCGTACCTAACAGGTAGGTGATCTTTTTCATTTGTATAAGAATGTTTGTTCGTTTTTCTCCATGGTCTGTGTCTCCACAGACCATATTATATTGTCACAGACCATATTATCTTAATCTACATTATCGGTCAGGAGTGGACTGTGAAGACACAGTCCACGGTAAAGCTGTGAAGACACAGTCCACAGTAAAGCTGATCTCCGATAGCCGATCTCTGATAGCCGACAGCCGACCTCCGACAGCCGTTCCCCGACCTCCACCAACTACTGAACCCCATCATTCTGACGCATAAATTCCAGCACATGCCGGGCATCGTCATCACTCAGGTTTTGATCCGGCATCCGTACCAGGCACAACTCCAGCTGCGCCTGTAATTCCGGGTCTTTATCGATCATGACATCCGGGTTGGTCACAAAATTCATCAGCCACTCCGGCCGGTGTTTGGTACTGACTCCTTTCCAGCCCGGCCCAACCAATCGTTCATCGGTCAGCTTGTGACAGCTGGAACATTTGAGTTCAAATATCTTTTTGCCGCTTTCAGCCATCGCGGCATCCAGCTTTTCCCCTACCTCCACATTGTCAAACTTTCCCTCTCCCCGTTTAGGATCGTAGTCAGAGACTTCCTTTTTCGCTATGCCCGCAGCGGGTTCGTCCTTGTTCGCTGTTTTTTGTCCGCAGGCATACAGCAGGATAGCAGCGAACATCAGCATCATTGATCTTTTCATTTTTGAGTAGCGTTTTTGTGAGATAATGCTTCGTTGAAGCCCCTTTTTGGGTCGTTTTAAAAATGTTTAGTACAAAACTAGGAGCCGCCCTTCAGCATTTTTATGCGTGTACGCATAAAGTGGCTCCCCGACTAATTTTATGGGAAAAAGGCAGATCCGAAAACAATACAAAAGCGCAACATTATGATAATCAACCACTTAAACAAAAGTGATTTTTATCATTGAGCGATACGATAATTGTCATACCGCCCCGATCCCCGTCGCCGTAAGTTTGAGTGCTTACTTAAAAGTGCTAAACAGTACTACCATGATGATTGATACGGATCTGTTATTGGCGCTGGGGGCCAGTTACAAAAAAGTCTCAGCGGGTGAAACCATTTTCCGGGAAGGGACCCACGCCTTATTTTACCATCAGCTTGTTGCCGGAAAAGTATGCTGGAGCAACTTCAAAGCGGACGGCAAGGAAATCCTGCAGGAGTTGATTTTCCCCGGCGAAAGCTTTGGCGAGCTGCCGCTGTTTGACGGAGAACCCTACGCCTGTACGGCCACTGCCCTTACCGACTGTGTACTCCTGCGCCTGGGCTTTACGTCGTTCCTGAAACTGCTGGGAGATCACCCGGAAATCAGCCTGGCCTTTAACCGTCTCTTTACACAACGACTCCGGTTTAAGCTGTTTTTAATGAAAGAACTGGCCGGTCACTCACCCGAACAATCGGTTTCCGGGCTGTTAAAATACCTGTCCGGTCATTCTGACAAAGTATGCAAAGAGTGTCATAAGCTTTTACTCACACGGCAGCAAATCGCCAACCTTACAGGGATGCGTGTGGAAACGGTCATCCGGGCCATCAAAGGTCTTGAAAACAAAGGAGCACTTCGCATTGTAAAAGGAAAGGTGATTCTCGGCCAGAACCCAGGTATGCACTGCGCGTCATCGCGGTAGCGCGTCTCTCCCGTCATGTTTTATTAATTGGCATCCGTATGCAACGGATTATTGTGCTTATGAAACCACTAACCCTGCAGGTATGGGCCCGATGGGCAATTTTTAATTTATTGATTGTCAGCTGCCTGGGCCTGTTAATGCGCTTAAAAATACTACTTCCCCTTCCTTGGGTGGATCAGCGCTTTACCTTGCATGCACATTCACATTTCGCCTTTGCCGGTTGGGTTTCCCAGGCGTTGATGTTCCTGATTGCAGCCGTTCTGTTCCGGAAAGAATGGGAGGAATCACTCCCTGGACGCTACACCAACCTCCTGCTGCTCAACCTGCTGGCCTCTTATGGCATGCTGATCAGCTTCTTTTTACAAGGGTATGCGGCGGCTTCCATTACCTTCTCAACGCTTTCGGTGCTCGTTTCCTACCTGTTCCTGTGGTTTTGTCAGAAGGATATTACCCGGGAAGATCGCAGCAGTTCCTGGTGGAAATGGCTGCAGATTGCTTTAATTTTCAATGTACTCTCCTCTGTCGGCACCTTTTTTCTGGCCTATGTGATGGCGGCAGAGCCCGGCAATACCCGTTTGAGACTGGCCTCGGTTTATTTTTACCTGCATTTTCAATACAATGGCTGGTTTTTCTTCGGTTGTCTGGGTTTATTTCAGCACTGGCTCGCCGGCAAAAAAATAGCGATTCCCTTCGACCGGGCACTTTTCTGGTTGCTGACGCTCGCCTGCTTCCCTGCCTATTTCCTTTCCCTGCCCTGGCTGCGGATGCCTTCACCTGTTACCATCCTGCTGATCCTGACAGCCATTATTCAATTGGGGGCATGGATGTGGTGGTGGAAAGGAGTGCATACATTCTGGAAACAAGTACGCCGGGAATTCCCGGGAATTGTCCGGGCAGCACTGCTGCTCGTTGCCATTGCCACGACTAGTAAGTTCATCCTGCAGATAGGTTCGGGCATTCCTGCACTAAGCCAGATGGTTTTCGGATTACGACCTATTGTGATTGCGTATCTACACCTGGTGTTACTGGGTATGGTTTCCCTCTTCCTGGTTGCCTGGTTTTACCTGCACGGAGGCATAGCAACCAACCGGAACGTCCGTTGGGGGATACGCCTGTTTGCCGTCGGAATTATCCTGAATGAACTCCTTCTGATGATCCAGGGGGCCAGTTACCTGGTACAGATCTATCCCTCCCGTCTTCCGGAACTGCTGGTGCTTGCCGCCCTGATTCTGACAGTAAGTATCGCTACCATTTACCTGGGAAGCACCGGAAGATAAGGGGTGGCTGGTCGGAGAATTACATCTTTTTTGCAGCAAAAGTCACTATAACACCGAGGTACACGGAGGGTTGCACAGAGGGACACAAAGAAAAAGAGCCCGTAACTTTTCCTCGGCTTTGTGTAACTCCGTGAAACTCCGTGTTATTTTCCTCCGTGAAACTCCGTGTTATTTTTCCTCCGTGAAGCTCTGTGTTATTTTCCTCCGTGAAACTCTGTGTTATTTTCCCTCCGTGAAACTCCGTGTTATTTTCCCTCATGCTGCTCCGGACGTCACATTTGACGCGTCGAGGCCCGGTAACGGCTATTATCGGGCATGCCCCGGAAACACCCAGGGTCCGCGGTAGTCCCTTTCGAGCAGTTTGTTGGCGGCCTCGTCGTTTCTGATCAGTTCTTTTTCTCCATCCCATTCAATGCTTCTCCCCAGCTTATACGACAGCATTCCGAGTAGCGCCAGGTTCGTAGAACGATGACCGATTTCGATGTCACAAACCGGCAGTTTCCCGGTTTCGATCGAAGCCAGGAAATCGCTCCATAGCTCCCTGATATTCTGATTGTCGGGTTCATTCAACCGGGCCTTCTCCGTAATCACCGGTTTTTTCGAATCCGCAGGATAAAACGTCCAGCCATCGAGCCAGCCCATGTGGAAAGTGCCTTCCGTCCCGTAGAAATAGACTCCCACGGCCTGGTTGGGATGCGTTTTCTCGGCGTTGTTTCCGGCGAAATGACGGTGTTCCCATTCCAGTGTGAAGCCTTCGAAATCGTAAACGGCCACCTGGTGGTCGGGAGCATCGGTGCTGTCTTGCCTGATGGCGCGCCCGCCGGTGGAATATACTTTTTTAGGATACTTCTCCTCCGTCCACCACAGTACCTGGTCCAGCCAGTGGATGCCCCAGTCACCCAGCGTACCGTTGGCAAAGTCCAGGTACTGGCGGAAACCCCGCGGATGGATGGTTTTATTGTAGGGAACAAGCGGCGCCGGGCCGCACCAGAAATCCCAGTCGAGACCGGCAGGCGGCTCTTCTTCCACCGCTTTTTGCCCTGGTCCTCCCCCGTAATGGACAAACGCCCGCGCCATGCCGATTTTACCGGCTTTCCCTGATTTCAGGAACTCCATGCCCGACACGTTGTGCGGGGAAACACGGCGGTGCGTACCGACCTGCACGATGCGGTTGTGGGTCCGGGCCGCTCTGACCATCGCGCTTCCTTCCCGGATGGTATGCCCGATCGGTTTTTCAACGTATACGTGGGCGCCCGATTCGATGGCCGCGATGCAGCATAGGGCGTGCCAGTGGTCCGGCGTCGCAACAATTACGATTTCGGGCTTTTCTTTCGCCAGCAGCTCCCGGTAATCGGAATAAACCCCGGGCTTATCCGACGTTAGCGACGCCAGCGTTTCAGTTGCTTTTTTCAACTGGTTGGTATCCACATCGGCCAGGGCTGTCAGTTTGCACGCTCCGGAAGCCAGCGCTTCCCGGAGGATATTCATTCCCCACCATCCGGTGCCGATGAGTGCCGTGCGATAGGGAGCAAATTTCCTGGTGGCGCCTACCAGCGGCAAAGCGGAAAGAGCCGTACCGGCTACAATACTCTTTTGAATAAAAGACCTTCTGTTCATGATTAGTGACCTTTTCGTTAAAGAGGCTAAGGCGCAAACGGATGGGATTTACTGATGAAGTGCTGAGGAAATCTGTAAACCCTGATACATCCGGCTCAGTATCAACCTTCCTTTCGAAATAGAACGATTACAATCCGGACGTATTAATTGATTTCCACTCCTCCATTTCGCTGTCAACAAAGTAATTGATCATTGTTGTATAAATACGCCCGATTAACACCTCGGAGGTCCGGTATTTAACTGCCAGGGCCTTTTTACTCCTGATCACTTCATTCACACGGTCAACATCCTTAACCGCTTCCTCAGAAGTTTTGAACGCCGAAGCTCTTTTGACATAGTTTCCTCTCTCCGATATTAATTTAACAATCTCATTGTCAATGAAGTCTATAGCGTCTCTGACTTCACGAATAGTTTGACATTCTTCAGGGAGTTTCATGTATCTTCCGGTTGTATGAGGTTGAAAATGTTTGGAGCAAGTTAATGTATTCTTCCGATTCGATGCATGCAATGGCGCCAGTCATTTTACAATCATAGCAATAAGCCGGAGCCAGACTTGTGCAAAACGGCTTCTGACCAGAAAAAAATCAAAAAATGAAACCACTACCGCGTTATAAAAAGCAATAGCTTTGCCCTGTCAATCAATCGGGTCAGAAATAGCATCTTTAAAACCCCATCGCAGTATGTCAGACCGGAAATACCCAATAGGACCATTCGCGTTGCAGGAAAATTATACGCCGGAAGAGCTGGAAGAAATTATCAGGATTATCGAAACAAGCCCTGCACGCTACAGCGAGACCGTAGCGCACCTCACGGATGCAGAACTTGCCAGAACTTACCGGGAAGGCGGCTGGAATGTGCGGCAGCTCGTGCATCATGTAGCCGAAATAGCCCTGCTCCATTACTTCCGTATGAAAAAAGCCATAACAGAGCCCGGCTATGAAATTACACTTATCGACATGGATGCCTGGGCTGCCGCAAAAGACTCGCTGACGCTGCCGGTTTTGCCGTCGCTGGCCATGTTTGACGCTATCCATCAACGTTATGCATCTCTGGCCGGAACACTGAGCGAAGAACAATTAGCTGTTTCATATTATCACCCAGTACGAAACATATGGATAAGCCAGAAACATGGCCTGGCCATGTCTGCCTGGCATGTGCAACATCACCTGGCCCATATCCGGCTGGCACTTTCCTGAAATCTTTGTTAAGAGTAAAGAAGAAACGCCATGGGCAATCAGACCTTAGCTTTCAGCGACCCGAGAACACGCAAGCGGTCCGCCGTGCGGCTGATCGCTGAAGACCGATCGCCGATAACCTTCGTACACCGATGAATACCTTCGCAGAAAAAGTCGTCGATTTCAACCGCCATTTACAGTATCCGGGTGAGCTGCCGGAGGGTTTCCAGGTGCTGAATCCTTACCTGGACAACCCCGAAACGATGGTGGTCATGCAGCAATTTTATCGCAAATACTACAACGATCCGCATCAACGGAGATTTGTGGTAGGGATTAATCCAAGCCGGCACGGAGCCGGGGTAACCGGAGTTCCGTTCACCGATACCAAACGCCTGGACGCCGTTTGCGGCATCAAAATGACGTCGGCCTATACGCACGAGGTATCGTCGGTTTTTGTCTACGACCTGATCGCAGCGTATGGCGGCGCAACAGACTTCTATAAGGATTTCTACATCAATTCCCCCTTCCCGCTGGCGATCATCCGGCGTACAAAGGATGGTAAATGGCTCAATGCCAATTATTACGACGACCCGGATCTTTTTAAAAAGGTGAAGGGATTCATGGTTGCATCGTTGAAAAAGCATATCAGCCTGGGATTAGACACTTCAGAGGTCTTTATACTCGGGAAGAAAAATGCGGATTTCATTCACAAGCTGAACAAAGAAGAAAAGCTGTTTGACCGCCTGACCGTCCTGGAACACCCGCGTTATATACAGCAATACAAATCCAGGGAGAAGGAATTGTATATTGATAAATACCTGCTGGCGTTCAGAGACGGGGGGGTGTCGTAAGATATGACCCCCGAAAGCAGCTAACGGAACGACCTAATTCCGGTCAGGCATTTTGGCTGCTGCCCTGCGGGCATCCCTTTTGATCTGGTGGCTATTATCTGCCGGCATGCGTTGTACCATGGGTTTTTCATCCAGTTGTTTTCGGACAGCTTCCAGCAGGACTGCCAGCTCCCGCGCCTTGGGCATATGGGATTCAAACTGGTTTACCTGTTCGCCGATATCCGCTTTCAAATGGAACAGAAGCGTATCCCCATCCTCCGGCGCGTTATCCGGTCCGGCCACCAGTTTCAGCTTCCAGTCTCCCTTCCGGATCGCCTCGGCTTTCCCCAATGAAAAATAGACGAATGTATCTCCCTTTCGCGTTCCTTCCCCCAACAACACCGGGCTGATATCCTCGCCATCCAGCTCCTGGCTGCCCGCCTGGCTGCCGGTCAGGCTGATGACGGTCGGGTACAAATCAAGTTGTGCTGCCAGGTCGTTGTAAACAGACCCGGGTGGAATGGTGCCCGGCCAATAAGCAATTCCCGGCACCCGTTGGCCGCCTTCAAAAGTAGTCCCCTTCCCGTCCCGCAACGGCCCGGCCGAGCCCCCTTCTATATCATAAACCAGCCAGGGACCGTTGTCGCTGGTGAAAAACACGAGCGTATTTTCAGCAATTCCGTTTTGCTCCAGCGCCCGGATCACTTCCCCTACACTCCAATCCAGCTCTTCGATGACGTCCCCATACAAACCACGGGAGGATTTCCCTTCAAATTGAGGAGAAGCGTACAGCGGTACATGCGGCATGTTGTGCGGAAGGTAGAGAAAGAAGGGCTGATGCTGATGACGTGCAATAAAATCAATTGCTTTGGCCGTATACGTTTTCGTAATATAGCGTTGGTCTATTTTCAGGCTGTCCGTCTCATTGTCCTTCAGGTACGCGACGCCCATCATATCATTGCTGTACGGAATGCCGTAATATTCATCAAATCCATTCTGCAGCGGTAAAAATTGGCGATGATGCCCTAAATGCCATTTTCCCACCGCTCCTGTCACATAGCCGTTTTCCCTCAGCGCTTCCGCCAGGGTCTTTTCCGCTGCCGGAATGCCGGTAAAGCTCTCCGGAAAGAATACATGATCAATACCGCGACGGCGCGGATAACGCCCGGTCAGCAACCCAAAGCGGGAAGGGCTGCAGACCGGCGACGCGCTGTAAAACTCCGTGAAATAAATTCCTTCCCTGGCGATGCGATCAATATGAGGGGTACGAATATCAGTGGCTCCGTAAATCCCGATATCGCCGTATCCCATGTCGTCGGCCGTGATGATAATGATGTTAGGCTTTGCCGGAGTCGCTTGTTGTTTGCAGGAAATCAGCAAGGTGCTGCCAATAATCATCGCATAATAGCATCCATTCATCTGCTCATACCGGAGTTAAAAGTTCACTTATTTACCTGATTCATTCCCCTTGTAAGTCACTGCTGCCGTCGGGATGAACCTTCGGTTTTCTTCGGTGTCGTATACCATGTCAGCGACCGGATGGTCTCAAAAGATGCTTATTGACAGGTCGAAGTCCGATTACGGCGCCACTTTCTTATCGCCAACCAAATTACTCCATTTTTGATAATAATCCTTCAATCCTTTTAATTCTGCTCCTGTTTTCGGATTATTGATTACGTTGTTTTGTTCAAAGGGATCTTCCGATAAATTAAACAGCAACTCATCATTTATATCCGTTACGATATACTTCCAACTGCCGGATCGTATCATCCGGTGGCCCATTCCGGTTTTCCCGCCTACGCCTACACTTTCACTGGCCACGTAATCATTGACATGAGCTGACTCGTTATTGAGAATCGGTAAAAGGGATTTTCCCTGCAAATAATCCGGGATCGGCAAACCCGCCAGGTCCAGCAGCGTCGGAAACACATCAACACTTGAGATAAGCACATCCGATCTATGCTGCTTTATTTTCAGTTTATTCCAATAGACAAACATTGGCACACGGACGGATTCTTCATGCATGGTAAGCTTGTTTCCCAATCCATGGTTTCCCAGGAAATAACCATTGTCCGATAAAAAAATAAGAACGGTATTTTCTAAATGCCCCTGTTCCTCCAACTGTCTGATCAATTTCCCTATCTGGAAATCAAGATGGCTGATGGTCGCGTAGTAGGCCTTGGAAAACGCTCTGATGGTTGCTGCTGACCGGGGCGGCCCCGCGGGTAAATTTTTATAGTTATCGGTATAGTCCGAATCCCGATAAAAACTTTCACCTGGCAATCCTTGATTAAAGACACTTTCCTGCGGCGGATATTCGAGAAAGTTTTTTCCCAGCGAAATCTCTTCTGCGACGTAAAGATCCAGCCATTGCTGATCGGGCTTGAGCGGTACGTGAGGCTGCTTGGGCGCAAGCCAGATCATAAAGGGTTTGGCGCCAAAATCCTGTTCGCCAATAAAGCGGGATACATCGTCAAATGTCCTCTTATCATCAAAGTCATACGATTCTTCCCCAAACCGGAATCCATACGTTTTGGGATCTCCCAAGTGAGACTTCCCGCTGAAATAGGTTGCATACCCGGCTTCAGACAGGAAGTCGGCGATCGTTTGATAATGCTTGTCTTTCACGATATTCCGGATAAAGGCATTTTTATCCAATGCAACTGTACCATGTGTCTGGGGATATAATCCCGTGAGAAGACTCGCCCTGCTCGCGGCGCAAACCGGTGTTGCTGTAAATGCTTTATTAAAAATGACTCCCTTGTTTGCCAGACCGTCCAGTTCCGGTGTTAAAACTTCCGGGTTGTTATACCCGATCGCCTGGTAAGTCTGATCATCGGTCACTATAACAACAAAATTGGGTCTGCCCTGCTCTTCCCGGGAGCACGCGGCTAAAATCGCGATACTTACTACAGAAAGGATACCTGTTAGTTTCGACATAGTTTCGACATAGTTTCAATTAGCACCATGGTCTGTGTCCCCACAGACCATTTTGGATACCAGCCAGTAGCGGACGGTTTGTGCCGGCAGTGTAGTGGACTGTGAAGACACAGTCCACGGTGAAGACACAATCCACAGTAATAATATCCTTTAAAAGCTATTACTCCTTTAATTCCGGCGGCTCACAGTAAGCTATAAGTTTTTGCTCCAAACTCCAGGATTCCGGCAGTTTCCCGGCAAGAGGATGGGTACTTTCAAAAACATCCAGCAGCTTTTTCTGCAAGTCCTCCATTATTTCGCTATAAGCCGGATTCTTGGATAAATTGGTGGTTTCTTCCGGATCACCCACCATATCGTATAGTTTGTGAATAATACCGGACGGTCCGAAACCGGTTTGATACCCCATTCCCAGGTCATTTTTCCCTGTTGAAAATATATATTTAAACTCCTTTGTCCGGATCATGACCTTATTATCGGGCAAAAATTCAGAAAAGACATACTCTCTGTGCTGATCTGTTTTTCCCGCTAAAAGAGGGAGCAAGCTTTTTCCGTGGATATCATTCAGCGGCTTTGCTCCCAATGCCTCTACGATGGTAGGGAATAAGTCAACAAATTCCGTCATTTCCGATTCAATCCTTCCATTTTCAAAAGTGTTTCCGCCGCGGATGATTAGAGGAGCCTTTACAGTCTCTTCCCACATCATATGCTTTTCGAAGCGTTTATGGTCGTTTAGTAAATACCCGTGATCGCCCACATAGATCACCAACGTATTCTCCCTTAAACCTGCTTTGTCCAGTGCGTCTAAAACGAGGCCGACATTCTTGTCAAGGTATTCCACGGAAGTATAGTAGGAAGAGATGATACCCTTCTTTTCAGCAGGCGTCAGGTCCTTAAAAACGGCTGGGATCCACCGGTCGTCCTCCGGACTGCCGCTTGGAAGCGGCATCATTTCAGGATCGTATTTATTAGTATATTCTATCGGAAAATTGAAAGGAGAATGGGGTTCTTCAAAGCCGAGCCATAAGCAGAAGCGATCGTCTTGATTGGCATTGATAAATTCAATCGCCTGTTTGGCATAAAACGTCCCCACGTCGTCTGCATCATAATAGGCGGAGGGCAATGCCTCTGCATTGAGCCAGATATTTGCCGGGTCCTTGAATGGTTTCCACTGTGGTCGTGATCGCACTGATTCCGGCGCTAACCGGGGTGGGTGTTCTTTTATATAATCGAGGTAGTCCTTTTTCTGAATTTTCAACTCAAACCCGTGATTAGAATCACCGTTAAAGTGATTTTTTCCAATAATAGCTGATTTAAAACCCAATGGGGTCAGGTAATCTGCGATGGACGTTTGTTCTTCAGGAAATGGTGTCGCCAATAAAGATACTCCTGACGCATGTGGGTATTTACCGGTTATCATCGACTGTCTTGACGGCGAGCACACAGGTGAATTTACATAAGCATGGTTGAACAATACACCATGCTTCGCCATCTTGTCAAGATTTGGAGTCCTTACAATCTTGTTGCCGTATGCGCCCAATACTTTCGTGCTATGATCGTCTCCGATAATGAAAACGACGTTACGGAAGTTGGTAGTTTCAGCCACCGGCTTGTTTTCTTCCTTTGAGGAAGTACCGCAGGCAGCACTCACAAAGGCGACTAGAAGGATCAGGGGATATTTTTTCATACAACTGTTGCGTTTTATGGGAGTTTGGATAAGGATTTGTCTGTGTACCGTCTAATAGCCGGGGTTTTGTTCAAGATTACCAATTAGGATTTCCCTTTGCGGAATGGGATATAACAGGCGGTTGGGCGTCACATTGTAGCTCACATCCTTCAGAATAGGGTACAATGCTTTCAAATAGTCCCCGTGTGCGTTCAAAACCTCGATAGCGTTGTCCGTACGGACCAGGTCTAACCATCGTTTATTTTCAAATGCAAACTCTACCCGCCGTTCGTGAATAATAATGTCCCTGAGTTCGTTTTGGTTGGATTGGCTTGAAGATGGGAGGCCTGCTCTGTTCCTCACAATGTTGAGATACACCAACCCTTCTGACGATTTGCCCTGCTCATTTAAGGATTCCGCTAATAATAAAAGTACGTCTGAGTATCGGTATACCGGAAAATTAGTACCGGTATTGTTCTGGACACTATGGGGATTAAGGTATTTCCTGATGAATGGATACACCCTTTTTCCGGCAGGTTGGGAATAATTCACCGGACTTACCACGGCGTCGATCTCCATCGCACCAACCGGCCCGCTGCCTTCAATTATCCCGATAGAAGCTGCTAATCGGGAGTCATCAGGTTCATACGTATCAATCATTTCTTGGGTCGGGGTGTTCCACCCGCCGGCATTTCTATTTTGTGACTGGATCCCGGTAACCAGGCTTACATCCGCGGATAACGGTAAAAAGTGGTATAAAAAATCACTTTGCTGCCCTTGATTGCCTTCCTGATACTGAATTTCAAAAATTGACTCCTTGCTGTTTTTGTTGTTGACACTGAATGCCTCCCGATAATCCGGCAATAATTCATAACCCATTGGAAGTACGGTCCGTAATGCAGTCTCAGCATCAGCATATTTCTTTTGGGTCAGATAAACATCTGCCAGAAGAACATGGGCCGCCCCTTTTGTAGCCCTGCCGTTTTGGGGAAAACTGACGACCGGCAACCTTTGAACAGCGTCGCGCAAATCTGATTCAATAGCCTGGTAAACATCCCCTGCCGGTGATCGGGGCAAGTAAGCCTGCGCAGCGCCCTCAACAGCATTGAGATGCAAAGAGACACCTCCGAAATACCGCACCAGTTCAAAGTATAATAACGCTCTTATGAATTTTGATTCCCCTGCAATCCGGTCTTTAACCGGCTGGCTGAAATCAGTACTCTCAATTTTATCAAGTATCTGATTGACCCTGGCGATTCCGGTATAACAAGCGTTATACTTACTGGAGATATAGCTGCTCGTGTAATCGTCCAGAAAACCTGCCATATCTTCCCGCTCTGCCAAAGCAGTCCCACGGTTAAGGTTGTTGTATTCGTAATGCGTATTGTCGGATCTCATTTCTCCCATTACCCATGAGGCTACGGAACTCTTTGCCTCCCTCAAAGAGCCGTATGCTCCGATTAACGCCTGTTCGAATTGCGATTCGTTTTTGTAAAAGTTAGCAGTTGTTACCGTGCTTTGCGGAGGGATGCTCAGAAAGTCATTGGAGCATGATTGCAAACCTATCAAAAAGGCAATAGTTATATAAGCTGGCTTTTTCATCTGTATAAAAGGTTATCAGCTTTCGGCAGTCAGCTATCAGCGGGGCTGCCCAGGCGGGGCCACCCAGGCGGGGCCGCCCAGGCGCTTATTCATCGATGGCGGGCGGCGTACCGCTTTGTATGCAATCCTTTTTCTGAAGGCTGATTGCTGATTGCTTAAGGCTATTTTATCTGTACAAAAATTACAATTAACTGATTTTAAATTCATTAGCAACTCTGGCATGTATGCTGTGCATTACCGGACAGCACATGTCCCTTCGGGTTTTCATCCGATGTATTAAAAGCTGAGATTCAAACCCACGGCATAGGTTCTGGGTACGGGATAGGAAGTTCCATCAAATCCTAACTCCAGGCTGCTGAGCCCTCTCAAACTTGCTTCCGGATTGCCGTATGGATACTTGGTAATGACAAGTGCTTGCTGAACACTCGCATAGACCCTGGCTTTGGAGAAATACTTTGTAATAGCCGGCAGGGTATATCCCAGGGTGATATTCTTCAGCGTCAAATAGGATGCGTCATGGATCCATTTACTGCTTGTAAACCTTCCAAAAGCGGTGGTTCCGGACAACGTACTTGCATGAAACCCGTTTCCGGGATCTTCAACCGATCGCCACCTGTCTTTTACTTCCTTGATCACGTTGAAGTTTCCGTCTAAAAGTGTATTCCATCCTCTGAAAGCAAAAACGTCTCCCCCAAAGGCACCCGACATGACGATATTCATGTCGAAGTTCTTATAGCTGAACGAATTGTTGAAACCGAGCGTAAATTTCGGATTGGGATTTCCTATGAACGTTTTATCCTCACTTGTTATGACACCGTCATTGTTTAAATCCCTGACTTTTGTCGTACCTACCGCTGAAGTAATGTGCTTCGCGCTCGCATCAAAATCTTCCTGGGTCATATAAATTCCTTCAAAAACATATCCGTAAAACAACGGCATTTGTTTTCCTACTTCGGTTTTCCAATAGGAAGTGAATCCCTGCTCGCCGATTCCGCCAATCGGAGTATTATTTGTCCCCAACTGGATAACTTTATTCCGGTTAATCGAAACATTCACATCGGAATTCCATTTGAAATCATTTCTGCTATATTTATGCCCTATAGCGAGTTCATACCCCCATATGTTAATTTCACCTATGTTGGATTGAATATTGGGAAAACCTGCAGCATAAGGGATATCTACCTGATACAACATGTTGTCGGTAGTCTTATTGTAGTAATCAGCGGTGATCGCTACTCTGTCTCTGAAAAGACTAAAGTCCAAACCGATATCCAGACCTCTCGTCGTTTCCCAGGTCAACTGCGAATTACCGATGGAAACAGGGCTTCTTCCCTGGGCAATAGCATTCCCGATGACGTAATTACTGGATGAAATATTTCCGAATTGCCGGTAGTTTCCAATGTTAAAATTTCCGGCATAGCCATACTCAGCCCTCAGTTTTAAATAGCTTACCACGGAGGACTGATTGAAGAAGCGCTCATCTGAAATGATCCATCCTGCGGAAACTGCCGGAAAAGTACCCCATTGGTTATCCTTTCCAAAACGCGATGAACCGTCGCGCCTCATGGATACAGACAGCAGGTATTTTCCCTTATAGTTGTAGTTGACCCTGCTAAACAGGGACAAGAGCGACCACTCGCCGACATTACTACTTCCATTTTTAATGGCTGCAGCATCTATCCATTGCACATCGTCATCCGGAAAGTCGATGCCGGAAAGCAGGGTGTTCTCCTGACTGAATTTTTGCGCCGAATAGCCCAGCAGTACATCTACATTATGGTCCAGTCCAACTGTTTTGCTATAGTTCAGGGTGTTTTCGGTTAGCCAGGAATAATAGAACTCTGTTGCGTATTCGGCCTGAGCCCTGTTGATGGGAGCGTTCCCGGAAACACCATAGGTTGACGGTTGAAACATTCTTCGGTTGCTGCCCAGAATATCAATAGACACAGAACTTTTAAAAGAAAAATCGTTCAAAAATTGCAATTCTAAAAAGGCATTGGATAATAGCCTTGTAGCTTTAGTCCTGTTGGTTGATTCCATTAAGTTCCGATACCAATTCGGCTGCGAAAACAGCCCAGGTCCGGAATAGCTGGCCACCAACGTACCATCTTCGTTTTTGTCAAACGGCGAGAATATGGGTGGAGTAGAAGATGCCGCCATCACTATCGCATTTCCCGAGTGCCCATCAGTGTTGAAATTCTGGCTCGATTGAAAAGAAGGTGCAATATTGACACCGATTCTCAGGTGGTCGCTAAATCGGTATTCATTGTTGGACCGAAGTGAAAATCGTTGAAAATCTGTATTTAATACAGCCCCTTCTTCTTTAAAATAACCGGCAATCGTAGAAGTACTGAATTTATCTTTCGACGACGATATGTCCAAATTATAGTTGGTAACCATCCCATCCCTGAGGATAACATCCGACCAATCCGTACTCGTGCCTGTATACTGTTCCGGATTTTGATAGAGTTCAGGGATTCCGCCGGTATATCCTTCGTACCTGATTTTATCTTCGTAAATTTCTTTTTGAAACTGAAGAAATTCTTTGGCATCCATAAATTTACTCCTACCCCGTTCCGGAATCTGGTTAATTCCATAACTGGCGGAAAACTGAATAGTAGTCGCTCCTGTTTTTGCTTTTTTAGTCGTAATCAATACGACACCGTTGGCTGCCCTTGACCCATATAGCGAAGCCGCAGAAGCTCCTTTCAGAACAGAAAAAGTTTCGATTTCATTGGGGTTAATATTGTTGATATCACCAACAATAGGAAACCCGTCCACGACATACAAGGGCTCATTTCCGGCATTAATAGACGAGGCGCCCCGAATCCGTATGGACATCCCTCCTCCCGGAGTTCCGGATGATTGATTGATTTGTACGCCCGGTATCCTTCCGTGAAGTTTTTGAGCAAATTGTCCCACCGGCTGATCCTCCAGCTGAACGGCTTCCAACGTGGATATAGATCCTGTTACCTCTCGCGACTTCTGTGTTCCGTACCCTACCACAACCACTTCCTCCAGTGCTTTCTGATCCGTTTTAAGCGAAACATCCATCAGCGTAGTCGCACCTACCACCATTTCCTGCGATAAGTACCCCACAAAAGAGAAAATCAAAACAGCTTCTTCATCGGGAACGGAGATCTCATAGTAGCCCGCGGTATTTGTAACCGTTCCTTGCTGTGTCCCCTTAACAATAATGTTGACACCCGGCAATCCCTCGCCTTTTTCGTCTGTAACCGTTCCTTTCACCACCTGGTCTATCCAAACCGCCTGATCCGGCAAATCCACGGCCGCACTATTACCCGGCAAGGCCTTTTCCTGAATACGATCCTCAATATACGCAGATTGTTCGGCGTTCCTTTGCCTTTTCCTGAGCAAGATCTGTTTACCATCAAGTTGCCAAAAAACATCGGTTCCGTCAAAGAGGGCATTCAGCACTTCCTGCAGGGAGCCTTTCAGTTCCATACTGACTTTCCGGTTGGTATTGACCTGGCTGCTGCTGTAGAAGAAGTGAAGCTTGCTTTGGCGCTCCACCTCGCGCAATACCTGTTTCAGTGTAGTCGATTCGACCGACAGCGCTACCTTGGTTTCCACAGCACCGATACTTCCCTGACCAGGCAATACCTGAAAGAAAAGCAAAACAAAGGCCAGCATACTTTTCCAGTTTGTTTGTAAAGTGGCCGCCTGCGTGAGGGGCCAAAAGGTTTTAAATAAAGTATTTTTCATACTTTTGTAATGGTTTAGTGAAAACTGCTTTGATTAAACCCGGATGCTACGCTATCTCGCCAAAGATTTTCAAAGTAGCATCCGCTTTTATTAAGAATCCTGCCAACTCCCTGGCCGGTCCTTCCCGTGATGTTTTTTTTACATAGGCATCGTTACTTGATTCCGGTAAATTATAAATGCCATCAGCGTGCATCAACTGCCGCACAGCATTCCCACTATTCGAATCTCATTTTCCTTTTTCACGGTTCTGACATTGGTAGTGGTCTCAAAGAGCCTGAGTATTTCCGACAGCGTTTCCTCGCCGACATTCATACTAAAGCGGCAATTTTTTGATTGCTCGTCCACCGTGATTTTTACATGAAACCACTTTTCCAGCTCGGGCAGGATATCGCGGATCGGCTCGTCTTCAAAGATCAGGTTCCCTTTCTGCCAGAAGGCTTCGTTTTGCAATTCCGCGTTTACCCTACTCAGGGATGCCAACCCCTTGTGGAAAACGGCCTGTTCGTTGGGAAGTAACGCGATGACCTCGTTTTGGGCCGTCTCGGCATTGACGTGCTTTACTTCCACTTTGCCGCGTATCAGCGTCGTGGCCACTTCGTCGTCCGCCTGGTAGGCTTTAACATTAAAAGCCGTTCCCAGCACTTTGATCTCAATTGTCGATGCCGTAACATAAAATGGCCGCTCTTCATCATGTTTGATATCAAAATAGGCCTCCCCTTTCAGGTGTATCTCCCGTTGGGAGCCATTGGCCCGGAACGATACCTCAGAATTGCCATTGAGTGTTACCAATGAACCATCCGACAGAATAACCGTCCGCTTTTGTCCGGCTTCTGTGGCATAGGTTTCTATGGCAGTTTTCGGCATCCACCAAAGGCCGGCCACAATCAGCAGTGCCGTCAGCGAGGCAGCGATCCGCCAGGCGGCTTTCTTATAAAACGGTATCATTTTCGGCTTTCCTGAGCGGTCCGTCACTGCCATACTGTCCCGGAGCCGGCTCAGAATCTGTTCCGACACCTCCGGTTCCATTACTGCCGGCGACGTAAACAGCACGGCGGCTTCTTCCGACATCACTGCTTTAAGTGCACTGCCCCCTTCCGGTGTGGCCAGGTAATGATTTAATTCCTGTCGTTCCTCATCCACGCATTGATCCCGGAGGTATTTTCGTATGAGAACAGTGATCCGCGACTGCTTATTTTCCATTTTATTTCCGTTATATCCATTAATACAAGCGAGCCCGGATAAAGGCATGCTCGTCTGAAAAAAAAATAAAATGAGCGATGCCGGAGCATTTGTCACTTATAAACACAACAGCTTCACGGTGTCCTCCGTGGTCTGTGTCCCCACAGACCACTTTGCGTTCCAGCCCGTATCCAAAATGGTCTGTGCCGTAACCGTGGTCTGTGTCCCCACAGACCACTTTGTTTTCCAACCCGTATCCAAAATGGTCTGTGCCGTAACCGTGGTCCGTGTCCCCACAGACCACTTTGCGTTCCAACCCGTATCCAAAATGGTCTGTGGGACACAGACCATGGGTTCGTGTTTTCGTACCCATTGCATGACGTCAAAAACAGGTTGTGGAATTAAGAACCGGCATTTTTACGAGGCAATCGCAACAATACGGACAACTGAATAACTTCATGAGCGTTTATTTTGATTCATTGAAGTGCAAATATAAAAATGATACAATATATAGTATATAGATATTGTAGATTATTTAAAACTTTATATTCTACATTCAAATACTGACGACCGCAACCGTGGTCTGTGTCCCCACAGACCACTTTGCGTTCCGGCCCGTATCCAAAATGGTCTGTGCCGTAACCGTGGACTGTGTCCCCACAGACCACTTTGCGTTCCAGCCCGTATCCAAAATGGTCTGTGGGACACAGACCATGGGCGGGCCGTTTTAAGGGTGGCTGCAGAGGAGGATCAGCAAGACGATGTCGGAGATCCCGCTGTGGAGATGAATAAAGCTTCTTAACTGGCGTGTGGCTTTCAGCAGGTGGTCCTTCACCGTCCCTTTGGAGATATGCAGGGCGGTGGCTATTTCGTCCAGGCTCCGGTCTTCTATCCGGTACATCCGGAAAATCTTCTGCCGCCGGGGCGGAAGCCTGGAAATAGCCTCTTCTGCCAACCGCTCGTAATCGGCAATAAGAATGGCGCCTTCCGTGTCCGAATGCATCGGCTCCGGACCGGCCATCACCTCTTTCTTCCAGGTTTGTTCCCTCAGACTACGCGTCATCAGGTTCAGGACTTGATTCTTGCAGCTTTTGATCAGATATCCTTTCAGGGATCGGGCGGGGTCCAGTAGTTTCCGGTTTTCCCAAATGCTCAGAAACACGTCATGGACGACCTCTTCCGACAATTCGCGGGATTTGAGGAACTTCAGGGAAAAATGATAGAGATAGCCATGGTATCTTTCATACAGAACGGTAAATGCGTCAACATCTCCTGCGCTGATTTGCTCAGTAAGTAAGCTATCGTCAGGAAATACCCTTTTCATTTCCGGTCCGGTTTTAGTAAAATCCTATCTCCTTTCAAAGTTCAAAAAAAACATGAATACCTGCAAAGTAACCTGAACTATTTGAGAAAATCAATCCAAAGGCAGCCATCCCGGTCAAAATCACCCGACCTGGCTCCTATTCCCCCGAACAGCGAAGCGCAACGGTAACCCCGTTGATCCTCCCCCCTGCCGGCGCCCCTGCGCGGTTTTTAACCGGCAGTACCCCCGGGCAGACAAATCGGTTAAATAATTTCGGACAAATTTATCCTATATAAAAATCCTTGCGTACATTTGTCTGAAAATTATCGATACAATGTTCTCAAAAGCGTGCGAATACGGGATTAAAGCTACACTGTACATTGCTCAGTCGGGAAACCGGGTGAGTTTGAAAGACATTGCGGGCGCTATTGACTCACCGGAAGCCTTTACTGCTAAAATCCTGCAGCAACTGGCACGCAACGGGATCGTCAGTTCGGTGAAAGGTCCCAGCGGAGGATTTGAAATCAATGAAAAGTATCTGCCCGAAATACGGCTGAGTCACATTGTGTCGGCCATTGACGGCATGAATATTTACAAAGGGTGCGGGCTGGGCCTGAAAGAATGTAATGAATCGCAGCCTTGCCCGGTCCATGATAAGTTTAAAGCCATCCGCAATGAGCTGCGGAAAATGCTGGAAGAAACAAGCCTGGAGGAACTGGCAATCGGCCTGAACCAGGGGCTTACCTTCCTGAAGCGTTAAAAAATTTCACAGTAAATAAGATATAAAGGTCTTAATATCCTGTATGATGAAAAAGAGAGGTTTGTCGCTGACAGCTGTTTTACTGATGACCGGGCCCTTGTATGCACAGGTAACGGGCAATCCGGATACCAGTAATTGGATTACCAGTCCGGGAATCGTAGGCACCCTGATCCTGATCGCCCTGGTGGCCCTGATGGCTGTCGTTATTATATTCATCCGTTTGTCTGCCTACCTGGCGGCATTACGGCACAAGCGGGTACGGAAAGATCAGCTGGAATTCAGCGAAGAGCTGGTCAACCTGAGTGTTGCCGAGCTCGATGCACTGCTTGAAAAAAGGAAGGCCGCATTGACTTACCGATTAGCAGGAACCGAACTGGGCAGCGATGCCGTTGCAACCGATGCCAGGGGCTTCATCGCGCATGTAACGCATGAACCCGATAATCCGCTGGTCGATGAGAAAAAGAAGTCGCCGCTCAGTTATGAAACCCCCTTCCGGCTGAAACAGGTGATTATCTGGTACCTGGGGGCTTCGGCCTTCTGGCTGGTATTCGGAACACTGGTCGGACAGTATGTCGGCATGAAGTTTGTCTGGCCGGAAATGGATCATGTTGCATGGCTGTCTTTCGGCCGTTTGCGTCCGGTCCATACCAATGCTGTCTTTTGGGGCTGGGCATCGCTGGCCATGATCGGATTGGGTTACTTTGTCGTCACCCGCACCTCCAATACCGCCATTCATAGCTATAAAGCCGCGTGGTGGGCGTGGGTCCTGTTCAATCTTGCTGTCGTAAGCGGTACCCTTTTCCTGATGGCGGGCGTCAATAACGGAGGCGGTGAGTACCGGGAATATATCTGGCCGGTGATCTTGCTTTTTGCAGGCGGTCTGCTGCTCACATTTTACAACTTTTATCAAACCATCGCCCACCGGAAAATAGGGGAAATCTACATCTCCAACTGGTACATTATGGGAGGCCTGGTGTGGACGCTCGTACTGGTGACCATCGGGTACCTGCCCCAGTTCCAAGACGGACTTGGCGAAACGGTGATCCAGGGGTATTACATGCACCAGGGGGTCGGTATGTGGTTCATGACCTTTACGCTTGGGCTGGTTTATTATTACCTGCCGTCTTCTCTTAACAAACCGATCTATTCCTACTCCCTGGGAGTACTGGCATTCTGGACGCAAATGCTGTTTTACACGCTTATCGGGACCCACCACTTCGTGTTCAGTCCCCTGCCCTGGTGGCTGCAGACGGTCGCCATTGTGTTCAGTGCGGGCATGTTTATCCCGGTAGTGGCCGGAACCACCAATTTCCTGATGACCATGCGCGGCAGCTGGAGCGAGGTGTCCAAAAGCTATGTACTCCCGTTTTTCCTGGTAGGGGTTGTGTTTTATTTTGTCGGGTCCACCCAGGGAAGTTTTCAGGCATTCCGGTTTACCAATTTTGTCTGGCATTTTACCGACTTCAATGTGGCGCATTCACACATGACGATGTACGGGATCATTTCATTCCTGCTCTGGGCTTGTATGTACGCGATTCTCCCGAAGATCACCGGGAAGGAACCCCGGCAGCTTTTTGTGGGAATCCATTTCTGGCTGGCCTTTGTGGGATTGTTTGCCTATATGATCTCACTGATGGCCGGCGGAACGTTTAAAGGGCTCAGCTGGATTGCCGGCGACCCGTTTATCAACTCTGTGAAACTGATGCAGCCCTATTGGGTCTGGAGAGCCATTGGAGGCTCGCTGATGTTTGTGTCGCACCTGCTTTTTGCCTACAACTTCCGGGTAATGGTCGGGACGAAGGGACCTGGACAGCAAACTGCGGCTGTTAGTTAAACACTATCTGTTATGCTTGATTTACATAAAAACCTTAGAACACTCGTACTGACTTCGCTGCTGGTATACGTAGGCCTGAGCATTTTTGTGGCCGTCGTTCCGGCCTACCAGCTGCAGGAGGTCCGGCCGCTGCCGCAAAGCGCCGATCTGACCGATGCACAACGCAACGGACTCCGGCTCTACGTAGCTGAAAATTGCATGGTATGTCATACACAACAGGTACGAAACATCGAAATGGACATGACTTGGGGAAACCGGCCCTCTATCCCTTCTGATTACTATTACAGTAAACAACGAATGGATTTCTGGCGCCAATCCCCTTCCCTGTTGGGCAGTGAACGGACGGGACCCGATCTGACCAATGTCGGCAGCCGGCAGCCCGGTGAGGAATGGCACCTGCTGCATTTATACAATCCCCGTATCGTGGTAAAGGAATCGGTCATGCCGGGGTATCCCTGGCTCTTTGAAGAAAAAGAGGCTGCTGCTGTTAAACCGGGAGAAAAAGTGGTGCCGGTACCGCCCTCCTTCCAGAAGCACCAGGGCCGTAAAGTAGTAGCCACGGCAGGAGCGCTCGACTTGGTGGCCTACCTGCAGCAGTTAACGCAATCTGCATTACCGGGTGAAGACGTCCGGGAGTTCATTCCGGCTGCCCGTAAAACTCCTTCAGCGACGGACGCCACAGCGGATGCTGACGGTGAAACGCTTTATATGAATACGTGCGCTGCCTGTCATCAGGCGAACGGCGGCGGACTGGCCGGCGCCTTTCCACCACTGGCGGGAAGCGCAATCGTTCAGGATGAAAATCCTGAAACGCTCATCCGGATCATCCTGCAGGGCTACGACGCCCGCGCTGAATACGGAATGATGCCCGGCTTTGGCGAACAGCTCAGTGACGCGGACATCGCCGCCATTGCCACCCACGAACGTTCCAGCTGGGGCAACAATGCAGCAGCGGTCTCAGCGGACGATGTTAAAAAAATCAGGGAATATGCTTTGGGGTTGTGATTTACGACGTACGATTTACGAGGTACGAGGTACGATGTATGAGGTACCATTTTGGATAGCTGATAGCTGATAGCTGATTACCGATAGCCGATAGCTGATTACCGATAGCCGACTGCTGATAGCCAATTCCAGTCACAACACATTTTCTACCAATGAAAACAATCACCACCCTTTTTGTACTGCTGCTCGCCACTGCTTTCCGCGGGGTGCTGGCTTGTGAGGTTTGTAAAAGTCAGCAACCTAAGGGAATGGCCGATATTACCCATGGCCTGGGGCCGCAGGGGAATCTGGATTACTGGATTACCGGTACTGCGGTCGTTCTGGTAGGGATTACCCTGTTTCTCAGTCTGAAATTCCTTATCAGACCTGGAGAAAGGCAACCCGGACATATCAAAAATAGTATTATAGAATAAAAGCCGGACACCTATGGACGACAAGCGCATTATTAAGGTTTTTCTGGATGACGACCCGCAGCCGTTTGCGGCCTTCTCTCCGCCTGTAAAATTTGTGTTCGACACCACAAAAATCCCCGATGGCAAACACCAGCTTAAAATTGTCGCCAAGTCTACCAATGGCATGGAGGGCATCCGGGTGATCCCGTTTGAAGTACGGAATGGTCCCTCCATCGCTATTCTGGGCCTCCGGAACAATGAGGTGGTCAATGACCAGATTCCGATAACGATCAATGCCTACGGAAGCGAACGCCCTGATATCTTTGTGATCACCGGTTCGGAAACTCCCAAAGGAATTCCTGCCTGGGTCTGGGCGCTGGTGGTTACTTTTGTCGGGTTCGCGTTGTTTTATTTTATCATGTATTGGGATGCGGAACATTACCAATCCTTTGTTTAACCCTATTTGTCCTATGAGCGAGCCTTCGAAAGCACCCATTTCAACATTGGATGATATCCGCCTGCTGGTTGATACTTTTTACAGCAAAGTAAGAGCGGATGAGTTGTTAAAGGATATTTTCAACGGTGTGATTCAGGACCGTTGGCCTGAGCACCTGGAGAAGATGTACCGGTTCTGGCAAACCATACTGCTGGAGGAACGTACCTATAGCGGCAGCCCCTTTCCTCCTCACGCACAGCTTCCGGTTACCAAAGAGCATTTCGACCGGTGGCTGCAACTCTTTTACGAGACCCTCGACGAATTGTTCACCGGGGCAACAGCAGAGGAAGCCAGATGGAGAGCCCAAAAGATGGCCGATATGTTTCTTTACAAAATCCAGTACATTCACCACAACAATAGTATTATTCTGCGATGAGCACCGTCAAACATCCTGTTCAGGTCGCGGCTATCTTCCTATGGATCGGGTTTGTTTGCGCGATCAGCTTCCTGGAGGCTTGGCTGAAGTTTCAGGCGCCGGGCATCACGGTAGCGCTGGGGCTAGGCATCGGCCGCCTGGTATTCAATGCCCTCAACAAGATCGAATGGGTATTTGCGCTGGTCATACTGGCCTGCTGGCTGCCGGAAATCCGTAAAACAGCGTCGACCAGGCAAGGGGTACTCTACCTGGTGCCGGTCACATTACTGTTCGTACAAAGCATATGGCTGCTGCCGGCCCTGGATCTTCGTGCCGATTTACAGATACAGGGTGCACCTGTACCACCGTCGAACCTCCATTACTACTATGTTGGAATGGAGCTGATAAAAGTCAGCTGCCTGTTTTTTTCAGGAGCGTTGCTTTTCAGGAAACCGGGTACTTCCGGCCGGCATCCCGCTGATTACAATTACTTCAACCATTAATCACCCTGCACTTCCGGTGCAGTTTAACATTCAACAGTATGGATATCACTCAAAATAGTATCGTCGGGGAACTGGTTGCGCAGGATTACCGTACAGCCAGCGTGTTCAAATCACATAAGATTGATTTTTGCTGTAATGGCAACCGGAGTATTCAGGAAGTTTCGGAAAACCCTGAAGAACTCATAGCCGAGTTGGAAAACGTGAGCCGGAAAACCGGCAATGAAACCACCGATTTTCAGTCATGGCCCCTGGATTTATTGACCGAATACATTGAAAAGAAACACCACCGCTACGTCGAACTCAAGAACCTGGAGATACTTCCTTACCTGGAAAAAATCAATAGCGTACACGGACATCGGCACCCGGAACTGGCAGAAATCCAAAAACTCTTCAGGGAGACCTCGGGTGAGATTTCCATGCACATGAAAAAAGAAGAGTTCCTGCTGTTTCCCTATATCCGGAAAATGGTCAAATCGAAGCTGGAAGGTGCCCTGATTGCCAAACCTCCTTTCGGCACCGTTGAAAATCCCATCGCCATGATGATGCACGACCATGACGCCGAAGGGGAACGCTTCCGGAAAATTGCGGCACTCAGCAACGATTACACGCCCCCATCGGATGCCTGCAACACCTACCGCGTCACGTTTGCCTTGCTGCAGGAATACGAAGACGATCTGCATCAGCATATCCATCTGGAAAATAACATTCTGTTTCCGAAAGCGTTAGAACTGGAGAAAGCAATCGCCTGACACGATGGGAACTATCCGCATTAAACGAATCTATGACGCTCCGGCTGCCGATGACGGTTACCGGGTACTGGTCGACCGGCTTTGGCCCCGGGGCGTCAAAAAAACCGATGCACGGCTGGATGAATGGAACCGGGAGGTTTCGCCGTCGCCTGCACTCAGACAATGGTTTGATCATGACCCCGAACGGTTTGCCGCTTTCGGCAGCCGTTACCTGAAGGAGCTATCGGAAAAATCCGAAGCGCTGGCAGCCCTGAAGGAACGGGCTGCCACTCAGAATGTCACCTTGCTTTATGCCGCTAAATCGCCGCAGATCAATCATGCCGTTGTCTTGCTGAAAGCGCTGGAAAAATACTGACCGATGCTTCCGTCTACCTGACCGCCCGGCCTATCAGCGGGTCGGAGTAACCGGGCTGACCCGTCTCGGCTCTGCCTGCAAAACGTTGCTCAAATGCCGCATAGCCGTTGACGTTTACGGTAAAATCGTACCATTCATAGCTGTTCCGGAGATCCAGTGTAACGTCACCGGTTTTCCCTGCCGGAATGACCCTGACAACAGCCGGCTGTCGGTACGCATTATCGGTGACGGTAACGGTCATTGCCTCCCCTGTGGCTGTGAACCGCAGGAATATATTGCCATCAGGTCTTTTTTTGTTCAGACGGCCGGTAGTGTACCCACAGTCAATCCGGAGCCGGGGATCCAGCTCGGAGCCTTTAAATTCACGCATAAACCCGTTCGGGCCCCGGACCTGGAGGTGATAACTTCCTTTTTCAAAACTGGTCAGCGGCCATTGATCCGTCAGTACATCGCCCGGCTTTACGGCGTACGACCAGACACGGCCGCTTTCAAAACTTTTTTCGTCCGCCGTTGCATGACGCTCCAGGGCATATACTGTAAACGGCGAGCCCGCCGCTTCCTTTCCGAAGAATTCGTCCCCTGCCTTGAATTGTATCTCAAACGATTTCCGGTCGGCGCTTAACCCGCCACCCGCATACAATTCATAAGGCAGGCCATTGGAAGTCCTTACCCCTTTTTCCTGCTGGGGCAGCAAAGGAGAATCGAGCGGATCCTCCCTGATCGCTGCGATGTCAGCGGGGGTCAGTTCCCGGAACCCGGTGGGTTCTTTCCGGAACTGTGCGTTGAAAATGGTCCCCACAAATTCATCCCGGTCGAGGAACGACAGCTTCTCCTCCTCCGGAGCAAACGGCTTGAATGCCGACGTCAGGTCCCCGCAGATCGTCCGCCGCCACTCACTGATGGTATTCATGCGGATGTCTTTACCCCATTTTCCCCGGATAAACATTTCCAGAAACCGGAGGGTAGAAGTATGGTCAAATACTTGTGAATTAACATTTCCACCCCTACTCCATGGTGAGGCAATGATCATGGGCACCCGGAATCCCAGGCCGATGGGCGCTTCCCGGGCCTCATTTTCCGGGATCCCCTGCCTGAGCTCGTTTTCCTTACGGACCCACTCCAGTTCCGTATCAATTCCCGGCGAACATTTGCCGGTTCCCGGACGGCGTGCATCGGGTGCTACAAAAGGAGGTAAATGGTCGTAGTAGCCGTCATTCTCATCGTAGGTCATGATGAGGATCGTTTTTTTCCATACCTCCGGATTACTGGTGAGGATGTCAAGGATTTCCGAAATATACCAGGCGCCGTACCAGGGAGCGCTGGGATGATCGGAAAAATTTTGCGGAGCGGCAAACCATGATACCGCCGGCAGCTGCTGTTGCTTCACATCTTCCCGGAACTGGTAAAACAAATCTCCTTTAGGTACTGCCAGTTCCCGCTGAGTCCCCCCGTCGGCAACCAGCAGTTTGGTCAGTGTGCGGTAATCCGGATCCTTTTCGTTGGTAGTAAACGCATTCCGGAACAACCGCTTTTTGTCCTCCGGAAGCCTGTTGAACGCTTCGTCATTGAAGCGGGCCAGTTCCTGCCGGGCCTGCTCCAGGACTTCTTCCTTTGCAGCAATAGCTCTCCGGGCTTTGGCAGCCGCTTCCGGATCCAGCGCACCAAGCTTATCCCGCAGCTCCTTCAACTCCGCCGGCAGCTGGGTCAGCTGCTGCTCCAGGCTGCGGATATACCCTTTGGAGTACTTGACATGATAGGCTTCAAAATATTCCAGCAGGTTGCAGCCGAAATTGGAAAGCCAGGAACGCTCCGCTCCGCTGAACCCGCCTCCGGTACTGATTTCATTCTGGTAAAACTTCCAGGAGATCCGATGCTTTTCCAGGAGTTCCGGAAAGGTTTCCCAACGCTGCTTTCCGGCTTTGTAATCCGGATTCCGGATGTTCATTTTCGTGAGGCCGTTTTCTTCACTCACAATATTACCCGTCCAGAAATAGCTTCGGTTAGGGGTGGTGCTGGTAATACTGGAGCAGAAGTTATGATCACATACGGTAAATGCATCGGCCATGGCGTAATGAAAGGGCAGGTCTTCCCGGTTATAAAACCCCAGTGTCAGCGGCATTTCTTTTCCGGCAGGGTGACGGGAACGTTTAAAATCCAGCCATTTATCATACTTCCCCTCATTCAGCGCATCTACCTGGCTATGCCTCGAGTGCGGCAAATCCCCCATCCAGGTCCCTTTTGTCCCTTTCATATCCAGCCGGAAAGGGGCATACGTTTTCCCTTCTGCGTCGCTTTGCAGCCATACGGGGTTTTTATTGGGCAGCGCGACCGGCCGGGGATCGCCAAACCCCCGGACACCCTGTAACGAACCGAAACAATGGTCAAACGACCGGTTTTCCTGCATGACGATCACCACATGTTCAGCATCCAGGTAGGTACTGCCGGGAGCAGGGTCAATTGCAAGCGCCCGTTGTATGGCAGTAGGGAGCACATTCATCAATCCCGCCGCACCGGTCAGTACTAATGATTTCTTCAAAAAATCTCTTCTCGAATCCATTGAATGTAGAGGTAAATGCGATCATCCCGGGCTCGACGGACGGCCCGTTTACCAATAAAACCCGTGCGGATCGGTTTTCTAATCGAAAATGTACCTGAAATTCGGAGAAGGCTTCTATTTCCTGATAAACTGCTGCGGGAATGACAACTCTTTCATATAACTCTTAAAGCAATAGCCATCCTATAACGTTACCCGTATCGATTCCCCACACCTACTATACGAATTTCTAGCTTACTATATACCTCCACCGGACCGCAGAAGCGAAACTAAACCCCACTCATTCCCCGTTTCCATTTTATCGCTTTGCAACCGAATACACCGGATAATAACCTCCCTTTAAAATATTTTGTTTTTTACAGATAATTTAGTACTATTGCCACTTCTAACCCATTAAAGATCTTGCTGCTGCATGCCGCAGCAAGGTTTAAGTCCTTAAGGTTCACGTGCTTTTTTGAGTATACATCTGATCACTTCAAAACCGTAGCCCCGACTTCATGAAAACATCCCTGCATCCGCCTTAAGCCGTTGTTACCGACGCAGCTGAGGCAGCGTAATGGAGCCGGATGACCATTTCAAAAACGGGGCGGATCCGAAAAGCCAGACGAGTAGGTATTCTCTACTAAATAACCTTAACAATGAACTATTATCGGAAAGTATTACAAAATTACGCCACCTTCACCGGAAGGGCAAGAAGAAGCGAGTTCTGGTATTTTGTCTTGTTTAACCTGATCTTCGGGATCATCGCGATGACGCTCGACAACCTGTTAGGGTTGGCTTATGAAGCTATCGGATACGGTCCTATTTACGGGCTTTATGCGCTGGCGGTACTGGTCCCCGGTATTGCAGTTGCTGTCAGACGGCTTCATGATATTGACAAAAGCGGCTGGTACGTGCTTATTAATTTGATTCCCATTATTGGTTTTATATGGTTCATCGTACTGGCAGTCAAGGAAGGCACTCCCGGCACTAATCAGTACGGGATCAATCCCAAGGAAAGCACCGCTGAAGCGAGTATCTAACAGCAACCATCGCCGGCACCGGCGCCAGCAGTAAACCGGAGGTTTCAACGCAAATCTCCGGTTTGCCTTTTATTCCCCCCAGGCTGTCAGGACGAGCTGCCTGCTGCCGCCATGATCCCGGTGCTCACAAAGGTAAATCCCCTGCCAGGTTCCCAATGCCAGTTTCCCCTGGTGGATGGGAACACTCACTGACGCCCCCAGGAGCGACGATTTGAGATGTGCCGGCATGTCGTCAGGACCTTCATAATGGTGCAGGAAATCGGGATCATTTTCAGGAACAGCCTTATTGAAGTACGTCTCAAAATCAATCCGCACCGTCGGATCTGCATTTTCATTGATAGTCAGTGCAGCAGAGGTATGCCGGATAAATACCTGGCAAACCCCTGTTTTCCAATGCCGGACCGGAGTCAGGGCGTCTGCAATAGCCGGCGTGATCAGATGAAACCCGCGTTTTTTTGGCGGGAGTGTCAGGAACTGCTGGTAGAATTTCATGGGATAAGCTGTCTGTTACTGATCTGCTAAAATAACAGAATCCGTACGCTTTACGAACAATGATCGCTTTCTAAACGTTAACTTACCAGGAAATAAGTGTCACCTGTCCCATCTACTTGACATGCAAAAACTGGAAAATGGCCTTGATCACATCCTGGACGCTATTCTGCAGCGTGTTCCCTCTATCGTCCTGGGGATCATTGTTCTGATTATAGGAAGTTACCTGGTTCGCATTATCCTGCGGATTGTCCGGAACCGCTTCGAGAAAAACAAGGTAGAACTGTCTTTGCGCGACTTTATCATGAGTCTGCTCAAATTCATCCTTTATGCCATGCTCCTGCTGTCGGCCGCCAGTACAATGGGACTTCAGACCACCTCCTTTCTGGCAGTCCTGAGCGCCGCCAGCCTGGCGGTTGGTCTCTCCCTTCAGGGAAGTTTGTCCAACTTTGCCGGAGGGGTGCTCATCTTACTCTTCCGGCCTTTCCGGGTAGGAGATGCGATTGACAGCACCAACGGCGCCTCAGGAACGATAGAGCATATCGATATCCTGTATACCACTCTGAGAAAGGCCGACGGTATTACTGTTTTTGCTCCGAACGGCCCGTTGGCGAACTCAATTATTACCAATTATTCCAATATCCAATCCAGGCGAATCGAATACAAACTGGATATTTCCGACAAATCCGATATCAAGGCCGTCCGTTCGGTGATTCTTGATGTCCTTCGGGAAGATACACGGATTTTACCCCATCCGGCTCCGCAGGTACTGGTGAACCAGCTAAGTCCCAACACCGTTAACCTGCTGATCCAGGCATGGGCATCCAAAAACGACTATGGCAATGCATTTTATGAAAACCAGGAGAACCTGAAAGAAGCCCTCGCCACCCATCACATCGCACCGCCCACTCCCCAAACCGAAATCCGCCTGTACCAGGACAGCCAGGGCCGTCAGGAATAATAGCTGCCGCCCCGGGGAGCGCAAAGTCCCCGTACCCGCACACAGGAGAGCACAGGAGAGACCCGCGTCTCACTTTTTATAAAATTGTAGGAATTTCTATCACTACAATTCAGCTAAATCCATGTTTAAAAAAACATTTCTACCGTTAGTATTTGTCTGTGCATGGCCGTCCTTGCTTCCGGCCCAGCTCCCGCCGGTGTTTTCGCAGGAAGAAGCCCGAAATGCACAAGCAGTGGAAACGGTAACACGGTACCTGTCTCCCGTAAAAATCCTCTGGCAAAATACCCTGGAAAAAGACCGCATCCATAACCTGGAACGACTGCTGCTGCCCGGTAACGGACAAGCAGACCTGGCCAATCAAAATATGGCCGTCCTTAAAAGTACTCCGCAGGTGAAACCTGCTTTCTTGCTGGACTTTGGTAAAGAGCTTCACGGAGGCCTTCAAATTGTAACGGGAATGTACCCCGGCAACAAACCCGTTAAACTTCGGGTCCGTTTTGGGGAATCCGTCAGCGAGGCCATGAGTGAGATCGAACCGAACCAGAATGCCACCAACGATCATGCCATGCGCGACCTGGAAGTGGAGGTACCCTGGCTGGGTAAACTGGAAATCGGCAACACCGGGTTCCGCTTTGTCCGGATTGACGTACTGGATGCTCCGGTAGAGCTCCAACTGAAAGAAGTGAGGGCTTCGTTTACGTTCCGGGATATCCCTTACCTGGGATCCTTTAACTCCAGCGATGAACTCCTGAACAAAATCTGGATGACCGGCGCCTATACCGTGCACCTCAATATGCAGGATTACCTGTGGGACGGCATCAAACGCGACCGCCTGGTGTGGGTGGGCGATATGCACCCGGAAGTGTCGGCGATCAGCACTATTTTCGGGTACAATAACGTGGTTCCCAAAAGCCTGGATCTTTCACGTGACATCACGCCCATCCCCCAATGGATGAACGGTATCAGCACCTATTCGATGTGGTGGATCATTATCCACCGCGACTGGTACTACCATAATGGTGACCTAAACTACCTGGCCGAACAAAAAGAGTACCTGGTGCAGCTGCTCAACCATATGATGACCAAAATCGGGAACGATAATAAGGAAACCCTCGACGGGACCCGTTTCCTCGACTGGCCTTCCAGCGAGAACAAAACCGGAGTGGATGCCGGTCTGCAGGCAATGATGGTGTGGGCATTTACGGCAGGCGCCGAGTTGTGCCAGATTTTAAAAGACCCGGTGATGCAAAAGAAGTGCGAAGAGGCCGTCGTGCGGCTTCGTAAGTATATTCCCGATCATAACAACTCCAAGCAGGCAGCTGCACTGATGGCGCTTGCCGATATTATCCCTGCGCAAAAAGCCAATGACGAAGTGCTTGCGGTGGGAGGAGCCGAAAACTTTTCCACCTTTTACGGCTATTACATGCTGCAGGCCAAAGCAAAGGCCGGCGATTACCAGGGAGCAATCGATGCCATCCGGGAGTACTGGGGGGCGATGCTCGGACTGGGAGCTACTACGTTTTGGGAGGATTTCAACCTGAAATGGCTCCCCAATGCTTCCCGCATTGACGAACTCCCCAAGCCGGGCCAAAAAGACATTCACGGCGATTTCGGCGGCTACTGTTATGTGGGCTTCCGCCACAGCCTTTGTCATGGATGGGCTTCCGGTCCGACTCCCTGGCTGACAGAACATGTTCTGGGAATCAGGGTGCTGGAGCCGGGGTGCAAAACCATCAGTATTAAACCGAACCTGGGAGATCTGAAATTCGCTGAAGGGACCTTCCCTACCCCACTCGGTCTTGTAAAGGTGAAGCATACCAAACAGGCAAACGGTAAGGTTACCAGCCAGATCGACGCTCCCAAAGGGATTAAAATTATCCGCTGACACTACTACTTGTCATTCAGCCCGGGCCCTGTGACTCGGGCTGAATGCTTTTTAGGCGACGTAGCGGTACGATCTGCGTAGCAACACGATGCAGGCGCGGATAAAAAAAGTAACACGGAGCTTCACAGAGGGAAAAACACGGAGAAAACACAGAGGAAAATGATGGGGCCAAGCACCTGGCTCTCACTGGCTCTCCCTCGTCTCTGACCGGGTCACACTGACCGGGTCACGCTGACGACGGGAGGGTGACAGCAGGTCTCCTGACCTGCGCAGCGAGACGATACGTGCGCGGATAAAAAAAGTAACACGGAGCTTCACAGAGGGAAAAACACGGAGAAAACACGGAGGAAAATGATGGGGCCAAGCACCTGGCTCTCACTCGTCTCTGACCCGGTCACGCTGACCGGGTCACGCTGACGACGGGAGGGTGACGGCAGGTCTCCTGACCTGCGTAGCAAGACGATACAGGCGCGGATAAAAAAGTGACACGGAGCTTCACAGAGGGAAAAACACAGAGAAAACACGGAGGAAAATGATGGGGCCAAGCACCTGGCTCTCACTCGTCTCTGACCGGGTCAGCGTGACCCGCCGCACGGGAGAGAGCGGTTAGGCGAGGTCAAATTTTCGGGCTTCTTTAAGAGCTTTAAATCCTCCCTGTACGTTGACGATATGCTCGTATCCGCGGGATTTCAGGATGGAGGCAAATACCATCGAGCGATACCCACCCGCGCAGTGTATGTAATAGGTTCTGTCTTTGGAAATCTTGTGAAGCTGCTCATTGATGTAATCCAGGGGCACGTTCAGCGCACCCTCGACATGGCCGGTATCGTATTCGTTCTCCTTCCGTACATCCAGGAATTCGGCATCCGGAGCAATTTCCGCGGCAGCAACGGATTCAATCCGGTCCGTTTCTTTTCCGGCCTTCAGCCAGGCGTCAAACCCGTCGCGAAGGTACCCTAGCGCGTAATCATAGCCTACTCTGGCCAGCCGCGTGACCACCTCTTCTTCGCGGCCCGTTTCGGTTATCAGTAAGAGCGGTTGTTTCACATCCGGGATCAGGGCTCCTACCCAGGGCGCGAAGCTTCCATCTACCCCTATATTAATTGAATTGGGAATGAACCCCCGGGCAAACACTTCCGCGTCACGGGTGTCGAGCAGCACCGCTCCCGATTCGTTGGCAAGGCGCTCAAATGCTTCGGGAGAAAGCGCCTGTAATCCTCTGCCCAGTACCGTATCGATACTGTCGTACCCTTTGCTGTTCATCCGGACATTCTCCGGGAAATACAGGGGAGGCTGCGTCAGGCCTTCTGTAACCGCTTTTATAAATGCCTCTTTGGTCATCGGCTGGAGTGCATAATTCACTTCCTTCTGGTGCCCCAGGGTATCAGTTGTTTCCTTGCTCATGTTCTTGCCGCAAGCCGATCCTGCGCCGTGCGCCGGGTAGATGATCAGACTATCCGGAAGAGGCAGGATTTTCTCCCGCAGCGAATCATACAGCAAACCTGCCAGTTTTTCCTGCGTCAGGTCCGACTGCAGCTTCTGGGCCAGGTCCGGCCGGCCGACGTCCCCTATAAACAAGGTATCGCCGGTAAAGAGCGCCACTTCTTTCCCTTCCTCGTTTTTGAGCAGGTAACAAGTACTTTCCAATGTGTGGCCTGGTGTATGGATGGCTTTAAAGGTGAGCGCCCCTACCCTGAATTCCTCTCCGTCGGCCGCGATATGCGCTTTGAAATCAGGCTGGGCCGTCGGGCCATAGACAATCGCCGCCCCCGTCTTCTCGGCCAGGTCAATATGACCGCTGACAAAATCGGCATGAAAATGGGTTTCGAAAACATATTTGATGGTAGCGTTGTCTTTTTCCGCACGTTTCAGGTAAGGACTTACTTCCCGTAACGGATCAATTACCACGGCTTCGCCATTACTCTCAATATAATAAGCTCCCTGTGCCAGGCAACCGGTATAAATTTGTTCTACGTACATTGCGCTTGTCATTTTGTGTTACACGAATATAGCAGATTTACAGCAAATCGCTACGGGCTAGCTGATTTCCTGATCCCTTCTTCACTTCCCGTGGTCTGTGTCCCCACCGTGGTCTGTGTCCTCACCGTGGTCTGTGTCCTCACCGTGGTCTGTGTCCCCACCGTGGTCTGTGTCCTCACCGTGGTCTGTGTCCCCACCGTGGTCTGTGTCCCCACCGTGGTCTGTGTCCTCACAGACCACTTTAGAATCCAGCTCGTATCCAAAATGGTCTGTGGGGACACAGACCATGGATGCGCGCTACCGGCTCACCTGCTTTTTAACAGCTTCCGTTTTTTTCATATAATCGCCCTGCGAAAAATACTTTTCGATCAAACAATACAGGAGAATAAAAAAGTAACGGCTTCCCATTTCCTTGATCTTCAGCTTCGACTCTCCGAACTTCCGGTTCGTCCAGCTGTTGGGTACCACTGCGTAGTTATAGCCACGGACCATTGCCTTCAGCGGCAACTCGATGGTCAGGTTGAAATGAGGCGCCAGAAAGGGCTTGATCCCTTCGATGGTTTCCCGCTTATACAGCTTGAAGGCATTTGTCGTATCGTTGTAGGGAATCCCCATAACCACCTTTACGATAAAATTGGCGATCCGGTTAATAAACCGCTTGACCCTCGGGTAATCGACCACCTTGCCTCCCGCTTCCCAACGCGATCCGAAAACACAATCGTAATCCCCTTCCAGCATTTTATGATAAAATTTCACCAGGTCCTCCGGATCATCCGACATATCCGCCATAAACACCGCCACACAGTCACCGGAAAAACGCTCAAGACCATACCTGACGGCATACCCAAACCCGTTGGGTCCGAGATTGGTATAATAAATCAGTTCCGGAATTTCGAGCGACAGCTCGTCAAGTACCCGCAGGGTTCCGTCTTTCGAATTATCGTTGGTCACACAAATTTCGTGTGGGATACCGTGTTTTTTTAACGTTCCGTGCAACGAACGAAGGGTGTCGGCAATGGAATCTTCTTCGTTATAAGCTGGAATCACAACACTTAATTTCACCGGCTTAGCTGTTATAAAATGATGATATGATTACTTAATCGATGTCTTCTTTAGCTTTAAAATAACCCTTTACCACGGTGAAGGTAGTAATCGCCAGGAAAAAGAAAATGATGTACTCCACATAATTAACAATTCCCGGAAATTTTTCCCCGAACAGATAGCCGCCGCCCGTCAGCCCCCCGATCCACAGCAGGGCCCCCAGCACATTAAACAGGATAAAGTGCCCCGCCTTCATGTTCGTCACTCCCGCCAGGATAGGCGCAAACGTACGGACAACCGGTAAAAACCGGCTGATAACCAGTGTCCTGCTGCCGTACTTACTAAAATACTTCCGGGTTGTTTCCAGGTATTGCTGTTTGAAGAACAGGGAATCCGGTCTGTTTTTCAGGCGGTTGCCGAAAAACATTCCGAACAGGTAACCCGTGCCGGAGCCCAGGATCGCTGCCAGTAACAGACAAATGAGCAGCGTCGTAATCGGAACATTCAGAAGGCCCGTCCCACAAAAAACACCCGCCAGAAAAACCAGGTAATCGCCTGGTAAAAAGAACGCAAAAAACAATCCGTTTTCAGCAAATACGATCAGGGTGATCACAATTAAGCCCCCCGTCTTTATAATCTCTTCAGAATCAAGCAGAAACTGAAAAAAATCAGCAATTGAACCCATCAGTCTATAGTTACTTTCCGCTCCATCCCGTTTAGTCCCTTTCTTTCCAATTATTTCCCTTCATAATGACACAAAGCCCCGGGTGGGTAAGCAGTTGTCTTCCGGACGCTAAATTACATAAATTCCGAAAGTTCCAGCCATCTCATTTCTTTATCCTCAAGGAGTCCGGTAATTCTTTCTATTTCACGTGAAAGTTCCAGCAGCGCCTGATGGTCTCCCTCCCCGCGTCCCAACCGGTCCACCAGCGAGGCTTTGGTATTTTCCAATGTCGAGATCTCTTTTTCCAGTTGCTGGAACTCGCGTTGCTCTTTGAAATTAGGCCGGCGTTTGCCCGGGTCCGCAGCCGGCGGGTCACTTGGTTTCAAAGGCGCTGCCTGACTGGCTTCCTTATTCCTAGGAACTGTTTCTTTTACCGCGTTTTCTTCCAGCCACATGCGATAGTCGGTGTAATTACCGGGGAAATCACGAATACGTCCGTCTCCTTCAAATACGAACAGGTGATCCACCAGTTTGTCGAGGAAATAACGATCGTGGGATACGACGACCAGGCACCCCGGAAAATTCACCAGGAACTCTTCCAGGACATTCAGGCTGCTGATATCCAGATCGTTGGTCGGCTCATCCAGGATCAGGAAATTGGGCTCGTTCATCAACATGAGCAGCAGCTGAAGCCGGCGTTTTTCGCCGCCGCTTAATTTTTCGACAAAATCATGTTGCTTACCGGGAGGGAACAAAAAGGCCTGCAGGTACTGTGACGCCGTTACCGTCTGGCCTGTTCCCAGCCGGATCACTTCCGCCCGGTCCTTGACCATATCCGACACCCGCTGTCCGGATTTGTAATCCAGGTCCGACTGCGTGTAATAACCAAACCGTACCGTATCGCCTTGCACCACCTGTCCGTTATCGGGACGTATTTCAGCCGTAATCAGTTTCAGCAGCGTGGTTTTACCCATTCCATTGGGTCCTACGATCCCGATACGGTCTCCTTTCCGGAACGTATATAAAAAGTTGTGGATCAGTTCCTTTTCTCCGTATCGCTTCCCGACACTTTGCAATTCCACTATTTTGCTGCCCAACCGTGCAGAGCGGATATTCATTTCAATCTTATCATCGAATTTACGCTGGGAAGCTTTGTCCTTCAAGTCTTCAAATGCATCCACCCGGTATTTTGCCTTGGTTCCGCGGGCTTTGGGCTGTCTTCTGATCCAATCCAGTTCTTTACGCATCAGATTTCTGGCCTTGTCCACTTCGGCGCTTTCGGACGCTTCCCGTTCCGCCTTTTTTTCCAGGAAATAGGCATAGCCTCCCTTATAGGTATACAAATTGCCCCCGTCCAGCTCCACCACCATGTTACAGACTTTATCCAGGAAATACCGGTCGTGCGTCACAACAAGCAAGGTGGTATTCTGGGTATTCAGGTAGCTTTCCAGCCATTCCACCGTCATCAGATCGAGGTGGTTGGTCGGCTCATCCAGGATCAGCAAATCGGGCTCTTCCAACAAGATACGCGCCAGTGCGACCCGCTTGCGCTGCCCTCCGGAAAGATTTCCGAATAGCTCTTCTACGTCATAAATACCCAGCCTTCCCAGGATTTCCTTTGCTTTGGATTCAAAATCCCAGGCTTTCTGCTCGTGCATGGCATCCATCGCGCTGGTGAGCAAATCATCATCGTTCGCCATCAATGCCTCCTCATAGGCTTTTACCGCCTTTGCGACAGGGTTCTCTTCGGAAAATACGACCTCTATCACCCGTTGCGTATTCCCGAAAACCGGGCTTTGCTCCAGATAGGCTACGCGGACCCCTTTCCTGACGCTCACACTCCCCGTATCCGGCGCCAGCACGCCCGCCAGGATCGTCAGAAAGGTTGTTTTCCCGGTTCCGTTGGTGCCGATCAGTGCGACCTTGTCTCCCCTGTTTAATCCAAAAGTAACTCCCTTGAATAATCCTTTGTCCCCAAACGAATGGGCGATGTTCTCTGCTGATAATAAATTCATTCAATCGTTACTTAATTTCTTTACACTCAATCGGTTTAATCCCTTATAATTCGCCAAATCCTGAACAAGCCCCCGTCCGGGTTAAACCTTATTCTTTTTCGGCTGTCTCTCAAACAGCCGGCAACACGATCCTCTGAAAGAACCGGTACAACAAATTTTTCATTCAAAAAATCCAGCTTTCTTGTCCTCAAACCGTTTAAAAGTTACAAATTTGTTCCTAATTATCAGAAGTTACCTAATAACGTAGCCAAATGTTCAAAAAAACGTTTCATTTTCTTGTGCTGCTAGCAGGCGCTACCATCGCTCAGGCACAAACAGATTTTAAAGATTACACTCAGAAAATCCCCGGAAGCAATCAATCCTATGACATGGTCGCCATCAAAGGCGGCGAATTTGAAATGGGGAGTCCTAAAAAGGAAAAAGGAAGAAGTGACGACGAAGGCCCTCAGCACAAGGTGGAAATAGCGCCGTTCTGGATGGGAAAATTTGAAATTTCCTGGGACATCTACGACTTGTTTTCTTTTAAGTCTATGGAAGTCGAGTTTGCCCAGCGTTTTCCCGACGAAGAGAAAAGCATTGAAAAAACAGACGGCAGCACCCGGCCCAGTCCTCCGTACGTAGATATGTCCTTCGGTATGGGGCGTACCGGCTATCCGGCTATCAACGTGACACAATATGCGGCGATCAAATTCTGCAAATGGCTGTATGAAAAAACCGGCGTATTCTACCGCCTGCCCACAGAAGCCGAGTGGGAATACGCGGCCCGTGCCGGTACCACCACGGCTTATTCCTTTGGAAATGATCCGGCCCAATTAAAAGAGTATGCCTGGTATACCGACAACAGCGACGGTTCTTATAAGCAGATCGGGCTTAAGAAACCCAATCCCTGGGGCCTGCATGACATGCATGGCAACGTAATGGAATGGACCCTGGATCAGTACCATGCCGATTACTATGCCCAAAAGGCAAAAGGAGAAGTAAAGGAGGCCTATGCACCGGTCACCGAATTATACCCGAATGCCGTACGCGGCGGCTCCTGGGTAGACGAGGCCGACAAACTTCGGTCTGCCGCACGTACCCAATCCGAAGCGATGTGGAAAATCCTGGATCCGCAGCTGCCCAAAAGTGAATGGTGGCTCACCAACGCATCCTTTGTAGGCTTCCGGATCATTCGCCCGCAAACCACCCCTGCTCCTGAAGAAATTGAGGCCTATTATAATCCGCCTTTAATTGAAGATTATTGATTAATAATCTATATTTAGGGCCGTTTGTAAACTTTCGTTCCCACGAAACCCTTACAAGTCGTTTTGCCCGTTTTTATTCATATTCATAAACTCTTAAATCTCTATGGAAAATTCTCGCCGGGATTTTTTAAAAGCCAGTGGACTTTTAGTTGGCGGTATTGCACTGAGTCCTACAGGTTCCTATGGTTTTCACAACGCAGTGGACGATACCATTAAAGTTGCACTTATCGGCTGCGGCGGACGGGGAACCGGAGCCGCTGCACAAGCATTAAGTACGGTACAGAACGTAAAACTGGTTGCTATGGCGGATGTTTTTCAAGAACGCCTCGACCAGAGCTACAAAAGCCTGACCAGTAAAAAATACAAAGATGCCAAAGGCCAGGAGGTCGCTGCCAGTGCTAAAATTGATGTTCCGAAAGAACGTCAATTCATTGGATTTGAGGCCTATAAGCAAGCTATTCCGTTGGCCGATGTGGTTATTCTGACATCACCTCCGGGATTCCGCCCGCAGCACTTTGAGGAAGCAGTGCGGCTTAACAAGCACATTTTCGCAGAAAAGCCAGTCGCCACCGATGCGCCGGGTATCCGCCGGGTACTCGCTGCCGCAGAAGAAGCCAAGCGTAAAAAACTGAACGTAGTGGTCGGTCTTCAACGGCACTACCAACCGAATTATGTGCAAGCGATTAAACGCATTCACGATGGTGCTCTGGGAGATATTGTAGGCGGTCAGGTATACTGGGTTGGGAGCAGTCCATGGGTCCGGGAGCGTAAACCAGGCCAGTCGGAGATGGAATACCAAATGAATAACTGGTACTATTTTAACTGGCTTTGCGGCGACCATATCGTTGAGCAGCATGTGCATAATATTGATGTGGCCAACTGGGTTAAAAGTTCATATCCGGTTACTATCCAGGGAACAGGTGGCCGCGAAACGCGTACCGATAAAAAATATGGTGAAATATTTGATCACCATATGCTGGACCTCGTTTATACCGACGGCACGGTCATCTCCAGCCAGTGCCGCCATTATGACGGATGCTGGAACCGGGTAGATGAAGCCTTTGTAGGAACCAAGGGACGAGTGGATACCTTCGGGCAAAACACAACCCATCTCAAGGATTATAAAGGAGGCACCATTTACAAGCATGATGGTAAAAACGACGGAAATCCGTATCAGCTTGAACACGACCAGTTATTTGCGGCAGTAGCCAAAGGACAACATCAGTTCAATGACGGTGAAAACGGCGCCAAGAGTACCCTGACCGGTATAATGGGCCGCATGGCTACTTATTCGGGAAAAGTTGTCAAATGGGAAGAAGCCCTTAATTCCGACATTGATCTGTTCCCCGATAAACTATCCTGGGATGCCCTTCCGAAAATTCTCCCCAACGAAAACGGAGAATACCCGGTGGCTATGCCCGGTAAAACGCGCGCAGTGTAAGGCTCTGGCCAACCGGCGGTCCGGAGAGATGCCGCACTGCTTAAGATCAAGGAACAACGTTACCCTGGTGGTAACGTTGTTCCATTTTTTTTGAACGCTTCCGTCTTTATATTCCCTTTTTTACGGAGCCGACGGATCGGGTGATCCCCTTTCAATGAGAGGCATACGATACAGCGAGCTTTAACTTGCTGGCCACCAGGCCAAACTGCCCGGCAATCAACGAATCCATGAAAAATTCCGAATTCAAACTATTCGTCTTTTTGTATTTTTCCCTGGCCCTCACTGACGTAGGAGCCCAGGCGTTCCATCATTTTTCGGGATCTGAAGGTGCGCCGCTCAATAACGCGGTCAAAAAAATCACACAGGATGACGTTGGGTTCATGTGGTTTGCAACGTCCAATGACCTCTACCGCTATGATTCCAAGAACTTCAAGGTATACACCCACGACGAAACCAATCCACGGTCACTCTCTTCGCGCCATGTCAACGATGTGTTCTGTGATTCCAAAAAGCGGTTGTGGGTGAGTACTTCGGACGGGCTCAACCTGTACGACCGGGAACACGATGATTTTGTCCAGTTTGTACATGATCCCGAAAATGGCCACTCTATTGGTAACAACAGGGTGCTGAAAACCTGGGAAGATAGCCGGGGCAGATTATGGGTGGGGACTGCAAACGGGTTGAATGTGGCAAACCCCGACGGTGAGATTTTGGTATTTTCCCGGTACCTGCAAGTCACCACCGGGCCCGCTCTCCAGGTATGGGACATTCTGGAAGCCGGCCAGGACGTATATTGGTTAGGCACCTCCGAGGGATTAATGCGCTTCTCCGTAAAAGGAGACCGGGTCCGGACGCAACGGTTTTACATTGATGAAACCCGAAAGTACCCAAAATCCAACAACATCACCATGATACATACAGACAATCAGGGTAATCTTTGGCTGGCAAACAAGGGAGGAGGGCTCTTCAGGTTCGATACTACAAAGGAACGGTTTTTCAATATCCCGTTTACAGCAAAGAACGATGGCAACATCCCTGTAGTGATGGGCATCGTATCTGATGCAAAAAATGGATTATGGATAGCCACAAATTCAGGGCTGGCACACCTCTCCCTTTCTGATCACAGAATGGAATGGCATGCGAACCAGTCTGCAGAAAGCAGTGTATTAACAGATGATGCCATATACGCTTTGCATCTTGACAGGCAGGGAGGCCTCTGGGCGGGCGGGTATTACAAGGGGATTGATTATTTACATACAGGCCATGTACCTTTTCTGAATCTCCCTCACCTGCAGGACGGGGCAGTCCCCCGGCAATTGGTCGCAGGCCAGATCGGCCGGGGCCCCGACGGAACGATGTGGTTCGGGTCCGAAGACAGAAGCAGAATTATTTTTCACGACAGCGCTGCCGGCCGTTACAGGGAACATATCTTTCCGGTTTCGACGCCTAACCTCGGCACTATCTGTATGGACCGTGAAGGCATGATCTGGCTGGGCGGCAATTCAGTACTGACAAGATATGATGCCAAAACCCGCCAGGAGAAAGAGTACCGTTTTCTTAAACTGGCTCCGGACGGGAGCAGGGAACGGACGATCACCTACCTGATGGAAGACAGCCAGGGAAGGTTATGGGCCGGAACAACCGAAGGGGCCGTGTTGTTTGATCGGGCCGGAGAATCCTGGGTGGATGATTTTCCACGGCGGGACGAGGATGTCTTCGAAGGCAGCGTCACTTACATTTATGAGGATTCCCGGAAAAATATGTGGTTCGGGGGGGCAAACGGGATTTTCCGCCTTAACTATGGCGAAAGAAAAATACAGCCCGTACCCAGCGACAAACATCCCGCGTACCTGAGGTTGATCAGTATACACGAAGATCCGAGTGGAAAGTTGTGGTTCGGTAGTGTAGAAAACATGTTACAGGAATATGACGCGACAAGAGATATGGTCGTTTCCCATATCGCAGACAATGAACGGGACACTTTTGTGGGGCGCATCGCCAACATCCAAAGTGATCAAAAAGGTTACCTTTGGATCAGTGACGACCTCGGGCTGGTCAGGTATCATCCGGCAAACCGGACGATGCAGCGATTTGATACTAAGGATGGTCTGCCCGGCAACCCCATCATCAGGAACACCGCTTTCCCTGACGTAGACGGACAATTGTATTTCGGGACGATCAAAGGGGTATTTCACTTCCATCCGGACAGCATCAGGATCAATGACAAAGAGGCCCCTATCGTATTTACCGGCCTGCGTTTGTTCAATAAGCCCGTGCCTGTTGGAGGAGTTTCAGGCTTGCTGCCCAAAGCCCCGGACGCGGTAGATCGAATCGTCTTTCAACATACCCAGAACGTATTTACAGTTGAATTTGCTTTGCTTAACTACCTTAGATCGGATAAAAACTGGTATGCCTACCAACTGGAAGGACTTGAAAAGACCTGGAACGTAGTAAAAAACCCCACGGCGACTTATACCAACCTATCGCCCGGCAACTACACGCTGCTCGTAAAGGGGGCCAACAACGATGGCCAGTGGAATGAAACACCCGCCCGCCTGTCCATTGTTGTGCTTCCGCCCTGGTGGAAGACCTGGTATGCCTATACCGGATATCTGCTAACCTTATTAGCGACCATTTACCTGGTAACGCGTTTTTTCTGGCTCAGGAGTTCGTTCAGGAAGGAGAACGACCTGTACCAGTCCAAACTCGATTTCTTCACAAACGTATCACATGAGATCCGTACGCACCTTTCCCTCATCGGCGCCCCCCTCGAAAAGGCATTTCAGTCGCCGTCGACAGAGGTGGCAAGAGCCTACCTTACCCATGCAAAAAACAATTCGGACCACTTGATGAGGTTAGTAGACGAATTGCTGGATTTCCGCAAAATACAGTCCGGAAACGTACAGCTACATGTTAGCGAACAGGATGTGGTGGGTATCCTGAAAAACGCACTTTCTGCATTTGAGCATCTGGCCATTGAAAAAGGAGTCGAGACTCGTTTGGAAGCACCCGTCTCCCGCATCCTGTTGTGGCTCGATTCGGCACAGGTACAAAAGGTGTTTTATAACCTGCTCAGCAATGCTTACAAATTCACACCGGAAGGAGGCATGGTCACCGTGACGGTTGCAGAAAGATCATCAGAAGTAGCTATTAAAGTAGCCGATAACGGTAAGGGGATTACTCAGGAGCATTTAGGTCACCTCTTTACCAATTTCTTTCAGGTATACGAAAACAACACGGGCAACACCGGCTATGGGATAGGCCTTGCGCTATCGAAGACAATCGTCGAGCAACACCACGGCTGGATGGAAGTGACGAGCGAGCTGCCAGACACGGGCAAGGCAGGGGGCAGCTGTTTTACTGTTATACTTCGAAGAGGAAACGGACATTTCGTTCCATCCGAGCTGACAATGGCTTCAGACGTCACTCCATCTCACTACACTGTCCCGGCCCTTGGGACGCCAATGCTTTCTCCCGGGCAAAAGGGGAAAGAAAAATACACTGTGCTTTTAGTGGAAGACAATGAAGAACTCCGGAGCTTCGGGAGGGAGGCCCTCCGGGGCAGCTACCGGATCATCGAGGCAGCAAACGGGGCAGAAGGCCTGAAAATCGCATTTGACCAGTTACCTGATTTAATTGTAAGTGACATCATGATGCCCGAACTAAACGGATTAGACTTCTGCGACAAACTCAAATCCGATGTTCGTACCAGCCACATACCTGTGATTCTGCTCACCGCCAGGAGCGCGGCTTATCAGGTGGTGCAAGGCCTCGCAACAGGTGCGGATTCCTACCTGACAAAGCCCTTCGATCTCAGAGTTCTGGAATTGAAAATCAAAAACCTCATCCAAGTACGGGAAAGCCTTAAAAAGCATTATAGCCGCTCTATCACACTCGAAGCGTCCAACATCGTATCGAACTCCCCCGAGGGACGGTTTCTCACGAAACTTAAAGAACTCGTAGAACAACACGTCTCCGATCCAGGTTTTGGTGTCAGCGAGATATCCCTTGAGATCGGTATGAGCGTTTCGGTTCTTTACAGGAAACTCCGCGCAGTCACCGGAATGACGGTGAAAGAGTTCGTCAAGTCCGTCCGGATGAAAAAGGCGGCGCAACTACTTGCTTCCCGCGAATACCGGGTAAATGAAGTGGCCATGATGGTCGGTTTCGAGAGCAGGAAGCACTTCACAAGGGAGTTCCGGAAACTATATGGAACAGCGCCCAGTACGTTTTTAGATACGGTAAAACAAAATGAGTCTTCGATCAACATGATCTGAAGGGTTTTCAAGAAACTGACTCCGATGTTTAAAATTCTTTTGACCCGATCCCGCATCCTTTTCTGACCCCTATGTCGATCATACGCATACTGGCCCTTGCGGCAGCATCCCTTCTTTTTCAGGCAACTGAATCTGAAACCGACTGGCCCGAATACCACGGCGATGGTGCACGCAGCCATTACTCGCCCCTTGATCAAATCGATACAAGTAACGTCAGGCGGCTGAAGGTCGCCTGGGCCTACCATTCGGGCGGTGCTGATACCATTCGGAACCGCACACAAATCCAGTGCAACCCGATTATTGTCAATGGCGTACTTTACGGCGTATCGGCTCATACACAGGCATTTGCAGTCGATGCAGCAACAGGTGAGGAAATCTGGACAACCAACCTGCCGGATAATGGAGGTACCACCAGCCGCGGCGTCGCCTATTGGACCGGGAGAAAACACAAACGCCTGTTTTTCGGCGCCGGGCAATGGCTGTATGCCCTTGATCCGGCAACCGGAGAACTGGCCAAAGAATTTGGCGATAACGGGAGAATCAACCTCAAAACGGGAATTGACCGGCCCGGCGCCGATAACTACGTAAGCTCCAATACACCTAACACCATCTATAAAAATCTGATCATAACCGGTACGCGCGTCGCCGAAAGCGAAACAGCGCTGCTGGGAGACATACGTGCCTACGACGCTCGTACCGGCCGGCTCGTCTGGACGTTTCGCACCATTCCCGAAAAAGGAGAAGCCGGGTATGAAACCTGGTCGCCCGAACACCCGCGGCAACGTCACGGAGGCGCCAACGCATGGATGGGAATGGCTATTGACCGGCCGCGCGGAATTGTCTACATACCAACCGGCTCGGCCGCTCCGGACTTTTACGGCGCCGGTCGGAAAGGCGACAACCTGTATGCCAACTGCCTGCTGGCACTGGACGCGGCTACAGGCAAAAAGCGTTGGCACTATCAACTGGTACATCACGACATCTGGGACCGGGACCCGCCGGCTCCTCCCAACCTTTTGACAATCACAAAAAATGGTAAAAAAACGGACGTGGTGGCACAGGTGACCAAACAAGGCTTCACCTTCGTGTTCGACCGCGTGACCGGAGAACCCATTTTTCCGATTAATGAAACAGCATTCCCTCAGGACGCCGTTCCGGGGGAAGCGCCTGCAAAAACCCAACCGATCCCGCAGCTTCCGGAGCCGTTTACCCGGCAATCATTTACCGAAAAGGAGATCAACCCCTGGGCAGCCGGTCGGGATTCCATCCGCAGCGTTCTGCGCAAAGCCCGGACCGGAACGCCTTACATACCCCTCAGCGAAACCATGACGGTCTTCTTCCCGGGCACAGACGGCGGGGCTCAATGGGGAGGCGCGGCTACTGATCTGGACGGGATCATGTATGTTCCGGCTAAAGAAAATCCCGTTCACATGACACTGCGCCCACCCAGAGCGACCGCTACAGCAGGCAACCAACCGTATACGGTCTATTGTGCGGCGTGTCACGGACAAGACCTGAAAGGCAGTCACGACGGCGCCTACCCTTCACTAGCCGGCCTGAATGACCGCCTGTCGAAACAACAGGTATCCGACCTGTTTGCCACCGGGCGCGGCATGATGCCTTCATTTTCCCATATTCCGGAAACAGAAAGGAAGGCTATTATTGACTTCTTATTCGACAACGATACCGGAAAGTCAGTTACAGTCACTCAAAAGAACGTTATTCCCTATCAGCACACCGGTTATAACCGATGGTACGACAGTAAAGGGTACCCGGTGAGTACGCCGCCATGGGGAACCTTGACGGCCATTGACCTGAACACCGGCCGGCGGCGCTGGCAGGTTCCTCTCGGAGAATATCCCGAACTCATTAAAAAAGGAATTCCGGCCACCGGAACCGATAACTATGGCGGCCCGTTGGTAACCGCCGGCGGACTCTTGTTTATTGCCGCCGCCCGCGATGAAAAACTGCGGGCTTTTGACAGGAAAACCGGCGAAATGGTGTGGGAATACAAGCTTCCGGCAGCAGGATATGCCTCTCCGAGCACTTACCTGATCGACGGGAAACAGTATCTCGTGATTGCCTGCGGCGGAGGGAAGCTCAACACTCCGTCGGGCGATCAGTACCTGGCATTTTGCCTCGGCGATTGAACTGGCCGCGAGCGTCAACCCGTTAATTTTCGTCTGTTTGGATAGTACGCAATAGGTTGTAGTCAATGTAGAATACACCGAATGGAACGAAACAAGCTACAAGCACTTTCCAGGTGGTTTCTTTGAATTTCCATTGTTGTTCCACGCCTACACGCAAAGCATTGAAGACAAACAACAGAAATAATGCTCCGTGTAGAGGTCCGACAGATTTCACCAATGAAGGACTATCAAAATAGTATTTCAACGGAACTGCTATAAAAATCAAAACAAGTAGTGAAATACCTTCTAAAAAAGCCAAAAGTCGCAACCGTCCGATGGTTGTAGTGAAATACTTTTTCATAGTTAAAATGTTCTGAAATTTGGTCTGGCTGATAATGGTGAAAACGTCCAGGGAATTGCAATAAAAATGAGGATCAGGGCTATAAAAAACCAAACTAATAGGGTCTTAAATTTTTCCTTGTCCGTTGATCTTCGTTTTGCCAGCGCTGACCCGATTGTTACTGCGACAATAGCAGTCAGCATAAAGACAATATGCAGTAAACCATAAAACGTCAATTCTAAATTTTGCGAGGCAGTTTTAGTGTCTGTCCAGAAATGCTTTACAATCGGGCTTTGCGTATAAAGTATTATTCCAATCATTAACTGAATATGGGCAACGGTTGCCGTCCAATGCCGGAAAGCATTATCGGCTTTAGAAAATGTCTTGTTCCGGGTATAGCCGACAAATGCTCTGTAAAGGGTATACACCAGAAAGACTACTACAAGCCAACGGATTAACGAGTGCAGGGACAACAACGTCGAATACATTTTATATCGCTTTTTATTTTCTGAATATATTCCATATTACAAGTGCTTCAAAAAAGGAGTAAATGGGAGGAACCGGGTCGCACGGCGCAAAGGTAAAAACAAAACATACCAATCAGTATGTTTTTAGGAAAAAAATTATTCCAGACTACTAAGATAGCTTTTAAGTTCCTTTAAATAAGGAAGATATACTTGTTTACTGTTTGCCAGCTTCCCGAAATTTCGTATACCCCAATAGCCCGACAGTACAAAAAATGTTACCTGCCTTCCGTTTACTTCTTTACGAATAAAGCCGTTTTCTTTTCCTTTTTCAATGGCGGCTGTCATTACTTCCGTCCATTGCTGAATCAACTCGTTTAAGGCGTTATTAAAGTCCGCATTCCAGGGTGTCATTTCTTGTGTAAAATTTGAAGCAGGACAACCATATTCGACTTTCAAAAACTCATTTTCCATTAGAAGACTGTGCATTAGGTTGTAAATGGCATCCAATGGATTCTGTTCTTGCCGTAAAGGTTGTATGAAACTGTTTACAAGCGTCGGTTTCAGGATTTCGTTGATAATGGCGAGCCCCATTTCATCTTTGGTTTTGAAATGGTAATAAAATGCGCCTTTTGTTACTTGTGTGGTAGCAATAATGTCGTCAATACTTGTGGTCTGATACCCTTTTACGTAAATCAATTCAAATGCTTTTTGTAGAATTGTCAGCCGTGTCGCCTCCGCTTTTTTCATAAAGATACCACTTAGTATTTTGGCAAAGGAACAAAAAACTATCGGACTTCTAAACATTTCGGCCTGTCAGCCAATGACCGCGTGCGTTGCGGCGCCACGGTGTTGTCAACGGGTATGTACGTCGCAGTATCACGGTATCACCAGGTGTTTTGTCACCACAGCATTCCCCTGCCCTATTTGCACGAGGTACAGCCCCGATGCCAGGCCGCTGACATCCAGTATCGCTTTCCCCCCAACTATTTCAGGCTGTGGTCCGCCTGCCGCCCGCCCTAAACGATCGTAAATCTGCACGCGGATTGCTCCCGGAGCTCCTCCGGTCAGTTCCACGATTACTTTCTCTTTTTTTGCAGGATTGGGATAGATACGGACCTGCATTCCTATCCCTTCAATCTGTACAGCAGCTATTTGTGAGTAAGCGAATGTCCCGTCCCGGTCGACCATCCGCAGGCGGTAGTAGCAGGTTATCGGCTTGCGGCCGTGAGCGGGCGTGCCGGTCGCTGATTGCCCGACGCTGACCTCCGATAGCGGATCGTTGAAGGTATAGGTCTGGTAGCCGGCAGCTCCAACCGGCACGTTCCCGATGGCCTCCCAGGTACGGGCATCAGTGCCGCGCTGGATTTCGAAGTGGGAGGCGTTGACTTCCTCAGTCGTCTGCCAGGTCAGTTGGACGGCGTTTTCTACAAGAACCGCCTTGAAGTCGACCAGTGTTACCGGCAGGGGCTCGAAATACTCGTAAGCACCCATATCAATGTTAGTGCCGGACACCCGCGGGTTGCCGGCCAGGTCGGTAGTGGCCGCGTCCAACCCGGCGAACAAGGTATTACTGCCGGCCTCAATGGCCGGGCTGCCGGCCTGCAGCATGTAGTCGCCGAAAGGCAGGTTAATCGTAGGTTCACTGGTAAACTTCGGATCTGTAGCGCCGGCCAGGTTGCCGTTGGCGTCGTTCACGGTTTGTCCCTGGACCAGGCTGTTGGTATACTGGGGAGCAATCGAACCATAGTTCATAACCCCTCCGGTATTGCCATAGATAATGCTATTGCGGACAAGTACCGCATCATACGTAAAGATGCCTCCGCCGCCAAAAACATCGCTATTGCCGCTAATGGTCACATTCGTAAGCGTGATCGTGCCTCCGCCATTCATGATTCCGCCTCCCCACCTGCCGCTGTTCAGGCTGAATACCAGGTTCGTCATAACGGGGGATGCATACTGAAGCATCATTCCTCCCCCGTAGGTAGCATAATTCCCCGCTATGACCAGGTTATTCAAAACCGGGTGCGATCTGATTAGTTCGATTCCTCCGCCTTCATCGTTGAAAATACTGACCGAATTGACGACGGAAGCATTATGAGAACCATTGGCATTCCCCCCTGTAATGGTAAAACCATCCAAAACAGCAGTACCCAATGCATTGGTACCAATAACCACATGGTAGGCATCATTTGTGTTACTGGTATTGATATCACCGCTCAAAATAGAGCCACTTGTGGCAGTGGGAGGTATCCGGCTGTGCGTCAGATCAAAAATACCGTGGGCCGGGTCAAAACCGCCATAGAGCTGCACATCCCTGACCAATACAAACGCATTGTTCCGGTTGCTTCCCGAGGTTTCAAATTGCCCGTCTGCTGCACGGTATAAGGGTTTATAGGTGCCGGTTGCTACCCATATCTGCAAAGGGCTACCGGCATCCCACAAATCATTTTCCACGTTTTGTCTCGCCCATTTAAGCGCTTCAGCCAGCTCGGGCATGGCATTGTCCCAGCTGCTGCCGCTCTGGTCACCCCCGCTCACGTTTTTATTGACATAAAGAGTACCGCCGAGCGTGGGCGGAATACCCGGCTCTCCCTGGTATTCATAGGCTCCCATATCAACTCCCCCCCCACCGGCATAGTCGTATACCCTCGGGTTGCCGGCCAGGTCGGCAGTGCCGGCGCCCAATCCCGGGAACAGGGCATTGCTGCCCTTGTTGACGGCCGGGCTCCCGGCTTGCAGGGCATAGCTGCCTCCTGCGGAGGGGGCAAGGGAATAGGCGATTCTGTTGACAAATAAAGGATTGGCGCCTCCGCTTATATTACCGTCGGCATCGTCGCCGGTGGTGATTTCCTGTACCAGACTGTGGCGGCATTGCGGGGGCAGGCTGTTATCGGGATAAACGCCAGTATTATTACCGAAGATAATGCTGTTACGGACCTGGAGAGTAGATTGTAAATAATAGATCCCGCCCCCGTTGTAAATATCCGCCTTGTTCCCGCTGATGGTCACATTGGTAAGCGTTATCGACGACCCGACGGCATGGATCCCACCCCCATAAGACGCGGCCCTGTTCCCGCTGATCATCACATTGGTTAAGACGAGTGACGTATTTTCATCAATATTTATTCCTCCGCCGTAACCGGCCCTGTTTCCGCTGATCACTAAACGGGTGATCGAAGGGGATGAATTTTGAAGCTGCATGCCTCCTCCCCAATAACCGTAATTCCCTGAGATGGTCAGGTTGCGTAAAACCGGGGAAGAAGTTTGTGCGCAGACTCCTCCCCCATTATCATTATACACTTCCAGTTCATTGACGACCACAGCGCCACCGGAACCATTGGAATTGCCCCCTGTAACCGTAAACCCGTCGAAGACAGCGCTGCCCGCTGCACCGGCGCTGATGACCACGTGATACGCATCGCCATTGTTAAGCGTGTTGCTGTTATTCAAATCGCCGCTCAGAACGGAGCCGGCCGGAGAGAGGATCCGTTGGTGTGTCAGATCGGTAATACCGTTGGCTGGATCAAAACCACCATAGAGCTGCACATCTCTGACCAGTACAAACGCATTGTTCCGGTTGCCATTGTTTGTAAATTGCCCATCGGCAGCATGGTACAGCGGTTTGTAGGTTCCGGCTGCTACCCATATCCGTAAAGGATCGACGGTGCTCCACAGACCACTTCCCTGGTTAGTTCTTGCCCATTGGAGGGCGTTGGCCAGTTCCGGCATGGCGTTGGCCCAGCTAGTGCCGCTCTGATCGCCCCCGGCTACGTTTTTGTCGACGTAAAGGATGGGTGTCTGGGGTACAAACTCGCCTGAGGTAGCGACAGCAACAAAATTGGAAGGCGCGCTTTGTCCCTGGATGGTACTTACGGCGCTTACCCGGTAATACCAGGTAACCCCGGGCAACAGGCCCGCAGCATCCCAGGCCGTAACATTTCCGACATTCAGTCCGTTGTAACCGCTGACGAAGGTGCTGAAATCAGCGGAAGGCGAAATATCCAGCAAATAATAATCGGCAGCCCCGCCCGGAGTCCAATGAGCGGTAAAGCCGTCATCGGAAATACCTGTGGCCTCCGTCGCAACAGGCGGCTCCAGGAAATACCGGCTGATCCAATTGGAAGTGCTGCCATTGAAAGCAAAATTGACCGCTGTTCCGTTGTTATTGTTGGCGGTGGCATCGGTTACGGTGGCGGGCAGGCCGGTGTTATCCCCATCGGCCGTGCCCTGATCAAACTTGTAATAAGCCACCAGTCCTGAAGAGGCAGGATCTACTGAGGTATTCATTGCCGACTGTATGTCACCCTGACTTCGGGCAGTATTCCAGATTCTGACTTCGTCCATAGCCCCTTTAAAATAGCGGGGAGCGGGTGCATAGTCCATACCCAGCGTCAGGATATCGGTATTGGGCCCTACATTGACGGCTCCGCCTGACAGGGGCTTCTCCTCCCCGTTGACATATATTTTCCTGACCGGCCCGTCCTTGACCGCTGCGATGTGGTACCAGGTACCGGTCTGCAACAGGCCGGTGGGTGTCTCCATCCCGTCGAAGCCGAGACCGTTGTAGGGGGACGCGCTTCCCAGCCTTAAAAGATAACCGTTGGCACTGGCGGAATGGTACTTTGAAATCAACCCGCCCAGCCAGGTAAATTCATCCGGCCTGATCCAGCACTCCAAGGTATAGGAACCTTGTAAATCGAGCGGGTTCGCATCGGGTATCTCTACTTTGTCATTGACCCCGTCAAAATGAAGGGCATTGCCTGGTTGTGCAAGGGCGCCTGTGCCGCAAAGCAACAGGACAAAAAAAAGTAAAATTCGGTAATTCATGCAGATCAGGGGTTTGAAGTTTTTTCAAAGAGACAGGGCATCGTGGCACAGGCATCAAATGCAAGTATGTCGGCAACATTGGCGAAAAGTAGCTAAAAGGGGGAAACAGCCCGCAAAAACAAGCGTAACAAAAAGCGTAACAATTCCTACACGGAAGAGAAGCAATCGGTCTGGGGCAATGACTGGCTTTCCCGGTCGGGACTCAGGTGCCGCTCACCCTATCAATGCATCCGGAAGTTTCGCATCGGCGGGGATACCGTATTTTTTTTTCAGGCGGTAGCGGATTACGCGGATCGCATCGGGCAATACGCCGAGTGCGTGCGCCATTTCTTTATTGGAAAGACCGATCCTGGTAAGCAGGAGCAGCCGGGTTTCTCCTTGGGTAAGACGAGGCCGTATGTCACGGAGCTGCGTGGAAAAGTCTGCATACAGTTCTGCGAAACGTTGCTGAAAATCGTCCCAATGCTGGTTGGTAAGTATCCTGATATCCCTGAGGTCCTCCTCCATTTTCCGGATTTCTCCATTCCCGGGCAGAGACGCATTGTTCAAAGCTTTCAGGTCGGAGCTGAGCTTATCAATGAGGTTTTCGTTTTCCTGTATCCTGAGCAGGTAGTCCCGCAGCTCCAGCCGCACCTCTGACAGCTCGCGCTTCATCGTAAGTTTCTCGAGTTCGTCCGTCTTTTGTCTGGCAAAGTATTCGGCCTGTTCTTTTTGCTTTTTGAGGCGGGTAAGGTAGTAGAGCAAAGCAAATACCACCATCAGAAGCGACACGCCTGCGATCAACAATCCATACCGCACTTTCAGGTGCTCCTGCTCCTGCCGCAGCATCAGTACCCGGGACTGCTGGCGCTGGATGTCGATGCGCTGCTGGGCGGTGGTGGCAATGAGCTTGTGGTAAACCATATCCTCTTCTGCCAGCATCGTACGGAGGCTGTCGAGGTAACGATAGGCTACGCGAAAATCTCCCCTGGCGCTGTAATACTGATGGGCAACGTCAAGGTAGATTTTCCGGAGACTTTTCAGGTGCTGACTGCCACTGTAGTCATACGTGACATGGTCTTCGGTTTCCCGGTACTTGGTCAGGTAGTATCCTGCTTTTTCCGGGTTACCAAGTTTCAGCCATGTTTCGGCCATACCCAGCGCGCTGCTTTTGAAAAATCCGGGTATAGACGTAATCCCGATCCTGAACCTGTAGTCTGCCTCCCGGTATTTCAGTTCCTGCTCAAAAAGTCCCATCCGGTGGTAAATGCTTCCCAGGTTACCGTAGGCAATACTGATCCAGACAGAATCACCATATTGCTCTGCCAGGTGGAGGGTATGTTCAATGTAATGAAGTGCGCTGTCAAGCTGGCCGGTATTCCTGTAAGCCAGGGCCAGGTTATTGAAGCGCTGCATGTCCAGGTTTCTGTTGTAAGCAGGCAACCTGACGGCCGCATGCATCAGATCCATCACCTTGTAATAATCCCTGAAATAGTAATGGGCCAGGGCCAGTTCGTGCAGGTAACGCCCGATTTCGGGAATATTCCCGTATCCAACCTCCCGGAACAGGTCGTTGGCCTTTAACAGGTTCTCAAATGCAGGCCCGAAAGCTTCGCACATGTAATGGTGCTGCCCGATCATGTGGAGGCAAATGCCGGCAAAACGCTTTTTTCCCTGTGCTTCATACCGGTGCGAGGCGTCAGTAAGGAGGCGGATGCACCTGTCCGGGTCTTTCCAAGCCAGTGCGGGAAAAATCTCTTTGTAAAAATCGACGTATTCCCGCAGCAGGCGGTCATCCAGGGAGTCGGCCAACATGTAGAGTCGTTGGAGGGGCTCCGCCTTCAGGTGGTGGTTCTCCGGGTTTTCCACGATGAACCGGTTGACCTCCAGCAGGCGCTCCGGTCTCGTCATCAGTGCCAGGCTGTCATTGGAAGGCAGCAGATTCTGAGCAGAAAGCCCGCCGTATCCTCCGGTCAACACTAAAAGGGTAAGGAAAAGAGTTGTTTTCTGCATAATCCTGGAAGGCGGAAGAATTAGTGACAAACATAGTATAAAATGTGCTTTTTTGCAGATTTCATTGGCCCGTCCGTTGACATGCAGGGAGTTTCTGTTTAAATTTACCCCCTATCACCCCCTATCCTCCTTCTATGACAAAGACATGCTGGCGTCTTTCCGGCCGGATCCTTATCAGCTTATTTTCGTTCTTTTTGTCCGGAACGGGAGGATTTTCGCAGCAGCCGCTCTACACGAATCAAAAACACTTCGGGGTCGAAGAATGACTTCCTCAGAGTTATATTACGGGGATCACACAGGACAAAGACGGGTTTATCTGGATTGCCACACTCGACGGGCTCAGCCGGTACGACGGCCGGGGTTTCAGAAATTTCAGGGCCCGGCCTGCCGACACGACCAGCCTTTCCCAGAATGCCATTTTTAAAATGTATCCGCAAGCGGATAACAGGCTGACGCTGATCTATGAAGGCTTGCTGTACGATGCATTCGACCTGCGCACATTCAAAGCGGGCCGCATCACCAGCCTGGACACACTCAGCAGAATACCTTCCGCCAAACCACTCGTTATTAATACCGGCAACATCTATAACGGAACAGACTGGCTTTTTTCAATGAGTCCCGGTAAAGGAATTGGCTGGCTGAACAGTAAAAGCGGGAAAATATACTATGCCGATACGAGGAATGGCCTGCTGCAGGAGGATACCCTCAGCGCGCTTTTACAAATAGAGGACGGAAGCGTATTTTTAGTCTCGGAAAACGGCGTGCATAGAAGCAACCGGACAAAAACCCGTTTCGAATTCATCCGGTTTCCTACCGGTGTAAAAAGACTTGCTCCTGATTTGTATAAGGAAAGCAGGCTGTATGCCGGCTCAACGGCCCTACTTCCGGGCAACAGGCTGATAGTCTATCAGTCCGACCACATCGTACTATTGGACTTAGAGAAGAAATCGGCAAAAACCCTCCTGCTTCCAAAAGCCCGGCCGTCCGGGTTACCGGAAAAGGAAAGCCTGCTATGCCTAGATGCAAAAGGGCAACCCTATTTCGTACACGCAGGAGGTGTCTATCGCATCAACGACCAGGATCAGCCCGAAAGGGTATGGCAGAATATTGCTTCACCGCACCTCAATATCACTGCTTTGTTTGTGGACAAATCCGACGTGCTCTGGGTAAGTGTAAATGCGCAGGGTATCACGCGAATCGATCTGCAGGCCATGCCCTTCCATTCGTATCCGTATAAACAGAACTTTATCACGGACATCCTTGAACAGGCCGGTATTGATCTGTCCCTTCTTCCGGATGACTGGACGGTGCCCGGGGAAACCTATTTCTTCCGTCAGGCCCGTGACAGCAGCAACCGGCTTTTCTTCACGAAGAATCCTTACAATGTAAACAGTGTTTTCCAATACGACGGAAAGTCTCTTACCCGGTTCCGCAACGTCCCGGAAAAGGCGATCTACACGGCACTCGCGGTAGCAGAAGCCGGTGAAATCTGTGTTTATGACCGGGTAAAAGCGGTCTGGTACCGCTGGAAAACGCCGGAGTCGGTGCCGGATACCGTTTCCTTCGGAAAATCGCACATGGGAAACATTGAACTTGCCGATGCTATTTACCATAAGGGCAGCCTGTGGCTGTCTACCTATGCAGACGGACTGTTGCACTACAGGGGAAACAAACGGATCAGCCAGTTTAAAGAAAAACAGGCCGATGGCCCGGATGTGCACTATATGCCCAGGGAACTGACAGAAATCTGCAGGGATCCCGGAAACGAAAATCGCTTCTGGATAGGATCCAGGGGAGGCGGGCTCCTCCTCTGGGATACCGGGAAAGGTTTGCAAAAAGTATACACTACTGAAAACGGACTGCCCAACAATACCATCTATTGCATGGTGCCCGATAAAACCGGGAAAATATGGTGCAGTACCAATAAAGGAATCTTCAGACTTGATCCTGAAACCGGATCCGTCAATAGTTTCGAAAAATCGGATGGATTGCAGGGAAATGAATTTAACCGGGCCAGCAAATTCCGTTTTGACGACGGCAGAATTGCTTTCGGGGGAACAGAGGGCTACACCATTTTCGACCCTACCGGTTTTGATGTCCGGGCAGATCCTGACACCGTTCCTGTCCAGCTTGTAAACCTTCAGATCAACAATGTACCCCAGGGCCATACCGAGCAAAACAGCCTTGTCCGGGTGCCATTGGCATCCCTGGAAAGCATTGAATTACCCTATCACCAAAACCATCTCCGCTTTGAATTTGCAGCAATGTATTTCAACCAGCCTCACAAGACCAAATACCGCTACCGGCTGGAAGACCGGCGGGAGGGGGAGCATAGCGACTGGATTGAAAACGGCACCAGCAATGTTGCTTCCTATGCCGCGCTGCCTCCCGGATCATACAAACTTCAGATCGGCGCCACCGACACCAACGGGCGATGGAGCCCGGCAATAAAGGAAGTCGCCTTTACCATTCGACCGCCTTTCTGGGCGACTGGCCAGGCCTATTTTGTCTACGTGTTGCTAGTCATATTCCTCATACGCTGGTACTCTATTGTCCGTGAAAAAAGGATCAGAACAGAACAAAACCTGGAATTCGAAAAGCGGGAAGCCCTGCGGCTCAAAGAAATGGATGAAATGAAAGATCACTTTTTCAGTAATGTCACCCACGAATTCCGGACCCCGCTGACACTCATCATCAGTCCGCTGGAAAAACTATTGTCCGACCAATCTTTACCGCCCGTCGCACAGCATGCGTTACGGATGATCCACAAAAACTCCCTCCAGTTACTGCATCTGAGCAATGAGTTTCTTGATTTTTCCAAACTGAACGATGGTCAGGTAGAATTGCGTTTATCCTCCGGCGAATTGTCGTTTTTTTCTTCAAACTGCCTGCAGGCGTTTGAAGCGGCTGCACTGACAAAAAATATCCGGCTTACCTTTTCAGCCGAAGGTATCGGCGGCTACTATCTGTTCGATCATGAAAAATGGCGGAAAATCATTTTTAACCTCGTTGGCAACGCCCTGAAGTTCACACCGGCGGACGGTGAAATTTCCGTATTGCTGCTCCCGGCAGGAACCGACAGGGTAAGGCTGGAAGTACAGGATAACGGGCCGGGTATTCCTGCCGATCAGCACCTGAAAATCTTTGAACGGTTTTACCAGGTCGACGGTTCCGCCACCCGAAGCCACGGAGGCACCGGCATTGGCCTCTCACTGGTAAAGGAACTTACCGGATTGATGAACGGCACGGTGCGGGTCGCCAGCGAACCGGGTAGCTTTTGCAGGTTTACCGTAGAAATACCGGTTCAGAAAATCACGGACGGTATCGCAGCGAAATTCGTTGCCGGTTCACTTCCGCAAACTTCAAAAGCCGCGCAGGGAAATCAACCGCTGGTGATGATTGCAGAAGACAACGAGGAATTGCTTTCCTTCATTGCGACCTGCCTGGAAGACAGCTATCGGGTGATCGGAGCCTCCAATGGCCTGACAGCCTGGGAAGTGATCCTGGAAGAACTCCCCGATGTGGTGATCAGTGACGTGATGATGCCCGGCAGGGATGGGCTGGAACTTTGCGGCTTGTGTAAATCCGATCCGCGTACCGCCCACATTGGCTTTATGCTGCTTACTTCCAAAACCGCCCGGGATAGCCGGATGCAAGGCCTGGACGCAGGGGCCGACGATTATATCACCAAACCTTTCCAGATGGATGAACTGGTCCAACGGACTTCCAACCTCGTGGGTTTACAGCAAAAGATAAGAACCCGGCTTAGAGCTCAGCTTTTCGGGAAAGCGCATCCGGTGACAGCCGATCCTTTCCTGGCCAGCCTGTACCAAGAAATAGAATCGAAACTGGGAGACACCGGCCTGGGCGTGGACGACCTTTGCCAGACAGCCCGGATGAGCAGGAGTACCCTCAAACGTAAATTGAAAGCAGTCCTTGATACTACTCCCAATGAACTCATCCGTGCCTACCGGCTTCAGAAAGCGACGGGGTTCCTGGCTGCGGGACTCGACATTACTTCTACGACCTATAAAGTGGGTTTCAGCAGCCCCTCCTATTTTACCCAGTGTTTCAGGGAACACTATGGGATGACGCCCTCCGAATACATTTCACGCGGCGACTGAGCTAAATTTGACAGTATTTGAACCAATGTTGATAGTGCTCAGGGCGGCGGAGGGGATAATATTGCAATCCAAAATCGTTTCCGCTTCGCTATGAACATACCTTCCATTTTCCTGGCCGCTTTTTTGGCGGCAACAGCATTCAGTACGAATGCCCAATACATCACTGTCTGGAAAACAGACAACCCCGGTACCAGCGCTCCCAACCAGATCACCATCCCGGCGACGGGGACAAATTACACCATTGAGTGGGAGGAGGTCGGGAACCCGGACAACCAGGGGACTGCGACAGGTACGGAAACGCATACCCTTGCTTTTCCTTCGGCGGGCACCTACCAGGTTAGCATCACAGCGGGAAGCGGCACATTCGACCGCATACGTTTCGCCAACGGGGGCGACTGTAAAAAACTCCTGCAGCTAACACAATGGGGAACTACCCGGTGGTCCTCCATGCAGGACGCGTATTTTGGCTGCACCAACCTCACGGTGTCGGCCACCGACGTCCCGGATCTGCAATCCGTAACCACTATGAGCGCCATGTTCAGAGGATGCGCTTCCCTGTCTGCGGTACCTGGAATGAACACCTGGGATGTGGGCGAGGTCACCGATATGAATGCTTTATTTTACCAGGCTTCTGCTTTTAACGAGCCCATCGGCGACTGGAATGTAAGCAAGGTTACCAATATGAGATCTATGTTTCTGGGGGCTGCTTCATTTAACCGGCCCATCGGGGATTGGAAGGTAGGCAACGTCACCCTGATGGGAGAAATGTTCCAGAGAGCCGCTGCCTTCAACCAGCCCATCGGAGATTGGGATGTAGGCAAGGTCACCAACATGAATGCCATGTTTGCTTATGCCGCCGCCTTTAACCAGTTCATCGGCGACTGGGACGTGAGCGTGGTCACTTCAATGTATCAGATGTTCCTGAACGCTGCTGCCTTCAACCAGCCCATTGGTGAATGGGAGGTCGGTAAGGTCGCCAACATGACGGCCATGTTCCAGGGAGCAACGGCCTTCAACCAGCCGGTGGGTGACTGGAAAGTAAACAACGTCACCAACATGACGTGCATGTTTTATTATGCAGCGGCCTTCAACCAGCCCATCGACGGATGGGAGGTCGGCAAAGTGACTGATATGAGTATCATGTTTTCTTACGCGGCTGCCTTCAACCAGCCTGTCGGTGACTGGAATGTAAGCAACGTCACCGATATGAGCTATATGTTCCAGGGAGCTGCTGCTTTCGACCAGAGTTTGCAGGAATGGGAGCTGAATGCCGTCACAAACATGACATCCATGCTCTCCTCCTCCGGGATGGATTGCTTCAATATGACAAGCACCCTGCTGGGCTGGGCCGAAAATGCGAATACGCCCAATACAATCGTGTTGGGCGCATCCGGCCGTAACTATGGCAGTGCGGCTGCAGCTGCCTTAGCGACCCTCCGTAACGATAAACATTGGACGATTACCATTGGGCAGCAGGTGGAATGTGTTCCCCTGGCCGTAACCCTGATCCGCTTTGAGGCCCGCAATGACGGAAACCGGGTCCGGCTGGAATGGACTACCGCCTCAGAAACAGACCACGATTATTTCGAAGTACAGCGCTCGGCGGATGCGCGCGAATGGCTGCCCGTTTTCCTGAAAAAAGGCGCCGGAACAAGCACACATACTACCCGTTACAACGGGAAAGATGAGAGCCCGTTGAGCGGCACGTCCTACTACCGTTTGAAAATAGTGAATGTTGAGGGTACAGCCGATTACTCGGATATACGTTCGGTACGCCGCGGCACACCGGCGGCCTACCGGATTTATCCCAACCCGGCCGATCGCTCTTTTACACTTTCGGGAAAATTACCGGGAAATCTGATTCTTTATGATCTGACCGGCCGCGAGGTGATGCGGGCCGCCGTTAAAGCTGAAAAAACCATCGTTCCGCTGACCCATTTGCCTGCAGGAACCTACCTGGTCGTTGTGGACGGTCGGTCGCAAGGCCGTTTGATCAAAAAATGATGCCGTCATCGCGGTCATCGTCGTCGTCATCATCGCCGCCATCACCGTCACCGTCGTCATCATCGCCGCCATCACCGTCACCGTCGTCATCACCGTCACCACCATCATCATCACCGCCGCCATCATCATCACCGCCGCCATCACCGTCACCACCATCATCACCGCCGCCATCATCATCACCGCCGCCATCGTCACCCCCCGGGCTCCACCCGGGGCTCAAATATGTCGCCCTTTCAGGGCTTTTAGCGGTAGGCTACGCAAACGGATTGTGAGGACATAGTCCGCTTGCGTATTAATTTCCCTTTATTACCTTTCCGCTATCCGTAATGAGGACATACCTGTAATCCGGGAAAAGTTTCAATAGCCTTATCCCCTCTTTTTCTCCCATCACCATGACAGACGTGCTCAGGGCATTGGCAAATTCGGCCGAGGGGCCGGTAATGGTGACACTCGTAAGCCCGGTGGAAGGATAGCCCGTTCGGGGATTGATGATATGAGAATAACGTTTCCCGTCGATTTCGGCATAGTTCCCGTAGCTGCCCGAAGTAGCTACCGATGCTTCTTTCAGCCTTAGTGTCTTAACGATTCTGTGGGGCTTAAAAGGGTCAGGTATGCCTACCTTCCATGCTTTCTTGCCAGGTGGAGTTCCCCAGGCCGAGAGGTCTCCCGAGGCGTTTACAATTCCTGCCGGTACACCCGACAACTGCATCAGCTCACGGCCTTTGTCTGCGGCATATCCTTTTCCTATGGAACCGAAGCCGATTTTCATACCTGTCAAGGCCAGGTAAATGGTGCTGTTGGTACTGTCCAGAACAATATGACGATACCCCACCTTCTCCACAGATTTCCTGATTGCTGCTTCGCCGGGCATTTCGGTCATGCTGTGATCAAATTTCCATAGGTTATCCATTGCCGCTATGCTGATGTCGAACGCCCCCTGCGAACGTTCGGAATAAGCAATAGCCCGGCGGGTCAGCTCAAAGACTTCACGATCCACCTTGACCGGTTTTATACCGGCGTTCCTGTTAACAAGGGAAATCTGGGTTTCGGGCCGCCATTCGGAGATCAGGTTTTCGATACGCGTAACTTCTCCGATCACCTCTTCCATATGCTTTTTTGCTTGGAGCGAATCTTTGTCGACAAGGGTGATTTCGAAACGCGACCCCATTAACATGACCTGCTGCCTCAGCACAAGCTGAGCAGTACACAGCGTTGGGACGCCACCGGACAAAATCGCCAGAACAAGCAGCGTGCTCCTGACTATTCGTCCGTCATATCGTGTCATCGTTTTAATAACAATCCGTTAAAATCTGACCATTGGCCTTATAATGGCTCAACGGGTTGGTAGGCCGGCAGACTTCTTCCAGCAGGGCTTCCACGTCTTTCTGCATAACCAGCGAGCCGCATATCATGATAATGCCTTTATTCTCCAGCAGATCCGCAAAATACTGCGCGTCTTTCCGGATCAGATCGGTCACATACTGCCGGGTCTGTTCCCGCGAACAGGCGGTTTGAAATACTTTCAGGTGCTCTCTGGCGATCTCCTCTGAGGCAAACTGCCGGTACTGCTGCGTCAGTTCATTGTTGTATCTGAAACCGGCGTACAGATAAACCGGTATTTTTTTGCGGTTGTTGCGAATCATCCCCAGAAACGGGGCTATGCCCGTACCGTTGGCGATCATGGCAACCGCGCCGGCCGTTTGTGGAAAATGAAAATCCGGGTTGCTTATCACGCGGACCTTGATCCTGCTGTTTACTTCCAGTTGGTAAAGATAATTCGACCCTAATCCGTTGGGGTGCAATTTGACCATAAGCTGGAGCATACGGTCGTTCTCCGCGATCGAATAAAAACGTTCCCGGTTGTCACCGGCAGGATAAACCGCCAGTAAATCGCCCGATTGGAAAGCGATGTCCGATTCAGGTTTCAGTAAAATTTTAAAAGTAGAATTCTTTTCACTGACCCGGGTTTTCTCCATTACTTTCATTCCTTTGAGCCCGGCTACTTTCATCGTATACAGCGCGGGAGCAGTCGCTAATGCGACAAGGCTTTTTTCACTCCATGCATGAATCCACCTGGTAAATTCTCCGGCAGATTTGTCATTGACCGTATACAGGTCCAGATAACGCGCCGCCCAGGGCTGTTTTTCCAATACCTCATCAACAGACTTCGCATAGCCGCAAAAATCAGGATATGCTCTGGAGCCGAAGCCGACCACTGAGAACCGGACGGTTTGCTGCTGCGGATTTTTGAGCAGCAGCTGCTCAAAATTTGCGGCATTGGCAGGTGCAACGCCCAAGCCATAGGTCGAAGTAAAAACCAGCAGGTGCTGCGCATTCGGGTAATCCGTAAACTGGTTCATCCCCGCGATAAAAGACCGCTTTCCGTCTGCCAGCAATTGCCGGTGGACCTGGTCGGCAAAAAATAGCGTGCTGCCGTTTTCCGTACCGACCAGCACAACAATTTCAGCAGTTCCGGAGGTGAACTTGTTCTTGATGCGGGTTTTCGTCCGTCTGAACGTAATGACAAACCCGGTATAGATAAAGGCAAGGATATTCAGCGATGCAAATCCCAGAATGATCGCCCATAGCACATTGGTTCTTCCGGTGTGGAGGTCCAGGCTCAGTTTTTCCAGAACCGCCGCGTAAGGATACCGGGTTTCTTCCGTGATGTTCCCGGTAAGCTGATCGACGGAAATGATGCTGTCTTTCAGTTTCACCACATAGAACTCTTCGGGATCGTCCCTGATAAACGGGAACTCTACCTTCTCAACTTCCGCCAACATTGTTTGCTGAAAGAACGGAAATTCTGCCGGCTCCCTGGTAGGGCTATCGCCTGTTACCGCCGCATGTGTTATTTCCTGGTTCGTTTTGTTGATCAGCCCCATACGGGCCAGGAACAGGTGGGTACCGGTAAGCGCAATGATCACAACCGGTATTAAAAACAAGCGTCCGCTTACTACATGAAAATACTGGGCAAAAAAGTCGCGGTTTATTTTTGCAAAGAAATGGCGAATTCCCTGCTGTCGTTTGATAATCAGGATAATCCCGCTAAACGAAATCAGCAGGAGCAGAAAGGAGACCACGCCTACGATAATCCGGCCGGTTTCCTTCAGAAACAGGGACCTGTGCAGGGCGATTGTCCATTGAATAAACTGGCTTTGGGGTTGCACCGGGCCCAGAATTTTTCCGTCGCGCGGATCTATATAAGCCTTTATGCTATTACCGTCCTGATCGGCACCATCAAGGGTGACAAACTGGTTGTGGTCAACCGACAATTCAATTATTTCCGGATAAACCCTGCTTAACGCCGTTATAGACTGCGCAAGATTGACGGTTTCAAAACCGGCTATACGATAGGCGCGCGTCTTTTCATCAACCGCATCTATGGCTAATAGCACTCCGGTAACGGAGAGAATCAGCAAAAATAAGGCGGAGATTATCGCCAATGCCAGGTGTGCGTACCGCCAAATGGAAAGCGTCATTCAGGTTACGGCACTTTACTTAGTTTAACAAAGCGTACGTACCCGCTTCCGGTAGCGCGCTCGGTTAGGGCTTCGGTGGTCAACGGAATTTCGACATCGGCAACATGGTATTTTTGCTCTTCTACAGCTGACTCGAACCGTAGTTTATAGCCTTTGTTGAGCTTGGCATCTTCCAGTTCGATCGTCTGCATGGCCCGGTCCCCCCCTGAAACAGAAGCGCCCGTTAAGGCATTCAGCTTTGCCTTGGTTTTTTTCTGGAATTTATACCAGTCTTTCAGTGTGTTGTACCATTGCTTATCCGGACCTAACACATAAAGTGTTTTATCGTAAGCTCCCTGCGGATTGATCAATGAAATGATCACGTAAGCAGCTTCTCCCTCGTAACTGTTCATCTGGATCAGGCACTTGTACTTGCTGGATTGGGCAAAAGTATTGAATGAAAATAAGATTGTAACGATGCTTGGTAATAGAAATTTTAAAGAATTCTTCATGGTTGGTCTTATTAATTTATTCGCTGTGATCAGCGGCCGGAGCGGTGATCACAGCGAACGTTCTGCTTATTTTAAGAAATCCAATGATACGTTATTACTTGCCAGAAAATCGTTTTCTTTAGCAAGATCATAAGCGGTCTCATCAAATTCTGTTTTCAGGTCCTTTTTTGCACCCAACGAAATCAATGCCTGCAGGATTTTATCGGTTTTGGCGATTAAAGCGGCCCTGTGCAGCGGCGTTACCCCTTCCTTATCCTGTGCGTTGATGTCGACACCCAGCGCCGAAGCCTTATTGACCAGGTTCAGGTTCTCTTTAGCTACCGCTAAATGGAACAGCGTACTGCCATTTTTTTGCGGGGCGGCTACATCAAGGCCGTTGCTTTTTAAAATTTCCAGCTTGTTTTCAAAATCGTTTTCAGGCTGCGCCGGGGCGGCGCCGGGTCTGCCGGCCGGCCCGCCTTCCCGGTACGATTCGAACCAGTGATACGCCAGATTATTCCCGTCCTTGTCAAGTACCTTGCTGTCGGCTCCGTTTTTCAGCAGCAGCGACGCAATGGCTGCTGACCCTGTAGCGATGGCCCTGGTAAGTGCCGATTCTCCTTTCTCGTTTACTTTGTTGATGTCAGTAACGGCCGGCAGCAAGGTCTCGATAAGTTGTACATCCCTTCCCGCAGATGCCAGTATGAAGGGCGTGTTGCCGTCGTTGTCAGCCTTGTTGATGTCCACCCCCTTCTCAATAAAATAATTGATGACTTCCATGTCAGGACGGCGAACCAATTGATGCAGTACGGTGGCGCCATCCTTATTGATGGTCTTGGGATCCAATTTCAACGTCTCGACAAGGTATTGATACGTAGCGATCCCATTACTTACCGCTCTGGAGCCCTGAGCTGCAAAAAACAATGCATTGCCGGTCGGTTTCACCCCCCTTTTTGCCAGTTTTTCCATCAGCTCTTTATTTCCCAGTCTGGCCGCATAGTCGGCAGCAGTACGTCCATATTCATCTTTATCCGATAGCTTCAGTCCTTTTGAAACAAAATAATCGGTCAAAGCCAGGTCGCTGTCTGAAGCGATGCCCAGCATGAGAACAGTCGCACCATTTTCGTATTGATGCCTGGGATTGACCCCGGCCTTAAAAAGAGCATCGTATACCTGTGTATTTTTATTGCCGGTTGAAGCCGCATAAGCGGTGATAGCATCCCCGTGGCTATCCTGGTAATGGACATCCGAACCTTTACCGATCAGATAATCAACCAGTTCCAGATTGCCGCTCGATGCCGCCCAATGCAGGTAGATACGACTGTGATGCGTCTTTTTGGCAATACCATTCCCTTCCTGTTCAATCATAAAGGTAATGATATCGTTGGAGGCTTTATTCATAATCGCCGTAGTGACAGGGTCAAACGAAGCCGCGTTCGGCTGTGAAGGACTATTCCCTTTTGCAATTTCAGCTTTAACCGCCACCAGATCGGGGCCGCTTTTCCAGAAATCGGCACTCATTAATGAGTTGACCTGTTGGCCTTTTCCATGTAGTGCGGACAATACGAATACCGCGAGTACGAGTTTCTTCATATAGACTGGGTACTAAATCGTTATTTTATTTGAAACAATTCTAAATAATCCGCAAATCTATAATAAATTTCTTTGTTTCCAAGGCAAAAGTCGCACTCTCTTAAAATGAAGTGCTGCCGGAGAAGGGAAATCGCCATCGTACTCCTTATGGCAGGCTGGCTGAAAATGGACTGGCTCCAAAGAACCCGGTGAAAGAAAGCCGGGGGTTAAAATAAGTTAAATAGCCGGATCACAGTTCGTTACGGAGTCTCCTTTTTCTATTTTTGGTTAACGAACAAAATAAAATGCTACGGAACGATTTGAAAATGGCCATGCGCAGCCTGCGTCTGGCCCCCGCTTACAGCTTGCTCAATATTGCGGGATTATCCCTGGGAATGACCGGGACCGTTTTGATTTTTCTTTTTCTGCAGTATCATTTGCGTACGGACAGGCATCAGCCTTATTTTGACCGGACGTATAGAGTGGTGCTGGACTTGCTGCTGGACGAAGGAACGGAGTATGGAACCGGCTCTTCAGTTCCTTTGGCAATTGCCCTGGCCGGGGATTATGCGCCGGTTGAAAAGGTCGGCTTTATCCGAAAAAACCCTCATACCACCCTGTCGGCAACTGCCGACACCGGGGTAAAAAGATTCATTGAAAAAGACAACGTGGTATTTGCCGACCCCGGTTTTATGCAACTGTTTGCTTTCAGGTGGCTGGGTCCCGATGCGTCGGAGAGGTTAAGCGAACCGTATTCGGTGGTTGTAAGTGAAAAGATAGCGCGCAAGTATTTCGGTACAGCAGCGGTGATCGGGAAAATTTTAACATTCTCCAATTCTCATGATTTGAAAATAGTCGGCGTCGTGGAAGATCAAAGCGCTCCCACTGATTTCAATTTCGACGTGTATATTTCGCTGCCCACGCTAAAAAAGGTAGAACCCGGTTATGAGCTGGATAACTTCGCCTGGCTGAGCAGCCGCAACATGACATTCGTCAGGCTCCCGGCCGGGACTTCCCCGGCGGATATCGAAAGCCTGATCCGTGAGAACGGCCCGAAGTACTACGGAGAGGTCTCCGGATACTATCGTCACCAGCTGCAACCGCTGGGAGAAGTACATTTTGATGAACGCTACGATGGCAGGATTCGAAAGCCTGTTCTGACGGTGCTGGCCGGAATTGGTATCTTTCTGCTGCTCATTGCCTGTATCAATTTTGTAAATCTTGCTACCGCCCGGGCGCTGAAACGGACAAAAGAAATCGGTGTAAGGAAAGTACTGGGCGGCACCCGGCGTGAGCTTTTCCGGCAGTTCCTCACAGAAACCGCCTTACTTGCATTCATTTCCGCAGTTTTCGCGCTGGTGTTGGCGATGTCGTTTTTGCCGGTCCTGAACGCCTGGATGCACACCGGGGCATTTCATATTGCGACGTTGTTTCAGCTTCGGCTGGCAGCGTTTTGGTCGGGAGTGATCGTAGTGGTGATTCTTATGGCCGGTTTTTATCCGGCTGTTGTTATTTCAGGATTCAATCCGGTTGATGCCTTGAAGCAGCAGTTACGCAGACGGGCGACAGGAGGTTTGTCTTTGCGACGTTCCTTAGTTGCCGTTCAGCTTATTATCGCACAGATCCTGATAATCGGGACAATCGTGCTGGTAAAGCAGCTGCACTTTTTTAAGACTGCAGACCTGGGATTTGACCAAAGCGCTGTTATCACGATCCAGCTGCCCACCATGAACCCCCGGCCCGAGCTCCGGCAGGCGCTGCGCAATGACCTGCTGCAATTTCCGGAGGTCGGCAGGGTGACTTTTCAGTACGAGCCGCCCGCATCCGGCAAGGGGTATGGAGGTTCGGTCCGGTACGCCAACCGCATAGAATGGGAAAAATTTGTGATCCGGGATCGTTTCGGAGATGAAAACTATTTAGCTGTCTATCAAATGCCTTTGCTTGCAGGGCGAAACATAAGCGGCAGGGATTCGGTGGCGGAATTTGTAGTGAATGAGGAACTGATGCACAAACTTGGAATCCGGGATCCCCAGGAGCTGCTGGGTCAGCAGCTGGAAGACGGCAATACCTCCACAAGCGGCGAGATCGTAGGCGTTGTCAAGAGTTTTCACCACAAATCACTTCACGACGCCATGGAACCCTGTGCCATTTTTGCTCATCCCCAATTGTACAGGCAGCTGGCCATAAAGCTGCATTCAAAAGAGCTGACCAGGTCAATCGCAAACATTCAGTCGGTCTGGCAGGAATTCTACCCGGATGAAGTGTTTTCCTATCAGTTTGTAGACGAGCAAATAGCGCTGTTTTACGAGAAGGAAGAGCAGCTAACGTCACTGACAGGCGTATTCGCTGTACTGGCGATTTTTATTTGCTGTCTGGGTCTGTATGGAATGGTGTCATTTATGGTAAGTCAGAGCACCCGGGAAATCGGGATCCGGAAGGTGCTGGGAGCAGGTGTAAAAAGCATTGTATTGCTTTTCGGGAAGGACTTTCTTGTATTGGCAGCCGTCGCTTTTCTTGTAGCTGCACCTATTGCCTGGTATACCATGTCCGGCTGGCTCAATGACTTTGCGTACCGGATTGATTTACAATGGTGGATCGTAGGCTCAGGCGGAATATTAATGCTGCTCATCGTGTTGTTGACGGTCGGCTATAAGGTGATCGGCGCGGCCCGGATGAATCCTGTCAGGAGCCTGAAGATGGAATAACTGTATAAAGAGCAAATCCTCCGGGCAGTATTACTAAAAAATTGCCTAACTTCAACCTGTCCTGAAAACCGGAAGCCGGCACATAACGGATAAGGTATTACAGCATGTCAGCGTACGAACATGGTAAACAGTTGAACATTTACTACTTACAACAGGCCGCCCGTGCGCCTTTTTATGCTACAACCAATGGAAAAATACAGGAACCTGCACCTATGGATGATCATTCCCATGGTGATCATGCAACTGGGGATCGCCATAAGTTATTGGATGAATTTTGCCAATAAACCCTGGGGTATTCATATTCATTACTGGACAGGCACTGCCTGGTATTTCTATCTCATCCTACAGCCTTATTTGGCTACACGGGGGAAAATAACCCTGCACCGCACCAACGGCATTATCGGTATGTTTATAGCCGGGGGTGTTTGTATGACTGCCATCAGCCTGCTGAACAGAAACATCGTCAACGCGACGACGGCCGGGGAGAACCCTGAGCGGTTTGCTCCGCTGGAACCCTGGTTTTTCTACGGAACCAATGTCATGGAATCGGTGATGATGATTGCTTTCGGCTATGCGGTGATCAGGAGCATTATTCACCGGAAGGAACTGGAAAACCATGCCTGGTGGCTGATATCCACTGTCTTTCTTATTCTGAACCCTGCCCTCGGGCGAGGTGTCTTTATCGCTTATGCGATGGCCAACAGTGACAAAATGCCAACTATCAATCTATACGTTCCGGCTGTCCTTACCCAATTCCTGATCCTTGCCATGCTGTTGCTGGTATCCTGGAAATACGGTAAGCTGAAACACCCCGCTACCCTCCTCGCGGCAGGCGTCAATATCTTTGTGCTGTTTTTAGAACCCATCGGCAGATCCGGGGCCGTCCAGGCATTTATGACGGCGGTTATTAAATAACAGGAAGCAAGAGGTTGCTCTCAAAAGTAGTCTGTGAGGACACCATAGCCGTCAGCTTAAGGTTGGCCGGAAGGAATTGCGCTGCCGGGAGAATGCCCCATTGCGCCATCCCTTCGGGATTGGGTAGGGAATCTGGTTGGCCCGGGTGCTTCCTTGCCGGGCTGTATGACTTTTTTTGATGTGCGTCCAAAGGTATTACAGATCCGGATGAACTTTATGACATTCAAGCTGCTATCTGGGTCATTCAGGGGAGTGTTACCGGCTACACTAATCACTGGGTAGACGAGGCGGAGGAAGCTGTTCAGAGTTTACCTACCCCGCCCGAGCCGAACCCTTTCAGCATTGCCTATACCAGTGGTGACGGAAAAGCGCTTATTGATTCTCCTATCGGTATTGAAATAGCGTTTACAATCCCCGCATCCGCAGCGCAAGAACTAAAGATTGTACTTCCCTCGGACGTTACGATCTCCAATTTATCAGGGGCGACTTACAATTCAATCTCAAATATCCTGAGTGTCACAGAAAGTCTGGTCCGGTTTGATGTTACCTCGACATTGGTCACAAAGGGCACTATTCAAGTGATTTATGATCAGGAAGACTATTATAATATAAAGAACCTGAATGTCTATGAGCCTTGTGACGCAGGCTCTTATCAACCGTTCCTGCATGTCGGGGAGGAGAACCTTCCCAGACCGTTCAGATCTTTGGAAGTTGAATGGACGACCAGCCTCCCTGTAACATTGATCTCATTTAATGCCGGAACAGAAAGAAATATAGCCAGCCTTAATTGGAGAACTGCAAATGAAATAAATTTCTCTCATTTCGAGGTGCAGAAGAGCGATGATGCGAAAAGCTGGTTGAAATTTAAAAGGGTGAGCCATAATAGTTCAGGAGTATATGCTGCGGTTGATACAGAGTTTAACGGATCGAGAACATACTATCGACTGAAAATGGTAGATTTTGACGGCAGCTTTTCGTATAGCCACGTCGAGAGCGTTTTAGTCAGTGGAAAGACTATCAGCGGCTTCGTTTATCCAAATCCGGTCTCTGACAGGCTGCATGTTAGTGCTTTGTCCGGAAAAAGTATACAGCTTTATAATCTCGCTGGTCAGAAATTGCTTGAAGGCGTCACCTCTGCTGACGGAATAGATGTAAGTGGACTGACCCCCGGAATATACTTGGCAGTGATTCGTTTGTCCTCCGGACAACAAAAGACGCAACGATTCATCGTTAAAAAGTAGAATAAAGTTAAGACTTATTTGTATCGGCTTAAAGAATCAGCCGGCCAATAGGTAGTCTGTAGAGCGAATCCGGAAAAAGGGGTGAATATTCCTTCTTCCGGATTCGTATTTTGTCACAGGTTCAAATGTAATTGGCAAGAGGCCCCTATCGGATCGTGTAACTTTTACTCCCCGGTAACCGCTGTTTCAGACCCCGTGTAGACTGAAGGAGCGCCATGCGACACCACTTTTACCGGGCGCCCTTTTTTTTGCAGAAACGATACGATCTCCGCTACACCGGTTTTTCCCGAATGGAAGTAAATCAACAGATAGCTCCCCTCCATCCCTGTTTTCTGCGCCCTGACTCCTTTTATCGGAGTCAGCATCTCTCTCCATTCCTCCAGGCGCAGCCGATCGACGGGTTCCAGCCTGGCAACCCTGAGATGCTTCCTGTTTTCCAGCGTCTGTAAGGCGTAAGTCCCGGGAGCAGACATGGCGGTGTGACTTTTCGCTATACTGTAGGCTGAAATACACAAGCCCAACAGCAACGCGAGTTCCTTTGTCAGCGCGTTGAGCCGGCGTATACCTGTCCAGCTTAATAGCAGCGTTACCCCGAAATAGATCAGCAGCAGGTACTGGACAATCAGCAGATAAGTATTCATCCGTACCAGGTAAAGTACGGACCCTGCTGAAAGCAGCAGGGAAAGCAGCACAGGAACGACGCAGCAAAACAGGTGCAGCACGACGACAATCGCCGGGAGGATCAGCGGGCTGATGCGAAACTTAAAAGGCCTGGTACGTCGGAACACGGTATAGACTAACGGAGTCGTTTGAGATGATTGAATGAAAAGAGCGCATGGAACCGTAAAGATGGTTATATTTGCAACGTTGTTGCAAATATAACCATCTTTACGGTAATGAACTATGAAAACACTGACAATACTGGTTCTGATGACCGCTTTAGCGGCTCGTACGTCACCCGACGAATTAATCGCCATCACCTGGAAACATCTTTCCCGGGTTACGTATACCCAACAATTCAATAAAGAGGAAGAAATGGACTTTTTGTATCCGTCCTTCGGGCCCTCCGTGAAAGCGCTGGATGGCAAACAGATCCGTATCAGGGGGTATATGATCCCGGTAGATGAATATGCCCGGCTGTTTGTCATCTCCGCCAAGCCGATCGCCCAATGTTTTTTTTGTGGGGGGGCAGGTCCGGAATCGCTGATGGAGCTGCAGTTCAGGAAAAAGGGACAGCGGTTTAAAACCGATGAGATCAGAACGGTGTCCGGCAGGCTCCGATTAAACGCGACGGATGTTGATCATCTGATCTATATCCTGCAGGATGCGGAGATAACGGAATGATTCCCGCGCCTATTTACGCCCGGCGGACTCTTCGTACGTGGGTCCGTAAAGCCCCGGCACCTTATTCCCGGTAGCACGCAGGTAGACGATCATTTCGCCACGGTGGTGGTAAATATGATTGAACAGAAAACTACGGGCCACAGTCCCCCTCGGTAAGGGCCCAAGCACGATACGGTCGCCGGCTTTCATCGTCCACAGGTCCTGCAAGCTTTCCTCAGAGGCCGATTTCAGCGCGGCCCTGGCCCGTTCAACATTTTGCTCGAAAAGGTCAAGCGTGGCGCCGATGTCTTCCGGAGCGCCGCGGTCGAGCCTGTCGGCCGCCAGGTCGTACACGTCCTGGTTCATCACTCCGACGTACCAGTAATAGATGGTAGCAATGTGCTGCGCGAGCTCGCCCATGGTCCACGAAATCGGAGAAGGTTTATAACCGAGATCTTTTTCGGGCACCGCTTTCAGCAATTTTCTCGTACTGATTACTTCGTGTTCAAATTCGGCTGTTAAGGCTTGTAAGATCATTGTTGTCTTTTTTTAACGTACAACGAAACTTCCGGTTGTCAGCGTTCAGATTCCCGGTGTTTTTTTGTCGCGTAAGTGTCTTACTACTTTCCCTCCGAGATACCCGGTTGCTCCAATGACTAAAACTGACTTTTGCATTACCTTGCTGTGGTTTAAAAATGGATGCTGCAAAGGTCAGAATTGCTCTTCAGGCTGAATAGGACAAAAATTGAGAATGTCCGGACTTTTTCACGCCGCAAATGCGGCCGGTACTCTATGCGGAGGGTTCTCCGCCGATACCAGCTATTGCTGCGGGCTGCAAGCATGCTGCCGGCGCTGATGAACAGACCCGGGAATTGAACCAGTAACAGCATGTTGGGAGCTGAACAGCCGGCGAAGCCTCAAAGCGTCTTTCTGATAATCAGATCGAATTTATTCCAGATTTTAGAGAGCTTACCGGATGTGACCATTTCTGCCGCCAGTTTCCCCATTTCTTTGAAATCAGTTGAAAAAACGGTCAGTCCGTCCAATATGATTTCGTTTACCGGGGATTCGTTGTAGGAGATAATGCCGATATCCCTGCCTATTTGCAAGCCTTTCGACTTGGCCACCCTCACAATTTCGATAAGTTCAATGTCCAGCTGGCTGTTGAGGACAATGTAGGTTTCTCCTTCCTTGATCTGGGACGGCTCTATCAAATTGTGACATTGATAATTCAGTCTATTTTCCTGGCAGAACTTTTCGATTCCCTTCTCGGTAAACGCACTGTAAAGACTTCCTGTCGTTGAAATGGTGTTTATTTTTTTGTATTTCCTGAGGAGCGCCTTTCCTTGCTGCAATCCTCTGTACACATCCTGTTCGAAATCCTGGTAAACTGCGCCGAAATTCCCGGTTAACCCCTCCATTTTACGGTCAAGCACGATCAGCTTGCGGTTGGGGATTTTCTTCAGGGTCTTGATGACCCGCTCCTGCACCGCACCGTTAAGCGGAAAATGCGGCGTAACGATATAATAGTCGAAGTTCCCGGCATGTTCTTCCACCAGATCCTCGAAAACATTAATATCCTGATTATGCAGGTGAATAGTGACGTTGACATTCTCCTGAATACTTTCCGCAAACGAACGCGACAGGACGAGCTTGTAAGTGCTTAGTTTATCAAAAAGCATCAGCACTTTTACTTTCCCGGAATGCCCGTCGGGCAGTATATAAAATCCTTTCCCGTGCGCCGATTCTATCACGCCTTTCTCGCGCAGGATCGAGTACGCTTTCTTCACGGTTTCCTTAGAGATGGAAAGCTCGTGGCTCATTACATTCATGGATGGCAGAAATTCCCCGGCCTGGTAGTGCCCCGACCGGACAAGTCGCTGGATTTCACTGATCAACTGCTTATAAACAGGAACCTGTGAAGAGGTATCCATCGTTAATTTCAATCTCATAAAAATTTAGCAAGTTAAATAAGCCGTTGATTTTGAAGCATTTATGTGACTAATGGGTTATTCTTCTAAAAAAAATTAAATTTTTTGTTGCTATGGCTATGCATTAGCCATACATTTGTACCACACCACACCGCACCACACATAAATTAAAGTGCAAATCAAACTTTCGTAGTACCGCAAATATAGATGATAACTCTTAAACTAAACCTTATGAAATTAATTGTCCGCTTAAAGTTTTCGCAGGGTTTCTCCCCGACAACGAGAGTCCTTCTGCTGATGATCATGGTGTTATGCCTTTCACGAGGCGAGCTGACTGCCCAGGTAAAAGACGTTTCAGGGGAAGTTACCTACGTTTCCGGAGAGCCGATACCCGGCGTTACGGTGGTGGTGAAAGGCCGGAACAAGGGAACAGTCACGGATGCCGAAGGCAAGTTTGCGATCCCTGCCGGTGCAGCCGATTCCGTCTTTGTTTTCTCATTTGTCGGCATGAAAATGCAGGAGATCGCGCTCGCAGGGCGGTCTGTGCTGAGTGTCGTGATGGAGGAGGAAACCAGTGGACTGGATGAAGTGGTGGTGATCGGTTACGGTACTGCTCAGAAAAAGGACCTTACCGGTGCTATTTCGACCCTCAGTTCCACGAATATCAAAGAGAGACAAGCGGTACGAATTTCGCAGGCATTGCAGGGCGCAATGCCGGGAGTGACGGTTACCCGTACGTCATCGGCGCCGGACGCGTCGGCAACCATCCGGATCAGGGGAGTAACGACTATCGGGGACAGCAACCCGCTGGTCATCATCGACGGCATTCCCGGTACGCTTGATTGGGTCAATCCCAATGATGTCGAAAGTATTTCGGTTCTGAAAGATGCCGCTTCTGCTTCCATTTACGGATCCCGCGCCGCTTCCGGAGTAATTCTGGTCACAACAAAACGGGGCAAGGCCGGTGTGCTGGATTTGCAGTACGATTTCAACTATGGTTTCAGCAAACCCACCAGGATGCCCGGGTATGCGGATGCACAAACGTACATGCGGACGCTGAACGAGCTGAAATGGAACGACAATAACAACACCGGCAGCGAGTATCCGGTCTATCCGAAAGAGCTGATTGACAATTACGCTGCACTTCACCTGGAAGACCCTGACCGCTACCCGGCCACCGACTGGCGCGGGCTGATCTATGACCGGAACGCCTTGCGGCAGAGCCATACCCTGGGGCTTTCGGGAGGGACCCAAAACTTCTCGACCAAGCTGTCGCTCGCGTACGACCAGACGAACGGACTTTACGCCAACCGCACATTCGACCGGATCACGCTGCGGGCCAACAACGACATCAGCATCAATCAATACCTTTCGGTAGCCGTAAATCTTTACGGGATTTACTCCATGTCCGAGAGGCCCCCGGTCGAATTCGGGACGCGTCCCATCGCAGCACCCGTTTATGCCGCGGAATGGCAGAACGGGATGATCGCTAACGGCAAGACAGGGGAAAATTATTATGCGCTTTCCCAATACGGTGGTTTTAACAACAGTTCGGCCCAAACCACAGGCGGTAAAATCTCGCTGGACCTGGAACCTGTCAACGGGCTGAAATTTTCAGCGATCTTCTCCCCGGAACTTTACAACAGCAAAGGAAAAACATTCAGAAAACAATTGCCTTACACCAATTTCGCCGATCCCAATGTCAATATCGGCTTCGTTACCGGTGCGGAAAGAACGTCCCTGAATGAGTCGCGGAACGAAACCGTAACGTTAACCACGCAATTCCTGGGTAATTATACCAAGTCAGCGGGCAAACACTCCGTCAATGCGATGGTCGGATTCGAGAACTTTTACTTCCGGAACGAGGGGCTGGGCGCATCCCGCGATCAGTACAACCTTACAGAATTCCCCTACCTGGACCTGGGCAATTCAAACTATCAATACAATGCCGGTAACGCTTACGAAAATGCCTACCGGTCGTTCTTTGGACGGGTGATGTACAATTATGATGACCGCTATTACGTACAGGTCAATGGAAGGTATGACGGGTCTTCCCGGTTTTATAAAGACTACCGCTGGGCCTTGTTTCCTTCCGTTTCTGCCGGCTGGGTGATCTCGGAAGAGCGCTTTTTGAAAGACAGTAATGTGCTTCCCTTTCTGAAACTGAGGGCTTCCTACGGATCGTTGGGCAACGAAAGGATTGGCAGCAATTATCCGTACCAATCGACCATCAGTTTTGGAAATGCCTTGTTCTACCAGGGCAACAACGTAGTTTCAGCGCAAACAGCAGCAGTCACCCGGTATGCGATCCGGGATATCTCCTGGGAAACAACCGAATCTTACGACATCGGCATCGATGCGGGCTTTTTCAGCAACCGTTTGAAACTGACGGCCGATTACTACAAGAAGACTACCCGGGATATGCTGCTCGCACTGGAAATACCTGACTACATCGGTTTGGATAACCCCAGTCAGAATACAGGCAAAATGTTTACCAGGGGCTGGGAGCTGGACCTGGGCTGGAACGATAAAATAGGGCAACTCGATTACGCGGTTTCGTTTAATATTTCAGATGCCAGATCCATTATGGGCGACCTGGGCGGAACCGAATTTCTGGCTTCCCAGGTAAAAAAACAGGGCAGCGAGTTCAATGAGTGGTATGGTTACAAATCGGAAGGACTGTATCAGACGCAGGAAGAGGTGGACAATTCACCCAAGCTGAGCACGGCTGTAAAACCGGGCGATGTGAAATACATGAATATCAGCGGTCCGGAGGGCGTACCGGACGGTAAAATTTCACCGGAATACGACCGGACGTTGCTGGGAGGATCCATGGGCAGGTATTTATACGGAGGAAATATCCGTCTGGACTACAGGAATTTCGATTTCTCGCTTGTAATCCAGGGAGTAGGCCGCCAGTATTCCTATATTACCCCTACGATGGCCCGGCATTCTCTTGAAGAATGGAAAGAAGTACCGCAGATGATTGTCGGCAACTATTGGAGCCACTACAATACCGAAGAGCAGAACCTGAAGGCAAGATATCCGCGCGCTTCCACGATCGGCATCACTAACAACCTATCCGACTCGGATTTCTGGTTGTTCAACGGACGCTATCTGCGCCTGAAAAATATCACGCTGGGCTATAATGTTCCGTCGAAAATCGTCGGGAAAATCAAGCTCCGGAATGTGAGGGTATATGCAAACGTGACGGACCTTTTTTCTCTCGACAAATTCCCGGAAGGCTGGGATCCGGAAGGTACGCTGGATTTCATCACGACTGGTTACCTGTTTGGAATATCTGCAAAATTTTAACCCCTGAATTTTCATGAAAACTACACTTACAGCATGCATCCTGACCGGACTCCTGGCGATCGGATGCAACGATATGAACCTCAATCCGCTGTCGGAAGGATCCAGTGAAAACTGGTACTCCAATGAAGAAGAACTGACGATGGCCGTTGCGAACCTTTATAATGTTATTTACTGGGAGACCGACCTCACCCGGATCACCAGTACTCCAGGTTCATACGAGAGCGAATGGACCGACAAGTTCACAGACGACTGGACAGCCCGAGCCACGTTGAGCGACGTCACTGCCGGAATTACAAGCAGCCAGAGTGCATTTGTGACCGTGGGATGGTCTTTCGCCTACAAATGCATTGCCGCAGCGAATGCCGTTGTCAACAATCTGGATAAATCGATCGGTTCGGTTACGGAAGAAAAGAGAAAATACTTTGAGGCCCAAGCCAGGTTCGTGCGTGCTTCGCAGTATGCCAAGCTGATTTTTCACTTTGGTGACGTGCCGTACTACACGGTTACGCTGAACATCGATGAAGCGTTCCAGTTGGCACGCACGCCTAAGACGGAGGTATTGCAGCATATCTATGAGGACTATGATTTTGCCATAGCCAATTTACCGGTAAGTTATGGAGGTTCAGAGCTGAAATTCGCCACAAAAGGAGCGGCCATGGCCATGAAAGCGCGTATTGCGCTTTATATGGGCGATTATACAGTTGCACGCGACGCTTCCAGGGCCGTCATGGACCTGGGCGTTTACGAGCTGTACCCCGACTACTATACTTACTTTTTGTCTAAAACCAAAAATCCCGATGAAACCATCTTTGCCATACCGCGGTCGGTAGCGCTGAAAAGTTTTTTACCTACCGGCCGCTCCAAAGAACCGACGACCCGGATCGTCGGCGGCTTCGGAAACGGGGGGCCTTCCTGGGACCTTTTTTGTTCTTATTTATGTAAGGACGGGCTCCCGATAGACGAGTCGCCGCTTTTTAACCCCAGGCAACCTTTCGACAACCGTGATCCCCGCTGTACCGCATCCATTGTTGAATTTCAGACCGAATGGCTCGGCTTCATGTTCCAGCCGCATCCGGATTCGCTGGAGGTATTGAATTTCAGTACCGGAAGGTATCAGTCCAATCAGGACAGCCGGGGTGTAGACCAATACGCCTCCTACAATGCGCTGACCTGGAAGAAAAAGATCGACGAAGATTGGATCGGTCTTCAGACGGGTCCCGATGCCATCGTTATCCGCTATGCCGATGTGCTTCTGATGTACGCCGAGGCACAGATTGAACTGGGCATCCTTGACCAGACGACACTGGATGCCATTAACCAGGTACGTGCCCGTGCCTATGGCGTTGATTATAAGTCGACCACGTTGTACCCGGCCGTCGAGTCTGCGCCACAGGCCGATTTGAGGAAAACACTGCGCATCGAGCGCAGGATGGAATTTGCATTCGAAGGCAGAAGATATGCGGACATTATCCGATGGAAACTGGCCGAAAAAGTGCTGAATACGCCCATGTACGGCATGCTTGAAGTGACCGATCTGAGGGAACAGGTAATAAAAAAAGGGTTGTGGTTTTTCCCGCAGACACCTCCTGTTGATGACGACGGGGTAGCCGATTTTTCAGCTATGTATGCAGCCGGACAGGTAGCGTTGCTGACGCCAAGGAAGTTCGACGCGTCAAAGCAGTACTTGTGGCCGATCCCCGCAACCGAAATTCTGATCAATAAAAACCTCACTCAAAATCCCGGCTATTGAGCAACGCTTTGAAACCCGCACGAATGGAAGCCGACGGAAGATACAAATGGGAAGTACTGGCGTTACTTTGGGTGGCATTTTTTTTGAACCAGGCCGACCGGCAGGTTTTCAACGTGGTGCTGCCGCTGATCAAGGCCGATCTGGAACTGAGCGACGTGCAGGTCGGGTCGATTGCTACGGTTTTCAATCTGACATTCGCCCTTCTGGTACCGGTTTCCGGCTACATCAGTGACATTTACAGCCGTAAGTGGATACTGGTTATAGCAATTGCCTTCTGGTCGGCGGCCACTATGATGACCGGCTTTGCCAATAGTATGATCATGTTCATCCTGTTCAGAAGCATTGCAACCGGCGGCGGCGAGGCCTTTTTCGGGCCGGCCAATTACAGTATGCTGGCCAGCTACCACAAGGATACACGGGCTTTTGCCATGTCTGTTCACCAAACGTCCTATTATATCGGCATTATTCTGAGCGGGATGCTGGCGGGTTACATTGGGGAGCGCTGGGGCTGGAAAAGTGCCTTTTTTGTGTTTGGCGCAATGGGCCTGGTTCACGCCCTGGTGATGCTGCTGCGGTTAAAGGATAAAAGGGAAGTAACGACAGCAAAGGAAAAAGTCCGTTTCAGTGAAGCGCTGCAAATTTTTATCAGGACACCTACTGTGCTTTTGTTAACCCTCGCCTACAGCGGATTGATTTTCGTGCTGGTGGGTTATCTTACCTGGTCGCCGACCTACTTGTACGAAAAATTCGACATGAGCCTGCCGCAAGCCGGTTTCAGATCCATGTTCTATACCCATGCGGCAGCGTTTGCAGGAATTATCATTGTTGGCAGACTGTCCGACAAGCTTGCTGTGAAAAATCCGGGCAGCAGGTTGCTGTTACAAGCGGCAGGGTTAATCGGCGCTGTTCCGTTCATTTTGCTGGTCGGGAATGCAGAGGTTCCCTGGATGATATACATTGGTTTCGCCGGGTTCGGCTTCGCGAGGGCATTTTTTGACGCCAACACTTACACAGTGCTGTACGATGTGATCCCCGAAAAATACCAAGCTTCCGTTTCCAGCATCCAAATGATGACCGGATTCTCGGTCGGGTCTTTTTCGCCCCTTATCCTGGGATATTTGAAACCGGTGATCGGACTTTCCGGGGGATTTTCCCTGCTGGCGGTTGTCTGGATTTTCTGCGGAATTGTGCTGCTTGTCACTTATCGCTATTTTTTCAGTCATGATTATAAACGGGTCCATTAACACAAGAGAAATGTCGGAGCGTATACCTGAGAACTATAAGGGTTGGAAAGTTTGGTCCTTGCAGAACAAATGGCTTAAACTCCATATTGCACCGCAATTAGGGGGAAGGATTATTCAGATGGTATTCAATCAGTATCCTTTCTTTTTTGTAAACCCCGATCTGGAAGGCAGGGAGCCGGAAGGCAATAACCTGGGAGAAAAAGGGAGCTGGCTGAATTTCGGCGGCGAAAAGATATGGCCTGCACCACAGGGCTGGGACTCCCCGAATGCCTGGCCCGGCCCCCCTGATCCCGTCCTGGACAGCGGTAATTACACGGTGAGTAAAACGGAAAACAACGCCAATCACATCCGGCTCACCAGCCTGAAAGACCAGTATACCGGTTTACAAATAGTGAAAGACGTTTTTGTTTCGACCGAACGGGCCGAAACGATTGTCGATGCGACCTTTATCAACATTAGTCAGGAGCCCCGGGAATGGTCGGTCTGGCCGGTTTTCCAGATGAACACCATTGATCCCGGCATCGAAGGTCAGTACCGCGTTACCTGTCCTCTGAATGCCCGGAGCCGGTTTGAAAAAGGGTTTAAGGAAATGCACGGAATCGTCAACAACCCCCAAAACCGTGTGGACGAATGGGGTAACCTGGTCGTCGATTACCAATACCTGATCGGAAAGGTCGGGCTGGATTCAAAAGGGAACTGGGTAGCGTTTACGGACCGAAAGTCCGGGAAAGTATTCGTAACCGTCTTTGAACACAGGGCTCATGCGCAGTACCCGGAAGACACTTCGGTCCAGATCTGGACACAGGGCCGGGGAATGACCTTTTCCCGAAACCGGATCAATGAGTACCCCGATGATTTCCGGGCAAATCCGCCCTATATGGAAATCGAGTTGCTTTCGCCGCTCTACAAACTGCAACCTGAACAAAAAGCAAGCTTCAAGTACCGGATATTAGCGAGCACCATTCCGAAGGACGCCGGGATCTGTACGACCAATGATAACGGTGTGATTGCTGAACCATTGAGAGTCTTTTCAGAAAATGGGAGTGTCAGGATTACAGGTCAGTTTGGTGTTTTTGGAGAAGGCTGCCTGAAACTGGTGCTTTTTGAAGAAGAGAACGGCCGGAATTCCGATCGAATTCAGCTAAGCGAATGGGAAGTATCTCCTCTGGCAGGTATTGCTATTGATTTTGTCCGGAAGTCCGGGATTGAATTATCGGGCAGCCCCCTTTTTCAACTCCTCTTTTTTGATAGAAACGGCACCTGCTGCGGTGTCCTTGACGAAACAAAACTATGTTGAACCTGGAAGGAAAAATCGCATTGGTAACAGGCGCTTCAAAAGGACTTGGAAAAGGCATTGCACGGGTACTGGCTCGTCAGGGCGCCACCGTAGTCCTCAACTATCCGCCATTCGAAGAATATCCGGTTAATGTCGTCGACGAGATTAAAAAGGATGGCGGTAAAGTCGTGGTGATAAAAGCCGACGTAAGTATTTTTGAAGAAGTAAAGTCCCTGTTTGAACAAATAAAAGACGGATTCGGGCAATTGGATATTTTGGTCAACAATGCGGGAACGTCAGAAGCTTCCGATATTTTTGGAATAGACGAGCAAAACTGGCGAAGGATTATCGATACCAATCTTTCGAGCGGTTTTTATTGCTCTAAAATGGCGATGGAAATGATGAAAAAGCAGTTATACGGGCGGATTGTGTTCATCAGCTCAATGGTAGCTCACCGGGGCGCGCTTTTCGGGCATGTTCATTATGCAGCCAGTAAGAGCGGACAACTGGGATTCATGAAAACACTCGCCCGTACGGCTGCGCCGCTCGGCATTACCGTCAATGCAATTGTACCGGGAATCATTGAGACCGAGCTTTTATTTGAAACCCATGGCGCGGCCGGGGTCTCGGAACTTTCCGGGAATGTTCCGCTTGGACTGGGAAAGCTGGAAGATGTAGGGAATGCGGTAGCATTTATATGCAGTGATGAAGCCCGCTACATTACCGGCGCTTCTCTGGATGTGAACGGAGGTATGAACATCAGATAATATGGCAGAAAACAATAACAACAATAAAGCAAGAGCCGGTTTTTTACCAATTGCTTCACCCAGGTTCCGCTCGCTGGGAGAGAACCTGCCCAGGGGCTCCTTCCACACGCGCAAAACGGCCGCTGTGAAAGCGGCAATCACTTCCCTTGAAAGCGTTGTCGAAATCGTCTTAGCCGATATCGTCTACGAAAGACAGCACATCCATGCCGCTATCGAGCTGTTTTTTGTACAAAAAGTTGATTTTGTGATCGTTGAGTTCATCTCCTGGTCGGAAGATTTTGCGTGGATCCGTTTTCTGCGGGATATGCCCGAGGTCCCTGTGCTGCTCATCAATGCGGTGCAGGACCGGATGTCTTTTGAAAACACCCTGGATGACGACGATTTTATAGATTTTCTCTGTACCGGAACGCTGGTGGGATCCCTGGAAGGCTCCGGTTCCATTCCGAGAACCGGGCGGAAGAATGTCAAAATCCTTATCGGCGACCGTCACGATCTCCTGGGACAGATAACCCGTTTTTCGCGGGCGGCAAAAGTCAGAAATGTGCTCCGTCAGGCCAGGTTCGGCCTGCTTGCCAATTACAATGAATTAATGTGGGCAACTTACGTGGATCCCTATAATCTGTTTGCAAAAGTCGGCCCGGAACTCAGGTTTATTTCCTATTCCGAAATGTCGGACGAACTGGAAGCGGTATCAGACTCCGAGGCTGATGCCTTTATGCACGCGCTGGCCGCAAAGCATCCGGTGATGCAGGACGTCGAAGAACGTCTTTTTCGGGAATCCGTGCGTGTCTCCATCGCCCTGGCAAAGCTCGCCGACCGTATGGAAATCGATGCGCTGATCTTCAATGATGTGGATCCGGTGATGTTAAAGCAGTTTGGCCTGCGGCCGGGATTTTATCACCCCTCATTTCATGCCAATAATGCTGTCATGGTGCCGGAAGCGGACATAGGCGGCGGAATGATCACGCTGATCATGAAATTGCTGTCCGGTAAGCATGTCAATTTTATCGAGCCTTTTTACATAGAAGCAGCTACCGGTACTTTCGCCGGCGGACATGCCGGGCCGAACGACCACAACGATCCGGCCTATCCGGAAAATGTGATCATTGCCCGTGATGTACGGTTTGCCGGGTCGGGTTATAAATATGCAGGTGCGCCATTTGCCTGGTACCGTATCCCGGCAGGAAGAAAGACGATGGCGCATTTTTCCGAAAACAACGGGAACTACAAAATCATAGCAACCCTTGTTGATTCGCTGGAAGGGGATCATATGCTGGCCAGTTATTCCCACACTATTTTCAAGCCGGTTGTCCCTGTCGCAACTTTATTTGAAAAAATCCTGAACATCGGCAGCACACAGCATTTCGCGGTAGTCGACGGCGATTACCTGGCCGAGTTGCGAATGCTTTCTGAAATCATGGATTTTGACTACTACGAAATCCTTTGAACCATTCCTAAACCCAAAAAACACGATAATGCTACCTACAAAAAGAATCCGTTTGCTGCTTTTTTGCCTGTTCCTGTCTCCCGGGAACGGCATTGCTCAACTACCGTCCAACGCGGAACCCGGGCATTCTGCGCGCATTAAAATTGACTTCACCAACCCTGTGCATACGATGCAGGGAGGAGTGGGAGCTTCCTGGCATGCTATTGAAAAACCTGCGCCGCTTCCACTGTATGTTAACGGACGCGGCGGCAACCCGCCTTTTGAAGATACCGATGCCTGGGACCAGCTTTACAACCATGCGACCTGGCTGGGAATGGACTGGATGCGCGTCGAATTTACACAGCTCATGTATGAGCCGGAAAAGAAAAAATTTGATTGGGAAAACCGGGAAATGCAGAATCTGTACAAGATCCTGGATTGGTGCCAGCAAAACAGAGCTGATGTGATGCTGCAGCAAATGCGGAGTGACGTCGCCTGGAACACCTTTCCCGAGTGGCAGAACGACCCCGTGAAAGTAGCAGCCAGCGGGCCCTACTCGGTGGAGGATTTTGCCCACGGACTCGGCGAACTGGTTGACTATTTGATCAAAAAGAAAGGATACACGTGCATTAAATGGCTTTGCATCACCAATGAGCCGCCTTATTGGTGGAAGCAGCCCTCGGGAGATACCTTGTCGATTACACCATCGCTCAGAGCGGTTAAGGAGGAGCTGGGAAGACGTAACCTTAAGGTAGGATTGCTTGGGCCGGATTCGGTTCCTGTGCCGGCGCTGGATCCCAAGCGTTACGATTTTGAAGACCTGATCGACGCCTGGGACTTTCACGAATACTTTGCCTATTTCGATTGGCAGGAAGCAAATCCACCGACCCGGGGCAGGCCAATTCCTATGCATAGGTTCCAGCAGCGCCTGACCGACTGGGCAAAATATGCGCACGAGCACGGGAAACCGTTTTTCCTGGCGGAGCTCGGCAGCCACCATTATGGCACCGATATTGCCAACCCCGGCCCTGCCGTTTTTGAAGCCGCTTTGCACAATGCAGAATTGGTGGTGCGGGGGTTCAATACCGGAACGGACGCTTTCAGCAGATGGAGCTATACCAATCGCGGCGAAACCGGTGCACAGTGGCAGCTGGTAGATACCTATGATGTAAAAACCAAGACCTTCCGCAAACAAATCACCCCGCACGAAAACTGTTATTACTTCTATGGGCTGATCTCCCGGTTTACCGCCAAAAATTCCACATCGGCTACCACAACGGTGGAAGGGGGCAAAACCGGCGAGTATCAGCGGCTCTTTGCCGCTGCACTCACCAGCCCGAAAGGCCAGACTACGATCCTGGTCGTGAATGACGGCGAGACGGAAATTGACGCTGCGATTGAAATGAAATCCCAATCGGGTAGCATGACGCTATACCGGTACGGCGTCTCCAGGACCGAAGAAGGGAGAACCGATCTGGTCATCAACCCGCAGGAAACAATTAATCCTGAATCGGGCCGGTTTAAATCCAGGATATTACCCAAAAGTCTTACCATCTTCAGTACCTATCATTTAAAACACAGTGATCCGGGGATTACCGTCGAGTAACGTTTTATGAAAGTAACAGCCGTAAAAACCTTTATTTGCCACGCTTTTCGCACGAATTGGGTGTTTGTGAAAGTCCTTACCAATGTCGACGGATTGTACGGCATCGGCGAGGCGACACTGGAGTACAAAGAACACACCGTTGCCCAGGCCTGCATGGATCTCGAAAGGGCATTGATCGGAAAAGACCCGCACCGGATCGAGGAGTTCTGGCATAACGCATACCGGGATGGTTACTGGCGCGGCGGTCCCGTTTTAATGAGTGCGATTGCCGGCATTGAAATGGCGTTATGGGACATCAAAGGAAAGGATTTGGGGGTACCGGTTTTTCAACTGCTTGGCGGGAAGGTGAGGGATCGTGTCAGGTGTTATGCAAATGGCTGGTTTGCACCCGCAAAGACTCCCTCCCAATTTGCCGAAAAGGCCGGTATTGCGGTAAATAATGGCTTCCAGGTGTTGAAATGGGACCCGTTCGGGAACGCTTATCTGCAGCTGGACACACACCAGTTTCGGCAGGCCATGGATTGCATTGGGGCAGTCCGTGACGCGGTCGGAGACCGGGCAGAGATCATCATTGAAGGGCACGGCCGTTTCGATATCCCCACCGCCGTAAGGATCGGGAATGCCATGAAAGATTTTAATATTCTATGGTTTGAAGAGCCAATCCCGCCGCAAAACCTGGAAGGCCTGGCCGAAATAAAGCGACGCATACCGGTACCGGTGTCAGCCGGTGAGCGGCTTTACAACCGCTGGGAATTCCGGACGATGCTTGAAATGCGCGCCGCCGACGTTATCCAGCCGGATGTGAGCCACGCGGGCGGGATCGGAGAAGTTAAAAAAATTGCAGCAATGGCGGAGGCCTACCATCTCCCTGTTTGTCCGCACAATCCCAGCGGTCCTGTCGCCAATGCGGCAACTTTACAGCTCGCCGGCAACCTGCCCAACTATTACCTCCACGAAACCATGAGCAGCGACGTCCCCTGGCGACAGGAAATCACGAATGAAGCGGTCGACTTTTCGAATGGGTTCATGTCCATTCCGGATAAGCCCGGGCTGGGTATCGATATCCATGAAGATGCGATCAGGAAATATCCGTTCAAACCTTGCGATTTGCGGCATTACAACGGAGAATTAACGCAGATCCGGCCCGAGGATTCCAAGCGATATTTCTGAGCTGACGACCTGGTCAGGCCAGACACCGGGATTACGGATTTTTACAATCCCTCTGAACCTGATGCGGGTTTTATAAATGCTTTTTATTTTATATGCCTGTCGCGTAAGCAGATAAAAACCACTCATTGCTAGTACTTTTCTTTAAAGCGACAGTAACTAAATTATTAGTTTTTGGAGGGAATTCCAGGCATAGTTCAATCAATCTGATATCCTAATGAGGCTTCTGACGACACTCTTACTTATTTTACTCGCAAATGGCGCGTGTTCCGCCCAGCAGGAGCCAATCGCTATCACCAATCAGGAATTCGGAAAAATCTATTTCACCAAAACCACTCCCAAAGTCACGGGAAGAATAAGAAATGCCAGTCCTGAAGAATTGGCGGGACTAAAAGTCACCGCCCACAAAGTCTACCTGATCGGCGATACGCAAGGGAAGGAAGTAATAAAGCTTCAGAACGACGGGACATTCGAAATTACTGTTTTTGAGCCATTGCCGTACCAGCAGATCTGGTTCATGATCGACAAACTCATGAGCCTGTGTCTCTATGTTCACGACGGGGTGTTTATCGACCTGGACCTGAAAATTCTCAAACAGCCTGACGGGTATCAAAACGATGAAGTCCTGAAATTTAATGGCCCCGATTCCGCCGTCTGCAGTACCATGAATCGCTATTACGGTTTCAAAAGAAAAAACCAACTCGATTTCGATCTCTATGCGATGGCATACAAGCCGGATGATCGCTATTTTCCCAGGCTCGATTCTTTGCTTGCCGTACGTCAGGAAGCCGATCAGCGTTTTGTAGCAGTGCACGGGAGTCAGTTTAAATTCCTGATTGACAATGAAACGAAATCTGATTATCTGCAATGGAAGGCCACGTACTATTTCAGATATTTTAGTAAAAATAGAAGAGACCCTGAAATAGGCTACGACTTCAGTGAATATCTGGAACACCCGATTTACGCGATATCCAACAGTAGCAAAATCCTGTTGAAATACCTTTTGTATGCTTACCTGACCAGCAGGAGCGAGCGAATGAAGCAATCCGTTGATCACGCTAACCTGCTTTCAGGGATCGATTCCACTTTTGGAAAGGACTATGGCGGACTGCTGATGTTCCAGATAGAAGACCCGGATATTACCGAACAAAAGCGCATTTTCGAAAAAGCACATTCCATTTTGGAAAGAGACTGGCAAAAAGCTTCCCTTAAAAAATACCTGGAGGAGGTTACGATGAAGGCAAATCGGGTAGATAGTCTACTGGTCATTTCCGAATCCAAAAATGAAAAGTCGGAAATCGGCATTTTCAAACTGGAAACCCCTTTCGGCGGGCATCTGTTTGTCAGCGACAAAACCACTGGGCGCGACCTTCTCAAGGCCATCCGAAGCGCTTATCCCGACAAACTGATCATCCTCGACATATGGGCTACCTGGTGTGCTCCGTGTATGGAGCAAATGCCTTACAGCAAGAACCTCCACCAAGAAACGAAGCGGCAAAACTTACCGGTTGAGTTTGTTTATTTGTGCACCTCCGGGGGCTCGAAAGAGGACAAATGGACGAACAAAATTGTGGAACTGGAGCTACCGGGCACACATGTATATGTCGACGAGAACCACATCAACGAGCTGTTTGAACTGTTCAAAAAATCAGGTTACCCTAGTTACGTTGTAATCAAGCCAGATGGAAGAACAGATGTCAATGCCATTCAATGGATGCATGGTGTTACGCTGGAAGATCTGAAAAAAATGCTTTAGCTCCGTATGAGGGATCTTAAAAAGTACATCAGAGATGATAGAGACTTCTATCTCAATTCCATCAGCTCTTTCACCAATTTCCATACCATCGTACAGGGGTTATGTTCCGCATAATCCTGACTATCTATAAATTTATCACTCAGTCTTTTAGCGTTTCTGATTGCAGCATCTTAGAAGCTGTCCCGGTCAAAAACTACCCAGAGCTTGTCAATTGGCCGGTTGCTTCCCTGTTCGTAGGCTTTCTTTAGCCGGACAGCTTCGTCTATCAGCGATAGTGTATTTCTTCCGATTCCTTCAATATCAATCTGGTAATAGGTCAATACCCCTTTGGATAGGTCGTCTTTCAGGCCCTGGAAATAATTGGGCTCGGTCTTTTCACCTTCACATACGATCAGATAGTATTTCCGCTTAGTACGAAAATCTTTTTTCGTTTCTGCTCTTCTCTTGCAAACCGTTTTAAGCGCTCGTTAGCTATCTTTATCTTTCTTGCCATTCCAGTACCACATTTGAAAGATTATCAATAAAAGGAATAGCGCCGTAACGGCCTTCTATGTAGTCCTTCTCAAACGAACGGTCTTTACGGATGGTTTTACCTTCTTCTTTGTACTCTACCAGCGAATACATTTCAGAAGCCCCATATTGATCTTTTTCCACGAAATAGATCTGATCCCTGCGATAATTGCCGTAATGCAAGAGATTGGTGTCGTGTGTGGCAAATATCAACTGGGCATTTTTATGATTGAACTCTTTGGAATTGAAGAGTTTTGTAATGGCCAACGTTAACAACGGGTGCAGACTGGCATCTAGCTCATCTACTACCAACAGGCCTCCGTCATTCAGTACATCAAACACCGGCCCCGAAATGTTGAACAGTTTATTGGTGCCCGAGGACTCCTGGGTACGCATATCAAACTCCACGTTTCCTGCCACCAGCCCTTGAGCATCGTATTTTTTATGTATGGTTCGGATGTCAATCCGAAAGGCTCCATCCAGGTCTGTCATCAATTGCTTCAGGACACTTTCAGAGATCTCACCCGGCAATTCTCTGGTGTCAAATTGTTTTTTGGTAATAGCGATGTCGTCAAACCCCAGATCCGCCTTCTTATAAAAATCAAGAAGCGCACGCCGGGTCGGTGTATTTTCCAGCAAATCAAAAGTTACGCTCTTGTACCTTTCGTGGCTTAGTCCTGAAATCGTAATAAAATTGTTAAACCACGCCACGATTCTTTTTGCGATCTTCCCATTGAATTGGTCCGCCACTGCCAGGAACAAAGCATTGTCCCTGGTGCGTTCCTCCAGATCCTTACCTTCGGGAAAAGCCTTCATTACTTCAATACCCTCCCTTTCACGGATAAACAGCGGTCTTTCTGCCTGTTTGGAAGCTTCAAAAAGCCATTCGGCATGAACACTATGATCATCTACCTCAAAACCATAGCGGTAACGAACGTTATCAATCAAGAAGACCACCTCAAAAAAAGACGGAGCTTTTTCTGTTTCTGTGCTGAGTAGAAAAGGTATGATATCCAGCTCATCGGCAGATGACTGTTCAAAAGACTGAAGTACCAGTCTTCTCATGGTGGACATGGCTTTGATCAAATTGCTTTTTCCGCTGGCATTGGCGCCATAAACCACTACTCCTTTCAATAAATCATATCGTTCCGTAGAAAATATATTCGTATCAATATGCTCTTTGATAGAAGCCGCGTAAAGACTAAGCGTAGCCTTTGCCTTGAACGAAAGATAGTTGCCAATTGAGAATTCAAGTAACATAAATAGCTATTTTTGAGAAATCATCTCAAAAATAGAAAATAAAAACCTAATTATAATTAGAAAATGAGACTTTTTCTCAAAAATCAGTTGAAGCAGAGCGGCGCTCCCACACCTGTGCAGGTTTTTCTAATTTCCCGACACTCGTTTGGCTTTCTATAAGATGCAACGCATAACTTAAAGCATCAGGTTGGTAAAATTATTGAGAGCCGCCGAGGGGAGCAGGGCAAAAAAAAATCGAAACCCATTTTGCACTATGGGACATATAAAATATTACAAAACCAATCGAATGTGTAGTTAAAGTTTTGATTTTTTGATGTTTTCAAAATTATTAACTCCGATCGTTTGATTGTGAAAAATTTATTTCCATAATTTGCAGTCGTAGCAGAAAGCGTGAAAGGACACTGCTCTTACCGGAATCTGTGGTTCGGTTGATTGCACAGACCCGTTACTAATAACTTTTCCTTGTTTCCTTTCGGAATAGTCACCAGATGAGAATGCCCAAAAAATATAATGTATGGCTTGTAGTGTTGATTCTTTCCGGAGTTTTTCTGGCGGGAAGACTTACAGGTGCGGAGCGGCATATCGAGGGGGTTTCTCATTTCCGATCGTTTGGCGGTTCTGTTTGCCCGGAGGAATCCATTGTCGGTGAAAAGTATCAGGATCTGAGACATTTTCACCACGACGCTGCTTTTGTAGAGGAAAGCGAGGTAGGAAAGGAGGAGGCAGACCTTGAACACAACGATCAAAAAATCACCGCCGCACCGTTGCTTGCATTGCGGGCAATTGTATGCAATACGCTTCACATCCGGCTCGTTCGAAATGGACGTTTATACCATCCGTTCGTTCGTCGCCATATTCTTTTCAGCTCGCTTCTGATCTGATAATACCTTCGTTAATCTTCCCAATCCGGTTTGTGATTACAGCCTGTTTTGAAACACAGGCAGCCATCGCTGCAAAGCCTGAAATAGCTTTGCGCCGGGTATTTTAATCTATTTCTCTTGATTTTTTTAAAGGTATCATGAAAAGATTATTCATGGTGATAGCGGTATGCGTACTGCTGTCAGATTTTGGGTGCAGCTCCCATCAAAATGAACAAAAAGAAGAAAGCACAGAGTTGCTGGTCACGAGTCCGCTTAAAAGGGACACGGTCATTATAAAAGAGTATGTCAGCCAGGTAAGGGCTGTCAGCCATATTGAGCTGAGAACGCTTGAGAGAGGCTATCTTCATAAGATTTTCGTAGATGAAGGCCAGTTTGTCCGCAAAGGCCAGCTCATGTTTCAGATCATGCCGATGATTCTGGAGGCCGAGCAAAAGAAGGCACAGGCAGAAGCCAATTTTGCGACTATTGAGTATCACAATACCAAGTCCCTGGCGGACAGTAATGTCGTTTCAGCGAATGAACTTGCCCTGGCGAAGGCAAAACTGGACAAAGCCAATGCCGAGCTTGACCTGGCCAATGTTCATTTAAGTTTCGCAGAAATACGTGCGCCGTTTGATGGGATCATGGACCAGTTTCAGGTACGCCTGGGGAGCCTGGTGGATGAAGGTGATCTGCTCACCACACTGTCAGACAACAGCAAGATGTGGGTGTATTTCAATGTACCGGAAGCACAGTATCTCGACTATCGGAAAAGCTCCTCAAAAAATGAGCCCTACAGCGTAAAATTGCTCATGGCAAACAATGAGTTGTTTGATTACGACGGAATTGTGGAAACAGTGGAGGCCGACTTTAACAACGAAACGGGCAACATCGCCTTCAGAGCCACGTTCCCGAATCCGGATCGTTTGCTTCGCCACGGACAGACCGGCAATATTCTGATAAATACTCCAATGAAGGAAGCGCTGCTGATACCACAGGAAGCCACTTTCGAGAATCTCGAAAAAAAATATGTCTTCGTCGTTGATCAAAACAATGTGATAAAAACGAGAGAGATCAGGATCGCTGCCGAATTGCCGCACATTTTTGTTGTTCAGGACGGGCTGCAGGAAGGAGAAAAGATACTTCTCGAAGGGTTACGGCATGTGCATGAAAATGAGAAGATCCGGTACAAGTTCGTCGAGCCCGATTATGTCATTTCTCATCTGGAGCTATACGCTGAATAGCCTAATTTCAAAGTACAAAGAAGATGTTTAATCAATTTATACGAAGACCCGTATTTGCTATTGTAATATCGGTCATGATAGTATTTGTCGGCATATTGGCTATCAAAAAGTTACCTATTTCTCAGTTCCCGGATATTGCACCTACAACCGTCAACATTTTTATTGCCTACCCGGGATCGAGTGCCGAAGTTCTGGTCAAATCTACCTTGATTACCCTGGAACAGGCTATTAACGGCGTGCAGGACATGCGTTATATTGCTACTGATGCAACAAGCGCAGGTGAAGCAACCTTGAGGATTATTTTTGAGCCGGGCACGGATCCGAACGACGCGGTGGTCCGGGTAAAAACCCGGGTAGACCAGGTGATGCCGCTGCTTCCGGAACTGGTACAGCGTGAAGGTGTCATTATCACCCCGGTTCAGCCCAGTATGCTGATGTACGTCAATCTCTACTCTGAATCAAAGAGTATCGACGAGAAATTCCTTTATAACTACGCAACCGTTAAAATGATCCCCGAAATCCAAAGGATCAAAGGGGTGGCAAGAGCGCAGATTCTGGGAAGCCGCCGGTATGCCATGCGGGTATGGCTTAATCCTGACCGGATGAGGGCCTATAAAATTTCGACGGAAGAGGTCATGGAAGCCATAGGGGAACAAAGCATTATCGGGCGTCCCGGCCGTTTAGGACAAAGCTCCGGAATAGCGGCGCAATCGTTGGAATATGTGCTTACCTATAAGGGTTGGTTTAACGAGCCGGAGGAGTACGAAGCTATTATCATTCGTGCCAACCCGCAGGGAGAAAGCATCCGCCTGAAGGACATTGCGAGGGTGGAACTGGGAAGCGAGTTTTTCGATATCTATTCCAACCTCGACGGGCACGCCTCGGCAGCCATCGTACTCCGGCAGAATTACGGCAGCAATGCCAGCGATGTTATCGCCGATGTAAAGCAAAAGCTCGACGTCATGAAGGCGTCGTTTCCCCCGGGCGTGGACTACAAGATCAGCTACGACGTATCCAAATTCCTCGACGCTTCTATCGACCAGGTGATCCACACCCTGAGGGACGCGTTCATTCTGGTCGCATTGGTGGTCTTTATTTTCCTGGGAGACTGGCGTTCCACCCTGATTCCTATCCTGGCCGTACCGGTCTCTCTTATCGGGACTTTCTTTGTTATCCAGCTGTTCGGCCTTTCGATCAACATGATCACGCTTTTCGCCCTGGTGCTTGCGATAGGCATCGTGGTAGACAACGCCATCGTCGTGGTGGAGGCCGTCCACGCCAAAATGGAGGACAACCCGCGCATCACCCCGTATAACGCTGTCAAAACGGTATTGGGAGAGATCAGCGGCGCAATTATTGCGATTACCCTGGTAATGGTTGCGGTATTTGTTCCCATTTCGTTTATGTCGGGCCCGGTGGGTACGTTTTATCGCCAATTCTCGATCACCATGGCCAGCGCTATCGTAATTTCGGGGGTGATTGCCCTGACGCTTACGCCGGTATTATGCGCCATGCTGCTCAAAAGACACGACGGCCATAACCGGAAGAAAAGCCTGCTGACGCGCGCAATCGACAGCTTCAACCACGTGTTTGAAAAGTTGACCTCCCAGTACGTGGGCCTGCTCCGGATAATCGTGAACCGCAGACTGGTCACCTTTGTGATCCTGACGGTTTTCGGACTGGGAATTGTGTATGAAAACAAAATCCTGCCAGGCGGGTTCATTCCCAATGAGGACCAAAGCACCATTTATGCCATCATCCAGACACCTCCGGGATCCACGCTGGAAAAAACCAACGAAGTTTCGCACCGGCTGATGAAAATCTGCGAAGAGGTCGATGGGATCGAGTCCGTCTCCTCACTGGCGGGCTACGAGATCATGACCGAAGGGCGCGGCTCCAATGCCGGCACCTGCCTGATCAACCTCAAGCCCTGGTCAGACCGCAAGCACAACGTGAAGGAAATCATGGAAGAGCTGGAGCACGAAAGCCAGGGAATCGGAGCAACCGTAGAGTTTTTTGAACCGCCGGCCATCCCGGGCTTCGGGACTTCCGGCGGGTTTTCCATGCGTTTGCTGGATCAGAATACGGATACCGAATACCGGGAGTTCGATAAAATCAACAAAGAATTTGTTGCCAATCTTGGTAAAAGAAAAGAACTGACCGGGCTGTTTACCTTCTTTGCTGCCAACTATCCGCAGTATGAGCTGGAGATCGACAACAATATCGCCATGCAAAAAGGGGTTTCGATCGGCAGTGCGATGGAGAATCTCAATATCCTGATCGGCAGTACCTATGAGCAGGGCTTTATCAAATTCAACCAGTTTTTTAAAGTATATGTGCAGTCGGACCCGGCCTTCAGGAGGCTGCCTTCAGACCTGATGAACCTGTTTGTCAAAAACGAAGCCGGCGAAATGGTGCCCTATTCGGCATTTATGAAGCTCAAAAAGGGACAAGGGCCGAATGAAATTACCCGGTTCAACCTGTACAATTCCGCTGCGATTCAGGGGCTGCCCGCTAAAGGATATACAACCGCCGAAGCCATCGACGCTATCAGGGAAGTGGCTGCGAATACACTCCCGAATGGTTACAGCATTGCCTTTGAAGGGCTGTCTTACGATGAAGCGATACGTGGGAACGAGGCCTTGTATGTTTTTCTCATTGTTGTTTTCTTTGTGTACTTCGTCCTGGCAGCACAATACGAAAGTTTTGTCATCCCGCTGGCCGTGATACTCTCTCTTCCGGTCGGGATCTTCGGGTCGTTTTTCCTGCTTAAACTCATGGGACTTGAAAACAATATTTATGCGCAGATAGGATTTATCATGCTGGTAGGGTTGTTAGGGAAAAACGCCGTTCTGATTGTCGAATTCGCAGTACAGAAGCGGGCTCAGGGAGAAACCCTTCTGAATGCGGCGATCGAAGGCGCAAAGGTTCGTTTTCGGCCTATACTGATGACCTCATTTGCCTTTGTTGCGGGTTTGGTGCCGTTGATCATGGCTACCGGGGCAGGCGCAATAGGCAACCGTACCATCGGCGCTTCCGCTATGGGGGGCATGCTTTTCGGAACCATTTTCGGTGTCGTGATCATCCCCGGCCTGTACTACGTTTTTGGCGGCCTGGCCGATGGTAGAAAGCTGATCCAGGACGAAGACGAAAGTCCTCTTTCAGAAGATCTTGTACATGCTATTGATCAATTTCCAAACCCAGATGAGAAGACAGAAAATGAATAAATCAAAAAAAACAAACACGGTTTGGGTCGCGTCGCTGGTGCTGTTGGTTGCTGCCTGCAGCCAGCCGGCGCTTGTCATAAAAAGAAAAAGCGGGGACGTTCCTGCCACTTTTGCGGGCAAGGCAGATTCATCGTCTGTTGCCAACGTTGGCTGGAAGGAGTTCTTTCATGACAGTTACCTGACGAGCCTGGTCGATTCGGCGTTGAAAAATAATCAGGAGGTGAATATCCTGATGCAGGAAATCGAGATCTCGCAAAATGAAATCCGCATCCGGAAAGGGGAATACCTCCCGTTCGTAAACCTTGGAGGCGGATCGGGCTTTGAGAAAGCCGCCCGTTATACCCAGGTCGGTGCAAGCGAGGCGACAACAGAAATAAAGCCGGGTAAAGAAATGCCTGAGCCGCTCGGAGATTTCTGGCTGGGGGCACACGCCACCTGGGAAGTCGATATCTGGCACAAGCTCAGAAATGCCAGGAAAGCGGCAGTAAACAGGTATCTCGCGTCTGTTGAGGGGCGGAATTTCATGGTCACCAATCTGATTGCGGAGATCGCCACTTCTTATTACGAGTTGCTTGCGCTGGACGCCCAGTTACAGATTGTCGGACAAAACGTTGAAATACAAAAAAATGCGCTGAAAATGGTAAGGCTTCAGAAAGAAGCGACCAAGGTGACGGAGTTGGCAGTGAAACGATTTGAGGCGCAGGTGCTGAACACGCAAAGTCTGCAATACGAGATTCAACAGCGCATCATAGAAGCAGAAAACCGGATTAACTTTCTGGTTGGGCGGTTCCCGCAGCCGGTGGAGCGCAATCGGGACGGGTTCCTGTCGATGACTCCGGAAACTATCTTCATAGGGAAACCGGCGACGCTGCTGAGCCGGAGACCCGATATCCGTGAGGCAGAGCAGCTGCTGGAGGCGGCCAAGCTGGACATAGAAGTCGCCCGGGCAAATTTTTACCCTGCGCTCGCCGTATCAGCCAGCTTAGGTAGCCAGGCGTTCAATCCGGCTTACCTGGCAAAGATGCCGCTGTCGCTTTTTTCTACCCTCCTGGGCGACCTGGTTGGACCAATAGTCAATAAAAATGCAATAAAGGCAAACTATCTGAATGCAAACGCCCAGCAGACACAGGTGATTTACAAATATGAGCAGACGGTGCTGAAGGCCTGTACCGAGGTGGCGAACCTGGTGTCCAGGATTGATAACCTGGGAAAGAGCTATGAGCTGAAATCTCAGGAGGTGAATGCACTCAATGAATCGGTAGCGATTTCAAACCGTCTTTTTGCCTCCGCAAGAGCTGACTATACAGAGGTGCTTCTCACCCAACGAGATGTCATCGAGTCCAGATTCGAGCTGATCGATACAAAGATGGAGCAATTAACCGCTATCGTGAGCACCTATCGCGCGCTCGGCGGCGGATGGGATTAGCCTGGAGAAGGGAAAGAGCGGAGCGGCTTATATTCTGAGGCGGATGCCGGCTTTTACAAGCCAACCTGTAAGCCACACGATCAGCCAGGCAAAAAGCAAGGATTTGAGAATCCCCGCTGCGCCTGTCAGCAGTGACTCGGGGAGACGAATGCCTGTCGCTGAAGCCGCGGGATACCATAAGTAGGGAAGAAGGTAACAGGTGAGGGTGGCGATACCGGCCGGGTTGAGCCACTCACACCATTGCCTGAACCCCTTCAGGTCGGTCAGCCAGAAAAGGAAAGCATAACACAGAAAGCTGATCCCTGTGCAGATTCCCACCCAGGCAGGCGTTGCATGAATCTTTGAGATCCCCCAGTAAGGCCTGAGCGCAAACCCCGACAAGAGGCACAACAGACCGATTCCCAGGAGGGCAAGTACATAAAAGCCGCCCTTCCTGTTTCGGAAAAAATTACTCCTTGACAACACCGAAGCGCCCACGCCGGCCATGGTGAACGCGGGCATGGCGCCGTCGCCCGCCAGCCATATATACGGTCGTACCCCGTCAAGAAAATTAAAATATCCCGAAAACGAGGCGATATTGAAGCCAACGAAGAACAGCCAGGCCATAATCACGGGCGCCGGCCTGTCGCGAAGCCAGGTATAAAGCAGCGCGCAGACGAGGTAAGACCACCCGATCAACCCCAGGATGCCCCACCATTGGGTACGCATCCAGGCAGGGTTATCACCGGGCCCTCCTTTGTAGACAGCAGCAAGCGCTACCAGGATCAGACCACCCGTAATCCGTAAGATACGATACTGTTTCGTGCGGTGGGTGCCGGAAGGGTAAGCGTTCCAGATCAGGAAAAATGCCAGGACCATCAGCACTTGCCATACCCCCCGATCGATGAGCATCCCGCCGGGAGTGCTATTTTCAAGATTCACGATGAAAAACCCCATCAGGAGCAACGCTGCGGCGCGCGCTGCGATGTGCAGCACCGTTTGCCGGCGGGTGTCGCCGCGGAATATCCGGTTACTGACGGCATAGGGGATGGAAAGCCCGACAATAAAAAGGAACGCCGGAAACACCGTGTCGGCCAGGCCCATGGCGTCGTCATTGGCGGCAGTGTGGCCGAGCCATACCGGGACATCCGTCAATGTCCAGAGATCATTGACGAAGATCATCAGGAACATGGTAAGCGATCTGAAAATGTCGATCGAGCCGATACGTCTCTGAAGGGCCATCAGTATCCGGTTAAAGGTATCTCTGTAGCGTCCAATACTGCACGTTGACGGGCACCAGCTGTTCTCATTGAATTTATATAGGATTTAAACTCGAATATTTAGCCTGATGAGCGAATATTATATAAACTTTCTACTATAATTTAAAACTATTTGCGGCACTTGCCCCCTTGGCGGTACATGTTATGTAGCGTGTATCGACGACGCATAATTTGGCACTGTATGAACAATCGCAAGAGAAGATTAATAAGTATCGTAAGACGGCACACCGGCGGGTCTTCACCAAAAAGAAGAACCAATGGTAAATATATAGAAATATTTGTGGATAAATTATGCTAAATTGTTACTTATTCAAGTATTCAAAAATAGGAGCAAGACGCATTGGCTTAATTTATGCATAGTACATTGGTCACAGATATCGAATTAATAAACCTCCTGGCTCAGAGCGACGAAAATGCTTATCAGGAGATTTATCGCAGGTATTGGTACCGATTGTATGTAGTGGCGAAGCGAAAGGTGCAGACAGATGAAGATGCGGAGGAAATCGTGCAGGACATCTTCGTGGATCTATGGGAACGGCGCACTCAGGAGCGAATAGAGCACTTGAATAAATTTCTTTATGGCGCCGTCAAATACAAAGTATTGAACTACATAAGGTCGCGCATGACAAGGCAGGAGTATCACTATAACACGATTCAGATCGCCGATACAAATGACTCTCACACCGAAGAGGTGCTGGCACTGACAGATCTTCGCCAAGCCATTTCGGCGGGGATTGCCATGCTGCCCCCCAAAACACAGGAAATATTTCGTCTCAACAGGCTGGAAGGATTGTCTTCCAAAGAAATATCTACCCAGCTCGGTATTCCCGAGCGTACGATCGAATACCACATAACGCAGTCGCTTCGGACGATGAGGGTTTATCTCAGGGACTTTATGTTGGCGGGACTTCTCCTTTTTTATACTTTTTCCTAGCGCCCTGTTAACCGCATTTTATCCCTCCCCCAAGCCTTTCTCGTTTAACCCGTTTACCCGAAAAAATACTATCGCATGGCGGCTACCAGCTGTTCTCATTGAATTCATTATAGGATTTAATCCCGAATATTTAGCCAGCTGAGGGAAGATTATATAAACTTTTCAATATACTTTAAAACTATTTGCGCCGTTTGCCGCCTTGACGGTACTTGTTATATAGCGTGTATCGATGACGCATAACTTAGCACTGCATGAACAATCGCAAGAGAAGGTTTATAAGTATCTTAAGACGTTACATGGACGGCTCTTCACCAAAAGAGGAAGAAGAACTGATGGAGATGTGGTATAATTCAATAGATCGTGAAACCAACGAACCCGATAACCTGGCCCGTCAGCAGCTGGAAGAAAGGATATGGAACAAGGTCCAGGCTGTCAGAAACCGGCAGACTGCATCAGATATGCCAGGAATTCCTGAACGAAGGTCGTGGTGGGGAAACTTCCGTATGAAACTGGTATCAGCAGCCTCTGTGCTTCTGGTTCTTGGTTCTTTATACTACGCTTCTGATTACCTTAAAACCGGCGCCTTTCCATTAGGGGTCCTTACGAGCGATGAACTATCTGCTTTGACCAGGGTAGAAAATAATCTGGACGAAAGTGAGGTTATTAGCCTTTCGGACGGAAGCCGTATAACCCTTGGACCCGGATCGGTATTTTATTACCCCAAAATATTCGAATCCGGAAAACGTGCAGTGTATCTGATCGGAAATGGTTTTTTTGATATAGCGAAGGATCCCGGAAGGCCCTTTTTGGTCTATACCGAGGACATTGTTACCAAAGTGGTTGGTACGAGCTTTACCATAAACAAGGACAGGGCAGGCAATGTGGTAGTGGCGGTAATGACCGGGAAAGTGATTGTCGAAAAAGCACAGGGCAGTAAAGCCAGCTTTGAGGTGAGCAACAGGGGCGTGGTACTGACACCCAATAAAAAGGTGACTCTTACCAATGATGCAGAAAAATATGTCACCGGGCTGGTAGAGAAACCTGTATTACTGTCAGGTGTCGATGAATTTTCGAAACCTGATGCGTTTACTTTTGAAGAAACGCCCCTGGAAACGGTCGTAAGTAAGTTGGAAAAAGCCTATGGCGTTGAAATCGAAATCTTGAATAATTCAATTACCAATTGTCCGATAACGGCGGATTTACCCTATGAATCACTTTTTGCAAAACTGGAGATCATCAATGCCCTGCTGAATACCAAATCAGAAGTGAAGGGGACTAAGATTTTCCTTACCGGCGGAGAGTGTGCACCTTTTAAATCCATTCACGAAAACCTGTAACCTATGATGTGATCTAATTCTATACTAAAAACCGGAGATGTTCGAGCATCTCCGGTCCTATTGGAGCCCCCAAAACATGTGCTAACGATGTCGTTCATTTAAGTAAAATGAATCCGGGGGCATTTTGTCAAATCTATCACGATCCAACAAAACAAAATAATGAAAAAAAGAAGACAATTCATAGCACCGTTGGGTACTATTATGAAGGTATCATTTATCCAAATCCTTCTGGCATTCTTAGCAGTTTCTTATACGTACGGTCACGTCGTGAAGGCACAGGAATTGTTGATGCAGAAAGTGGACGTCAATGTGGACGGGAAAGACATCAAGTCGGTTCTGTCAGAGCTGGAGTCCAAAGCAAAAGTTAAGTTCGTATACAGTTCAAGGTCACTGCCGGTATATCGGAAAGTCTCGCTGTCGCTGAACAATAAAACGGTGTCCGAGGTACTCGATGCTATGTTTGTACCTGACCGGGTTTCTTATAAAATAGTAAAGGAAAGGATTGTGCTAACGATGGTGAGCCCATCGGCCGTTTTGGAGGAACAGGGAGAAGAAACGGATCCTGTGCCCCTGGAAAAAACGATCAGAGGCCGGGTTACAGACGAGCGTAAAGAACCGCTGCCAGGGGTAACTATTACAATGAAAGGTAGCACAAGGGGTACAATCACCAACACGGACGGTACATACACCCTACAACTTCCCGATGAACCAGTTGTGCTCGTATTTTCCTTTGTCGGGTTTCTGCCTCAGGAAGTATCACCCGGAAACGGAAATCAGCTTGATGTTTCCCTCGTCCCAGACAACAGAGCACTGGACGAGCTTGTTGTAGTGGGTTACGGGGCCGTACAGCGGAAAGATCTTACAGGTTCGATTGCCTCCATTGCTTCAAAGGAACTGGACAATCTGATTCTTAATACGCCCGAACAAGCGTTGCAGGGCCGGGCGGCCGGCGTAAACGTGAGGACCTCTTCGCATGCGCCGGGAGGTGCCATTTCGGTCAACATACGCGGTACTTCTTCGTTAACTGCTAATGGTCAGCCTTTGTATGTGATTGATGGATTTCCCGTGTCAAGCGACTTCAGGCGGCCCAATAATGCGGTGGAAGGCGGGGACGCCGAATGGAACCCTCTGGCATCTATTGATGCCGCCAATATTGCGTCTATTGAAATACTTAAGGATGCCTCCGCAACGGCCATCTACGGCTCAAGAGGCACTAACGGCGTTGTAATTATCACGACCAAAAGAGGCCGTACAGGTAAACCCAAAGTAGAATTTGAAACTTCTATAGGTATACGACAACTTTCTAAAAAGCACGAATACCTCAATGGCAGTGAATATGCCAGGCTATTAAACGAAAGGGCGCTGCTGGGCAACCAGGAGGCTTTGTTCTCTGAAGCGGAAATAACTGACATCGGAGAGGGTACCGACTGGACTAAGGAATTGTTTCGCAATGCATTAAATCAACGATACAGGGCATCCATATCAGGGGGGACGCCCGACGTCAGGTATCTGATTTCAGGAAATTATGATGATCAGCAGGGGATTATATTGGGTACAGGATTCAAGAAATATTCAGCCAACATAAACCTTGATGCAGATGTGTCAAAAAGATTTAAAATCGGAACATCCATGAATTTAACCAACAGCCAGGAGCAAATGGTTAGAAATGATACAAAGGCCAGTGGCAACTGGCCCAGTATGATTCAGTCCTTCCTTATGGCACCCATTCACATCCCGGCAAGGGATGCCATGGGAGAACCTACTTTCTTTAATCAATATAAGGGTGGTACCGGTGATGAAAATCCGCTGTTCATGGCCGAGAAGTATGATGTAAACGCGAACACGATAAGATTGCTGGGCAGTGTATTTGCCAGCTACGAAATTCTGGATGGATTAAGTCTCAATACACGTTTAGGTGTTGATTATAGAGACTGGAAGTTTAAATCCTACTATCCGATCGCTTCAAGATCTGCCAGTGCTACAAGCGGGCACGCCTTGCAATACAGTGACCGTACTGTCAATGTGCTCAATGAAAACACCATCGAATACAATCGGGCTCTGGGCGAAAAACATAAGCTGAATGCTGTTGTCGGGTTTACCAACCAGGTAGAAAATTCTGAATTTCTGAAAGGCGAGGCATACGGTTTTGCTGCCGATTTTTACTCCTATAACAATCTGGGAGTAGCCACAAATCCTCAGGCTCAGGGATCGGGGCGAAGCCAGTGGAAATTACTGTCTTATCTGGGAAGGGTAAACTATAATTTTTCTGATAAGTATCTGCTGACGTTGTCGGGCAGGATTGACGGTTCATCCAAATTCGGGAAAAATAACAAATATGGCATTTTCCCTTCTGCGGCCTTTGCCTGGAGACTTTCAGAAGAGAATGCTTTTAAGAATATGAAGAATCTTAGCGACCTGAAACTTCGTTTAGGATACGGGAATACCGGAAATGAGCGTATAGGACTTTACAATTCAATAGGCACAATCGGCACGGGCAGGTCCACCACCGATGGCTATGTTTTCAACGGGCAACTAGTTACTGTCGCGTATCCCAGCAACATACCCAACCCGGACCTGACCTGGGAAAAAGCAACCGATTTGGACGTAGGTCTTGACGTGGGACTGTGGAACAACCGTTTTACATTCAGTTTTGACGCTTATCACAAAAAAACGACGGATCTTCTCATGGCGGTACCACTGCCAACAGAAAGTGGTTTCAGCTCTATTTTGCGAAACATGGGTTCTATGGAAAATAAGGGACTCGAGTTGGGGCTAAAAACGGTCAATTTTACCGGAGCCTTCAACTGGGGCACCAATCTTAACTTTTCCTTAAACCGCAACAAAGTACTTGATCTCGGAGGGGCGCCTTACCTGTTTACCGGATGGGTGGGTGGTAACCTTCATCAGAACAACGGAACAAATGTAGTTCGTTTGGCTCCGGGAAAACCTGTTGGGGCATTTTTTGGTTCGATCGCTGAGGGCGTATGGAAATCGAAAGCGGAAATCACGGAAGTAGGAACGATGTTATCGGCTGCCCCCGGCTCCATGAGATTCAAAGACACCGACAACAGCGGAACGTACAATGCCCTCGACGATACTTACATAGGCGATCCCAATCCTGACTTCACCATAGGGATTACCAACAACCTTGACTATAAGCGGTGGTCGCTCAGCGTCTTTATGTTTGGAGAGTTCGGGCATCAGGTTATCTGGCTGACCAAGAAAAGATTTGCAGGCGGTGTAGCTCCCCTGGCATCAGACCGAAACAATCGCTGGACTCCTGAAAACCCGGACAGGCCAAATGCAACGCTAGCAGTAAATCAGGTATATCCCAGTGCTCTGAGTACTGACAATACCTACGATGCATCTTACCTTAGAATAAGCAATGTCACGTTATCCTATGCAATTCCTGTTAAGACAGCCGCTATCCAATCGCTAAAGGTGTCGCTTTCTGCCGACAATGCATTTGTGTTTACAAAGTATCCCGGATTTGATCCCGATGTCAATTCCTATGGTACGAGCAACGTCATAAAGGGGATGGACAGGTATTCTTATCCAGCCTCAAAGATGTTCCGCCTGGGGTTAAACGCCTCTTTTTAATAGTAATTCCAATCTCAAAAGATAGAGAATCATGAAAAATTTTATACGGATATCGATCTGTTTCTTATTGCTGACAGGAGCAGGATCTTGTACCGATTCACTGGACGAAAAAGTGTACAGCTATCAGAACCAGGACGATTTTTACAACAATGCTCAGGAAGCCACCCTTGCGCTGTCGGGAGTCTATTCGGTTCTGTGGGACTATATTTACAAAGATGCCTATCAGGTCATCATGGGCGACCTGCCGGGAGAAGTCCTTCATGCCGGCCTGATCCGGAATGAATTTGACCTTTTTGCATGGACAGTCAGCACTCCGCATTTTGAAAACTTCTGGATTGCATGTTACAAAGGTATAAACCGGGCCAATTCGCTGCTGGACAGGATGAATCCCTCCATTCCGGATGCAACCAAAAACAGCATTCAGGGCCAGGCAAAATTCCTTAGAGCACTTTATTATTTTCATCTTGTGAGGGCTTTTGGAGGTGTGCCCTTACATGTAAAAGCGACAGTGGATGTGAACTCGGTCTCGCTTCCCAGGAGCTCAGCAGCCGAAGTCTACGCTCAAATTATCGCAGACCTGAAAGATGCCGAGACACTGTTAGGTGCTTTCAACGCGTCAAATCATAGTGCAGGTTATGCTACTTCCGGAGCTGCAAAAGCGCTTTTGGCAAAAGTATACCTTCAAAACAAACAGTGGGGTGATGCTGCTGCAAAAGCCAAAGAAGTGATGGATATGGGGGTATATGGCCTGCTCAATGATTATAGCCTGATATGGGAACCGGAAAACAAGAATGGGGTTGAACAGATATTCTCCGTTCAAAACGGCAGCAGCAATAATGTGCCCGGACTGGGCGACAATGTATACCACTGGATGGCGCTACCAAAAGTGCTTGTCAATAACAAACAGGTTGAGTTCGCTATTGACGGAGATATGAGGGCCGAAGGCGACACGGCTTTGTTTCGAAAAGAACCAAAAACACATCGGTTATGGCACTCTGTCCGTACAGTAATGCCTTACTATTTCCCAGTCGGTTCGTATGCGATGGTCAATGATACGGTCAGCCTGATTCGGCCTTATGTAATAAAATTTTTCCATCCTGACTTAACTACCAAACTGCTCAGAAGCGGGGTCAATACAACCATACTCAGGTACTCTGACATACTGCTTACCTATGCTGAAGCGATCAATGAGCAGAACGGACCTAATGCCGAAGCACTGGATGCACTGAATAAAGTACGCCGGAGAGCGAGAGCGGCGGGTACAGCTTTTCAGCAACCGGAGGCCGTGTATCCGGATATCACTTCGGGATTGACCCAGTCACAATTCCGGGATGTCTTGCTTTTGGAGCGTGCAAGGGAGTTTGTTGGTGAGGGAGAACGCCGTAATGACCTGAATCGTCATGGTCTTCTGCTCCAAGCTGCGGCTGAACAGGGGGCAACAAAACTAAAAAACGGCTATGTCCTTTATCCAATCCCCAATGTACAGATCGGGCTGAATCCGTTGCTGCAGCAAAATCCGGATTATTAATAAAAGGGTATCCTCATCCGGCATTCAATTCTATTGTCCGGAGGTTAAAAACAAACTCACAAAATTGGTTCTGACGTTTGTTGTTATCCTCACGGGAATCCGGCACAACACAAGCGTATAATACATGACGTACAAAATCAAGATGCAGAAAAGTTAAGTAACCGGTTAGATCCCTTGCGCCTATGTTTTTAAATATGTTTTCTTTTTTGCGGCACACCACGCTGGTGATGCTTGGAGCAGCGTTATTCTCTGCGGCAAACGCTCAGCCGCTCGATTTCAAAAAAGCTTCCGCCAACGGAGCGCGTGCTGCCGAAGGCTTTCGCAGATGTGAGCACTTCGTGGACGACTGGCTAAAGTACGCAGATCCGGCAAGTAAGCTGATTCCAAGAAACCTCCACAAAGACGTGGATCTTTGGAACGCCAAAGACTGCGCAGCTGACAACTATCCCTTCATGGTGCTCACAAGCTTTTTTACCAATCAGCCTCGGTTCAACGGTCTGATGAAGGAAATGCTCAGGAATGAACGCAGGCTCACGTCGCGGGTGAAATCGCTACCGGACGATTACTCATTTTCCAAAAAAGGATTTGTTCACGAAGAGGTGGATATGGGGAGAATCGTTTTTGGTACCTCGGAATATTGTAAAGACGGGCTCATGCCGCTTACAGAATGGCTTGGAAATAGCCCGTGGTCGGAGCGGATGATGGAGATGCTGAGGGACCTCGATGATCAGATAGATGTTGCCAACGAACTTAACTTCTCCGAGACGGTCAATACAGAGGTGAACGGAGAGCTGCTGCAGGTACTTTCCCGCGTGTACTGGATGACCGGCGAGAAGAAATTCCTGGATTGGGCCGTAAAAATAGGTGATTATTTCCTGCTTGGTGAGGGCTATCCGCTGAGATCTTTGAACAATCTCCGTCTTAGAGATCATGGCTGCGAACTCATTTCCGGTCTTTGCGAACTTTACGCTACCCTGCATTTCGCGGACAAGCAGAAAAAGGAAGGTTACCGCGCTGCCCTCTACAAGTTGCTGGATCGCGTACTGGCATACGGAACGAATGAGGACGGGCTTTTTTATAATTCCATCAATCCAATAACAGGCCAGGTGCTGGACAAAGGACTCTCTGACAGCTGGGGCTATAACCTGAATGGCTACTACACCGTATTTATGGTCGACGGTACGCAGCGGTATAGGGATGCAATCAGTAAGGTGTTTAAAAATCTGAACAAATACCGGAACTACGATTGGGAAAACGGGAGTCAGGATGGGTATGCAGATGCAATAGAAAGCGCTCTGAATCTTTATAACCGCATCCCTGACGAAGACGTTGCTGGCTGGATCGACAGCCAGATCGGGGTAATGTGGGCCCTGCAAGATAGCGCAGTACTAAATCATCCATTGGAGGCGCATGTACGGAACGACTGGAAACGGCCCGGTTCCGGGGTTATTGAAGGCTGGCACGGCGACGGCAACTTCGCCAGGACCACCATCATGCACAATCTGTGGAAGTCCAAAGGCACCTACGTACAACCGCTGAACCACGGCGTGACGCTGGGTGGGGAGATGAAGGGAGATTCTCTGTTTCTTTCGTTGGGTTCTGCTTCAGCCAACTGGTCAGGCAAAATCTATTTCGATAAAGCCAGACATTCGCAAGTGATGAAAATGCCTATCGACTGGCCTAGGATCAACCAGTTTCCGGAATGGTTTACTGTGGATGCGAAGAAAAAATACCGCGTTTTAGATGAAAACGGGCGCCTCAGGTTTGACGTCACGGGAGACGAACTTCTGAAAGGCATCCAAATAGAAGTCAAAGCAGGCGCAGAAGTTCGCATGATCGTGATGGCCTTGTAACGTAGTTCCTAATACACTATTTCAACCAACATTATGAATAGAAGACATTTTATTAAAAACACCGGAATCTTTGGATTAGGGTTCCAACATATGCTTTCGGGTCAACTCACTTCAGAGCAGTTTCCGCCGGTTCGAAGACTTACAAACGGCCCGAAATTTCATTGGTTTGGATATTACGACAAGTTGCAGATTGACCCAACTGGAAGATACTTGTTAGCGATGCAGGTTAATTTCGAAGGAAGAACTCCTGCGGAGAATGATACTATAGGAATCGGAATGATAGACCTGCAAGACGGGGATCGCTGGATAGCTTTGGGTGAAAGCCATACATGGTGCTGGCAACAAGGCTGTATGTTACAATGGTTGCCAGGGTCGACCAACGAGGTTATATGGAACGACCTACACGAGGGCAGGTTTATATCTATAATTTTAGACATAGAAACCGGAAAAAAAAGGATTTTACCTAAACCAATTTTTACCATCAGCCCAGATGCACGTTGGGCTTTGGGTTTGGATTTTGGCCGTTTGCAAAACATGCGGCCCGGGTATGGATATAAAGGAGTTCCAGATCGTTTCGTTCATCTGAAAGCACCGGAGGAAACAGGTATTTATAGCATTGATCTCCAAACTGGAGAAAGTAAGTTGACGATTCCTTACTCCCAATTTGCGAATGTGTCCCACCTGGGAGAGGACGTATCCAACTATTGGCATTGGTATAATCAAATTTTAATAAGCCCCGACAGTAATCGCTTTGTGTTTTTAAATAGGTGGCGAAAAGAATTTGGGACACCCACTTCCAGCAGGGCGTTTACTACCCGATTGATAACCGCAAATAAAGATGGGAGTGATCCATTTGTAATTGATCCATCGGGTAACGCATCTCATTTCATTTGGGCCGATAATGAGCACATTTGTGTCTGGACCCGCCCTTTGGGGAAACCGGATGGCTTTTATTTACTTAAAGATAAAATGGACGAAGCTCTTCCCGTTGGCCAAGGCCTGATGACCCATAACGGGCATATCACCTATTTAGCTGATCATGAAAACAATATAATTTTGAATGATACCTACCCGCTGGGGAAAGAACGCCTGCAAGAGCTGTATCTTTTCGATGTGAAGAACAACAAACGGATAGCATTAGGGCGATTTCATTCACCGGCCAGCTATTCGGGCGAATGGCGCTGCGACCTCCATCCCAGACAGAGTCGGGATGGTAAAATGATATTTTTTGACGCTACCCATGAAGGGCTGGGGCGCCAGATTTACATGATTGATGTCAGTAAAATTGTTTGACAATATGCACCTCTACTATATGGATACACACCATTTTTACCTTTTAAAAAATAAGGCTTTCAAATCCTTTTCGATGTACTATGAAGGAAACCGTGAGATGGCGAAATTTGACAGTATATAAACCTGCGACCGTTCTAGTGTCTAATTGCGTAAATAATATACATTAATAATTACAAATAGTGTTTATCTTTATGGCATGTCAAGAAAAGTTGCGCCATATAAGATTTCCGGCGAGGATAAATCAGAGCTGGAGAGAAGGATTCGTAGTAGAAATGTTTCTCGAAAGGAGCATGAGCGAGCCTATATTGTAATTGAAAGTAGCAAAGGCCGGGCACCATCGGACATAGCCAAAGATTTACGCACCTATCCCAACAAGGTGATCTTTTGGCGGAAGTCTTATCAGGAGCGAGGTCTTGTTGGCCTGGAAGACAGCCCTAGGAGTGGCCGCTCAGTGGTTTACGGGGCAGCTTTTCGGGATTCGTTGTTGAAAAAGATAAGTGAATCTCCCCCGGAGGGTTATGCCCGATGGGACGCTCCGCTTTTGGCCAAAGAGCTCAACGGCAGTGTGGACGCAATTTGGAAGCTCTTAAGAAAGGAGGGGATCCATTTGGACAGACAGCGCACATGGTGTATTAGTACCGATAAGGATTTTGCTGCAAAATCTGCAGATGTTATCGGGTTGTATTTGAGCCCTCCGATGAACGCTATTGTTGTCTGTGTAGATGAAAAGCCAAGCATTCAGGCTTTGGAAAGAAAGACCGGATACGTTCAAACCGGGAATGGTAAGTTAGTAAGAGGCTTGAAAAGCACCTATAAGCGAAACGGAACGGTAAATCTTTTCGCCGCCTTGGAAGTAGCCACCGGCATAGTCAACGCCAAGACGACGCAAACTAAAACGCGGGAAGATTTTCTGGCCTATATGGATGAGCTTGTTCTTGAATATGGCCCCGAAAAAGAATTGCACGTGATACTTGACAATTACTGTACCCACAAAAAGAACGAACAGTGGCTAGAGAACAACAAAAACGTAACATTTCACTTCACACCAACATCGGCCAGCTGGCTCAATCTAGTGGAGGTGTGGTTTGGGGTATTTACAAGAAAATCACTAAATGGAGCCAGTTTTAACAGTACACAGAAGCTATCTGAACACATTCACGCTTATGTGAAAGCTGCAAACCAAAACCCGACTCGCTTTGTATGGAAAAAGAGAGAGGTCATAGGAAGTCAATTGAAAAATAATATAGATAACTTTATCAATTAGACACTAGGTGTAATCTGTGTAAAGAAACACCCGCAGCGGATTGCGCCTGCGGGTGTAAGCACTAATCAAACAACATATCAAACCGCTTTCGCAGTCTTGACATGATAGGGTACCGCCTTCACCAGGCGAAGATTATTCAACTCCTCCACTACCTGGACGTTTTCCGGTGGAATTATGCCGCGCCGTATCCAGTTTGTAACGGTCTCAGAATTTTCAATACCGAACATCCTGCAGTAATTCTTAATAGTCACCCATTCCCCGAGGTCTACCACCTCCCCTTTGGATAGTAGGTAAGCGGTTGCTTCTTTACGGGTGGCCTGGGCTTCGGCCAGCAATCTTTTCATTTCAACTTTGTAATCTTCCATTTCAATTAGGTGTATGGGAGGGTTGCCCCTCCCGGTTTTTATTTCTTTTCCAGTTTTTCGAGGATCTTAGTTAGCTTCCAGATCTCGCCCAGGACGTCATTTGCCTCATCCTCAGACATCTGTTCGGAGCGGTTCCGGAGAAATTAGCGCAAGGCGGCGATCCGCATCCTAAGCTCAAAAATTAAAGGTTGGATCATGTCTTTTATGTTGTTTGATAATTCAAATATACAATTTGTTTGGTTTACGAACAATCTATTTGGGGTGTATTCTTTGAATATTGAGAAGTAACTACGCGGGTGTATCGATCAAACTTGCCTGGAAAACCAGCTAACTTAGAACCGGGGGCTTATGGGGCAACAGGACAGTTTTTGCATCCTCTTTTTGCTGCCTCCAGATTGACATGGGCGGGGATCGTTGTGTATGCAACGATTTAGAGGGTATTGTTTTCGTCGACGCTCTTTTAGTAATTTTCTGGAGTCAATTAACAAGGTGGTGGATAAGGCAGCAAAAGTGGATGTATACAGGCAATTCCCCTTTAACGTAGTCGCTGCGTTTTTTCAGGTAAAAGAGCAACGTGAGGCTTTTTGTTAACATAGCAATCAAATTTTAAGTAAATAAAAGTAAGATGGCAGCCTTTTACTATCAAGACATTTTCGGGGTGAACATGTTTAGTAACAACAAGTTACATCAATTCTGGTGAGCACTTTTTTCTTCTAAACTGCTCACCGAATAGCGCACCAGAATTGTGGGATTTAATGAACAATTTAACATTCCTTCTGAAGAACAAAAGCCTGCAAATCGCTGATTTGCAGGCTTTTGTTACTTTTTGTTAGTGTATTCCGCAGAGAGGAAGAGATTCGAACTCTCGATACGGTTACCCGTATACACGCTTTCCAGGCGTGCTCCTTCAACCACTCGGACACCTCTCTGTTTAAAGTGGGTGCAAAGGTAGCGTTTAAATGGTTTTTGTGCAATGTAACCGGTGATAATATTTTCACTGCCCACTCATTTCACCGCGAAGGGAATTGCCCAGCTGATACCGGATCTTTGCTGCACTCCCCTCCTGCCCCAGCACAAACATCAGTTTGGTAATGGCGGCTTCAGAAGTGATGTCGGCGCCGCTGATGACTCCTATGCCGGCCAGCCGCACACTCGCTCCGTACTGCCCCTGTACCACCCTGCCCCCTTCACATTGGGTAACATTCAGGATGAAAATCCCCCGGGCTATGGCTGCTTCCAATTGTTCGAGCAACATTTGGTACCGGGGCGCATTCCCTGCGCCGAATGTTTCCAGTACGATTCCTTTCAAACCAGGTACCTGCAGAACCGATTGAATAACGGTTTCGCTGATCCCCGGAAACAATTTCAGAAAAGCGACACGGGTGTCCAGCCGGCTGTGGACCTCCAATATTGCAGTTGGTTCACAGGGTTTCAGATAGGGCTTATTGTATTCGATACGGACGCCGGCATTGGCCAGCACCGGATAATTCCCCGAATAAAAAGCATTGAATTGGGAGGTTTCTCTTTTTGCCGCACGATTGCCCCTCAGAAGCAGGGAATTAAAGAAAATACAAACTTCCGAAACCACCGGTGTTCCGTCCGGATGCCTGGCGGAGGCAATTTCCAGGGCTGTCAGCAAATTTTCCCGCGCATCCGACCGCGCCACCCCTATTGGAAGCTGCGCCCCTGTCAGCAAAACGGGTTTGTTCAGGTTCTCCAGTAAGAAACTCAGCGCCGACGCCGTATAGGCCATCGTGTCCGTGCCGTGGAGAATGACAAAGCTGTCGTAGGCGTTATAGCGCGACGCAATAATCTGTCCCAGCTCGACCCAGATGGCGGGCGTGATGTCAGAAGAATCGATAGGTTCATGCAGCGACAGGAACGTGATTTCACAATCCAGCCGGGAAAGCTCGGGCAGGCGGTCGATGGCGTACTTGAAATCGAAAGGAACCAGTTGCTTTCCTTTCGATTCGTATACCATTCCGAAAGTCCCGCCGGTATAAATCACCAGGATCCGCGCTTCAGGATCTGCGTTGGAGTGGTTGACAATGGAAATGGTTTGGTACGCCATACCCTTTATCCTTCCATTACCACCCCCATTTCACAGAATTTATCAATCCGTTTTTTGATCCGTTTGTCAGGACTGATTTTAGAAAGTGCTTTTATATGTTCCAGAATGACTGCCTTTAACACCTCCGCCATTCCGGCCGGATCCAGGTGCGCGCCGCCTTCCGGCTCGGGGACGATCCCGTCGATCAACTTGTTGGTCAGCATGTCTTTCGCCGTCAGCTGCAGCGCTTCTGCCGCCTGTTCTTTATAATCCCAACTCCTCCACAGAATAGAAGAACACGATTCCGGGGAGATCACCGAATACCAGGTATTCTCCAGCATCAGCACCTTGTCGCCGATAGCAATCCCCAGCGCCCCGCCGGACGCCCCTTCCCCGATGACGATGCAAATCACGGGTACGTTCAGCAGAAACATTTCCCGTAAATTCCGGGCTATGGCTTCGCCCTGGCCCCGTTCTTCCGCCTCCAGCCCCGGGAAAGCCCCCGGAGTGTCAATGAGGGTAACAATAGGCTTGTTGAATTTCTCTGCGAGCTGCATCAGGCGCAGCGCCTTCCGGTAACCTTCCGGGTTCGGCATCCCGAAATTACGGTACTGGCGTTGTTTCGTATTCCGGCCCTTCTGCTGACCGATCAGCATTACCGTTTCGCCGCCAATCCTGGCAAAACCACCCACAATGGCCGGATCATCCCGCACCTGGCGGTCGCCGTGCAGTTCGATGAATTCGTCGCAAATCTGCTCAATGTAATCCAAGGTATACGGACGGTCAGGATGCCGCGAAAGCTGCACCCGCTGCCAGCGCGTAAGGTTTCCGAATATTTCCTCCCGGAGCTTTACAATACTGCCTTCCAGGGAACGCGAAGCTTCTGTGACATCGACATTGTTCTCCGATGCCAGCTTTTTCATTTCCGCCAGCTTATTTTCCAACTCCGCAATAGGTTTTTCAAAATCAAGATACGTTCGCATGAAGCTCTGTTAAATTCTGTTTGAAATGGTTTATCCGGACCTACAATTCGTACGTTCCGCCACGCACCGGTATGATTACCTGATGGTATCCGCAGGTACCGAGAGAGGTCTTAAAATCCTCCATACTTTGTGCTTCGCCATGCACGAGAAACACCTTTTTCAGCTTTTCCGGATCCTGCTGCCTGACAAATTCCTGCAAATCATCCAGGTCTCCGTGACCGCTAAATACGTCAATTTTTTCAATATTCGCTAACACTTTTACCGGCTCTCCCTTGATGGTGATGACATCCTGCCCCTCCAGCAAACGCCGGCCAAGGGTCCCCTCCGACGCATAACCAATCAGCAAAATGGTGGCATAAGGGTTCTGGATATTCGCCGCTACATGGTATTCGACCCGCCCTCCCTGGATCATGCCGGAAGATGAAATAATAATACAAGGTTCATTGTAGTTGGCAACACTCCGGCTGGCATCGCTGCTTTCGAGATAGATCAGGTTTTCGAAATCAAACAGCAGGTCGTTATCCTCCTGAAACTCCCGGGCTTCGCGGTTAAGCTGACGGAAATAGCGCTGGTACACTTTCGTGGAAGCATAGGCCAGCGGGCTGTCGGAAAAAACCTTAATGGGCGGCAGTCTCCCCTCGGTAGACAGGCGGTTCAGGGTATACAAAAGCGCCTGTGTGCGTCCCACACTGAAGGCCGGTATGATCAGCCTTCCAGGCATGGCCACACAGGTCCGGTTGATGACATCCCAGAGGGCCTCTTCCGGCCGGCGGGTATCTTCACGGCGCCGGTTCCCGTACGTACTTTCACAGACCAGGTAATCGGCCTGGGGCACAGGGGCCGGATCCACCAGCAACGGGTAGTTGCTGCGCCCGATATCTCCCGAGAAACAGATCGTCTTCTGTTCCCCGTTTTCATATACTTCCATGAAAATATGCGCGGCCCCCAATAAGTGGCCGGCCGGCAGGTAGGTCACTTTTACATGATCGGCAATCCGGTAAGCCTTGCCGAAACCGATGGTCACAAAGTTGTCCAGGGCTTCATTGACCTGCTTTTCCAGGTACATATCCCGCGGGAGCTCCTTTCGCTTTTTACGCCGCTTTTTTACGGCCTGGGGCTGATTGCTGCTGTCGACCCTTCGCTGATGCAGGTTGGCGGCATCTTTCAGCAACAGCGCCGAAAGCGCATAGGTGGCCTCCGTACAGATGACCCGCCCTTCGAAACCTTCTTTGTATAAATTCGGGATGTTCCCGGAATGATCGATGTGTGCATGCGTCAGGAGCACAATATTCACCAGGGAAGCATCAAACGGAAAAACACTCTTCTGCTCGTCATACAGCAGCTTTTTTTCCTTTTCATCCCTGTCAAAGTCCAGCCCGCAATCAATCAGTATACGGAAATCGTCTGTTTCCAGGAGGTACATACTTCCTGTGACCTGACCGGCGGCTCCCCAAAAAGTTAACTTCATAAATTATCTTACCTTTAAATCCGGCCCGCATGACTGCACGGAAGACGTTATCTTGGACGTTTTACACTGTAATTTCCTGCAAAACAACGGCTTACTCACATTATCCGGTCCAGAGGTGTGGCAAAGCTACAAATAAATAAAAAAAGAGCCGCCAGGTAGGAGTTTATTCCTTATGTTTAACGTAAAGAAGCAATCGATTCCTTATTCCTATGACGAAGGCCGGTTTGTTATTCGTGTTTACGCTTCTGACGCAGTCAGTGAACGGCCAGCGCATCGATACCCTGGCATGGCAGCGCTTTGACAAAGCAGCCACGCTGCTCCGGGAGAGTCCGATGCTGCGGCATGGCACCCTCGGAGTAGTGGTACAGGCGGTGCAGACCGGCGAAATACTATGGAGCCTGAACCCGGATAAATCGCTCCCTTCCGCCTCGACTCTCAAACTGGTGACAACGGCGGCGGCGCTGGAGCTTCTCAAGCCCGATTTTACGTATCGGACTTTCCTTGAATATGACGGAACCCTCAGTGACGGCACGCTGAACGGCAATCTTTACGTACGGGGGACGGGCGATCCTACCCTGGGCAGTTCCCGGTTTCCGGACCAGTCCGATTCCTGCCTTATTTTTTCGCAATGGCTGACAGCCCTCCGGCAGGCCGGGATACGCGACCTCCGGGGAAGCGTAGTAACAGATCCTTCCTATTTTGATTCCCAGAGCATTCCCGAATCCTGGATCTGGGGCGATATCGGCAATTACTATGGGGCAGGCGTCAGCGGGTTAAACTGGGGTGAGAACTCCTACCGGCTGTATTTCCGGACCGGCGCTACCGGCCAACCCGCCCGGCTGGTAAGCGTAACCCCTCCCCTTGTAGACGGCCGTTTTATTAACCAGGTAACTACCGGGACCAGGGGTTCCGGAGACGAGACCGTCGTCCTGCCCGACCGGCTCCCCGACACGTATTTGATTACCGGAACCATTCCGCCGGTAAACCATACCTTCTCCATCCGCGGGGCTGTCCGGGACCCCGGGCGGCAGCTGGCCCACGCCCTTACCGCTTTTCTGAAAAGCCAGGGAATGGCGGTAACGGGCTCCCCCGCGGTATACGATGCCGTATCCCCGTCTTCCCCGCGCAAACAGCTTCATGTAACGACATCACCCGGGCTCCCGGATATATGCCGTCAGACCAACCTGTGGAGCGTTAACCTGTACGCCGATGCCCTTTTAAAAACCATTGGAAAGTTCAGGACCGGAAAACCGGACTATCCGTCCGCTGTGGAGGCCCTCGGCGACTTCTGGAAAGGCCAGGGAGTCGACCTGGACGGCTTTTACATCAAAGATGGCAGCGGTTTATCCCCTTCCGCCTCCCTCACCCCGAAAAACCTCACCGATATCCTTACAAAAGCAACCACTTTTTCCACCTTTCCCTCCTTTCAGGCCAGTATGGCTGTTGCCGGTGTTTCCGGCACGGTACGTAACAAACGATTCGGGACCAGGAAAAATGTATACGCCAAAAGTGGTTCCATAGAAGGGACCAGGGCCTACGCAGGCTACGTCCGGACGCGGTCCGGCGACCTGGTAGCGTTTGCCCTTATTGCCCATAAGTACCTGCCTAATAAGAAAACTGACATTAATAATCAGCTCATAGAGCTGGTAAACCTGCTGAGTGCCTTCTAACGGAACAGTCACCCGATTTAATCGTTTCCGGTAAATGGCGGAGCCGCAGGGTCTGCCTGCAGTACCAGTTCTTCCAGCAAGCGCTGCAGGGTCTCCTCCGGATCGCTGCAAAAACCCGGATGCACGGGAGAGGTTTGCAGGACGGCGCTTCTTTTCGCCGTAAGCCAGCGAAAACGGGCCGCCACCGGTAGTCCTTCAAGTCCCCCGGATCGCTTGTCCCCCCGGCAAATGCCGGCAAACGCTTCGCAATACCGCTGGAGTTCCGCGATGTCCAGTGTCGGGCACAGGGCTCGTAACCGGTCTTCGTTCAAGAGGTACCGCGTTTCCAGGAAACGAAGTTCCGCCGCATACACCACTACCCCTATATTCAGGAACTCCTCCCGTTCTACCCGGGGCACAACGCGCAGCACCGCATATTCAAATAAGTATCTCCCGGGCATGTTGCGCTTCTTTAACGAAAATTTCAGATGCTTCCAGACGCTGTATTAAAAAGTCTGCATACCGGTTCCGCTGTACTTCCGGCGGTTCTCCCGGTTCAAGCCATTCCTCCGGGATCATCCCCGTGATCTGTTTCAGGCCTTCCGCCGTCAGCAATTCTTGTGCCTTACGGTCGGCCTCCTCCAGCGCCGCAGCAGCCCGCAGCAGCACATGTTCCCGGATTGGAGGAAAAGGCCGCCGGCTCTGGATATTAAAATCGGCAGATGCGTGGTGAAAATAAAGAGAAGCGCCATGATCGATCAGCCACAATTCTTTGTGCCATACCAACAGGTTCGTATTGCGGGCCGTCCGGTCCACGTTCATCAGAAAGGCATCGAGCCAGACAATCAGCGAGGCTGTTTCGGCGGCTACCGGCGTGACCCTCGGATCAAATGTAAAAGCGCCGCTCAGGTAATGCAGCCCCAGGTTAAGTCCTGTACTGGCTTTGAGCAGGTCCTGGATTTCTTCATCGCCTTCCGTCCGCCCGAAGGCTTCATCTACTACCGCCAATACAAGTTCCGGTATCCGCAGCCCTAACAGCCGCGCCACCTCACCGCCGATTAATTCGGCAATAAGCGCCCGGGGGCCCTGCCCTGCCCCGCGAAATTTGAGCACATATAAAAAACCGTCGTCCGCCTCCGCAATAGCGGGCAGGGACCCTCCTTCCCGAAGCGGGGTTACGTACCGGGTCACTCCCACTGTCCGGAGCCCTGTGTTCACATCATCCATGCAGCTGCCTTTAAAGCCGGCAGTACGCCGGATCCGCTTGCAAGATATCGGTATTGACCGCCATTATCCAAATGATACCCGGCAATTTTGTTCAAAAATCACACCTCCCGTCTCCAGCTGTCAGCGTTCATAAAAGCAGTACAGCACCCCATATACGCGCTTTTCAAAAAAATTCTAAGTAAATTTTAAGTTTTTGATAGGTGTTATGAATCCTAATTGATACTTTTGTGTTGCGCAATTAATGTAACTACAATCAAATTTCTGCAAAACATGAAAAAATTATTAGTGCTGGCCAGTGCAACCGCTTTTTTGTTTACCGCTTGTGTCAGCAATCCGGACGGCGAGAAGGCCGAAACTACAGAAGCATCTGAAGTGGCTTCCGGCCACGGAACAGCATTCACAGTCAATACAGCGGCTTCCACAGTGGAATGGCATGGCAAAAAAGTGACCGGACAACATCATGGCACCGTTGCTATCAAATCCGGCACCCTGTCGGTACACGACGGCAAACTGACCGGAGGCAACGTGGTCCTGGATCTGACCACTATCAACGATCAGGACATGGAAGGTGAATCCAAACAAAAACTGGAGGGCCACCTGAAAAGCGCTGATTTCTTCGATGTGGAAAACCATCCTGAAGCCACGCTGGAAATCACCGAGGTAACAGAAACGGACACCGAAGGCGTGGTCACTATCTCTGCGAACCTCACGATTCGCGGGGTCACCAAAAACATCACCTTTGATGCGAACGTAAGTGAAGCTTCCGAAGCTGCTTTTAAAGCTTCAGCTGATTTCAACATCGAGCGGGAGCAATGGGGTGTTTCATATACAGGAAAAGCCGACGATCTGATCAGTAAAGAAATCAATCTCAAAGTTAACCTGGACGCCGTCGCTGCAATCTAAGCAGCTCCAGGCATAAAAAAACGCCCCCGAAACCGGGGGCGTTTTTTTATGCCTTTCGGACCAGACCAGACCATGGTCTGTGTCCCACAGACCATTTTAGATACCAGCCAGAAAAGATTAGATACCAGCCAGAAAAGAAAGTCGCCTATGAAAATACATACCGCGGCAATCCGATTGTCATTGCCGATCGCCGAAGGCCGATTCCCGGCAGCCGATCGCCGACTATTTCATTTTACCCGGGAGATTTTAAACAAAAGAAAGAGTTATGCAACTATTCCGCCTAATTTGCGCATCTGTTACCCGGGAAAGAGCGAACTTTGTCGGCTACCATAGTATAATTTGCATTTATTAACAAGACCCATGACAGGCTCTGCTCGCATAAGCGAATTTAAAACACTTACCCCCAAACAGTTAGGCTTTATTTTTCCGGCTGAATGGCACCCTCACCGGGCTACCTGGTTAACATTTCCACATAATGAAGCCTCCTGGCAAGGCGGCAAACTGACCAGGATGCGGCCGCAATACCTGCAATTCATCAAAGCGATCAGCCAGGGCGAACAGGTTGCCATCGTAGCCAATGACCATGCGCTAAAGGAATCGATCCGCGAAGAGCTGGAGCAAATCGAAGTGGACCTCTCCAAAATTGAATTTGTGGTAAAACCCACCAACGACGCCTGGTGCCGGGACCATGGCCCTGCATTCCTGATCAATCCGGCAACCCGGAAAAAAATGATTGTCGATTGGGATTACAATGCCTGGGGAGAGAAATACCCCCCCTATCACGACGATAACGCCACCCCGCAGCACATTGCCCGCTACCTCGACCTGCTGTCTGTCCAACCGGGAATCATCATGGAGGGCGGCGCTGTCGAATTTAACGGGGCCGGCACCCTGCTTACCAGTCGTTCCTGCCTGCTGAACCCCAACCGGAACCCGGGTCTTAACCAGGATCAGATCGAGGAATACTTGTCCAATTATTACGGCGTTGACCAGGTGCTGTGGGTGGAAGGCGGCATCGCCGGAGACGATACCGACGGCCATATCGACGATACGACCCGTTTTGTTAACGAGGATACCGTGGTAGCCTGCGTGGAAATCCATCCGTCGGACGAAAATTATGCGATCCTGCAAACGAATCTTAAGCAGTTGAAATCCATGCGGCTGCTTAATGGCAAACCGTTGAACGTCATCGAGCTCCCAATGCCACAGAAGGTGGAGATCGACGGTTTCCGGGCGCCGGGATCCTATGCAAATTTCTTGATCTGCAATACCGGTGTCATTGTTCCCGTATTCAACAACCCGATGGATGAAGCTGCCCTGCGTATCCTGGAACAGGCATTTCCCGGCCGGAACGTCCTTCCGCTGGATGCTTCCGAAATCATTTGGGGACAAGGGAGTTTCCATTGTTTGTCGCAACAGGAGCCAGCCGTGTAACCAACCTATGTGTTTCAACAGAATAAGCGCGGTACATCAGTATTTTATTACCTTTGTCGTTGAAATAAACCGAATCAGACACAACAGCTAGTCAGCCGTAAAAATTATTTAAACGCTTGAAATATATGCAAACCAACCGTTTCATTGTAATTGCCCTGGTTGCCGTTATACTGGAATCGTGTAAAACTACCCCTCCTGCTGTTAAAGCGGTCGTTGTACCAGAGCCGATACTCCTGCAAATCGGAAACACTTCTTTTACTGCACAGGATTTCAACCAGTCGTTTGAAAAAAACAGGCAAACGAATCTGGAGGAGAAGCCGCTTTCCGTAAAGGAATATTTTGATCTCTATACACACATGAAACTCAAGGTGCTCGCAGCAGAACAGGAAGGGCATGATACAACGCAAAACTTCAAAGACGAAATCAGCTCCTACCGGGAAGTCCTGTCGAAGAGCTACCTCACGGATAAAGACCTGGCAGAGGCTTTTTCCAAAGAAGCTTATGAGCGGATGAAAGAGGAAGTTCACGCCTCTCATTTGCTGATAAGTGTGCCGGAACTTGCCGCTCCGGAAGACACGCTGGAAGCCTACCAGGCCGGCATGGCGATGATTACCCGCTTACAGGAAGGAGCCGATTTTGCCGAGATGGCGGCCCGCTTCTCCAAAGATCCCACCGCAGCGACAAACAAGGGAGATCTGGGGTACTTTTCCGCCTTTCAAATGCTTTATCCCTTCGAATCGGCCGCTTACCATACACCTGTCGGACAAATCTCCGGGCTCACCCGCACGGTTCACGGATACCATATCCTTAAGATTCATGAACGGCGCCGCAGCAGCGGAAAAATCCAGGTGGCGCACTGCATGGTACGAACATTGCCCGGCGCCAATGAAGCCGAGCTGAACCGCGCACAACAGAAAATACAGGAAGCCTGGTCCAAACTGGAAAGCGGAGAAGCCTGGGCGACGGTTGTTGCCGCCTATTCAGAAGATAAACAATCCGCCAGAAACCAGGGACAGTTACCCGTTTTTGGCATAGGCGCTATGGTAAAGCCATTCGAGGAAGCCGCTTATGATCTCCAGAAACCGGATCAGTACTCGTCGCCTGTACGTACGGAATACGGCTGGCATATCATTCGCCTCATCCGCAGAATTCCGCTTGAACCTTACGAAGAGGCTGCACCCGCTATCCGTCAGAAAGTGGTAACCGATACCCGCGGCAGACTGATCGATCAGCAGTTATATGCCCGTTTGCGAAACAAATATGCAATCCAGGAAAATGCCCAAACCCAGGCGGCCTTACGGGCGTTAATGGATTCAACCTTGCTGCAGGGCAAATGGAAAGCACCCGCCGCGCTCCCGGAAGACCTGCAGCAGGCAACCCTGTTTACCATACAACAGGTCCCGTTCAGTGCCGGCCCGTTTCTTGAGTACCTCGCGGCACGGCAACGTCCGCTCCCCGCAGGCTCTTCCCTGCAACTGGTACAGGACCGCTATTACAGCGACTACCTTCATTCGCAGCTCACTGCCTACGAGAAGGATAACCTGGAAGCCAACTATCCGGAATTTAAGGAGTTAATGACAGAAATACGGGATGGCGTGCTGCTCTCCAAAATGATGGAGAAGAATGTCTGGGAAAAATCATTGAAAGATACCACCGAACAGCGTCGTTTATACGAACGGCAGGCCGACCAATACCGTTACCCCGAACGGGCCTGGGGGCTTTTGGTTACGGCCGGGGATTCGGCTGCGCTTAACACCGCAAAACGCTTGCTGGCGGTTTCACCTTATGCCCTCGAGCGTAAAGGTCCCACCCTGCTTTTTAACAGCAATGAATCGGCGCTTTCGGAAGAACTGGAAGAACAGCTTCGGGACGTCGTTTCTGTCCTTTCGGCCAATCCTGCCTATCAGGTAGAAGTCAATACTTACAGAGAAGCAGAGGAGCAGGCCGAAACGGCCTCCAACCGGCTGCAGGAGGTGGTGAAGTTCCTGACCGATCACAACGTTGCCATATCGCGTATTATCGAAAAAAATAACGATTCCTTCCGCGCGTATGAGGACGCAGCACAAAATCGCCGGGTACAGTTCCTTTATTACACCCAGTCGGCACAGGATGTTGCCCAGTTGCTCAACAAAACCGCTGCCGATGCCGTATCCATAAAAGAAGGGTATCTTGCAAAAGACGATCCGCTGGTAAGCGGTTTCAACTGGGCACAGGGCGAGCAGACTATCGCTGACCGCTGGCTGCGGATCGAACGGATCGAAGCTCCCCGTACGAAAACATTTGCCGAAGCCAGGGGTGCGGTGATTAACGAATACCAACAGTTACTGGAAAAAAACTGGCTTGATCAGCTGATGCAGCAGTTTCCGGTTAAAGTAAATGAAGAAGAACTGGAAAAAATTGCTAATTAAAGCCGTAAATTGCACCGTAAGTATAACATGAGAGATTCTTTTTTGCATTCAATGATAAACTACCGGAAACCGTACATCAGCATCCTGACACTGTTGCTGTTAAGTGCCACTTTTCAAGTACAGGGACAAGATTCCCAGACGGTCAGCATCGACAAAATCGTTGCCAGGGTCGATAATTACTATATTCTTAACTCTGAAATCGATGAAATGTATCAGAGTTATATCCAGCAGGGGGAACAGAAAGTAGACAAATGCGACCTGCTGGAATCGCTGATTATCAACAAAATGCTCCTGGCCAAAGCGGAAATTGACTCGGTCGTCGTCGATGATAAAGACGTTGACGGACAACTGGGTGGCCGGATGAATATGATGATTCAACGTTTTGGCTCCGAAAAAAACCTGGTGGAAGCCTATGGTAAAAGCATCGATGCCCTTAAAACAGAATTGCGGCAGCAATTAAAAGAGCAGCTTACGGTGGAAACCATGCAGCAGACAATCGCCGGCGACGTAAAAATCACCCCGAGTGAAGTACGTCGTTTCTTTAACAAAATCCCGCAGGACAGCTTGCCGTTTATACCGGCAGAAGTAGAAGTAGGCCACATTGTCCGGCTGGCTACGGTAACCCAGGAGCAGAAGCAAAAATTGCGCAACCAGCTGCTCGACTTCAAAAAGCGGGTAGAGCAGGGGGAAGATTTTGCCATTATCGCGCAAATCCACTCCGAAGATGTGGGCTCCGCTAAAGCAGGCGGCGACCTCGGATTCGCCCGTCGCGGAGATATGGTACCGGAATTCGAAGGGACTGCCCTGGCGCTGAACCCGAACGAAATCTCGGAACCCGTCGAAAGTAAATTTGGTTTCCACCTCATCCAGTTGCTGGAAACACGGGGCGCTGAATATCGGGCGAGGCATATACTGCTCCGTCCGGACTATAACCAGGGCACGGATGTAACCGGCGCCACTACCTTCCTGGACAGCCTCAAGCACCTGATCGAAATCGATACCCTGACGTTTGCAAGAGCGGCAAAGGATCATTCCCAGGACATCAACACTGCCGACATGGGAGGCTTACTGCAGGACATGCAATCACAAACCTCGTACCTGCCATTGGACGTCACGATGGATCCTGCCCTCTATTTTGCGCTTGATTCGATGAAAGTCGGCCAGATCAGCGCTCCTTTGCTGTACCGGACCGATGAGGGGCAATCCGCCATGCGGATTATCTGGTATAAAACAAAAAAAGAACCCCACGTTGCCAATCTCAAAGACGATTATGAGAAAATATCCAACATCGTGCTGAGCAACAAGCGTAATACGGCGTTGGAAAAATGGTTTATGAAAGCCCAGGGCGATGTGTTCATACGGGTAGAGCCGGAGTTCAGCACCTGTAAAGTACTCGGCGAAATTGCCATTTCCGATCAATAAGCCGGTCGTCAAATCATGCCCGGTAAGCACCGAAAAAAAGGAACACAGAGCGTACGGAGGAAAAACACGGAGAAGGCATGGAGAGTATAAATGATCTCCCTAAAGACAGAAAACCGTCAGGCAAACCATATTGAGGATGGCTGTAATCCGGCAAAAGATACGGCCACTTATGTATATGAGCCCATCAATCCCTTCTAAGTGGCTTCGTTGAGGTTTGTTGGAGTGTATTTGCGTAAATACATTTGGTAAGTTGGAAGGTTTTGGGTGTTTACCGTGAATGGTGCCTCCATAGTCCACTACCATTGCTATAGCTGATTTTAGCTTTTTCACGCTCCTTGAAAAACACTATTAAATTTGGAAATATCACCATATCCGGCTACCTTCCTACTTTTACATCGTGTATTTGATCAACCACAAGGGGAAAAGCCTGTGAATACATCGGGTAGATCATGAAAAAGCTCTTATTGCGTACCATCATTGTGATTTGCCTTACAGCTTGTTTCTCATGCAGGCCTGAATTGGCGGGAATGGCATCAGTAAATGCTTTTTCCGATCGTCATTATGAGCTCAGGGAATATAGCACTCACAAACAAACCCATCCCCTTGAGCTGGCAGCAGACTATCACTATCTTTTCTTAGCTGAAAATTTAGATGATTCCGGAAAGCAGACCAGTGAAAACGGACGCTATCATTTTCAGTTTCTTAATAAAGGGAAAACACTTACTCGCGCAGCCGATTTCAGCATTCTGTCATGGGACATCAACAACTCCAGACGAACCCGGGAGGTCCTGATCATACAGGTAGCGGATTATAAGTCGCTTAGAATGACCTCTCATCGTAAAGACGATAAAACCGTCCGGCTGGAAGTAAGTAACCTCATTGAGGGAGCCTACGACCCGGCAAAAGATACGGCCACTTATGTATATGAGCCCATCAACCCCTTCTGAGTAACCCGACAAAAAAAGGAACGCAGAGCGCTCTGAGGAAAAACACGGAGGCACAGAGAAAAAATGAATGGCCGTGCAACCCATTCATTTTTTCTCTGTGCTTTCTTCTGTATTTTTTTCTCTGTGCAACCTCCGTGCTTTCCTCTCTGTGAAACTCTGCGTTACATCTTACTTCTCACAGAAATAAACAATTTCCGCTGCCGGCAGCGCATACCGTTCCACCTCGGAAGGGGTTAATTCGTCCATTACAAAGCGGTCTTCCGTTACCTTGAAACCGCCTTTTTTCAGTTCCTCACCATAATTCCTTCCAAAAATCCGGTAATGATCCCGTTGCAAAAAATGCTTTTCCCGCTCTCCCGGATCCGTAATAGCAGGGTCTTCGTAGGTCACAGCGCGGGACAAATCCTGAGGCGACTGGATGATTCCCCAGCCCCCCGGCTTGAGCACCCGGTACAATTCCGACAACGCCTTTACGTGGTTTTCCACATGTTCCATCACGTGGTTACAAATCACCACATCAAACGTATTCTCCGGGAAAGGGATTGCATGAACATCCATTTTCACCTTCGCCAGGGGCGATTCCAGATCGGCTGTTACGTAATCAAGATTTTTCATACCCTCGAACCGCCCGATAAAACAGTATTCCGGGGCCACATGCAATACCTTGAGGGGTGCGGTGAAAAAATTGGTTTTCCGCTGGAGGAACAACCACAGCAACCGGTGCCGCTCCAGGCTCAGACTATCGGGACATAGGGCATTTTCACGTGCGGAAGCGCCTCTGCCATACGGCAAAAACCGCTCATAGTGTTTGCCGCAAATAGGGCATTCCACCTTATCTCCCCGGTAAAACCAGCCCAGAAACCGGGCAACCCAATGTCCTGTCCGCTGGAGGTAGGTTCGGGGGACATAGCGTAAAACAAAACTAAAAACCGCTTTCAACATGAGACTTACCCTATCTTATTGCAATTTCCTGCTGTCTTTGTTATCAATTCAGCAAGTTAAGTACTATTTTTACAGGTTAGTGACTAATACGCTGTTATCAATATGGACATTCCTAAGTCAGCTCGCAAGCCGCCTGGCCGTAAAATTATAAAAAGACTTTCAACCCGTACCAAATGGGCGCTGCTCACACTGGGTGGTTTGCTCCTGACGATGTATGGCCTTACCACACTTGTTCATGCCGGTATCTGGCAGCAAACCGGAGTAGATCCTGCCAAATGGGTCCTCCTGGGTATCTACAGCTTTGGCGTCATCAGCGCAGGTATTTTACTGCTGGGACAAGCTTTTCGCTTCCGGACCATCATTGACATCCGCAGAGAAACACGTCGCAACCTCCGCCAGCTGGAAAAGAAGATCGACACAAAACGGCTTCGCGGAAAAAGTCAGCAGCGGCGCAAATCACGCGCTAAAACGAAAAACCCTACCAAAATGGATTGACAGGGTTCTCATGGTCCAAAAACGCAAAATCTGAAAGCGTTTTACGATTCTTTATTTGTAGCAAAAGAAGCCTTGATCGCCTCTACATCTACATTACGGATTTCAGGTTTGCGGAGCAAATTCTTAATACGGGCAATCCGGCCTTTAGCATTTGCTTTATTTCTCAGTCCCTTGCGTTTCAACTGCGTTACTGCCATAACTTTCAAGCGTTTTTTATTATTGAGCCGCAAAATTAGTGTTTAAAAATTAAAAAAGGAAGTCTACAAGGAATAATTATATTGCTTCCCTAACTTTGCGGCAGAATACTAGTGTTTTAGTTGAATTACCGGTAGTGAGCGGATCCTCCCGGTAGTGTTTTTAACCCGACCACCCTGCACATAAGTGGGGTCGATTTTATACCTGCTCCTATGAGTAAACCAACCCTGGCAAGGGGCACCCGTGACTTTGGACCAGACCAAATGGTCAGGCGGACGTTTATATTCGATGTCATCCGGAAAACCTTTCAGCGTTTCGGCTTCCAGCCGCTGGAAACTCCGGCGTTTGAAAACCTGTCTGTCCTGATGGGCAAATATGGTGATGAAGGGGATCAACTATTGTTCAAACTCCTCAACTCGGGTGATTTTGCCGGAAAAACGACTCCCGCCGACTGGCAGGAGGGCTCGCGTACCCTGCTTCCTAAAATTGCTGAAAAAGGGCTGCGTTATGACCTGACCGTACCCTTTGCCCGTTTCGTGGCGATGAACCGCGGAACAATCCCGCTGCCGTTTAAACGCTACCAGATTCAACCGGTATGGCGGGCGGACCGCCCTCAGAAAGGGCGCTACAGGGAGTTTTATCAGTGCGATGCCGATGTCGTCGGAACCGGTTCGCTGCTGTGTGAAGCTGAAATTGTGCTGATGCTGCATACCGTTCTGCGGGAACTGGGCATACAGGACTTCACGGTAAAAATCAACAACCGGAAAATCCTGACGGGTATCGCAGAAGTAATCGGCGCTCCCGGGAGAGAAGCCAGTCTGTGTGTGGCCATTGATAAGCTGGACAAGATTGGCGAAGACCTGGTTTTTGCCGAATTGACTCAACACGGTTTTGCTCCTGAATGCCGTACCCTGTTGCAACCGTTCTTCCGGTTGAGCCAGGCTGCCGATCCTTTTGAAACCCTCAAAGAACTGCTGACAACGTCTGCTATCGGGTTGCTGGGAATCGCAGAACTGGAAGAAGTCTGGAAGCTGGTGGCAGGTTTCGGATTGGAGCGGCCGCAACTGCAGCTGGACACGACCCTGGCCCGCGGGCTTTCTTACTATACCGGAACTATTTTCGAGGTAAAGGCAAACGCGGTACAGATAGGGAGTATCAGCGGCGGCGGACGCTATGACAACCTGACCGGCACCTTCGGGATCAGCGGGATTTCCGGAGTCGGGATCTCGTTCGGGGTGGACCGTATTTACGATGTGATGCATGAACTGGACCTGTTCCCCGGACATCAGCACATTTCGACGCGTGTCATGCTGACGAATTTCGATAGCCAGGCAGCGTATTACGGACTCGGCGTCCTGCAGCAGCTCCGCAATGCCGGAATCAACGCTGAAATGTACCCGGACAGCGCCAAACTGAAAAAGCAGCTGGATTACGCTGACCGCAAGCACATCCCGTTTGTAGTCCTGATCGGTTCCTCGGAAATCGAGTCGGGCAGGCTGACACTGAAAAACATGCAGTCCGGCGAACAGCAGCAGCTGGCGCTGGAAACAATTATCCAAACATTAACCGAATTCCAATAATTAAGTACCGGACTTTCTGAAAACAGTTCAGGATCCCGGTTATCTACCATGGCTGATTTAATTCGAATAGCGATTCAAAAATCGGGGAGACTGAGCGAGGACTCCCTGCGGCTCATCAATGAATGCGGCATCCGTTTCGATAACGGGGCCGGGAAGCTGAAGACCACCGCAACCAATTTTCCCGCTGAAATACTTTTCCTGCGGGATGACGACATTCCGGGCTATGTAGAAGATGGTGTGGCGCACCTGGGTATTGTGGGGCAGAACGTGTCGGAGGAAACCAATCGCGATGTCGAAACCGTCCACCGTTTAGGATTCTCCAAATGCCGCCTGTCCATTGGCATCCCGAGGGGTGTCACCTATAATGGCATCCAGGACCTTGAAGGCAAAAGCATTGCTACCTCCTACCCTCGCCTGCTGGCCAATTACCTGGAAGGACAGGGAGTAAAGGCGGACATCCATGAAATCAGCGGCTCCGTGGAAATTGCTCCCGGGATCGGTCTGGCCGATGCTATTTGCGACATTGTAAGTTCGGGCAGTACGCTGCTCAGCAATGGGTTGAAAGAGGCCGATGTAATTTTCCGTTCGGAAGCCATTATGATTGCCCATAAAAACCTGAGTCACGACCACCGTGCCCTGCTCGAACAGCTGGTATTCAGGATTCAATCGGTTCAGGCGGCCAAAAACAATAAATACATCCTGTTGAATTGCCCTACCGACGCGGTACCGGAAATCAGTAAATACCTTCCGGGGACCAAATCGCCGACGGTAATGCCTTTGGCAATTGACGGCTGGGTTTCCCTGCATTCGGTCATTACTGAAAATGATTTCTGGGAAAACATTGAGAAGATCAAGCTGGCCGGGGCTCAGGGAATCCTGGTGATTCCTATCGAGCGGATGATTTTGTAGTGGTCGGCTGTCGGAGATCGGCTGTCAGCTGTCGGAGATCGGCTATCGGAGGTCAGCTTTCGGCTGTCAGCTATAGGAGGTCGGCTATCGGAGGTCAGCTTTCGGCTGTCAGCTATAGGAGATCGGCTATCGGAGGTCAGCTTTCGGCTTTCAGCTATCGGAGGTCGGATTTCAGCTGTCAGCTATAGGAGGTCGGATTTCGGGGGGCGGCTGAATACTGGGACAATTGCTATTTTGTGGGTGCAAATCTGCGTAATCTGTGGTGAAAAATACGTTAACATGAAACTAATATCCTTTCCTCCCCGATCGGAATGGCCGGGTTTGCTGGCACGACCGGTGCAGGAGAGCGCCAGTATCGAACGAAAGGTGCAACCCATCCTGGAAGCGGTAAAAAACCGGGGGGATGAGGCGCTTTTTGAGTTTTCCCAACAATTTGACGGGCTCCGTCCGGACCAGCTGACGGTGCCGCAAACTGCTATTGAGGAAGCGGCCGGCCAATTGAGTGACCCGCTTAAGCAGGCCATCCTGCAAGCTTACCGGAATATCCGTATGTTTCATGAAGCGCAGCGACAACCCGTTGAGAAAATTGAAACCATGCCGGGTGTTACCTGCTGGAGGCGAAATGTTGCGATCGAAAAAGTCGGTATTTATATTCCGGGAGGTTCGGCTCCGCTGTTCAGCACCGTGCTGATGCTGGGCATCCCGGCACAGCTGGCCGGATGCCGGGAAATCGTGCTGTGTACGCCTTCCGATCACCCGGCCATCTATTTCGCGGCGCAGCTGACAGGGGTTACAAAAATATTCCGCGTCGGCGGAGCGCAGGCGATTGCGGCCATGGCCTACGGAACCGAATCCATTCCCCAGGTTTACAAGCTGTTTGGCCCCGGAAACCAGTACGTAACCGCCGCCAAAATGCTTGTTACCCGCGAGGGAGCTGCCATCGATATGCCTGCAGGACCTTCGGAAGTCGCCATTTTAGCGGACGATACGGCTATCCCGTCGTTTATCGCAGCCGATTTATTGTCACAGGCGGAGCATGGTCCCGATAGCCAGGTGCTCCTGGTATCCACCAGCCGGAAAATCCTTACGGCTGTCAATCTCACGCTCTCCACCCAACTCGAAGCGTTGCCCAGAAGGGATATTGCCCGTAAGGCCATTGAAAACAGTAAAGCCATCCTGGTGGAAACCCGGGAGGAGGCGCTGGACCTGCTGAACGCCTATGCTCCGGAACACCTGATTATCTGTACGGAAAATGCGGAAACAGTGGTGGATCAGGTTGTAAATGCCGGTTCCATATTTTTAGGGAACTACACGCCCGAATCCTGCGGCGACTATGCGTCCGGCACCAACCATACCTTGCCCACCAACGGCTATGCCCGGGCTTACAGCGGGGTATCACTGGACAGCTTCGTCAAAAAAATCACCGTACAGCACATTACTCCGGAGGGCCTGCAGCAGGTAGGCCCGCTTGTGGAGACACTTGCTGAAACCGAAACCCTGGAAGCGCACAAAAGAGCGGTCTCGATTCGCCTGAGCGCTTTAAAGGGATAACCAGCACAAGCAGCACTTACATGAACAACCGTTTTGATTTAACCACCGTTTTAAGACCTCACATTCAGCAGCTGGTGCCGTATTCGTCCGCACGTGATGAATATACCGGAAGTGAGGGCATTTTTCTCGATGCTAACGAGAATCCTTTCGGGTCGGCGATACCGGAAAACTATAACCGGTATCCGGATCCTTATCAGAAAGCGATCAAAGACCGGCTTTCCACGATTAAAAAAGTGAGTCCCGAGCGGATTTTCCTGGGGAACGGAAGTGATGAAGCGATCGATTTGCTGATCCGGGCTACCTGTATCCCCGGCACGGACAACTTACTGATCATGCCCCCTACGTACGGCATGTACGAGGTGAGTGCCGCCATCAACGATGTGGCCCTGGTGAAGGTCCCGCTTACCACCGGCTATCAAATCGATACCGATGCGGTGCTCAAAGCGATCACGCCGCATACGAAGATCGTCTGGATCTGCAGTCCCAATAACCCGTCAGCCAATTTGCTGCAAACCGAAGCTATCCGCGCGATTCTAGAACAATTCACCGGAATGGTGGTAGTGGACGAAGCCTATATCGATTTTTCGTCACAGGCTTCCTGGACGACGCAGCTGGATACTTATCCGAACCTTGTCGTCATTCAGACGTTCTCCAAGGCCTGGGGGCTGGCCGCGTTACGTACGGGCATGTGTTTTGCTTCTGCCGAGATTATCCGGATCTTAAATAAGATCAAGCCGCCGTATAATATCAGCGGCCCGGCGCAGGAACTCCTGCTGGAAGCGCTGCACCACCCGGAAACTACGCAGCACATGGTCGTACACATCCTGGAACAACGGGAGTGGCTGCGGACCGAACTCGGGGCATTGCCGATCGTAACGGCCGTACACCCTTCGGATGCTAACTTCCTGTTGGTTAAATTTACCGATGCTGCCGCCGTCATGCACTACCTGCTGGAGTTAAAAATTATTGTCAGAGACCGTTCCCGTGTGGTATTATGTGACGACTGTCTGCGAATTACCGTAGGCACGGCTTCTGAAAACGGGGCGTTGATGGACGCTTTAAAAAAATGGCGTACGTCGTAAGTGGTCGGGTATGGAAATGACTGCCGGGAATCCATTCTTTTTAAAATGCAATAAAAACAAAACAATCGTTTTTATCGTTATAAACCATATATTTGATAGTTGAGGGGGCTGGGTATCGGAGATCGGCAGTCGGCTTTCGGAGATCGGCAGTCAGCTTTCGGAAGTCAGCTTTTGGAGGTCGGCAGCCGGCTTTCAGAAGTCAGCGATCAGCAGTCGGAAGTCAGCGATCGGCTATCGGAATTTCAACCAACAAAAAATACTGAAAATCAATTAGTTGTAAATTTTATACACATGAGAAAAACAGCACTCATTCTTATCGGAGTTTTAACAGTGACACTTGCCCAGGCACAATATGACAATTTTGCCGTAGGCTTTAAATTAGGAGAACCTACGGGAATCAACATCCGGAAATATTTTAACAATATCAATGCGCTGGACCTCACGGTAGGTACTTATGGTGGTATTATCGGGAATAATCGCAAGTACCGCGATGGACAGTACAAAAATGCGGGACTTTCCATTCAGGTCCATTATCTGTGGCATACTCCCCTATTTAATTCGGACAATCTGCATGTATACTACGGATTTGGAGGACAGGTCAACAAGCGGCGGTACTATGCCGACAGCCGTGCCCACCTTCCGTCACCGGGTAATTATGAAAATACTCTTTCCCTGGGTGGTTCTTTGCTCGGAGGAGCGGAATACTTCCTTCAGGACGGACGCCTTTCTATCTTCCTGGAAGGAGGCGGTTACCTGGAAGTCATGCAGCGCCCGTTTTTCCTGAGTCCTAACATTTCCGGCGGGGTACGGCTGAACCTGTAATTCCAGCCGCCTTAACGTCACCGTCAAACGACGCTCTTCTGCCCCGATATTCAGAGAGCGTCGTTTTTTCCGTTCATTAGCACCATGTTCAAGATTTACAGTTCCTCCGCCGGCTCCGGAAAAACCTATACGCTTACCAAGGAATACCTGAAACTGGCCCTGCACCCGTCAAATGACCGCTATTACCGGCATATCCTGGCAGTGACCTTTACCAACGCCGCAGCCAGTGAAATGAAAACGCGTATTATGGACACGCTGAACCGGTTTGCGGGCCCTGACGAAACGCCTCCCATGTTGGCAGACATTGTCGGCGAGCTGTATCCGGAAACAAGCGGCAATCCGGTGCTCTATGCGCAGCAATCGGCTGCCGTCAGAACCAGGTCCCGGGCAGTCTTCCAAAAAATCCTGCACGGTTATTCCGACTTTTCGGTGATGACCATCGATAGCTTTATGGCCCGGCTGGCAGCTTCGTTTACCGATGAGCTCGGACTCCCTTTCGGTTTTGAAACCCGGCTGGACACCGACCTTCTGACCGGCGCTATTGACCGGGTGCTGGCGCGCGTATCCCGGAAAGGAGAAGAACGGCTGACGCAGATCCTTGAAAATTACTATCGCGAGCATGCGGAGGACGGAAAAGGCTGGTCTTCTCTCCCCGAACGGATCCGCGAGACCGCCCGTGACCTCGTCAACGAGCAAAGCTACCAGGCCCTGGCCACCGTCAGCCACCTCACCCTGCAGGATTGGTTTACGATCCGGAAACAACTCCAGGCGTACGTCCGGGAACGGAACGCTGAAATGAGGTCTATGGCGGCCGGCGGTCTGAAGACCATCCAATCCGAAGGATTGACAGCCGGCGACTTTTACCAATCCACTAAAGGGATATATGCCTATTTTGAGAACCGCGCAACCCGTGACGACAAACTATGGGAAACCCCGAATGCGTTCGTCCGGACCACGGTTCATGACAACAAGTGGGCAGGCGGTAAGATTTCCCGAACCGACAGGGACCGGCTGAATGCCATCAGTGACGAACTGACCGCACGCTACGGACAGATGGAGGCCTTCCGGGAGCAGGCCGGCCCGAGGGTTATTCTCTACAAACTCCTGATCGGTCAACTGTACAATCTCTCGCTTCTTCATGAAATCAAAGGAGAACTGGATACACTACTGCGTCAGAATAACCAGGTCCATATCTCGGAATTTAACCGGAAGGTCATCGAAATTGTCGCCAGAGATCCCATTCCCTTTATTTTTGAACGCCTGGGAGAAAAGTACAACCATATTCTCATCGATGAATTCCAGGACACGTCCAAACTGCAGTTTGCCAACCTGCTCCCTCTTATCGACAACGCCCTTGCTTCCAACCATTTTAACCTGGTGGTAGGGGATATCAAACAGGCCATTTACCGCTTCAGGGGAGGAGACATGGACCTGCTCCTGAAGCTTTCGCAAGGACAGGCCCGTCAATTGAGCGGGCTGCTGGGGAGTGACAATCCGTTCCTGGAAGACCGTCTGCTGCAGCTTGACCGGCGTTATGACCTTGCCCGGCTGAAAATCAACCGGAGAAGCCATCAGGAAATCACCCGTTTCAACAATCTCTTTTTCTCTTACCTGTCAGCGATAGAAGAACTCAGAAATGAATTGTCCACCGCGGTTTACGATGATTCCTTTCAGCAAGAAATCGGGACGCAGGCCGCACCGGGAGGCCATATCCAGATTAACTTTTTCGACAAAGACGAACCTGACGGGGAGCAGCCGGATGCACAGGGCCGTTATGTCCTCGGTCTGATCCGGCAATTGCGGGCGGAAGGCTACAGCTGGCGCGACCTTGCCATTTTATGCCGGGAGAAAAAACAGGCGCGTCGACTGGCCGAATGGCTGCAGGAAGCGGGCTGTCCCTTAATTTCAGACGATTCCCTGCTACTGTCAAACGCCGGCAGCATCCACTTGCTCATCGGTTTTATCCAGGTGTTGTATACCCCTTCCAAAAGTTATTTACGCCTTGAAACCGTTTTACTTTTCCATCAGCTGACGGGCAGGCCGCTCCCTGCGGGGGACGCTTTTGAGCCCTTCCTGCAAATGTGCCGGAAGCCTGATATCACTTCCTTTACGGTTTATTTTCAACAATTTGACATCTCCCTGGACGGCATTAAGCTGCAACAATCGGGGTTATATGAGTTGTGTGAACAGCTCATTGCCTGCCTGGGGTTATTCGACCTTCGCCGGGAAAACAACTACCTTTTCCGATTCCTGGATGAAGTGCTGAACTTTACGACCACCCGTACGAGTCATTTGGGCGATTTCCTCAACTGGTGGGAAGTATCCGGTCAAAACAGCGCTATTGCCATCCCTCCCGATACTGATGCCATCCGGATTACCACCATTCACAAATCGAAAGGCCTGGAGTACCCCGTAGTACTGGTACCCTACGCACAATGGAGTGCCGCGCCCAAGCCCCAAAGCCGGCTCTGGGCCGATTTATCCGCCCTCGATTACCCGGAATTAGTGGCCCACACAGCGGAGAAACGGCTGGTCAGTGCCGCTGTCGCTATTAAAAAAGAGCTGGCAGATACCCCGCTCCGGGCCCAGTACCAGGAGGAAGCCGACCGGGTTCTTCTTGAAAACATGAACCTGCTGTATGTGGCATTTACCCGGCCTGTCCAGCGCCTCTATGTGCTGGCGCTCTTACCCGCTCCTCCCGGTCCCGGAAAATCGCCCGCCCCGACCGTCAATACCTGGCTGCGCTCCTTTCTGGTGTCATTGGGGCGCTGGCAGGATGAGCAATCGACCTACATCATCGCACAGGAAGACCGCCCGTGTTTTCAGGCAAGCCCCCAAGAAAATCATAGCGCCTGGCTGATCGGAAAACCTATTGTCAACCGCCAGGCAGCTGCCTATAACCTGAAACGCAATGCCGGACGGTTGTTTGATACCGAAACATTTGAAAAGAAACAGGATTTCTATCAAAAATTAAAATACACCCTGGTGCGTCTGAAAGAGAAGCAGGCACTCGATGCAACCCTGGTGCAATTAGTTCACAGCGGGATTCTGAGCGAAGAAGACCTGCCGCTGCTTCGTGACGCCGTACAACAGCTGCTGCAACATGAGCGCATCTCAACGGTTTTCTCCCCGGAAGCAGTGACCCTCCTGCCCAATGAACTGATTCTCCCGGGAGGCGCCTTACTCCAGGCAGACCGTGTAGTCTGTTCCCCGGATGGCCAATGCTCCCTGATTAATTTTATCAGTGAACCGCAGGACACCCTGGCGCCTCCCGCTATGCGCAACCTTCTGAATGCCTACCAGACAGCTGGTTTTATAAACCCCGAGGGGATCCTGGTCTATTTACACAACCGGGAAGTCCTCGTCGTTTCACCCGGCGTCAGACAAAATTGATTTATTAAAAAGAATGCCGAAATACAACTATTGTTAATAGATTTGGAGTATTGTTAGGAAGCGGGGTGTCGTATCCCTTAGCGACTGACACGCAGAGACATCTTCCCTCTGCAAACTTTTTACCAGATATGCAGGATACTATAAAAAATATCGTTTTTGACCTCGGGGATGTCATCCTCAATATCGACATTCCCCTTACTGTACACGCTTTCTCCCGCTTAAGCGGCCGGCCGGAGAGCGACCTGGTGCAGCTTTTCAAAGAAACAGAATTGTTCCGCAAATTTGAGACCGGAAGCCTGTCGCCCGCAGGTTTCAGAAACCTGATCAGGGAACAATTAAAGCGACCGGATTGGACGGACCGGCAAATCGATGACGCCTGGAATGCCTTATTGCTTGACATTCCGGTTGAACGGATTGCATTACTCCGCCAGCTGCTTTCCAGGTACCGGTTATTCTTACTGAGTAATACCAGCAGTATCCACATGCTGCGGGTCCGGGAGATTTTCGGAGCTGCGGGCGGCGGCGTTTTGGAAGAGTTGTTTGAACGTATTTTCCTCTCTTATGAGATCGGCATTATGAAACCGGATCCGGAGATCTATACGCACGTTCTCAACACCGCAGGCCTGAACGCAGCAGAAACACTTTTTCTCGATGATAACCTGCTGAATACAGAAGCCGCCCGAACACTTGGCATTCATACGATCCACGTGCAAAAACCAACTACCATCCTGGAATACCTCAGCCACTATGTCAGCTAATACGCGTACCCATCTTATCCAGTCCGTCCTGTTTATACTCACACTCATTACCACCACCCTTTCCGGTGCGGAATGGATGTACGGGAATATTTTTGTAATGGTGGAAAACCCGTTGAGATGGAAAGAATTCCTGCAGGGTTTTCATTTTTCAATTCCGTTCCTGGGGATCCTCACCATTCATGAATTCGGGCATTTTTTTGCCGCCAAACGCCACCAGGTCAGCGTCTCGCTTCCCTATTATATTCCGCTTTGGTTCGGCATCTCCCAGAGCATCGGGACAATGGGGGCTTTTATCCGGATCCGGAGTGTCGTTCGTTCGCGGATTAAATTTTTCGATATCGGAGTAGCCGGTCCTTTGGCAGGCTTCGTAGCGGCCCTGGGGGTGCTGTGGTACGGATTTACCCACCTTCCGCCTGCAGATTACATCTTCACCATTCATCCGGAATATGCCGAGCATGGATTTAATTACGGGCAATTTGTCTACGAAAATGCAAGCGGCAATCTCATCCTGGGAGATAACATTCTTTTCTGGCTGTTCAAAACCTACGTAGCCGATCCCGATTTACTCCCCAATGCTTATGAGATCATTCATTATCCCTATCTTTTTGCGGGGTATCTGGCCTTGTTTTTCACGTCCCTTAACCTCATTCCGATCGGGCAGCTCGACGGCGGCCACATTCTGTACGGCCTCACCGGTCAACGCGTGTTCGAAAAGATAGCCCCGGTGCTGTTTATTCTCTTTGCCTTGTATGCAGGTCTCGGACTTTTCAAAGTGACTGATTTTGCCGTCGCCAAAGATGCCGTTTTCTACAACCAGCTGTTTTATCTGAGCTTCTATGCCTTCTTTCTGTATGTCTGTTTCCGGCGGCTGAGCGACAACCCGCTGAACGCAGTGATGATCGCACTGGGGGTCATTCTGATCCAGCTTGCTTTTTCCTACCTGCAGCCTGATTGGGAAGGATATCCCGGATTTCTGGCATTCATTTTTATCCTGGGACGGTTTCTTGGCGTACACCATCCGGAAACAGAGGACAACCGCCCGCTAGGCGCCGCCCGGATCGTTATCGGGATCCTGGCGTTAATCATCTTTGTACTTTGCTTTAGCCCTAAACCATTCACCGTCTTGTAAGGTACCGGGGAGCCTGGTTTCGGAACGAAGAACGCCGCATAGTGGGTTCATCCGCGGTGGCTACTGTTTCACTGCGAGAATGAACGCCTGCTCGTCCCCTAACTGGAAGGGTTCTCCGTCAATATCGGAAAAAACCTCTTTCACCTCCAGCCCGGCCTCGGCAAACAAGACCTTCAGATCGGATAATGTATACACGAATTGTTCAATTTCGTAGGATTGCCTGCGAATTCCGTCCATGTAGGTTACCTGTGCACGGATGACGCCTTCCAACGCGTCGTATTCATTGTTGACCAGGTATTGCAGTTTTTCTTCACCCTCTCCTATTTCCATCCAGCTGCGCTGCTGAAAATCCGGAAGCACCGTCTCGGCAAGCAGGCACGTATGCGCCAGAAAGCCGGCTCCGGGCGCGAGGGTGCCTGCAATGCGTGACAGCATTACCTGCATGCCAGCACGGTCGAAAAAGCTAAAGCTATTTCCCATGCAATAGGCTGCATTCATGGGCACCGGCGGCAAATCGGCTTCCAGGAAGTCGCTGCAAAGCACCTGAACGCCCAGAAATTCCTCGCGCGCGCTGATGCTCAGTTCTTCACACGCCTCCTTTGAGATGTCTATGCACCAGAGCTGCACTTTCTGACGGGCCAGCGGCAGCGCATGCCGTCCATAACCGGCAAAAACATCCAGCACCTGCTGTCCCTCCGCAAGCTGCAGCACATCCCACAGAAAATCGGCTTCCAGTTCGGACTGCTCTTCGTTTTGATTTAATTTCCAGGCATACTGCGGAAGCCCTTCAAAAAAAGAATGGTACCAGGCCACGTGCTGTTCAGGGTTGATTCGGATGCGAAATTAGAAAAAAATAATCCCCGGCGGTAAGTATTGTCAGATTATCGCTGGTCCGGCACCCGCAATCGACTGCTTGTCGCCTGTTCCTTCACGGATGACATTCAGATCCGACACCAATTGTTTCCGGAACAAGGCGATATCAAAGCTGTGAACCACCATATTGGCTCCTTCCTGTACCCATTTAACCTGGCGTTCTGGCTCCAGTGAAAAATGAATACCAATATGCAATCCATGCGCCCGGACCTTGTGAATAATTGAACGGACAACCGCTTCAAAGTCCGGATGATCATATTGTTCAGGAAGCCCCATGCTGACCGACAGGTCGTGCGGCCCGATAAACACCCCGTCCAGCCCCGGCACCGATAACAGGTCATCCAACCGCTCAACTGCCGGGATACTCTCAATGTTCGCAATAAACAGCTGTCCGTGGTTATAGTGATCCAGGTAGGCCCGCATTTCAGCGCCCGGGTCCTCCCCCGACAGCAAGCGCTCCAGTTTCTCCCCTTTCAACGGCCGGTATTTAATCGCTCCGGTTAATTCCAGGAATTGCCTCCTATTTTCCAGATAAGGCGCTACCACTCCGATCGCCCCGCCATCGATCACCTGGCAGGCCAGGTAAGGGTCCGGCTGCGGAATGCGGACAATCGGCGTAACACCCAGCGCCTGGAAATGCTGGCACAAATTGGCGAGCGCAGCCCGGTCTAACGGGATATGTTCTGTATCGATAAATACAAAATCAACCCCGGTTCCGGCCACGGTGGCCGGCCACATAGGAGAGGTGGCTGTAATACAGGTCCCGTAAACCCGTTCGCCACGTTCCAGCTTCATTCTTAACGTATTCTTTTCCATCTTAATACCTTTTTTTTTGTGTCAGCGCGGCGCCCGGATCAACCAGATCTCACTTACCTGCACCCCCCGCTCTCCTTCCTTACAATTCCAGCTAAACACTGCCTTCCCGTCGCTGGTGACTTCCCGGGGCACGTCGAATTCATAAATGGACTCATCACCCGTTTTCAGGTAGTCATGAATAACCGATCCATCGTCGGTGGTCAGTTTCAGATGTGCTTTAAACCTCCCGGTATAGGCTATCCGGATCCGATAGCGCGCTCTTGGATCCAGCTGGTCGTATTGCACCTTTAGCGGTACATCGTATAAGGTTTCCATCTGGCTGAACCAGTTGCGCGGAACAAGCGGGATTTTATAGGCAGCTCCCGGGATATCGCGATACATCTCTTTCCCGGGCAGGTTCATTCCGTATCCGATACGAGGAGACTGCAAACTCCCCGGATCCTGCTTCCAGGAAAGATCCCGCACCACCCTATACCAGCTATCCGGGCTTCCCAAATGATCATAAAACCCTCCCGGTCCGGGATCGGTACGGGCCAGGAGCTTCTGAATGGCAGGAATACGTTCCGCATCTGTACGCAGGCGTTCAATATCCCCTATTTCTTTTAACAGCCAGGGGACCTCCGTAAGCGGGAATTGCAGGTTATCGATAAAATTCCCCCTTCCCGGCATCGCCCCGTGTTTATCGACCGTCAATTGTGCGCCTATACTTTTGAACAAGGAATCGGCAAGTTCCAGGCATTTCTGCCGCCATTCCAGACGCACCGGATTTTTCCATGTCTGTTCCAGGAAGGCTTTGCTTTGTCCGATATGCAGTCCCGTGTTTCCGCGTGTTGCCTGATGAAGCTCTTCTCTCGCCCGTTGTTCAAGCTGCGTTTCATACACCAGGCGTTCCCGGGTATAGGCATCGAAATACGCCCGGATCAGTCCCATTTGGAAACGAGCGTTCTGGTGTAATTCGGGCTGACCATACTTTTCCATATACTGCCACTTCCACAGGGTGCGTTCAACGGACGTATTTCCCAACAAGGGCCCCACATGGTTTTTTTCGAGGGCTGCCAGTGCAAGCGCCCCATGCTGTGCCCATTCTGCCCCAAAAAACAACCGGACATAATCCCGTAACGTTTCCATCACGTCTGTTTCCGGATCCCAGTCCTGATCGCTCCATATAAACTTATTAACATCGTCGTTGGTCCCTTCCGAATAACTCAGGCTCCCGACGCAGAACGGCGCGACTGCATTGTGGAAAATTTTCTGGTCATAAGGTCGTGGATTCACCGCCTCCCGCCCCAGCGCCAGCGCCCAGGCAGGATCCCAGTCTGCAACCGGATACTGACAGGCAATGCTGTGGGTGATGTCAGGATAATTGCGGATGGGAATAGCCGGGTTCAGCTTTTCCCGGATGGTTTCGATAGGGACTTTCACCCAAGGACCGAATACAATCCCGCCCAGCCACGGGTACCCTTTATTGGCGTGCACAAAGAACGCATCGAACCAACTGTTCTCCGGGCGAAAGGACTGGGGTGATACCCACAGCTTCGCCTCTGGATGATGCCGTTTCAGGACAACTGCGACCTGGTCCATCCAGGCAAACAACGCATCCGGTTCCAGGTCGCCCGGATCTCCCCCCGGCACAAACACCGCATCCAGCTTCGGAAGCGATCGGAACACCTCCTCCCGCTCGTCCAGTTCCGCCTTTACCGTAGCAGGATCGGTATAATCCTTCGCCAGGTTCGGGTACCACATCCATACGTCCAACCCGTAATCCCGGCAAATTCTGGCCTGTTCGGTCATCATTTTCAATGCCGGCAACTTCATGTGCTTGCTGGTCAGGTCGTCATCGGTCCGCGGAGGCATTATCTCGATGCTGTTCGCCCCGAACAGCGCCAGCTCCCGGATATACTGATCGAACTGCTTCACCGTAAACGCATCGTAGGAGTTTGTCTTGGGGCGATACCCCAGCTGGTGCCCGCGCAGTGGAAACCGGGGGCTGGTACTGATCGTGTCTTCTTCCGAAAAGCGGATCCGTGCTGTTCTCATTTCCGCTTTTCGTAAAAACCTTCCCACACCGTACAACAACCCACGGGCATCCTTGCCGACAATCACCACAGATTGCTGGCCGCTGTTGGCAATCAGTCTGAACCCTTCGGCTTCCAGGGCAATGGTACTGGCGGCCCCTTTCTGAAAGGCTTCCGGCAATGCGGGAACATCTTTTTCCAGGGCTAATACAATATAGCTTCCCTTACCCGGATCCAGTGAATAGGTTTGGGGAAGGGTAATGCCGCTACGCTTCTGAACCTCCTCCACCAGGACCGTCCGGGTGCCCAGCAGCACTTTCGGATCGTTGACGGCCGTATAAACCCGGGCCTCCGCCAGGTCTATTCTCACCTGTGAAAAACTCACGGTGCTGATACAAAGTAGCAATGCCGCTCCACAGCGGTACCATGAACTGAACAATTTCATACGCTTTCAACTAAACAGGGTTTTTCCACTTCAAATCTATCTCCAATTTCCAATAAATACTTATTAAAATTTACCTTTTTACTATAGCTTCTTAGCACCTGCAGGTTTCCGGCAGGGCTGTTCAGAAAAACGGGCCGCCTGATTCCGATCGGAATCAGGCGGCCCCTATCGTTAATCCGTAATTACTACCAAGGTTTGGAAGTTCCCTGGAGCACCCACATTTTGGCATAAGGATGGTCCTTGCTCTGCCCTGAAGGGATGAAATTAGTAGCTCCGAGACGGTCTACCGCTTCATTATAATTGAGCAGATAACTGGGATCCAGGTTCGGGGAGGGGTACATGTAACGAACAGGAATAGCATCCCCGTACTGTGCTACTTCCCCTGCCTTCAGCGCCGGGAAACCAGTGCGCCGCCAATCAAACCAGGATTGAATCCCGAACCAGGAAGAAAGCCACTTTTGTTCCATGATCCGTTCCAGTTTGTCGGCAGCCTGCGTATAGCTAACCGCGGGCTGTGCGTAGTATTGATCAAAATTGACGCCGGAGCTGGTAAATACCCCTGCCTTATCCATGGAGGCACGGATCGCCTTTTTATAATGCTCTTCAGCATCCGACGCCCCGAAGCCGCCGGTCAGCGCTGCCTCTGCCAGGATAAATTCTACTTCACTATACGTCATCAGGTTCATCAGTACATACGGATCGGTGTTTTTCCGGTACCGTTCATGAAGGAAGGAAATATAAGGGTTACGTTCGTTGTGATAAGCCGTACCATCGTTGCCCTTGTTATAGGAAATTGCCTGGGTAATCGGTAAGCCTATCGGAAGCCCGACGTATAGCGACGTATCTGCGCTCGTCGCGTTTGCAGGTACATACACCACCTCGTACGACTCTCCGTACAAGTTGGTAACCGTCACCGTTGTCTCCTGTGTCACATGGGCATCCCATTTCCGTTGCACCGGCTGCACCCAGCGCTGTAAACGCGGATCGTTCAGCGCCAGCAATTTATCGACAAAAGGCTTCCCCGGTTTCAGCAGCAAATTCGGATTGGAGGAATTAAACGGACCGCCGGGCGCTGAATTATCTCCTGCAGTACCCAAATAGGCGATCGCGGCATCGTCGGCGTTACTGGTAAACGAAACAGCGCTGGCGTCCTTGAATTCGCTCTCAATATCGATCCCGAGCGCACTCATTTCAGACCTTTTAGCCGAAAGCCTCAGGCAATACCGCAAGCGCAATGCATTGGCAAATTTTCTCCACTTGGCAGCATCGCCTTTATACAGCACGTCGGACGCAGCGCTCACCGCATCCTTTGCTTCCAGGCTATTCAGCAGGCTGCTGGCCTCCTTCAGGTCAATCAGTACCCCTTTGTAAATATCGGCCTGATTATCGTATTTCGGAAAAAAGGAGCCATTATCGGCCTGGAGAGCTTCCGAATAAGGAATGTCTCCGTAAAGGTCCGTCAGCAGGCCGTACACGTACGATTTCATCGTCAGCGCAATTGCCTGGAACATCCGGTTGTTGTCCCGTACGCCGTTTTCATAAACCAACTGATTATTCCGGAGGATCTCGTAGTAGACGCCCCATCCTTCCTGGGTCCAGGCATATTGGTTGATCACCGCCGCCCCTTCGTTGGTACCGGCCTGCATGTACTGCATGGCCGCCCCTATTTTAGAGCCGTCTCTCCCCAGGTTAAACAAGGTTTTTCCCGTAGTGGTCAAGACGTATGTCATGATGTAATTGGAGGAAACCTCCTCCGGGTTGTTCGGGTTTTTGTTGAGCTTGGTCAAGTCCTCACAGGAGGTAAAGAACAAGCACAAGGTCCCGGCTATTGAATAAATAATTTTGTTAGCTCTCATTTGTGCAAAATTTACAACTAATTGATTTTTATAAACTTACGACGTTAGATCACCTAAAACCTATGACCTAGAACCTCATACCTTAATTAGAAATCCACATTCAGTTTGAACCCCACCGAGCCCGTCCATGGCATCACATTGTAGTACTCGACGCCCTGCGACCAGCTGCTGCCGTTTTGTCTGAAAGCTCTTTCGGGATCCAGTCCGTCGATTCCGGCCTTGGTCCACATGAACAAGTTATTTCCTACGACCCCTATCGATGCATTCTGTAGCTTCATGCGATTGACAAACGCTTTGGGCAGGTGGTAGGTGATTGAAATTTCCCGTAGTTTCACATAAGTAGCACTGTAGAGGTTACGATCGGGGAACGGGCGGTGCGCGTACCGGTAGGCACTGAACGGATCCAGCCACTTGCTCCCTGCTCCGCCGAGGTTTTCCATATAAACCGTATTCCCGGCCGCATCTTTTGTTGCGAACACTCCCGGGTTCAGACTGGCATCCTGGAGGCGTACTCCTGCTTCCGGGCTCCCTTCCGGCCATGCAAAACCACCATAGGCGCCATTACGGCCTCCTACCCAGTTTCCCAGGTACATTTCCGGATTTTCCTTTATCTGCTCGGGAAGGCTGCGGTTGGGATCATAGGCGACACCTGAAAGTGTCTCTTCCAACTGGCCGTTATTCCCCATGAACATCATGGTATTGGAATAAAAGGATCCGCCCTGGCGCCAGTCGATATTGGCAAAAAGGGTAAAGTTCTTGTAGGTCACCGACGGCTGGATCCCCACCATGATATTATGATTAAAGTTTCCGATTTTCACCAGGTTATTCACATCGTTATCGGTTTGGTACAACCCGCCGGTGGTCACGATCGGGTATCCGAAATACGGGGAGGCCGCGTCTTTGACGGTCAACATGGGCGCCATGTAAATGTCACCAACCTGCCCGCCTTCATACGTCCTGATTTCTGCGCCGCTGTAAGAGGTGAAATTAAAGTATTTAATACCTTCGGCCAATTCTTTAATGTAAGTCCGGTTACGGGTCAGGGTAAAGTTCATATCCCAGGTAAAGTTATCATTTTTTACCGGCGTCGTTACAATACTCAGTTCAAAACCCTTGCTCTGCACCAGTCCGGCATTAATCTGCTTGCTGCTGGCCCCTGATTCGATAGGAGTATTGATTGCCAATATCTGGTTTTTATTTCCCCGTTCATAGTAGGTAGCTTCCAGCCCCAACCGGTTATTGAGGAGCCTCACATCAAAGCCAATTTCATAGGAGGTAGAAATCTCCGGCTTGAGGTTCGGGTTCCGGAGTGTTCCGCCCATAAACATCCGTTTGGCAGCCCCCCAGTCCATTGCAGTAGCATACGTCTGCACCAGGCTGTAAGGTCCTACATCGTTACCTACCTGCGCGTAGCCTGCCCGCACTTTGGCGAAATCAACCCAACGGGGCACATCCATCATTTCAGACAGTAACACACTGAGGGAAGCTGAAGGATAAAAATAAGAGTTGTTCCCTTTTTTCAACGTACTGGTCCAGTCGTTACGGGCGGTGAGATCCAGGTACACCATGTCTTTGAAACCCAGTGAGGCCGATCCGTAAACGCCATACAGCAGTTTCTCCGACAGGCTGCTGACATTGGTGATCGTACCCGGTGCACCGTTCCCGATCGTGTAAAGGCCGGGAATTACCAGTCCGGATGTAGCATTATAAAGGGAGCGGCTATATTGGTACAGCCGGTTAACCCCCGCCATGGCGCTCAGGTTCCAATCCTCGTTGAAGGTTTTCTTATAAGCCAGTATCAGGTCCATATTAGTTTCCTTCCGGTAATTATTAGAAATCTCGTACGCGCCATTGATGCTTTCAAAGTTGTTGAAGGCTTTTTTAGCTTCCAGGATTTCTTCATAGGTATCTCTGGAGTAACGTCCGGTTATTGAGAAATCACTGGTAATATCGTAATCCAGCTGGACCTTGCTGACCGTCCGGTCGCGCTGAAAACCAGTAGGGTTTTCATACACCAGGAAAAAGGGGTTATTCTGCTTCTCCTTATACTTCCGTTGTTCGATCCCCTCCAGTCCCGGAAGCCAGTAATCTCTCAGGTCGTTGATATCCACCTGCGCACCGGTTTCGTAGATGCTCCTGACGGGATCATTGCGACTGGCGTCAATCAGCGGCCTGTTTTCCGAGCCCGACTCGGTTACATTAAAATTGACCGATGCCCGCAGCTTATCCGTTAAGTTGTACATCGTATTCAGTGACAACGTGAGCCGTGAAAGATCGGTATTGGGGACTATCCCCCTATTTTCCATATTTCCTACTGCCAGCCGGAAATTGCCTTTTTCATAGTTCCCGTTTACGGCGACGTTATTGGTGTTGGTTACACCGGTCCGGAAAAAATCCTTGAAACGGTCGGGATACGATACCAAAGGCACTTTTTCACCATTGCTGTTCCACAGCGCCCACATTTCACCGGCATCGAGTTCCGCCCCCCAGCTTTCGTTTTCAGCCTCTTCCAGTACATGGGCCCCAGTTTTTCCCGATCCGAATTTGTTCTGGACCTTCGCATATTCCAGCGGCATATCGAATACCACCGCCGTATTGAGCGACACGCCGATCCCTTTTTTCCCGCCGGCCCCTGATTTCGTAGTGATCAGCACGACGCCGTTTCCTGCCCGGGATCCGTACAGTGCCGCCGCACTGGGACCTTTCAGAATGGAGACATTGGCGATGTCGTTCGGGTTGATATCCGATATCGGGTTGCCCATATCTGCCCCCGCAAACCCGTTGCCCATGCGGTTAGCCACCGGCACCCCGTCGATCACGAAAAGGGGCTGGTTATCGCTGTTCAGCGAATTCGCCCCACGAATAACCATGCTGACCGATGAGCCGACGCCCCCTCCCATTTGCGAGATTTGTACACCGGCAACCTTTCCGGCGAGTGAATTCAGCACATTGTTCTGAGGGGTCTGCGTGAGCGCCTCTCCTTCCACATTCCCTACCGAATAGCCGAGCGACCTTTTCTCCCGCTTGATACCAAGCGCCGTTACCACCGCCTCTTTCAGCACCTCCACACTTTCATTCAGTTCCACCTCCAGGGAGGTCCGGTTTCCGATAGCTATTTCTCTTGTTTCAAACCCGATATAGGAAAAGACCAGCACCGGGTTAGCAGCTGTTACCTCCAGTGAAAACCGGCCGTCATTACCGGTTGAAGTCCCCACCTGCGTTCCTTTTACAATTATGTTTACTCCCGGCAACGCAATGCCGTCAGCCTTCGAGGTCACCCTTCCGGTGATCACCTGGACCGGGTCTGCTTGCGGAAGCTGTAGTTCAGCGGAAAAGACAGAAACGTGGCGGACTGGTGCTTCCCCCGCTTCTTCCGGAAGCTGCGGATGTGTTTCCAGTTGCTGGTTCAGAAGCTTATCTGCCGGTTCTGAGGGAATCAGCAGATAAACCTTTGAATCCAGCTTTTCATAACGCAGATTGAGCAACCGGGAAATATAGTCAAGTTCTTTACGCAGGGAATTAAACTTCAGATTGCCATAATCCACCAGTTTATTGTCCACCGTACGACGATCGTACGAAAATGAAATCTGGTACCGTGTCTCCAGTTCCTGAAGCACCGACTTCAGCGACTTGACTGCTGCGGGATTGGTTGTCTTATTTTTTTGCTGGGCCAGGGTCTGTGCTGATGCCATTAACTGCGCGCTCACACTCAGGGAACAACAACACAGCAGCGTCAGCAGCAACACCTTTAAGACCGGAACCGGAGGAGATGTATTCTTTTTCATATTTCGAATGGTTTGAGATTCAGGATTTTACAGTATACAGGTTCATTTTTCATACTTATTTTCGCAGGAATACTTTGCCGTTTCTTACTTCTATTTTCGATTCATATGTTTTTTCGAGTGCCTTTAATAAGACGTCCGGACGGTCTGCAGGAAAGACGCCGTTGAACTGGCCCAGCTCGCTGTCCTTTTCTACTTCCACCTCCATTCCGTACCGGTCGGTAAGAATCTCTACAATTTCCGGGAGCATGGCATTTTCAAAAACAATTTTCCCCTCCTTCCACGCAGTATATACCTCAGGGTTTACGTCGCGTTTGCTGAATGTTTTGGAAACGTTGCTGAACGCAACCAGTTCACCCGGCTTCATTACAACGGTTTCCATGGCTACCGATGACAACTGTACGGTACCGGAAGCAAGCACGACTTCTGTCCGCTCCTTCTGTTTCCTGACATTGAACTCGGTTCCCAATACCTCCACGTCGAGCTCACCGCTGTGTACGATAAAGGCCCGTTGGGTGGGGAGTTTCTTTACGTCAAAATAAGCTTCTCCTTCCAGCCATACTTCCCGCGGCTGGTCGTTCTTTTCGAAATCGGAAAGGCGCAAGACAGATTGTGCATTCAGATTGACTACCGAACCGTCTGCCAACTCGATACGTTTCGATTCGCGCTCTCCCGTCCGGTACGTCACGGCAGCGGTTTCCGCCGGCATCCAGAAATACACGGAAGCGATCACCAGGGAAACGGCAGCGGCGATAGCTCCCCAGCGGTAGCGGGTAAAATTCCATTGTCCGGCATACTTCCTGCCCGGCTCTGCACTGTTGATTCTCCCGATCAGTTGTTCCTTTGCCCGCCGGAGCTGCCTGTCGGATACTTCCTCTTCGCCTGAAGCAAGCGCTTCGAGCACCTTTACGGCGTCGTCGGCTACCGCTCTGAGCGAAGCATCCGCTTCCAGTTTTAATTCCCATTCCTTAACCTTCCTGGGGTCCGTTTCAAAATACCAGGCCAAAAAAGAGTCGTCCGTTAATAGTTCTTCAGGTGTCATTTATATTTCAGGTGTCATTTCTATCAGGAAAACGTATGGCATTAAATTGCCTACATTACCAAGTGTCCTGAAACCTTCCGGGATAATCACTTTTTTTTATATTTTTTCTTTCTTACCTTTTACCTTTAAAATGTATACGATGCCAATAGCCCGTTCAGGGAAGGCACTTGTATTACTATCCAGAGGACATGAAAATTCATGAATGATCTTTCATTATGGCGAAACTTTTCCGAAGGCGATCAGCAGGCTTTTGAGGTACTGTTCACGCGTTATTATAAGGTTTTGTTTCAATACGGACTAAAAATGGTCCGTAACCGCCAGCTTCTGGATGATTGCGTGCAGGATCTGTTTTTTGAACTCTGGGTAGGAAGAGCCAATATTACCCCGGTACAGTCGGTTCGCAGTTATTTATTTAAAGCACTCAAATACAAGCTTTACCGCGAGATAAGCCGCGACCAGCGGATGAGTCCTTTTGAGGGGAAAGAAGACGAATTCCCCGAATTCAGCTACGAGGCTGCCCTGATTGCGGAACAAACCCAGACCGACCGGAAGAAACGCCTGCTGTACTATGTTCAGCAGCTTACCAGGCGCCAGCAGGAAGCCCTTTACCTGCGCTTCTACGGGCAAATGAGTTACGAAGAAATCAGCGAGGTCATGGCTATCACCTACCAGGCAGCCGTTAACCTTATTCATAAATCGGTTAAATTTCTCAGAGAAAAAATGCTGCTGTTTTACTCCCTGCTCTTGCTCGTGGCAGGGTTGTAAGGGAACAAGCACAAAAGTTATTGAACCTGTTACATTTCTCCAGGTTTGTAAATTTTCATCAAACCTGTATAGTTTTGGAAAGCTTCTTGCTTTATTGTAAGGTACCTGCTACCCAACCAATTTCTGTTTCCTGGGAAAACCTTATCAGGTAGGGTTTCCTATTCAAGTACGGTTTTTTTCAGGGAAGCAGGATTCAATACTTAGTTAAATGGTTGACTGTCAAACGAAAACGCATCTATTTTCTTGCGTAAAACAGCAACAAAGTATTCCGGTCAGCAAAGCCCCTGCTCCACGATAGTTCGCTAATGCTGCGATT
>JBEBSD010000002.1:0-182349 GCA_040394475.1 Telluribacter humicola | reverse complement strand
GTGCTCTATTCAATCGGCCGCCGCTGCGGTGAGCTACGAAACCGTATCTTTGCTCTACCACTGATCTCCTGATTTGTAGTCAGGTGCTCTATTCAATCGGCCGCCGCTGCGGTGAGCTACGAAACCGTATCTTTGCTCTACCACTGATCTCCTGATTTGTAGTCAGGTGCTCTATTCAATCGGCCGCCGCTGCGGTGAGCTACGAAACCGTATCTTTGCTCCACCACTGATCTCCTGATGCGTAGTCAGGTGCTCTATTCAATCGGCCGCCGCTGCGGTGAGCTACGAAATCGTATTCTTATCTTCGTTTAAACTTCTTCGTTCAGAAATCCAGAACCCGAATGGGACTGCAAATGTAGCTGCTCACTTTTTAAATATCAAGCGGGTAAGCACATTTTTTTAGAAAAATAAACACCCGGTAGCGGCACTCACTCCCAGCCCCAACAGGAGCCCGGCGGCTACCTGGAGTGTTGTGTGGGCATTCAACTGAAGCCTGGAAGCTGCTACCCAGCCGGTTACCAGAACAGAGGCGATCGCCGGAATCAATAGCAACGGTTCATTACCCCGTACCAGCAGCATAAACAAAAGCCCCATCACGCCGGCAATTCCCGTCATGTGGGCGCTGATCTGCCACCACAGACTGATTATTGCCAGTACCGAAATAGCCACCGTAAAACTGGCCAGCAACATCCCAATCTGCGGAGCGATCTCCGAAATGGGGGAAAATTGCCAGCCGAAGAAAAATGTGGCTGTAACATAAATCAGTGCAGTAATCAGATAGGGCCATCGTCGCTCGTGTAAGTTTTCGGCTCTGACGCTTTGAATAACCCGAAGCCGGTACATCCCGTAGATCACCAATGCCGGGGCCACAAACGTATAAATACACAGCAACAGCAACAGACTATACCGCGAGGCAGGCTCCAACAGGCTTACACCCGCCTGGGAGGGCGCCCAAAAAAACAAGATGCCAAAAAGATAGGTAGGCATCATTAACGGATGGAACACCACCGAGAAAAAGTTGGCTAAACGAATGCTCAATTCTGCCTGTTAATTTCAATGTACGGGCACAAAAATAGCGTAAAAAAATAGCGTAACCATAGAAGCAATGGTAAATTCCGGGGCAAATGCTTAATTTTGCAGCCTTTGCCTGCGGCGTTGTGTATCCGGATGGAGCAATTGTCCCGCAGCCCTATTAAGCTTATCATTTAAGAACGCTGATGTTACAGATAAAAGACTTATTACAGCAGGAACCCCACCACCAGGAAGTGGTAGTCAAAGGATGGGTTCGAACGAAACGGGAGAGCAAAAACGCAGTATTTATCGCTTTGAACGATGGTTCGACGATCCACAATATCCAGGCTGTCGCTCAGCCCGGCCAATTCCCGGAGGAGCTCCTTCGCGTCTGTACCACGGGGGCCTGCCTGAAAATCACTGGCCTTCTGATCCCTTCCCAGGGCTCGGGGCAAGCAGTGGAAGTACAAACAACTGCGATCGCGGTCTACGGCCCTGCCGATCCTGAAACTTACCCGCTGCAGCCTAAAAAGCATTCGCTGGAATTCCTGAGGGAAATTGCCCATTTAAGGCCCCGGACCAATACATTCAGTGCGATCCTGCGCATCCGCCATGCACTTGCCTTTGCCGTGCACAAGTTTTATAATGACAATGGTTTTTTTTACCTGCATACGCCGGTCATTACCGCCTCCGATGCGGAAGGCGCAGGGGAAATGTTCCGGGTCACCACTCTTGATGCAGACAAGCCGCCGAGAACCGCTGACGGGAAAGTGGATTTCTCCCAGGACTTTTTTGGGAAAGAAGCCAGTCTGACGGTTTCCGGGCAGTTGGAAGGGGAATTGGGAGCACTCGCATTGTCCAAGATTTATACCTTCGGGCCTACGTTCCGGGCCGAGAACTCTCATACGACACGTCACCTGGCAGAGTTCTGGATGATTGAGCCGGAGATGGCCTTTTACGAGCTGGACGACACAATGGACCTGGCAGAAGTATTTGTAAAATATGTCATTGGCTATGCGTTGGACCACTGTGCGGAGGATCTGGATTTCCTGCAAAAACGCCAGGCAGATGATGAGAAAAACAAGCCGCAAACCGAACGTTCCATCCCCTTGCTGGAAAAACTCCGTGCTGTTATAGACACTCCTTTTGAGCGGATTACCTATACGGAAGCCATCGACATTCTGTTAAAATCGAAAGCATACAAAGAAAAGAAATTCCAGTACCCGGTCGCATGGGGAGTAGATCTGCAAAGTGAGCATGAGCGGTTCCTGGTGGAAAAGCATTTCAAAAAACCCGTGATCCTGAGTAACTATCCCAAAGAAATCAAGTCATTCTACATGAAGCTGAACGAGGACGGCAAAACGGTAAGAGCGATGGATGTGTTATTCCCGGGAATTGGTGAAATTATCGGGGGAAGCCAGCGGGAGGACGACCACGATAAGCTGCTGGCACGTGTGCATGAGATCGGGATCGATCCGGAAAACATCTGGTGGTTCCTCGAAACCCGGAAGTTTGGCTCCGCTCCCCACTCCGGGTTCGGACTTGGCTTTGAGCGCCTGGCGCTTTTTGTAACCGGCATGACGAACATCCGCGACGTGATTCCGTTCCCCCGTTATCCTAAAAGCGCTGAATTTTAAAAGTAAAAGGAAGGCTGCCACGTGGCAGCCTTCCTTTTACTAAATAACGGCCTCCCGAAGTTCTTACAGACGGAAACCAAATGTATAGATATCGTAGGGAGAATCGGGATAAAGTCCTTCAAACTGTACCATCGTGTCGGTTTTTCCGGCCAGCTCTTTTTCCAGGTCTTTAACGGACGTCACCGCCTTTCCATTGATTTTGGTGATTACAAATCCCGGCTCGACCCCGGTTCTGACCAGCTTCCCGCCTTCAACGGCGTCAATTTTCACACCCCCTTCTATTTTATAACGTGATAAACGTTGTTTCTCCTCGGTTGAAAGGTTGCTTACCTTCGCCCCTAACGCTTCTAAAGCAGCGGCAGATTCATCTTTTAAAATGACGCCGGAACCCCCTTCGCGGTTTTTCAGAGTGATCTTGAAGTCCTTTTCCTTTCCATCCCGGTTCACTGTCAGCGTCAATTTATCGCCAGGGCGATGCAGACCGATCGCTTGTGTCAGATCCGGAATCGCGCTGATCTTTTGACCATCAATTTTCACCACAACGTCTCCGGGCTGAATACCGGCGTCTTTCGCCGCGCCATTTTCTGTCACCCCGTTCACATAGACTCCTTCAGAAACCTTCAATCCTTTGTCTTCGGCCACCCTGTTATCGAGGTATTCCATGGTTATCCCCAGATAGCCCCGTTGTGCATTTCCGAACTTAATCAGATCGCTGGACACTTTTTTCACAATACTGGAAGGCACAGCAAAGGCATAGCCGGCATAACTTCCCGTAGGGCTTGCAATAGCGGTATTAATGCCGATCAATTCACCTCTCAGGTTCACGAGTGCTCCGCCGCTGTTCCCGGGATTTACAACCGCATCCGTCTGGATAAAGGATTCAATTGCATCATTCATTATCTGCTCGTTCTGCCCCCGGCGCTGCTGCCTGCCGGACGTCCCGATAATCCCCAGCCCCCGGCCCTTGGCACTGACAATACCCGCCGTTACCGTAGACTCCAGGTTAAAGGGATTTCCGACCGCTACTACCCATTCGCCGACCCGGATAGCATCCGAATTACCAAAGGTAATGGCCGGCAGGTCTTTGGAATCGATTTTAATAACCGCAATGTCGGTTGAAGGGTCAGTGCCCACCATTTTGGCTTTCAGCTTCATTTTATTATGCAGCGTAACCTCTAATTCGGTTGCTCCCTCCACCACATGGTTGTTGGTCACAATATAGCCGTCGGAAGAGATAATAACCCCGGAACCGGAACCTTCCTGGCGCTGCGGCCCACCGCCGCCACCCGGAAACCCGTCTCCTCCGAAAAAATCCCTGAAGAAATCAAGCTGCGGGTTGCTCCGGGATTGCTGGCGGATGACACTGGATTTAATATGCACCACCACCGGAGTCGAGACCTCAGCGGCATACGTAAAATCACCGGGAGTGTCAACAGGAAGCACTCCTCCTGAAGTAAACTTGTTAATCGACTCCGGGGTAGCCTCCTTCAGAACCACTTCCGTACTATCGTTCGGGACGAGCATTTTGTAACCGGCAAGCGTCGTTCCTCCGGAGATAAGTCCCACTAACACCAGGGTTTTCCAATTGTATTTCATGTGAATAAAAGGTTATCAGCTTTCAGTAGTCAGCTATCAGCACTTTGTCCCAGAGGCCGTCGAAGGGTTCATCCCCCGCGGGCGGCGTACCACTTTTTGTACAATCCGGTTTCGGATTGCTGATTTCTGACTGCTCATGGCTGTTTCATCTGTATGTTTTTGTTTTTAAATAGATCCGTATAATGCCTCCTGAAATTTTCATGCTGGCCGGACGGCGGACCGTCGGGCGGCGAACCGTCGGACGGCGCCCCGTCGGGCGGCGGTTCAAGTATACCCGGTACCTCAGGCATTTCAGGATTCATTCCACATTTCTACACCAGGTTGGTTTAAAAGTAAAATCCGGTCTCTGCACACACCTGATGGCATCAGGTTGTTGCAGTAAGTCTTGTTAGAAAAACGTACGAAAATACTAAACTATTCCCGTACGTCGTATTTTTAACAAAAATTAACTCAGTTAACGGCGATTTCCCGGGGCGCCAATCCCAAAGCTTCTTCCTTTTTGGGCAACTGGATCTGGAGCACGCCGTTTTCATACGAAGCAGAAACTTTCCCGGCGTCAATACTTTCCGGTAGTGTAAAAGTTCTTTGAAACGATTTGAATGAAAACTCTTTTACACTGTATTTCTCCTCTGTACTTTCTGAAGACTGTACTTTTTTAGAAGAAACAGTCAGCTGGTTCCGTTCCAGGTTCAGATTAAAATCTTCTTTCTTAAGTCCCGGAGCCGCGATTTCCAAGCGGAAACCTTCCTTTTTCTCTACGATGTTCACAGCCGGCACATTGCCGTTAAGACCCGATCCGTTTAAAACATTTTTCCCAAACAGGCTGTCCAGCAAATCAGGGTAATAAAAGCCGTTGTTTCTGATGATTGCACTCATGACTATTTCGTTTTTTGATGATTATTCTGTTGTTTTAACTACTGCTTTTCTCAACAAAAATAGCTATACCAAGTCGAATAATCCTGAAAAATACAGACAAATTGTCACAACCTAATAGAGCTCCCAGCAAAATAGCGACATTTTGTCACTAACTACAGCCGCTCAAGCAACTCGTTTACTTTCCGTACCGGCCGACCGGCAATATGGTCTGCAATGGCCGCAGCATGTTCACGTCCATTTTCAATAAATACTTTTTCTGTAAAAACACCCGCCATCACCGTACCGCACAAATAGAGTCCCGGCACATTCGTTTCGTAGGTATCCGGATCCCTGACGGGCACCTTCGTTTCAGGGTCCATCGCCACCCCGCACCTTGCCAGTAAGTGCTCGTCCGGGGTATAGCCGGTCAGCAGAAAAACGAAAGCCGCCGGAAGCCATTCCTGCTCCCCCGTAACCTGGTTCGTAATCAGGATTTTCTCCGGTGTAATCCGGTTAACTACCGAACTGTAGCGGATCTGAATGCGCCCCTCCCTGATCCGGTTTTTCACATCCGGCACCAGCCAGTATTTCACTGTTTTCCGCAAGTCGTCCCCCCGGTGAACAATCGTTACCCGGGCATCGGTCCGATACAATTCCAATGCCGCCTCCACTACCGAGTTGGCTCCGCCTACCAACACCACATCCGTAAAGGAATACCGGTACGCTTCTTCGTAATAATGGGCTACGTGCGGCAGGTCTTCTCCCGGAATTCCCAGCCGGTTGGGAATATCAAAATAGCCTGTTGCCAACACTACTTTCCGGGCCTTAAACACCTCTCCGTTGGCACTTTCCACCTCAAAGCGTCCTTCCCCATCCCGGGAAACGGTTGTCACGGTGGTAAAAAGCTTGAAATTTAAGTTGTAATAACCGGCCACTTTGCGGTAATATTGCAGTGCTTCCTCCCGGTTCGCCTTAAAATCCGCAATCGTAAAGGGGAGGCCGCCAATAGCAATGTTATCTACCGTGGAAAAAAAACGCATGTTTCGGGGGTACCTGCGAATCGATTCCGTCAGGCTCCCTTTCTCCAGGATTAAATGGCTCAATCCGTTTTTACTGGCTTCTACGCCCATGGCAAGCCCGCAGGGGCCTGCCCCTACTATAATAACGTCGTATATCAAGGGGTCTGAATGCATTTTATTGGTAACTAAGCGGATAACAAAAATACGGTTATTTTGGTTTGAGACACCCGACGTTATTCCTTTGCCCGCACGCTTACCCCTTGTTTTTTATCCGGACCTCCATGTTTGACACGGCACCCGACGACTCCTTTTCCAGATTCCGGCAACTCCTGAACCGGTACGGACGGACGCAAACCCCCTTTGTTTTCATTGTCGATTATAAGGGTAAAAAGCCGCGCGTCTGGCGCCTGGACGAACTTGACAGGCGGGTATTACGCTTTCATTTCAACCATTTCAGTTCCGAAAACCCGCTGAAACCACTTCCCGAAGAAATCTATTTTCATAAATCCCCGTTGTCGTTTGAAGCATACGAGGAAGGATTTACCACGGTCATTCGCAGCATCCGGGCAGGAGATTCATTTCTGGTTAATTATTCCAAACCGACTCCCATAGAGACCAATCTGACCCTGGAAGAAATTTATGAACGCAGCAACGCCCCCTACCGGTTTTGGCTCAAGGATCAGTTTGTGTGCTTCTCTCCGGAACTTTTTGTCACGGTCGAAGGGAACCGGATTTCCTCCTACCCTATGAAGGGCACCCTTGATGCGAGTATTCCCAATGCTGCGCAACTCCTGCTGGACAACCCTAAAGAAATGGCCGAACATGCGACGATCGTAGACTTAATACGCAACGATTTAAGCCGGGTAGCCCGTAAGGTGTGGGTGGAGCGCTACCGTTACCTTGAAACCATCGAGACCTACCGCTCCCGGTTGTTGCAGGTGAGTTCCGAAATTGCCGGCCTGCTACCCGATCATTTCAACGGCGCCTACGGCGACCTGCTGTATCAGCTGCTGCCTGCAGGCTCGGTAACCGGCGCCCCCAAACCCAGCACGCTGCAGATCATCGAAAAAGCGGAAGGGTATGAGCGCGGCTATTACACAGGGGTAATGGGTTGTTTTGACGGCCGCCGTTTCACCAGCGCTGTGATGATCCGCTATATTGAGAACACGGGGAAGCAGCTCGTGTTTAAAAGCGGAGGCGGTATTACCTTTCAGAGCGATGCCCGTTCTGAATACCGGGAGCTGGTTGAAAAAGTATACCTGCCCTTTCCTATTCAGGCATCGTTGCCTGATAATTGACTTCGGTAAGCAGCCCCACCGCACTAAACCGGAACAGGACCTTAAGCGCTTCCGACTTCCCTTTGATATCCTGACACTGAGGGCCCGGTTCCAGGAAATACACATAGGTCTTCAGTCCCCTTCCACCAATCTGATGGATGTCCGGCTTTCCGAAAAGCACCCCGATTTCATTCGCCGTTTTCCCGAGCAGCGCTTGTTTCAAAGCATCCAGGTCTGTCATCTGATTTTTACGAATACCTTCGCACCCCCTTTTATCATGACGCCATTGATTCAGGTCAAGCGTATCCAGCCGATCAGGCGGCCCCGAGCAGGCCATCGCCGCCAGCCAAAGAAAGAGGGCCGCCCCGCCTTTGAACCGGCATTGCATTCCATAAAGCCAGGCATTTCGTTTGTTCACCTCCATATAAAGCCAGATTTTTTCCTATTTCCCCGGAAATTCAGCACATTAAACACCAGATAAAACAGCAACTATTCCAACCGATAGCCGATAGCTGACTGCTGACAGCCGACAACCTAACACCGAACCGCTAACACCTAAAACCTAACACCTAAAACCTCCTAAAGCACCGGCATCCCTTCTTCGTACAACACCTGCAGGACCGTTTGCCCTACCGCCTTCAACGTCTTGGGATCGATATGCTCCATTGTGTCATTTACTGTGTGCCAATGTTCAAAAAACCCGTGTGATTCCGGATTCAGGTGAATAATATCAATCATCGGAATACGGGCAATTTTATTCACCGGAACATGGTCGTCGATTCCTACACTCGAACCCAGCTTGTTAATAAAGTAGTTATTATAGCCAAGACGCGCGGCTGTATCCCACACCTTATTCACCACATCTCCGGCATAGGTCATCGATAAGCCCTCTTTCGGGAAAGTAGCATTTTTCGCTCCTACCATATCCAGCAGGATACCGTAATAAGCAGCATAATTCTGAACGTGCCGGTTCCCGGCCCAGTATTGCGATCCCAGGCAAAAACCTCCGTATTCATCCGTAGCCACCTTGCTGTTGCCCCAGTCTTCCGCGTCAAAAAAAATAATATCCACTCCCAGATTCAACTTCCCGGAATCCGCACGGATTACGCGTGCCAGTTCCAGCAACACCCCTACGCCGCTGGCCCCGTCATTGGCAGCCGGTACCGGTTGCGCCGCGTGCTCCGGGTCCTCATCCGCAAAAGGACGTGAATCCCAGTGAGCGGCAAGCAAAATCCGCTTTTTTGCGGCCGGGTTATAAGAGCCGATCAGGTTGCGTGCATTTAACCGCACCCCATCGTACGTGACAGCCTGAAACGGCTGCTCCGTCACCTGCCAATCGTACGATCTCAGCTTGGCCACCAAGTAGTCCCCACATTGCACGTGGGCCCGGGTATTCGGCACACGAGGCCCGAAATCCACTTGCTTTGCGATAAAAGCATAGGCAGAATCCGCATTGAAAACTGGGCTTTGAACAGACCGGGCCGCTGTCTCCTGTGTTTTTTCTCCGGAGCGTTCCGAGCCGCACCCCGCCATAAGTGCGACCAGCAGGCAGCACATCCCTCCTATCGGAGCCATCAGTTTCAGGGAAAACCACCGGCCTTCTCCGCATTTTGTCATTACGATACTTTCTGATTTTAAATAAAAACGCATGTCAATAAGTTTGAAAAGCAATACTGTCGCGTGCCTGAATGCCATACAAATCAGTAAATCCCCCGTTTACTTCGATCACATACCGGGCAGGCCCGTCCGATGGAAGGGTTTCTTCCGAAAAAGGAGTTGTATTGCGCTGAATGGATACGATACGCCAGCCGGCGTCAACATAAATGATATCCAGTGAAACAGGTGTATTTTTCATCCAGAACCCACGTGGCCCGGCATGCTCGAACACAAACAGCATGCCCGATCTGTGCGGCAGCGATGTGCGGTACATTAATCCCCGAATCTGTTCTTCCGGGCTGTCGGCCACTTCCACTGTTATCGTTTGGGGAGGGAGGTTTTCGGGGAAAAAAGTAACTTCCCCCTCTCCCGCAAGGGTCGTCTGATCCGCGGACGGTTCTTTTGATAGCCAATACTTCCCTATCAGGAAATAAGCGGCTACTGCCAGCAGGAGAAAAGCCAGAACCCACCACTTTTTTTTCATGTACCTAAAACGTTATCAGCGATCAGCCGCGCGGCGGACCGCTTTTTTTCATCGACCAGCCGCGTGCCGACAGGCCACGCTGGCTTATGTGCCATCCGACTTCCGATAGCTGCCATCCGATTGCTCATAGTTATTCGGGGGTTATCGGGCATACCGGCCCGGGGAGGCACTCCGGCTAGTCATCGTAAGCCCAATCAATGCGGTGTTTCATATCCCGGATGACCAGTCCCTGATTTTTGAAATAGGAACGTATTTCATCTACTTTGTCGTACGCCCGGGCCGCTTTGTACTCCTTGTACAGATTAAGCATTCCCATCAGCACCGATTCTCCACTGCTTTTTTCCTCTACCAACCCGAGTACCTCGTGGAAAAACACAATAAATTTATGTTCCAGCAAATCGAATGTTTCCTTGCCGATCTGACTAAATTTCAGTTGCCCCGTATAGAGCATATTAATATACTTCAACAGGTTGAACAGCTGCGCAATCGCTACCGCCGTATTGATATCATCATTCATGGCCTCGTAGAAGCGGCGGACCGAATGCTCGATATCGGCTTTTTTCTCCTGATCGATCATCACTCCAACCTCCTCTGCATAATCCAGCATTTCAATAATCCGGACGCCCGAAGCCAGTTTACGGTACCCTTTCTGTGCTGCCCGTAAGGCTTCGTTCGAGAAATCCAGGGTACTCCGGTAATGGCTTTGCAGCATAAAAAAGCGCACTGTCATCGGGCTGAAGGCCTGTTCCAGCAATGGGTGGTTACCAGTAAACAGTTCCCGGGGCAGGAAGGAATTATTCAGCGATTTGGACATTTTCTGGCCATTCACCGTCAGCATATTGGAATGCATCCAGTACCGTACGGGCTCTTTTCCGTTGAGTCCCTTACCCTGTGCAATTTCACACTCATGATGCGGAAATTTAAGGTCCATTCCGCCTCCGTGGATATCAAAGGCAGCCCCGAGGTACTTGGTACTCATACACGTACATTCGAGATGCCAGCCCGGGAAGCCTTTTCCCCAGGGAGAATTCCATTGCATAATATGTTCCGGCGCCGCTTTCTTCCAAATCGCAAAATCCAGAGGATTCCGCTTTTCATCCTGTCCGTCCAGCTCCCTTGTTTCGTTCCGGAGATCCTCCAAGATCCGCCCCGAAAGTTTTCCGTACTCATACCCCAGCTCATTGTAACGCCCGATGTCGAAATAGACCGACCCTTTGGACTCATACGCCAGCCCCTTGCCGATCAGCGTCTGAACCGCCTCAATTTGTTCGATGAGGTGGCCCGTAGCCGTGGGTTCAATACTGGGCGGCAGGATATTGAAAGAAGCCATCACTTCATGGAAATCGTTGGTATACCGCTGTACGATTTCCATGGGCTCTACCTTCTCCAGTTTCGCCATCCGGCCTATTTTATCCTCTCCTTCGTCGCCATCCCCCACCAGGTGGCCGACATCGGTGATATTCCGCACATACCGTACTTTATAGCCTGTATGCGTCAAATAGCGAAAAAGGATATCAAAATTCAGAAACGTCCTGACATTTCCAAGGTGTACATTATTATAAACGGTAGGCCCGCACACATACATGCCCACATAAGGGGGTGAATAAGGCTGGAACAGTTCCTTTTGGCGCGTCAGCGTATTATAAAGTGCTAATGGTTCGAAATCCTCTCCGCTCATGAATGCTGTTTTGAATTAAAGGGCAGCCCGGAAGCTCCCGTATTGGCAGAAAACCGGTGAATGTACCATTTTCCGACTGTTTGTGCAAAAATAGCAAAACCCCCCTATCCTGTCATCAAAATAACCGGAAGTAAGGAATCTTTATTTCACGCTGTCTATATTTCGTTATATTCGCAGCGCCTTTGGAAAGCATATATGAATCTTATTTTTCGTCAATTAATCAATCAATATGAGTTTGTTAACCGTAGGGTCAGTTGCATTTGATGCACTGGAAACCCCGTATGGCAAAACGGATAAAATCATTGGTGGTGCCGCCACCTATATTACACTGGCCGCCTCTTATTTTACACGATCCAATAACCTGGTAGCGGTTGTAGGAGATGATTTCCCGACCAGTATGATTGAAATTCTGGAGTCACACGGTGTCGACACCACCGGCCTGGAAATACGGCAGGGAGAAAAAACATTCTACTGGTCAGGAAAGTACCATCAGAATATGAACTCCCGGGACACAGTGGAAGTTCATTTGAATGTTATGGGAGACTTCGACCCTAAAATTCCGGAATCCTACCAGTCCTGCGACTACCTGATGCTGGGAAATACGGCCCCTTCTATCCAGAAGATGGTACTGGACCGGTTGCGGAAAAGGCCCAAACTGGTGATGATGGATACGATGAACTTCTGGATGGAAACCGCCTGGGACGATCTCCTGACCGTCATAGGAGAAGTGGATGTGCTGACCATCAATGATGAAGAAGCGCGGGAACTTTCAAAAGAATATTCGCTCCGGAAAGCCGCGAAAAAAATTCTGTCGATGGGGCCCCGAACCTTAATTATAAAAAAGGGAGAGCATGGCGCCCTGTTGTTTCAGGGAGACAAAATCTTTTTCACACCCGCATTACCCCTGGAAGAGGTATTTGATCCGACAGGTGCGGGTGACACCTTCGCCGGAGGCTTTATCGGCTACCTGGCCAAAACAGATGACAGTTCGTTTGCCAATATGAAACGGGCGCTGGTGTACGGCTCCGCTATGGCTTCATTTTGTGTCGAAAAATTCGGCGCTGAACGGCTGTTTGATCTGACCGATACCGCAATTGCCGACCGGGTAAACGAATTTGTCAAACTGGCTGTCTTCGAAATCAGCTAAGTGGTACCGCCAGGTAGGGTGTCCAATCTAAATGCGGCTTTTTTGAGGGAAACTGGATTTAGTCCCTGGTTAAACAATGGTAAGGCAAACTATCGTGATCGTTTCCGGGTATGCCTGCCCACCCGGATGCCACCATCGTTAAGTCCAATTATTTAATAGAAACAAGCAATAAAGCCTTTTTTCTGCTCAGTATGTTTAAATAAATTTGTTAATTCCTGCATATCTGAGTTAAAAATAGAGTATATTTTAACGAAAAAAATAACAAAATGGGAATTGCAAACGGATTAACGGCAAGCTGAAAGGGATTTGACAGGGTGAACCGACGGAACTCATAGAAGTACATTTTACACGAGGGAGTCGCTACGTTACTTACTAAATAAACTGCTTTATGGATACTACAATGCTTATAGAGGTAACCAACCAAAAAGTCCTGCGGCTTTTACACGAGTTGGAAGAACTGCACCTCATAAAGCTGCTGAAGGAGAATTCAGTACCTGTTGAAACAAAGCTTTCCAATAAATACAAAGGCGTATTCTCTAAAGAGGATACCGAAAGTTTTGATAAACATACCCGCACAATGCGTAAAGAATGGGGTAATACTTAATTGACAACAACGTCATATCAAGTTATTTTTCAGGGTCGTTTTCTGAAAAGGCTATGGGTTTTGTAGCGGATGTCATTGACCTGATCCCCAACATATCCGTTATTACCGAAATTGAAGCTCTGTCCTGGGTCAGCCCGGACAAAAGTAGAGAGGTTGTCGTTAAAGCATTTATTGAAGATGCCAATATATTGCCGCTCACTCCGGACGTAGTAGCCCAATGTGTAAAAATCAGGCGAAGCCGAAAAATAAAAACCCCGGATGCCATTATTGCCGCAACTGCTATCGCCCACAGCCTTACCCTTATCACAAGCGATAGCGATTTTAATAACATCAAGGGGTTGAAAATCGTAAATCCGAACAACTTATGAACTACCGATTCCGTAGTCTCAAGTCTTATCTATCAAGCAAGTCGTAATTCAAATTTTATTTTTTCCTCAGCGACGAGCCTTCCGGGTAACCTTTTGCTTTGCCCAGGGATAGGTCAGGTAAACCGCCTTGGTGCTGCCGATCCCTATCCCTGCCCCTACCAATACATCCGACACCCAATGACGGTTGTTGAGCATGCGCATCCCTCCCACAGCCGCGGCCGTGCCATACCCGCCTACCGAATACCAGACACTCCGGTGCCCGTATTCTTCATGCAACAGGCTTGCATTCGTAAAAGCAAATGTTGTATGGCCGGACGGAAAAGAATCAAAACCGTCTTTATCCGGACGCTGGTAGTCAATAAGCAGCTTTAACCCCTGGGAAACCCCCTGGGAAATCACATTACTGATAAGTGTCAGCAAGACCTGCTCTCCAAGTCCGTGTTTCCCTTTCACCCCGGAAGCGCTCAGGCCCAGGTTAACCGCCGCCGGCACAAACCCCAGGTAATCATCTGCGGTCGTACGAAAGCCCGGATAGCGCCTGGTCAACGCCCGCTGAACCTGTCTGCTGATCTTCCCCTGAGTGGCCAGCCCGGCCACCGTCAGCGATACCGGGGCGATGACATGCCGGGGCTTGATGACAATACGAGCGGTATCCTGTCCGTAGGTTACGGGGATGACACCTACGAGCGAAACTGCCAGGAGCAGCCGGATAACAGGCAAATGAACGTACCGCTTTGTCCTCATAACGCCTCCCGGATACGGACCAGCTTTTCGAGTAAGCCTTCCAACTGCTCTAATGGTAGCATATTGGCAGCATCCGATTTTGCCTCGGCCGGGTTGAAATGGGTTTCAATGAATAATCCGTCGGCGCCGACGGCCACCGCAGCTTTCGCAATGGTTTCGATCAGCTTCGGTTTCCCGCCGGTCACCCCGCTGCTTTGGTTCGGTTGCTGCAGGGAATGGGTGCAATCCATAACAACCGGCACTCCGAACTCCTGCATTTCCGGGATATTCCGATAGTCTACCACCAGATCCCCGTACCCGAACATATTTCCTCTATCAGTCAGGAACACGGTCGCTTCCGGAGCGACCGTCTTTATTTTTTCAACTGCAAACTGCATGGATCCGCCCGAAAGGAACTGACCCTTTTTTACATTGACAGCTTTGCCGGTTTGGGCCGCCGCCGCCAGTAAATCGGTTTGCCGGCAGAGGAAAGCCGGTATTTGCAAGACATCCACATAGCCGGCTGCCAGGGCCGCATCTCCCGCCTCATGAATATCCGTGACGGTCGGAATCCCGAAAGTCTCCCCTACTTCCCTCAGGATTGTGAGTGCCTTTTCATCACCAATTCCCGTAAAAGAATCGGCTTTGGTCCGATTCGCTTTTTTAAAAGAACCTTTAAAGATATAAGGAATCTGCAGCCGGTCGGTAAGCGTAGTGATTTGATCCGCAATCCGCATCGCCATCTCCCGGCCCTCAATTGCACAGGGACCAGCCATCAAAAAAAATTGGCCGGACGGATAATTTCTCAGTTTTGGCAACAATAACATAAATTTTGCAATGAATTCTGTAATTTTTTTCAAAGGTAGGACTATAAAATCATTCTTCGTATTTAAGTTTGCAGGAAAGCACGGAATACCCGGTAGCCGCGGAAGGTCTTTGTCGCCTGCCGGGTTATAAAGATGTCTTTTCCTTTTTTGTTGATTAAATCATGGGAAATATCTTTATTTGTGCCGTTTTTAACCATAAAGCATTAATATAATGTCAGAAATTGCAGAAAGAGTTAAACAGATTATTGTCGAAAAACTCGGTGTGGAGGAGTCGGAAGTGACTCCAGAGGCAAGTTTCACCAATGACCTTGGGGCCGACTCCCTGGATACAGTTGAGTTGATCATGGAATTCGAAAAAGAATTTAACCTTTCGATTCCTGACGACCAGGCTGAAAACATAGGTACCGTAGGCCAGGCTGTTGCCTACCTTCAAGAGAACGCGAAGTAACCGTTACTTCCTGAAAGCATTATTTCTCTTTCTGTCCATTTTATGAGTTTCAAGCGAGTTGTAGTTACTGGAATTGGTGCCATCACCCCTGTTGGCAATGATGTTCAAACTTTTTGGTCTAATTTAGTTGCTGGTGTCAGCGGGGCAGCCCCGATCACCCGCTTCGATGCCGAAAAGTTCAAGACCCGCTTTGCCTGCGAGGTAAAGGGGTATGAGGTCACCGATTACATACCGCGCCAGGAAGCCCGTAAAATGGACCCGTTCACACAATTTGCTGTTATCGCTTCCGATGAGGCGGTGAAGGACGCCGGCTTTGATTTGGAAAAACTTGACCTTGACAAAGCCGGCGTTATTTGGGGATCCGGGATTGGCGGCTTAAAAACCTTTGAGGACGAAGTGATGAACTACTCCGAAGGGGGAAGAAATCCTCGTTTCAATCCGTTTTTCATTCCTAAAATGATTGCCGACAGTGCCTCTGGGGTCATTTCGATCCGTTATGGTTTCAGAGGGCCCACCTTCATAACGGTTTCAGCCTGTGCTTCTTCCACCAACGCCATTATCGATGCCTATAACTACATCCGTTTAGGGATCATGAAGGTGTGTATCAGTGGCGGGTCAGAAGCGGCCGTCACCCATGCAGGAGTCGGCGGTTTTAACGCATTGAAGGCGTTATCCGAGCGAAACGACTCACCGGAAACAGCATCCCGTCCTTACGATAACGGTCGTGACGGATTCGTGCTCGGGGAAGGCGGAGTTGCGCTCATTCTGGAAGATTACGATCATGCCAAAGCACGTGGGGCAAAGGTCTATGCCGAAATGATTGGTATGGGGATGTCGTCTGATGCCTACCATATCACTGCTCCCCATCCGGAAGGAATCGGCGCCTTTACCGTCATGAAAAACGCACTGGAAAGCGCCGGATTACGACCTGAGGACATCGATTACATCAATACTCATGGTACATCTACTCCGCTGGGCGACCCTCAGGAACTCATGGCTATCGAAAAGCTTTTTGGAGAACATGCTACCCGTGTCAGCATCAGCTCTACCAAATCCATGACGGGCCATTTACTGGGAGGAGCCGGGGCTGTGGAATCAGCGGCCTGTATTCTGGCTATCCGTGACGGCGTTATTCCGCCGACCATCAATCACTTCGAAGATGATCCGAATATTAACCCCGCACTGAACCTCACCTTTAATAAAGCGCAAAAGCGGGAGGTGACTATCGCTTTAAGTAACACATTTGGTTTCGGAGGGCACAATGCATCCGTCATTTTTAAGAAACCGGAAGACTAACCTATTACATTTTGACCAGGAAGGTTCTGCAACCGATTGTCTCACTTTTTAAATCCCTCGGAACCAACGAGGAGAAAAGTTTTAAAAAGTCTATCGAGCTCATCTTAGGAGAACGCCCTTCTAATGTTAGTGTATTTCAACTTGCGTTCAGACATACTTCGGCCTCCAAGGAAACGAATATCCAGGGATTCCGGGAATCAAACGAACGTCTGGAATACCTGGGAGACGCGGTCCTGGGAATGATAATTGCCGAATTTCTATTTACCAAATACCCGTTTAAGGACGAAGGGTTTCTGACTGAAATCCGCTCCCGTATCGTCAACCGGGAAACCCTGAATCAGATTTCCCGTAAACTGGGGCTGGACCGGCTCATAGAATACGACGGCAACAAGCGGGGAATGTCGCCGCGTTCTTCTATGTACGGAGATGCACTGGAGGCGTTTGTAGGCGCTATTTACCTGGATAAGGGCTTCCGCTTTACCCGTAAATTCATCATCAGCAACCTGCTGACACACTATGACCTGGACAGTATTGTTCAGAATAATTTCAACTTCAAAAGTCTGATCATCGAGTGGGCGCAACGTGAAAATCGCGATGTCCGTTTTGAAATCATGGAGGAACGCGGGAACCGGCACCACCGTGAATTCATTTCCCAGCTTTTTGTAGACGACCAGCCGTTTACTATCGGGAATGGCTATTCCAAGAAAAAAGCGGAACAATCTGCCGCCGAAAAGGCCTGTGAGCAGCTGGAATTGAAATGATAATGCCTTCGACTCTGTTCGGGCTTCGACTGTCGCTCAGCCAACGGGCTTCGACTGCGCTCTGCCAACGGGTTTCGACTCTGCTCAGACAACGGGCTTCGACTGTCGCTCAGCCAACGGGTTTCGACTGTCGCTCAGCCAACGGGTTTCGACTCTGCTCAGACAACGGGCTTCGACTGTCGCTCTGCCAACGGGCTTCGACTGTCGCTCAGCCAACGGGTTGTGGTTGCTGATTGCCATTGATCTATAATTTCGGCTCTTTTTTGGTTTTCAGAGGGTATTCGTTACCTTTAACCAAACAATTTCAGGCAGTCAGACAGCACCCTTACAACAAAACGAGATCGCTATGGTCGTAACACTTTCTATACTGGTGGTTACTCTGCTCGTAACCTATTATTTTCTCCGGGTATTTTTACGGCACAGTAAAAAAGTAAAATTACTCGCGGAAAAAGGGATACCTGCAGAAGCAAAAATCGTTGAAGCCCGTAGTGAAGGGTTGCAGGAAAACTCTAATTCAACCTGGAGCGATGTGGCGCTGCGTTTTCCGACTGTGACCGGGAAACACCAGGTTGTGCGGCATAAAAAGCACCTGGAAGCGGGAGAAGTGATTGCGGTAGGCGCACTCGTCGAACTGATCTATCTGGAAGAAGACCCCACGGTGTACAATGTACCGTCATTGGGCCTCTACGCCAAAAAGAACTGGCTGCATCTGATTGTCGGCATTCTGGTGTTACTAATCGGTGTTTTCGCTGCCTATATCGCGTTTATCAATACGGACACCCTGATTTAGGCACGTTAATCCAGATTCTCCGACTCCTCAAACCCATCAAAAGCAGGTCGGGTGGAGCTGCCGGTCCAGGCATCCGGGGGAGTGTGATTAAACGCAAAAGCCATCGCGACGGCGAGAGCCGTTTATCCTTTAAGCGTTTTAAGCATTTTATCCAGGTTTAGACTCCTGGCAGAAGCTTCGAAAATTTTGCGGTATACCCCATTCTGCAGGTACAGCGAATCGTGAGTTCCGTATTCCGCTATGCGTCCTTTCTCCATCACATAAATCTGGTCCGAATCGATAATCTGCGAGAGACTGTGAGAGATAATCACGACTGTTCGCCCCTTTTTAATAGCATCCAGGCTATTTTTGATCTGCTCTGTAGCGATAGCATCCAGGCTGGCGGTCGGTTCATCGAGAAAAATAATGGGAGGGTCTTTCAAGAACAGCCGGGCAATGGCAATACGCTGCTGCTGCCCTCCGGAAAGCAACTGGGCATCGGATTCATATTGCCCCGGCAGTTCCATCACCTGATCATGTAAATAAGCCTTTTGGGCGGCACTCAGGATTTCTTCATGCGTCGCGTCCATTTTACCATACCGGATATTTTCTTCAATGGATCCCTTAAAAATATGATTTTTCTGAAGCACCATACCGATATCGTCCCGAAGGAGCCCCAGGTCATAGTCCGAAAGCGCGACCCCGTCCAGGGTAAGGGTTCCGGAATCAGGCAGATAAAAACGCGCCAGTAAATTGATCAACGTACTCTTTCCGGCCCCCGATAACCCCACCAATGCGGTGGTTTCATTTTTACGAATCGACATGTTGATATCGAACAATGCCCTGGTCCCGTTCGGATAGGTAAAATAAACTTCCCGGAGCTGATAATCCCCGCTGATTCCCGACGCCTTATGCGTACCGCCTTTTTCGATCGCCGCGTCGGCGTCCATAATTTCAAAAAAACTCTCGGAATAGGTCAGCGCATCGTTCATTTCATCGTAAATCCGGTGCAGCTGCCGGATGGGGGCGGATACGTTGTTGAACAACAGAATATGGAACATGATAGCACCGATTGTCATTTGCTCATCCAGCACGAGATAGGCTGTCAGAATGATAATCAGCACGACTCCGATCTGCTCGATAAAGCTCTTTAGCCCGTCGTAAAGAAAGTTGGTCTTCCGGGTTTTCATCTGAGACCCCATCAGCAGCTGCTGAACGTTGTATTGCTTTACGGCCTCGTATTTCTCCCGTACAAACGATTTGATTACCTGGATCGATTCGATCAGGTTGATCAGTCCGTTACTTTTGTCTTCCCGCTGCCCTTTCAGTGTTCTCCGCACTCCCGAGAGTTTGCTGGCTTGTTTGTAACTCACCCAGAAATACACAGGCAAAATGCTCAGCGCCACCAGCCCCACATACAGATTGGCGGAAAACATGACCACCAGAGCCACGATCGCGTTGGTAAACAAGGGTAGGATATCGATGAAGAAATTCTGGATCAACCGGGTCAGGTATTCAATGCCGCGATCAATCCGGGTCTGAAGCCGCCCCTTCTGGTTGGTATTATCATTATAAAAGCTCAGATTATAATGCAGGATGCGGTTTACCACAGCGTCGGACAAATCACTGGAAATACTGATCCGTATTTTCTCCCCAAAAAACCGCTGCCCGAACACGATCAGGGAATTGACGATTTCTTTAAGGAACAGCACCCCGGAAATACCCATCAGCAGGCCGGCGCCTTCCCTTACCCCCCAGCCCTTTTTCAGCATCCCCTCAATGGAGTCTACCGTATACCGCAAAACAACCGGGTTAACCTGGGCGGCCAGCGACCCTACCAACGTCAGTAAGAGGGCGAAAAAAATAAGTCGCCGGTAGGGATGTACAAAGGGCTTCAGCCGTTGAAAAATTTCCCAGATTGTCATTGAGTACGAGTGGGTTAATGGGTGGTATCCCTCGTCGTTTGCTTTAACCGGTACGGAAGTAAAGCAAAGAAACTATAGACCGACAACAACCATTGCGGTATCACATATTCCCGCACGATCTCCCTGCATTCTCTTATCGGCGGTTTTCGCAGCCACAAATGGTAAATAGCCAATCCCGCTCTTCTGAAGTAACTATGGGCATACTGCCGGGAATCCAGCATCATCCGGTAATACCGCGACGTATTTTTCCGGATCCGGCGGTCAAAGGCATAACCGGATTCTTTATTGATCCCGGCGTACATCATAATCCTGTTACGCAGAAAACGGGCGTCACGGTAGTGGTCTTTAAAACTGGCCCCGTGGCTGTTCTTACGGTATACCGACATAATTCCCGGAACATAGCCGATAGGCCCCTGTTTCGCCAGGATGATGTACCGCGGAATATCTCCGCTGGACGATTTCCTGAACCAATCCGGATAATACATCAGGTTACCTCTGAAAAGTACTGCGGAGGTAGCAATAAACCAGACCTCGTCCTCCCCGACCAGGTCGTCGAGGGTGATTGGTGTTTTCTGGTCCGGCGGATTCAGCTCATAGGACGGCGAACCATCTTCATGCGTCACCAGGGCATTGTGAAAGCAAGCCGAATAATCAGGATGTGCGTCCAGGTAATCGGCCATTCGCTGCAATTTTGATGAATCCGTCCAGTAATCGTCTCCATCCATGGGGGCAATATAGGCAGCCTTCGCATGCTTCAGGGTTTCGATGGTATTGAAAAAACCGTTCTGACCAAGGTTCTTTTCATGAAGAATGGCCCTTACCTTCCCCGGGTACCTTCTTTCATAATCCATGATTATTTCACGGGTTCCGTCCGTGGAATAATCGTCCCCTATCAGGATTTCATAAGCAAAGTCCGTTACCTGGTTCACGGCACTTTCGATCGCTTTCCCGATGAAGTCCTTTTGGTTATACGTAATGATCGTAACCGATACTTTTAACATAAACTCACTGTTCCAAGGCCGCACTACGCCTTTGTAAATACCTCCTTTATATGTTCGACAGTAGGGAATCCAGGTGTTAACAATTGTTCTTCGGGTTTATAAATATAGGCCATAGGGTAAGCCCGCTCAATAAAAGTGGGGTCGTCCAGGTTATTGTACCGGAATTGAACCGACCAACGAATCCGTTGGGTAGTATTGTTGCCCGACTGATGCACCAGAAGAGTAGAAAACAATACCGCATCCCCTACTTCCAGTTCTGTCTGAATGAAAGCATCTTTATCCAGTTCGGTAAGTATCCCTCCCTGGTAACCGGAAGTATCGGCCTCCATCAAACCTTTCAGATGGCTGCCCGGCATCACCTGGATACACCCCAGTTCCTTATCAGCAGGAACAAGCGGAAACCAGAAAACAGCACTGTCCAGTGACCCCTGTCCTGTGCGCCAGTCCTGATGGGGGTCCAGTTTCCAGTGCTTGCTCCCGTTGTGCGACAAGTACCGGCTGTTGAACTGCATAGCCGGCCTTACACCGATCACCGGATCGGACAACCCTATCTCCTTCAACTGGCTCATTACCGACGGATCTGTACCCAGCCGGTGAAGGGAAATCAAATGCTGCACCGTTTTGCCTGTCTGGACGAAGGCATCAAAATCCTTCTCGAAGAAAGCGTACATCGCGTCATCGAAGTCTTCTTCATTATCAAGATCCGTCTCCCGGTTCAGTACCCGTTTAATCTGTACCGCAAAAATCCGGCGCGCCTCTCTATGGATATCCCTCAGGATCTGTTTGTCAAAAAAATCACGGAGAATGACAAATCCGTCTTTCCGGAAACTTTCTCTCTTATTTTTCATCATTCAATTAATTTATGGCATGGTTGGAGCATTCACTTGATTGATAGCGTAACCCTCGTATAGTAACCCGAATCTTTAATCTTCCCAAGTAGCATAGCCGAAACCGGAGGCCCCGAATCCGTTACCGTTGTAAAATAAATACTTTTTATCGCCTCTTATATAATAGTGCGCATAATTCATCATTTGATAATCAAAATCATGCGGGTCCGGCGAGCGTTCAATCCCGACCTGCGCATCCTTTCGCTCCCAGTGCACTCCATCTTCAGACTCTGCATATCCCAGCCGGTAACTATAGTTCGGGTCCGTCCTGTAGTCTCTCGCGTTGCGGTATGAATAGTACATTTTATAGATACCGTTTTCCTTCACCACACTGGGTCTTCCCACGGCATCCAGGAAGTCATCAAATTCAATGGCGGGCACATCGCTGATCTGCCATTGAATGCCATCCCGCGACACTGCCGAATGACACCGGTAATAGGGTTCCGGATACCCATGAATGTATACACATTTCTGGCATGAAATATACCACATCCGCCAGGTACCGTCTTCCTCGACCATCACGCTCGGCATCGCCGCCCAAACCGGGTCATGAATATTGCGATCCAGCACCGGCCCCCTGAACTTCTTTTGGAACGTAACTCCGCCATCGGCACTGACCGCTAACCCGATGGAAAGGCGGTAAGAATTCACCGTACGGTTCCATCCTGTATAGTATAACCAGACTTCTCCATCCGGGCGGTTCACCAGCCAGGAGGGCATCACCCCCGTTTCATCGTTTTCTCCCGGGTAACCGACATCTATAACCGGCTGATCATGAATGTATTTTATTTTTGTAAAATCGTCGTAATCCACATCAATATAAGTCGGCCTGCTCTGCATGTGCTCATCTCTTGAGGAGAAGTAAATACGCAGGAAGTCAGGATGTTCATAAGCAAACGGTGCCTGTGCGTGTGTCCGGCTGTGTGCCAAGTCTCCTGTCGGCTTATAGACAAGTCCTTTTTTAATCCAGGGCATAATAGTATTCAGATCCTGTTCAGTGCTGTTATTGTTTTTCAACAGCAGCAAAATTAGTCTTTTTTGGATATCTTTAAAAACCGTAGACTAAGTAATACGCCGCATATACTTTCCCGGACCGGTTAAATTTCTGTTTCCTGCCCTATTCCGTGATTTCCCCTGGCATCCGCTGTTCCCCGGCCGGACCGGATGTAGCTGCATCCGGTAAATTATCGCTATATTTGCAAAACCTGCGCGCAACTACAGTGCGCTTTCTTATTTAACAACCAATACTTTTGCAATTTAAAGACCTACAGCTCATTGAGCCAATCCTCAAAGCCCTGGCGACCGAGGGTTATACCGCACCTACTCCTATCCAGGAGCAAGCGATCCCGTATGTACTGGATCATAAAGACCTGCTTGGCTGCGCCCAGACAGGAACAGGCAAAACAGCAGCCTTTGCCATCCCGATTTTACAACTGCTTCAGGCACAACCCGAAATAAAGTCGCACCGTCCGATTAAGGCGCTGATCCTTACGCCCACCCGGGAGCTTGCTATCCAGATTCATGAGAGCTTTACCACCTATGGCCGTCACCTGCCGCTGAAAAGCCTGGTGATCTATGGGGGTGTCGGGCAGCAGGCACAAACCGATGCGCTCCGAAGAGGGGTGGACATTCTGATTGCCACTCCCGGCAGGCTTCTGGATCTGGTCAATCAGGGTTTCATTAAGCTGAAAGGGTTGGAACATTTTGTCCTGGACGAAGCCGACCGTATGTTGGATATGGGCTTCATTCACGATGTAAAACGGGTGATCGCACTGCTGCCGGAACAACGGCAAACCCTGCTGTTCTCTGCTACTATGCCGGCTGAAATTCAAAAGCTGGCCGCCAAAATACTGCATAGCCCCGTTAAGGTTGAAGTAACGCCGGAATCCACTACTGCTGAAAAGATTGATCAGTATGTTCTTTTTGTGGATAAGGCCGAGAAAAGGAATTTGCTGGTCCATCTCCTGGAAGAAAAAGGAATCGATCATTCCCTGGTTTTTGCACGTACCAAGCACGGTGCTGACCGGATCGTCAAAGAGCTCCAGAAAAAGCGTATTCCTTCTGCGGCCATTCATGGCGACAAATCACAGAATGCCCGTCAACGTGCCCTGAGTCAGTTCAAAAGCCGGGAGATCCGTGTTTTGGTAGCTACGGATATCGCTGCCCGAGGGATCGACATCGACGAACTGGCCTATGTTATCAATTACGACCTGCCGAACATCCCGGAATCATACGTCCACCGGATCGGGCGGACCGGCAGGGCGGGCCTGGGCGGAACAGCATTTTCTTTTTGCGATTCAGAAGAAACGAGCTATCTGACGGATATTCAGAAAACCATTCAGAAAACCATTCCGATTATAGAGGAGCATCCCTATCCGCTGACTGTTGAAAAGATAGCTGCCCGGCAGGAGGAGGCCGGCAAAAACGGAAAACGCCCGCAACGGCCGCCCCGCCCGGGTAAATCGCCTGCAACGGCGGGGGCGTCTCAACGGCATTCACCACGTAATAAACACCGGTAGGGGCGCACCGCCGTGTGCGCCCGAAACGTTTCCACAACGCGACCAACGCCGCGCCGCACCACCGTGTGCGCCCGAAAACGTTTCCACAACGCAACCAACGCCGCGCCGCACCACCGTGTGCGCCCGAAACGTTTCCACAACGCGACCAACGCAACGCCGCACCACCGTGTGCGCCCGAAAACGTTTCCACAACGCAACCAACGCCGCGCCACCGTGTGCCGCCCGAAACGTTTCCACAACGCAACCAACGCAACGCCGCGCCGCGGAAAAGACGTAATGCCTTACGTCTCTACGGTTGTGGGGGGCCAAATATCAATGATGTACAATTCCCGCCAAACCCGAATGAATTTGACAGAATATATTCGATGGAATCAACCTTCTGATAGCTGACGACCGGACGGTGTCCCAGCGCCGGTATGGGGGTTTGAAAATGCAGGTTAGGATAGATTTCGGCATGCCGAAGGCTCATCAGACTGTAGATGGCTTCCAATGCGCCCGCGGCGCCGAGTGTGTGCCCGGTGTACCCTTTGGTAGAACTAAAGGCCGGCACTTTTTCAAAAACCCGGGTAATTCCGTATAATTCGGTTTGATCGTTGTTGACGGTTCCCGTACCATGGGTGTTGATATATGCCACCTGGCCTGGCTGGATTCCGGCGGTCTGCAAAGCCCCCCGCATTGCCAGCACCACACCGGTAGCCTGATCGGATAAAGCGGAGGCGTGGTAGGCATCGTTGCTGTTGCCATAGCCCTGCACGGAACCGTAGTGTTTTTTACCCGCGGCCAGGTCTTCCGGTTCCAACACGAGGTACGCGGCAGCTTCTCCGAGATTAAGACCCGTCCGGTTGGCATCAAAGGGCCGGCAGGGTGCATCCGATAAGATTTTCAGGGCGTTGAACCCATTCACCGTATACTTGGCAAGACTGTCGACACCCCCCACGATTACGCGTTTCAGCCGTCCTGCCCGGATCAGACGGACACCCATTAAAATGGCATTTGCAGAAGAGGAACAAGCGGTATTAATGGTATCGGAAAAACCCCGGATTCCAAACCTGCGGACGAGCTGCAAGGTATGGGCCGCAGCGCTGTAGGCATCTACAAATTCCGAAGCGGTATCGAGTACACTTGCTTCCCGGTACAATTGATCCGTCAGGCACATGCCTCCTACCGTAGAAGCAGAAATCACTCCCGTGTCCAAGCCGGAAAGCTCTTTGCCGGTCAGGCCGGCGTCGGCTACGGCCTCACGAAAGGCCAGTGTTGCCAGCATGCACGTGCGTGTATAACCTGTCAGGTCCTGGTCCGGCAACGCGGCTTCCAGGTCGTCCGGACTGAGTTTAACTTCGCCGAAAGGCAGGGTATCTGCATATGCCGATTCAAAAAACACCGCCCGGCCAATGCCGTGCCTGCCGGCACGCAGGTTCTCCAGATTTTCCGCGACATTATTCCCTATCGGGGTAACCATTCCCACACCAGTAACCACCACCTGCATCATGCCTGTCCGATCAACCCGCCTGAACGTTTTTCAGGATATAATCCGCCATGTGATTGATATCCACCAGAATTTTGCGCCCTTCCGCCGGGTTATTGATTTTGATCCCGTATTCCCTTTCCAGCAAAACAACCAGTTCCAGCGAATCGATAGAATCCAGTCCGAGATTTCCCCCAAACAAGGGTTCATCGTCCCGGATTTCCTCCGGTCGAATATCCAACAAATTGAGGTATTGAACAATCTGTTGTTTCAGAACGGGTTTTAAGCTTTCCAATTCCAGTTGGGCCATAGTATTCGTCATAAAATTTCAAACCAGTTTCTCCGCCCGGAGTTTCAGGTAAATCCCGAGCTGGCATACTCCCACAAACAGCAGCAAATACAAAATTACCCACTTTAAATCATCCCAGCTGCCTTCCTTCAAAAATAGTATATAAAATCCCTGCAAACACCATTGCAACGGAGAAAACTTACTGATTACCTGCATGAAATCAGGCATCACAAATGTCGGAACCCAGATTCCTCCCAACGCGGCAAACAGGACAATGGAAATAGCGCCGAAAGCATTTGCCTGCTCATTACTTTTAGCAAATACTCCGATCAGCAATGCATAACTGACAGCTGCCAGGCTGCTGAGAAGCACCACCATTGCAAATGCGCCGTAATGGGCAGGAATGGTCAGCGGATGCAACCCTATCCGTCCGAACACATATACTCCTATCGAAAAAATCAATGCGACCTGCAAGACGGCTACGACAACATACACCAGCATTTTACTGAAAATCACCAGGAAAAAGCTGGTTGGCATGGTTTTCAGCCGGAGAAAACTGCCGTTGATCCTTTCCTTTACCACGTTGGCGCCCAGCGAAACAACCATAAAAAACATCGCAAAAATCGTCCAGGCAGGTACGTTGTGCTGGGTACTGTTAGGTTGTAAACCCGACTTCCCCCGGCTGGCGGCAAATGCGTTGATCGACACACGGTTCGAGAGCATTTTTTCCTTGAGCAAATCGGGAGAGACCTCTATTTCCGTGTCCGCATAAAGGCGGTCGATCACAAGGGAAGTTTCCACATTGGTCATATACGCCCGGATAATACTCTGGATGGAATACGTAAAATTTTCCTGGAGCACCGGATCGAAATAAAAAGAGACGGACGGTTTGACCGGCAGCACCAGCGCTTTCGGATCGTAGTCCATTCCCAGGTCCCGCAACATCAGGGTACTCACTTCCCTGGCGCTCTTTTCCAGTCCTTCCGTGAATGTCTCCGGTATGTACAAGGCCATCAACCGGCCCTTACTCAGCAGCTCGCCATTGAGGTCTCTTTCCTCCAGTTCATTCTGAACGGAAAGCTCAAACAACCCCGAGGCCTGCAGTTTATCCAGCAAGACTTCGCCCGAGCTGCCCCTGTCGTGATTGGCAACCAACAACGCTACCCGGTTCTCAGACGCCACTTTAAGGGCACTGTCCTGGATAACGGTAATCACAAATACCAGCAAAAGGGGCATCGCAAACATTAAAGAGAGCCCCGCCTTATCGCTCCAAAGCAACAAGAACTCCTTCTTGAGCGACGCCGTCAGTTTATGTATATTCACCTTCCTAATATGCTTACAAAGTTTGATCGCGGTAAGCATCCCCGGTCAGCGCCAGGAACAGCGATTGTAAATCACGTTGTCCGTGTTCCGCCAACAAACGGGACAGCGTCCCCTGGACGATCACTTTCCCGTGGTCCAGCAACGCAATGCGATTGCATAATTCCTCCGCCTCGGCAAGGTGATGAGAAGTATATACGATAGCCATCCCGTTCCGGTTCAGCCCTTTCAGAAAACGGACGATGGCGTACTTACTCTGCACATCTACCCCAACAGTCGGCTCATCCAGAAACAACACGTCCGGACGATGCAGAATCCCGATTGCCAGGTTTACCCGTCGTTTCATCCCCCCCGAAAAAGTGCTCATCCGTTTATCCTGAACCTGCGCCAGCCCCAGGACCTCCATCAGTTCTTCCGAACGTTGTGCAATATCCGAAGCGGATAAATTGTACATTGCACCAAAATACGCAAAATTCTGGCGGGGGGTCAACTCGGGATAAAAAGCGTACTCCTGGGGCACATACCCGATGCTGCTCCGCATAGCGGCTGTTGTCAGGACCTGGCTGTCACGGGAATAGGCGATAATACCTTCCATGGGAACAATGAGCCCTACCAATAACGAAATCAGGGTCGTTTTCCCCGCGCCATTCGGTCCCAGCAATCCGAATATATCACCCGGCTCGATTCTCAGGTTAATATTCTGAAGGGTATCCTCCACTTCGTTAGGGTAGCGATAACACACACCATGTATGCCTATATCCATCGTTAGTTAAGCGATTTCAGTTCGGACAGTTTTCTAAACGCCTGTTTTTCCACCTCTCTGATTGCTTCCATCCGGTCGGCTATTTCATCAAAGTCTGCCTGTTCTGTAGCTCTTCCCCTGTATACACCGGCCATTTTAACAGCATTTGCCCGCCACATATCTCCTGCTTTTGTAAACTCTTCTGACAGCCGCAACAACCCTTCATCCGGAATATAGCCGAAAGCTTCTTCCAGAAAGGCTCCGTACAAAAACCGGAACCCGCCGCCTCCGGTACCAATCTCCTCCTGCATCCGGACAATTTGCCCCAAAAACAATCCTGCTTTCCGGACACCCAGCTTTTCCCGCCATTTGCGGATCCGGTTGGCGGTATACCGGATGCCCTGCACCCCCGCAAATCCGCCCGGAATCCGTAACATATCCCGCACATTCCGCCTGATCCCCCTTTTTATTCCCATACGGATCATATCTTCCGTAACCGGAACGGTATTCACCGGGAAGTAGGCCTGCCCCCGGGGCGACAGCGGGCCTTTGGCAAACCTTACTTTCGTCAGTTCGTCCCGCGTCAGGGTCGTTGTAATTTCCATGACCGGATCGCTCACCTGGTAGCGGTCCGCTTCCTTTCCAAAAACAATCAGGTTATGCGCGTTGAAATGGAACCGGTATTCAACCGGGAAATAAGGCAGGTGAAAAACACCTACCTGGCATCCGACCGGAATCCCCTTGGCAATCAATTGATCCAGGTAACGCTCAGCCGTGGATTCTGCACTAAACCTTTTACGTAATATTCTTACTTCCAGCGATTTACAGGTTCTTGAGAAAATAGCGCCCGGCATGGTACGAAACGAGATGGCCGGACCGTTGTTGACAGTCAGGAACGGTATCTGGATGTAAAACAATCCTGAACCCATTCCAAAAGCCAGCGGTTCCGTCATAAAGTCCAGTCCCTGGTGACGGAGTAACGCGGTAGTTACCCCATTTTCGCAATGTGCCGCCTGCAGGTGCTCAAACGCTTTCTCCAATGTTATCCTTTAAAATTTTTCAGTTCCTCCACACTTATTTCGAAAGCCCGGGCATACCGGCTCAGGGTCTTCGTTCCCAACCGGCGGAATACGGCCGGCCGCAGATGCAACCGGATTACAAAAGGCCAGAATCCCGTATAATCCGACATAACGGGCATATCCATTATTTTTAAGGCCATGAAATAATAAATAGCGCTCTTTTCACCATTTCTCACGGCCTCGCGGGCTTCTTCGATCCGCTCGTGCACTTCATCCCAGGCATTCTCCAATGCCAGCTTCTTCACTTCCCACCCTTTGCTTAACACCGTCTCATAGCGCCCCGCTGCATTTTTGACATAACAAACTTCCCTGGTAAAATTTGCCAGGGCACTTTCATCCTGCGGTACTTCTTCTTTCTTCATCCGGGTTTGAAATTACATGTCCGACGCTGCCTCTTCCTACACTACTGTCAGCCAGCAATACACATACGAAAAGCGGGAACTTTCCGGCACTGACAGCAGGAGCCGGTCCCCTTTCCGGAGCCGCCCGGAGTGAAACAGCTCCTCCACCATCAGGTAAATGGAAGCGGCCCCCACATTGCCTTTGGTTTTCAGGTTGGTAAACCATCTTTCCCGGGCGATCTCATATCCTTTCTTTTTCAGAGCATCCGCTATTTTACTTTCGAAGAAATAGCTGGATAAATGAGGCAGAAAGTACGTCACATCCGCGGCGCCAATACCACGGGAACGGAGGATTTCTACCATCCGGTCGACTCCGAGCTGCACGATTTTATCCCCCAGCAGCCGTACATCCTGTTTAATGCTCAAAACCGACTCCTTCGACAAAGCTTCGGGGGTATATTCCTTATACGACTTTAACGTGCCGTCGGCCCTTTTTTCAGCCCCCATATACATACAGGGTTCTTCCTGGTTGGCAAACGAAACCGCCTCTATCCATTCAACCTTCAGGGAAATTCCGGCCGGGTTCGGCTTGTTTTCCAGGAGAAAAGCGCCGGCGCCGTCCGAAAGCATCCACCGCAGAAAATCTTTTTCAAATGCCAGCACCGGGTTCTTTTCGAGGCTGATCAGCTTCTGGACCTCATCCGCAAATTGTTCCGAGCGCAATACGGGAGTTAACCGTTCCGAAGCGGCACAAATGGCTTTCTTTTTTTCATCCAGCCGTACACTCATCCATGCATATTTAAAAGCATGCATCCCTGCACAGCAGACACCCGAGGGCGAGACGACTTCGATATTTTCCGTTTCCGGCAGGTAACCGTGCACCATTACCGCGTGCGAAGGCATCAGCTGATCGGGACTTGAGGTCGCACAGCTTAATAAATCAATCGATTTCAGCCCCCCCGGGTCCTCATCCATTAGATCACGAATTGCCAGGGCAGCCATTTCAGCATTGGTATGGGTAACTGTCCCGTCTTTCCTCAACGCATAATAGCGGTTCCTGATTCCGTTATTCCGCAACACAATGGCTTTCGATTTGGACGGGGTTCCGTTAATCGTCCCCAAATACGCTTCCAACTCCGAATTGTCCACTGGCTCATTCGGCAAAAACTTCGCTATCCTGGTTATAAATACGTCTGACATTTTCAATTGTTACTTTCCACACTACAAAAGTATTCTTTTTTCCTGAGGAGTTGCTTGCCCGTAAAAGGTCTGAAGCATAAGTAATAGACCGACAACAGTACCGGGGCTACCAGAAACAGGGCTGCAAGCAGGTAGTACGTAAATGCGGTTACGAGAAATTTTCGCTTGCCTGGCGTCGTCCCCTTCTTCCTGATCAGCTTTGCCCAGATCCGGAACAGGCGCTTCGCCCGCTCCTCTATAAACAGGATATCCGTCGGGACGGTAATTTTTCCCGGAGCAAGAATCCTTGTCTGCAATACACCTTCCTCTCCACGGTCCACTGCCTCCTTCACCAGCTGACCGTAAGCAGCGGTAAACCGGATATCCTCTTCACTAACGCCGGGGCGCGGAAAAATACCCCATTTCCGGTCCTTTCTACCACTAAAAAGCCAATGAACAATTGTGATAACACTGATATGATTCTGATTCCGATCCACCAACGGGATATTGGCAATCAGCTTCCCTCCCGCTCTCCGGATGTGGGTTTTGACGCTTTCCTGCGCATTTAACCACATATTCCGGTTACCTGAGATCGTCACTACCGGCGTATCCCGGAGCCGCTTTTGGAATGCCTCCGTTTGCAGGGCAGAGGCGACGGGCAGGGAGGGTGATAAGAACCAGGACTGATACCCCAAAACGACCAGGTCATAGCACACTTCCTGAAACACCAGGGGTTCCAGCGCTATCGGCTCCTCCAGCACCGTTTCCGGCATGGCATCAAAAAAAGCCCCTCCGTCCCAGGGAAAGGGGAAGTCTTCCCGGGGCCTGATTTTCACATGGTCCACCTGATCCGCGGCAAACGGAAGCAGAAACTGCTCCAGAATGCTATCCAGTTGCCCGGTTTGTGAATAACTTACCACCAAAATTTTCATTCGTACTACTTAATAAACTTCAGACAAGGGCTTTCCGCCGCAGTAACAGTCATTCGTCAATTCAGGTCCTCCGGGTGCAATCGCCCGGAAACCTTCGCATAGATCATGACCTCCTCCTTCAAATCTTCCGGCATCGTCTGGTATTTTTCTACAATCAGCTCCAGGTCAGTCTGCAGGTCGGTATTGTATTTCAAGATTTTAGGAGCATTTTCCTGTATACAGAAACGGATAAAGCGGTATTCTGCATTTTCCGGATTTCTTGCAATTTCTGTTTCAAATTGCTGATGACCTTCTTTAAACAATCTGAGCTTATTAGCCGGCCCCTTCAGGAAGTGCGCTTTGCGCATCATCATGGCGCCTTCATAGGCTCTTTTTAAGGAGGTACTTTCCCCTTTTTCCAGTTCCGTCAGCACTTTATCGATCAAGGCTTCCGATCTGCCGGTCAACGCGGTATAAAACTCCTTTCGGGAGGAGATGGAAGCACTGTCCGCCGCGTGCCACAGGAACAACAGGAGTGTGAGAAGACTGATAACTCTTATTTTTTTCTGCATTTCAGAATCGTATGATAACTGTCCCCGATCAGCGGAAAGGTTTCTACGACATTAAATCCGGCCTGGGTCACCAATTCCTTCATCACTTCCAAACGGTACATTTTGCTGTTGCCATTGGCCATTATCGTAAAATACAGCGTAGTTGCCACCAGGCTGTAATGGGCAGCATCGTAATGCTGGTTGTCAAAAAACGGTTCCATAATATACAGAAACGTTTCTTCCGAAGAGGCCTGGTGTGCGTTTCTCAGAATCTGCAGGATCTGTTCTTTCGAAAAACAGTCCAGAAACTGGCTCATCCAGATGGCATCAGCCCCGGGGGGTATTGCCAGCGCCGGATCCAGCAAGTCGATCGGATAAAAGCCGATACGGTCTTCCAGGTTTCGCTCCACCGCATGCTGCCGGGCAACCGCCAGCTGACCGGGCAAATCCAGCAAGGTGACCTTTACATCCGGGTCGTAGTCACAACACTCAAAGGCCCATTTGCCTGTATTGCCTCCTATATCAAACAAATTCCCCGGTTTTTCCCGAAACACGATTTCCAGTGCATGCGGAAATGCATCGTCCGAATAATAATGATCGAATTCAAACCACGCCTTTTTCACCTGGTCCGGAAACTGGGACAATCCCTGGTAAAGGGTCGGCCAGTCGCCCAGCGTTTTCAGGCCGACAGGTTTTCCCTCCACGATGCTCTCCTTCATAAAATTGGCGCCGTTGTAGCACACGTACTTCATGTAGTTAAGGTTCACGCTGGTCATCTCATCCTTCAGCAGATAGAACCCTATTTTTGAGATCTGGTAAAGTCCGGCCTCATTTTTCCGGATCACGTCGATTATTTCCGCTGCTTCCAGTAAGATTTCGATCCCGTATTCGGAAACGTCACTTTCCTGACATAACTGGTCAAAACTAATCCCTTTCCGGTTCCGGCCGATCAGTTCCAGAATGCCCAATTCTTTCATGGCCACTATCGCCTGAAAATACATCGGACCAAACGCTATTTTCTGTGCTTCGTATTTAGCTTCAAGTGCTGATAATTCTTTTTTCAACGGATTTATGGAATATTAAAAACTACTATTTCGAAATGGTGGCTTTCCAGCACCTATTTTTCACAAACATAAGATAGGTTTTCACAACACACAAAAGGAGCGGCAAATTTCTGGCAAGTCATCACCGGCACGAACAGTCCGGACTTTTTCCGGGCCTACCTGAATTGCTTCGCCCATTTTTTGTAATAGGTAGAGGCGATAGCCTTATTGATGCTGCTGATTCCGCCCGCCCAATAGTTCCGGAGTCCGAAGCCCCCCGGCTTACCTTCTATCCGTTCTGTATACAGTACCTGCCGGGAAGAAAGATCGACAAAAACGACCCAAACCGTAAATTTCTCGGCTCGCTTATCAAGATTCTCCGCTAGGTAAACAACCCCGACCCCCTCTTTGGGCCCGAGTGTGTACCCGGAGGCAATTTTGCGAACAGCCGCTTCCGTCAATTCCTGGGGGGTATCCGTGATGTTGGACTCCACTTCCGCTTTTGTATTGATGCGGGTCATATCATCAATACTGGTTTCATACTGGTCACTATTCTTTATTTTAAAAGGTGCCTGCAATGAATATTTTTTAGGTTCCAGGACCAGCAGCGAATTCCAGCTTTTGATATGTCCGTTTTGAATGACCCCGGGATCGGGAAACGCTTCCGGACCTACGTAGTGGGCCTGGGTAAAATCAACTCCCAGAAAAGTAAGCTTGTCATTGCCCGCAAATAAGGCCTGCATTTTATTCTGGCCGAACACAGCGGTAGCGCCAGCCATCCCCCATACAACCGCCATTAATATGATTCTTCTCATTTGTCAAAAGTTAAGTAAGGTCCGATTATACAACTAATTTACAATACTAAGCTTAAAAATTCCATCTCATTTTGCGAATGAGTAAATCCCGGGAATCAATTAGCCTGCGGGCCCTTTTCCTGAATACCCGTATAAACCAGCTTTTCCGGTTTCCGCTTTTCCGGTCTGAAGACCAGGTTCGAGAGCAGCTCTTCGTTCAGGTAGCGTATCCTGGGCGTTACCCGCAGTTTGGAACGGAACAGCGAATGCAGTCCTTCTCCAAACGCTTCGCTCTGCAGTTTTTCGGGGAGCAATACGATCACATCGTCGTTCCCGAATTCGTTCCTTGCCACTTCTACCTGGTATAACGCTATTTCCGGCACCATGTCCAATACATCGAAAATAGCCGGCGGGAACAGCGTCGTCCCCTTAAATTTGATCATTTGCTGCTTGCGACCTACCACCGGGCCGAGCCTCGGGGTATTACGGCCGGAGCAGGGTCCGTAATGGACATGACACAAATCCCCGGTTTTATAGCGTAACAACGGCATTCCTTCTACCCCCAGCGTGGTGATGACCACTTCCCCAAGCGCCCCGTCCGCTACCGGGTTCCCTTCGTCATCGACTACTTCCAGGATGAGCAGTTCGGGGTTCAGGTGCCCGCCTTTTCCCGCGCTGCATTCTGTAAAAGCAGCTCCCATTTCAGTGGAAGCATAGGTTGAAAACAATTGTACATCCCACTGGGAGGTTATCCTTCTGCCCAGTTCATTGAATGTAAAATCCGGGTTCCGGATCGGTTCCCCGATACAGATAATCGCCTTTACACTGCTGGCGGCGTAATTGATGCCGTGTTCCCCGGCGTATTCCAGCAGTTTGGGGATAAAAGAGGGAATGGCGATCAGTACCGTAGATGAAAACCGCTGAATAGACTCCCATTGTAAATAAGGTGACCCGGGACCTACCCGGACCACACCGGCGCCCAGCTTGCGGATTCCCGTCCAGTACGCCAGCCCCGCCATAAACCGCCGGTCTATGGTCGTCATTAACTGATAAACGTCGTTTTCCGTTCCTCCCGTGAGTCGAAAAGCAGCCGCTTCATTCTGTGCCAGACGCTCCAGATCGGCCGCCGTCAGGTAAAAGGCTACCGGATCGCTCAGGGTACCGGAAGTTGTGACATAATCTGCCACCTGCTTTTTAGGCACGCAGAGAAATTGTTCATTATGACGAGCCAAGTCATCTTTTGTGGTAAAAGGCAACCGGGTCAAATCCGCTGCACACGTAATCTCCTCAGGGGCAATACCCGTCTTACGGAACATTTCACTGTAAAACGGAGAATGGTACGCGACATAATGGATCAGTTCCTGTAATCTGGTGCTTTGGTACGACGTGATGGCTGCTACCGACTGTGAGGCGAGATCATTCATTCCTTGTATACTTTCGAATCGGGACGGATAATAAACCGCAGCGACTGATCCTTTGTAAAATAGGCAGATGCCCAGTTAAAAAGGGTTTTCACCCGGTTGCGGTAATTGATTAGACCCAGTAAATGTACAAACAACCACATAAACCAGGCGATAAAACCTTTAAAATGCAACCGGGGCAGATCCGCGACCGCCTTGTTACGGCCGATTATCGCCATAGAACCCTTATCGTGATACACAAAAGGCTTCGGGGCCTCGCCCCGGTCTATCCGCCTGAAATGCTGCGCCAGCTGCTTTCCCTGCTGAATCGCCACCTGCGCCACCTGCGGATGCCCCCCGGGATAGGCGGGGTCTGTCAGCTGAATTGCCGTATCCCCGATGGCATAAATCCCCTCCAGACCGATGACCTGGTTGTGAGCGTCTACCGTTAACCTGCGCCCTCTTCCATAGCATTCTGACGGAATACCGTCAAACTGGGAAGCGGTAACCCCTGCCGCCCAAATAAGGGTTTTGGAGGCGATTGACGCTCCGTCGGCCAGTGTGACGACTTCTCCGTCATAGGCTTTTACCTGGCTGTTCAGCCGTACGTCCACTCCCATCTTCACAAGTTCCCCGTGCGTATACTGGCGGGAGCGCTCACTCATAGCGGCCAGAACTGCGGGCCCACCGTCTATCAGATAGATTTTAGCGCCCGATCCGGCAAATTCCGGGTAGTCTTTGAGGATCACGTTTTTCCGCATTTCCGCAAACATACCGGAAACTTCCACTCCCGTAGGCCCGGCGCCCGCCACAACAATCGTCAGCAACCGTCGCCGCTCCTCCATATCCTGCTCAATGGTCGCCTGTTCCATTCGCTGCAGCAACGTATTCCGCATCGAAACCGCATCGTTGATACTCTTCATGGAAATCGCATGCTTTCGGACATTCTCCATCCCAAAATAATTGGTTTCCGTACCAGTAGCGAGGACCAGGTAATCGAAGTCCAGCACGCCATTGGATAGCGCTACTTTTTTCTCATCCGGGTATACCTTCTTAAATTCTGCCATCCGGAACAGCACATTTCTTCTGTCACGCAATAACTTCCTGAAAGGATAGCTGATATTGGACACCTCCAGAAACCCGGTTGCCACCTGATACAGCAACGGTGGAAAAAATATATAATTATTCCGGTCTACCAGGGTTACCTGATAATCCGGGTTTTCAGAGAGTCTGGTAACCAGGTTTATTCCGGCAAATCCGCCGCCTATAACAACTATTTTCTTAATGGCCATATGTGTGGAATTTAAGGACGAATTATGATTGACGATTGACGATGATAATTCCAGCCGATTGCTGACAGCTGATTGCTGATTTCCGACAGCTGACTGCTGAGAGCCGATCTCCGATAGCTGATTGCTGACAGCCGAATGCTGAGAGCCGATTTCCGATAGCTGATTTCCGACAGCTGACTGCTGACAGCCGATCTCCGATAGCTGATTGCTGACAGCCGAATACTGAGAGCCGATTTCCGACAGCCATTACCGACAAAATGATAACACCCTTTCCGGATGCATTGTTCCGGCATCCCTGGTAAAGCGCGACCACCTGACGATCAGTCATCGAGCGGCGGACCGTAAACTCAGCGTGACGTCTGAAATACAACAAAGCATCGTTGACACGTCACTAGTATTATCCGTACAAATCCCATAAATTTGCAAAGACAAGTCCGGTTCAATTGCTGATGGCAAACAATCTCCTGATCCCTTCCCTGACCATTTGGGCGCTGTGTTGTTCCTGTGCACCCGACCTTCCTGAAGGCGTCGGGCAAGCAGTTGAGCAGCTGCCGGCTACCATCGATTATAACCTGCATGTAAAGCCTATTCTTTCCGACAACTGCTTTACCTGTCACGGACCGGACCTGGCGAAACAAAAAGCCGGTTTGCGTCTGGATATTGCAGAAAATGCGTACTCCGATCTTCCCGAAAATCCGGGGAAGAGGGCCATTCGTCCGGGTAAACCCGGGCAAAGCGAACTGTTTCACCGGATACTTTCCTCCGATCCGGACCTTGTGATGCCCACACCGGAATCGCACCTGAGTTTAAGCGATTACGAAAAAGCTGTTTTAATCAAATGGATTCAGGACGGGGCCGTTTACAAACCGCACTGGGCATTTATCAAGCCTGAAAAAAACAAAGCCCCCGACGTCCTTGCCAATGACTGGGTACACAATACGATTGATACGTTCATCCTGGCGCGGCTGGAAAAAGAGCAACTCGCTCCTGCCGCCCCGGCCGAAAAAGCCCTTTTGCTGCGGCGACTTTCGCTCGATCTCACCGGACTTCCGCCCGCTCCCGAGGAAATTGACCAGTTTCTGGCCGATACGGCCCCGGATGCTTATGAAAAACAGGTGGACCGGCTCTTGCAATCGCCCCATTTCGGTGAAAAGATGGCTACTGACTGGCTGGATCTGGCCCGTTTTTCCGATTCGCACGGCTATACCGTAGACCGACTCCGCGATATGTCTCCTTACCGTGACTGGGTCATTCAGGCTTTTAATGCTAATATGCCCTACGATCGCTTTTTGCATGAACAACTTGCGGGCGACCTCATGCCCGCGCCTACCAGGAGTATGCTGATTGCCACGGCGTTTAACCGTAACCACCAGCAAAATGCAGAAGGCGGAATTATCGAAGAAGAGTTTCAAACCGAATACGTGCTCGACCGGACGAATACATTTGGAGATGCCATGCTCGGCATTTCACTGAGCTGTGCCCGGTGCCACGATCATAAATACGATCCTGTTTCACAGAAAAATTACTTCGAGCTGTTCAGCTTCTTCAACAACGTGCAGGAAGCAGGCCAGATTTCCTGGGATGACGCGATGCCGGCCCCTACGCTGCTATTGCCGGCCCCTGAGCAGGAAGTACACCTGCGGCAGCTGCACCGGCAAATACGCAACTACGAAAACCGGGTACAAGCGGCGCTGGAACGCCCTTCCGCAGGCTTTGAAACCTGGCTGGCCGGGGGCGCTTATCAGCAACTTACCCGCGACACCGTCCCCACGCGATCCCTTCAGGGGTTCTACCCCTTTGACGGCAGCTCGCTCCGCAACCGGGCGCGTGCCCGGTCAGCCGGAACTATGAAAAGAGACGCCGGAAAGCCCGGCGACCTTCCTGTCTACAGTATCCGGGAAAACGGACAAGCGCTGCAGCTGGATGGTGATGCGTACCTCGACCTTAATGAAACAGGTGTCTTCAGGAAATCGGAAGCCTTTACGATCGGGATCCGCGTTTACCTCCCGCAGTCCCTGAACGAAGGGGTTATTTTCCATAAAAGTATCGCCGAAAGGCTTTACAACTACCGTGGCTATCACCTTTACCTCAAGGGTGACAAGCTGGAGGCAAACCTCGCCTATGCGGCCCCTGCCAACGCCATCACCGTGACAACCCGGCAAACAATCCCGAAAGACAAATGGATACACCTCACCCTGACTTACGACGGCTCTTCCCGTGCCGGCGGTCTCCATATCTTCCTGGACGGACAGGAAATGGCCACGGACATCCAGGCAAACAAGCTCACCAAGGACATTTTATTTAAAGGAACCCATCAGGTGGGTTTACAGATCGGCAGCTGGTGGCGGGGACTCGGACTGAAGGGAGCGCAAGTCGATGACATTGCCGTCTACAGCAGGGTATTGACGCCTTTCGAGATTCAGGTACTGACCGGTACGGCCTCCTGGCAAAAACTGACAACAAAGCCCTTTCCGGCGCTGACGGACATGGATAAAACCATCCTCCGAAATTACTACCTGGCTGTCGTCGACCCGGAAATACAAACCTTGCGCGACTCGCTTACCTATTGGCGAACCTCCCTTTCTGACGCGTCACAGGAGATCCGGGAACTCATGGTGATGCAGGAAATGCCCTCTCCCAAACAAGCCCACATCCTGATACGCGGCGAATATGATAACAAAGGCGATGCGGTAGTACCGGGAACCCCGGAGGCTATTCTGGCCTATCCTGACACACTTCCCCGCAACCGCCTGGGACTGGCGCAGTGGCTCACCCTCCCCGATCACCCTTTAACCGCCCGCGTGGCCGTAAACCGTTACTGGCAAAACCTGTTTGGTGCCGGCCTCGTCAAAACATCGGAAGACTTCGGCAACCAGGGAGAATTGCCCAGTCACCCCGAATTGCTCGACTGGCTCGCGGTTACCTTTCAGGAATCGGGCTGGGATGTCAAAAAGCTGCATAAGCTGCTGGTCATGTCGGCAACCTATCAACAGGATTCCCGGGCTACTCCGGAACTGAGGGAAGCAGACCCGGGCAACCGGCTGCTGGCACGGGGGCCCTCCAAAAGATTGACCGCTGAAATGATCCGTGACAATGCCCTGGCGGCCAGCGGTTTACTGCAACGTACCATCGGAGGGGAAAGTGTTAAGCCGTACCAACCCGAAGGACTTTGGGAAATCAACAGCGCCCGTTATATCCCCGACACCGGCGCCGCTGTTTACCGCCGGAGTTTATATGTAGTGACAAAACGCTCCGTTCCCAACCCAACCCTTGCTACATTCGATGCCACTTCCCGTAGTTACTGTGTCGTACGCAGGCAGCAGACCAATACGCCGCTGCAAGCCCTGGTTACCCTGAACGACCCTACTTTCACTGAATCCGCCAAAGTTTTGGGGGAACAGATGTCCGGCTTTAAGGAGTTGCAGCAAGCCATCCGGCACACTTACCGCAAACTGACCGGAAGAAAGGTTCCCGACCGGGAGCTGGTAGTGTTGGAGCAATTGTACCACCACCAGCATGCAATATTTGCAGAGCAGCCCGACAAGGCCCGCGGCTGGCTGGAGGAAGGTCAGTATGTTATCGATCCGTCCTCCGATCCCGCTGTTGTGGCAGCTCATACCGTAGTAGCCAGTACCATTTTAAATTCAGACGCTACCTTAACCCAACGCTGACCATGTGTACCCACGAAGAAGAGTTCAGGCTCAACACCCCCGAATTTCGGGAAATCAACCGGAAAATGGACCGGCGGAATTTCCTGGTCAAGAGCACACTCGGGCTGGGTGCCCTCACAGTAGGCTCGTTACTGGGCTGCAAAGGCCCGTCGGGACCACCGGACGCAGGACTATCGGGTGCAGGACTATCGGGCGGTAGTACCGGAAATCTTGAGCAGGAGATACTGAAGAGCCTGCCGCACCTGGTCCCCAGGGCCAAGCGCGTGGTTTACCTGTTTATGAGCGGAGGACCTTCTCAGTTTGAAACGTTTGATTATAAGCCGAAGCTGATCGAACTGGCCGGCCAGCAATTGCCGGATTCGGTCCGGGGTGGCCAACGACTCACCGGCATGAGCGCGAACCAGAGCTCTCTTCCCGTGGTACCTTCCGCTTTCAGGTTTGACCAATATGGCGCCAGCGGCACGTGGGTAAGTGAATTGCTGCCCTATACCGCACAGGTAACCGATGACCTCTGTATCATCAAATCCCTTTTTTCCGAGGCAATCAATCACGACCCGGCCATCACCTTCCTGCAAACCGGCAACCAGCTCCCGGGCCGGCCGGCTATCGGTTCCTGGGTCAGCTACGGACTGGGTTCCGACAACCAGAACCTGCCTGCCTTTATCGTACTGGTATCCAAAAATGCGCCTAAGGACCAGCCGCTTTACGCGCGGTTATGGGGAAATGGCTTTCTGCCTTCGCGCCACCAGGGTGTACAATTCCGCTCCGGGCCGGACCCCGTGTTGTTTCTGAACAACCCTGAGGGCTACGACCACCACGACCGGGAAGAAATGCTGGGTTACCTTAACAAGATCAACCAGCTTCAGAATGAAGCCTATGCCGACCCCGAGGTAGACGCCCGGATTGCCCAATACGAAATGGCATTCCGCATGCAAACGTCCATCCCGGATGTCATGAGCATCAATGATGAGCCGGATGAAGTATTTGATTTGTACGGCCCCGGAAGCCGGGAAGCAGGCACCTACGCCGCCAATTGTATTCTGGCCCGGAAGCTGTTGGAAAAGGATGTTAAATTTGTACAACTCTATCACCAGGGTTGGGATAACCACGATAACCTGCCCGGCGGGATCGCCCGTCAATGTAAGGACACCGACCAGGCAACAGCCGCCCTCATTACCGATCTGAAACGCCGGGGATTACTCGAAGACACACTCGTGGTATGGGGCGGTGAATTCGGGCGTACCGTCTATTCGCAGGGGAAACTCAGCGCCGAAAATTACGGGCGGGACCACCATCCGCGCTGCTTCACGATGTGGATGGCGGGAGCCGGGGTCAAACCAGGGTTCTCGTTGGGCGAAACCGACGATTTCTCCTATAACATTCTCCGGGATCCGGTCCACGTACACGACTTTCACGCAACGCTGATGCACCTATTAGGAGTAGACCACGAACGGCTGGTTTACAAATTCCAGGGGCGCCGTTTCCGGCTGACGGATGTTCACGGGAATGTGGTCAAGGCGATTCTGAGCTGATCCTTTACCGGGCCGGTGCCTTATACACCCGGCATCCTTTTCCTGCAAACGCTTTCTGCTTCCTGCCGGACCAATCCGGGTCACCGGGTTGCCCCCTGATTTCTTTGCGCCTAAGCACGCGCCCCCGGATGGGACTCATACAACCTTTAACGTACACATTCAGAGTGCCCCGGCACTACCGAAAGCGTATAAAAAATAAAAATATACCACTTAAAAATAGTACCATTCCTATTGATCGCAGTATCTACAGCAGAACAGGCGCGGGCAGATACCTTGTATACCTCAGAATACTTGGTTAACGCCTGACACCTAATAACGATCGCTTATAAATATACTTCCGGAAAAATCAGTACTATTAAATTCCTTACTACATCACTAACCTTTTCATAACTAAATCGATTCTATTCAATGAAATTTTCTACGTCCAATTACAAGTGGATAGCAGGGGTATGCTGTATGGCGCTGATCAACACCGGTGACCTGAAAGCAGGCCGCACTGCTGTCGCCGAAGCACATCCTGTAACCTCCTCCGGTACCGCCGTGGCGCGGGCTGTTACCGGGAAAGTAACTTCTTCCGCAGATGGGATGGCGCTCCCGGGAGTGAGTATCCTCCTGAAAGGCACCACCACCGGCACGACCTCGAACGCTGACGGTACCTATACCATTGATGTACCGGGTAATACATCCGTACTGATTTTCTCCTTTATCGGTTATGAAAGCCAGGAAATTACCGTGGGGAGTCGCAGCGTCATCGATCTCCAACTGGCAGAAAGTATTGAAATGCTTGACGAAGCCGTTGTAACCGCCCTGGGTATCAAACGCGAAACCAAATCCCTGAGCTATTCGGTAGGCAAGGTGAGTGGCGACGACATGGTCAACGTACCTCAGGAGAACGTGGTAAATGCCCTGGCCGGACGCGTGGCCGGTTTGACCTTAAACCAAACCAGCGGCGTCGGCTCTTCAGTAAGCGTGGTTATACGAGGCGCTTCCTCACTCAGTAACGATAACCAACCCCTATTCGTCATTGATGGCGTGCCGATGGTCAACAACCTGCACAACGTTAAGCAAAGAGGCGATCGTAACCAGGTCGACTATGGAAATATCATCTCGGATATTAATCCGGAGGATATAGAAAGCGTTTCGGTTTTAAAAGGACCGAGCGCAGCGGCACTTTATGGATCCAGAGCGGGCAATGGTGTTATTTTAATCACCACCAAATCCGGCAAAAAAGGTCAGGGCCTGGGAATAACATTCTCTACCAGCAACGTATTTGAAGTCCCTTACCGCTTTTTAAATTTCCATTATAAGTATGCGAACGGAAGCCGAAACGACCGCCTGGATCAAAGTTCGGCTTATTGGGGAGGCCCTGAACTCGATAAGGGCATTAAAGCTGTTCAATGGAACAGCCCCCTGGATGAGAACGGAATGCCTGTTCCAACCGAACTGCGCTCCTATAAAGACAATATGAAAAATTTCCTGCAAACCGGTATTACTTCCACCAATAACCTTTCCATCTCGGGATCGAAGGATAAATTCACGTATCGGATTGCCTATGACTATATGAACCACCAGGGAAATATTCCCGGCGCCGATCTTTTGAGAAATGCTTTCACGACATCGGCTCAGTATGAAATCAATAAGAGAGTAAGGGTCAGCACCAATCTGAATTATGTAAATTCCTGGTCCAACAACCGTCCTAATACTGCCAGCCGCGGCACGAATCCACTGGAAGCCGTCTACCAATGGTCGAATGTAGACATCCGTGAATTAAAGGATTACTGGGTATCCGGTGGTGAAAACATCCGGCAAAAAACCCCGCATTCCGGCAATAACAACCCGTACTTTCTGGCCGAAGCCGTCAGCAACTCCTTTAATCGCCGGCACACCTACGGGAACGTCCGGTTAGACTGGGACATTCTTCCGACACTGAGAGCCTATGCACGCGTCACGCACGACGCGTCCACAGAACGGAGAGAAACGAAAATCCCCTGGAGCTATTCTCGTGCAAGTCAGGGCTCTTATTTCCTGGACAACGTCGACCATCAGGAAACCAATATGGACGCCATGCTGACCTATCACAATAAATTTAAAGACCTGGATGTACTGGTGTCGGTCGGCGGAAACAACATGGTTCGCCGCAACGGAGATCTTTATATGGGGGGGACCCCGCTTTCAGTGCCTGGCCTGTACCGGATTTCCAATATCGCAGCCGCGGCACGGGGGAACACGAACAATACCTATTTGCGAAGGATTCAAAGCGTGATGGGAATGGCTAATATCGGCTATAAAGATCAACTTTACCTGGATGTGACCGCACGGAATGACTGGTCGAGTACACTTCCGGTCTCCAATCGTTCGTATTTCTACCCATCCGCGGGGGTGAGCTGGCTGCCCAGCAACAGTTTTGATCTCCCGGCCGCTGTCTCGATGCTGAAACTACGGGCTACGTGGGCGCAGGTAGGAACCGATACAGGTCCGTACCAGATTGAAAACCAGTTGGGCATCGGAGGCTGGGGTGACCTTGTGACCACCAATATGCCGGGCACGCTTCTCAACCCTAACCTTAAACCCGAAATCGCGACCTCTCAGGAATTCGGGGTAGAACTGAATATGTTCAAGAACCGGTTCCGCTTTGAGGGTACTTATTTCTATGCAGAAAACAGGAACCAAATCCTGGACATTCAAACGGCGGCATCTTCCGGGTACTCCGCTTCCAAAATCAATGCCGGACAATTGTCCAGCCGCGGATGGGAGCTTAGCGTAGGAGGCACGCCGATCCGGGATAAAAACGGCTGGACGGTAGATATCAATACCAATTTTACCCGTACCCGCACCCGGATCGACCGCCTGGTAGGCGACATGAAATACTACACGCTCTGGGAATCCAACGGAGGCGGTGCTGCTACCTGGGTAGGTGAGGATATCGGCGACCTCTACAGCCGGGGTTACCTGCATGTGACAGATCCCGGCAGCAAGTATTACCTGTGGCCTATCCTGGATAAAAATGGGGAATGGCAGGCTGATGACAATTTTACGTCTCGCCAGAAAGTCGGAAATTACAATCCGAAGTTCCTGTTCGGCGGGCAGGTTAACATCCAGTACAAACGGTTCAACCTGGCGGCCAGCTTTGATTGGAGGCAAGGGGGTAATTTCTTCTCCTACACCTACCGCTATGGCGAGTCTGACTGGAAATCACAACGGCAGCTGGACAACCTGATCCCTGGTAGCTTATATGGCGCCGATGAGCTTCAAAACATGTTGCGCGACAATCCGGAAAAATACATTATTCCCCAGAACGGGAACTTTCCCAGGGTAGGCGGACACACAAAAGAAACAGGTGGCTATGAGTTCGAAGGCGTATATGACGGCGGATTCATTCCAGGTGTAATCAATACAGCCTCAGGCGAAGCGCAGAGTGACGCCGACTATGAAGAACATCTCGGGGGCGCCAATACGCGGATCCTCCCGATTACGGACATGTACGCGTGGAGCTATGATAAGCAGATTACATTCGACGCCTCTTTTATCAAACTCCGGGAAATTTCAGTAGGGTACAGTTTCCCGAAATTCGGGCGCTTCAGCAATGCACATATTTCGGTTTATTCGAGGAACATTATGCTATGGACAGCCGCAAAAATCGGGATAGACCCGGAGCGCGCCTTCCAGAACAACGATGGGCGCTTCATGCAAGGAATCGAATGGCAAAATGTAAATCCCTGGACAATGCCGGTCGGCTTCAAGTTTAGTGTTAGTTTTTAATAGCAACCTGAAATGATACAAGCAATGAATAGTATAAGAACAGCCTTGAAACCAATGGTTGCAGTTGCGCTGCTGTTAACCTCATCCTGCAGTCAGTTACTGACCGATGCGAACATCAGCCCTAATGTAGTGGATCCGCAGGGATCGAACCCCAATATGATCATGCCCACTATTATGGCGCCGGCCGCCAACAAATACCTCGACCTCGGATGGGGTGATATGGCGGGGACCATGCAGCACATTCAGCACGACGGCTGGTTTGGGGGCGTCAATCATTACGAATGGGGACCTACTGACTGGACCGATTATTTCGATCGGTTACGCAATAATGAATACCTGCTCCAAAGCCCGAGCAAATTTCATCAGGGAGTCGCGCTGACTATGAAGGCTTTCCTTTTTGGCAATGTGGCCGATTTCTGGGGCGACGCCCCCTACACGGAAGCACTTCTGGGCAATACCGGGCATCTGGAGCCTCAGTACGATAGCCAGGAAGTGATCTACAAAGGTATCCTGGATCAACTGAAAGAAGCAGCTGCCATTTTTGCCACGGGAGACAATTCCGGGTATCTCACCGGATATGACACTTATTACGGCGGAAATACCGATAAATGGCACCGGTTTGCCAACAGCCTCATTCTCCGCTATTCGTTACGGGTATCGGAAAAACTTCCGGAGCTGGCAAAGGCCAATATCGAAGCCGTTTACAATTCAGGAAAGTATATCGCCAATCCCGGTGACGATGCAACGATCAGCTTTGTCGGTACAGTAGCTTCTAACATGTGGCCCTACAATTACCAGTTGGATCAGGACGCGCAATCCAATTTCAGACGAAAAAAACCAGCGCAAGCATTTATAAAACAGCTGCTTGAGACGGAAGACCCGCGTTTGAAAGTATGGTTCGCCCCGGTGCATGTACAATGGGTTGCCGACCCCGCATTGCCGACAGATGTCGATCCGTTTATCCGCATCAATGATGAGCTTTCCACGATGGCCTATGCCGACGATGTGGATTTAAAGGCATTAGTGGCCGCCGGCAATAAACTCACCAAACGGTTCAACCCAAATACGTATACCGGGCCAGCGTTAGATACCAATCTGTATGTCGGTATTCCCGCCGGCCTCCGGCAGCCGGATTATTATAACGGCAACTTGACTCCCGGACAAACGGTTCAGAATCAGCACGTATCACAACTATCGGACCTCTATCGGTATGCAAACAATGCAGCCTACCTCAAAGGGCGCCTGATCACTTCTTCCGAAGTAGCTTTCATTCTGGCAGAAGGCGCCCTTAAAGGTTATAGTGTCGGCGATGCGAAAACCCATTATGAAAACGCAGTTAAGCTTTCACTTCAGACGTGGGGCGTAGACAGCCACTTTGATGCGCTGATCGCGAAACCGGAAGTAGCCTATAAGGGAACACAAGAGCAAATCATCACCCAGAAGTGGATTGCGAGCTGGAGCTTAAGCACCGAGGCCTGGAACGACTATAAAAGAACCGGGTTTCCCAACTTGCAAGCGGGAGAAGCTTCTTCCAAACCCGTATTGCCGGTACGGTTCATTTACGGGAATAATGAATTGTCCCTCAACCAAAAAAATGTTGGCGAGGCTATCAAAAGGCTGGAACAAACTTCCCACGCGGTCCAGCCGAACAACCAGTGGTCGAAACCCTGGCTGTTGCAGGGAACCAATAAGCCCTGGCAGTAATGAATTAAGTTTGCATTAGTAGGTAGTAGAAAAAAGGCGGAAACTTCTCCGTCTTTTTTTGTGACTTCCCCGTTGTCTGGCTTCCGTTTCACGCGCCGGCCGGCCGTTTGCGTCAGTCGCCTGCTCTTCAGCCCTTGCAGGACATAGAATGCACCCATTGCCCGTCTCGGAATTACCCAAAAAAACGGCCGCCGGTTTCCCTCATTTTAATTAAATTACCGCTGTAAAATGCTGCGCGTTCAAAACCTGTTCAAAATCAGACACAGGCAATAGTAATAAACGGCATTTACGCGGTATAAAACAGCAGGAATGCTTAAACTTTTTGACACCACCATCCAATTATGCGCTTACGAAACAAGGTAGCCCTCATCACCGGAGGCAGCAGCGGCATCGGAAAAGAAACAGCCCTGCTTTTTGCTCAGGAAGGAGCAGCCGTCGTTATTGCCGACCTTAACGAAGAGGCCGGCATGGCAACTGCCGGTTTAATCACACAGGCCGGCGGTAACGCCGCATTTATAAAAACCAACGTGGCGCTGGCCGCGGATAATGAAGCCATGGTTGCTTTTGCAGTGCAACAGTTCGGAAAACTGGATACTCTCTTTCTGAATGCCGGTATCATGCACGGCGCGGATGACAATGCGGAGACCACGGAAGAAGCAATCTGGGACCTGACCATGAATATCAACGCCAAAGGAGTGTTCCTCGGCTGCAAATACGGTATTCCTGCTCTGAAACGTGCGGGGGGCGGCTCGATCATCAACACGGCCTCTTTTGTCGCCATTCTCGGAGCCGCCACCCCTCAGATCGCCTATACCGCCAGCAAGGGCGCCGTGCTGGCGCTTACCCGGGAACTGGCGGTTATTCATGCCCGCGAAAACATCCGGGTAAACGCCCTCTGTCCCGGTCCCCTGAAAACCGAACTGCTGATGAAATTCCTGGATACAGAGGAGAAAAAGCAGCGGCGCCTCGTACATATCCCGATGGGCCGGTTTGGCGAAGCCCGGGAAATGGCTTATGCAGCCCTTTTCCTGGCCTCTGATGAATCTTCCTTTGTAACCGGCACCGATTTCCTCGTCGACGGTGGCATTACCGCTGCCTATGTAACCCCGCACTAATTACTCCGTGCCCTATGAAAACCCAGCAAACGATTTCTCCCATTGATGGCTCCGTGTATGTGGAACGCCCTCTTGCGACTCCCCTGCAAGTCGAAAAAGCGCTGGCAGCGGCCAAAGCTGCCCAATCGCACTGGCGGAATACCCCGCTGACAGAACGTATTCAGATTTGTCAGCGTGCGGTCGCCTATTTTACGGAACATGCGGCAGCGATCGGGTTAGAACTCACCTGGCAAATGGGCCGGCCGGTCCGTTACACTCCGAACGAAATTCTGCGGGGATTCCAGGAACGGGCCGCCTACATGATCCATATTGCAGAACAGGCGCTGGCCCCTCTTCATCTTCCCGGGACAACAGAATTTCAGCGTTTTATCCGGCGGGAGCCGGTAGGAACCGTACTGGTGGTTGCGCCCTGGAACTATCCGTATCTGACATCGGTCAATACCGTCATCCCGGCGCTGCTGGCAGGAAATACGGTCCTCCTGAAACACGCCCAGCAAACCCCGCTCTGTGCGGAACGCTATGCGGAAGCCTTCCGTGCCGCCGGACTTCCTGAAGGGGTGTTCAACTATTTGCATCTCGACCACGAACAAGTCGGGACGCTCATTGCCGATCCCCGGATCGACTATGTAGCGTTTACGGGATCCGTTGCCGGAGGAGAAGCCATTCAAAAAGCAATCGGCAAACGGTTCATTGTAGCCGGACTGGAGCTTGGCGGGAAAGATCCTGCCTATGTGAGGGCCGATGCCGAACTGACAAATGCCGTTGAAAACCTCGTGGACGGTGCTTTTTTCAATTCGGGACAATCCTGCTGCGGGATTGAACGCATCTATGTCCATGAATCGCTGTTTGGCGCTTTTGTAGACCAGTTTAAGGCTCTTACCGAGACGTACGTTCTCGGTAACCCCCTGGATCCGGCCACCACGCTGGGACCAATGGTCCGGACAGCCGCAGCGACCTTTGCACAGCAACAAATCGACGAGGCCATCCGGAAAGGCGCTCAACCTCTCATCGATCCCGGGCACTTTCCGGCTCATGAGGCCGGTACGCCTTATATGGCCCCGCAGGTCCTGATCAAGGTCGATCATTCGATGGCAATCATGACGGAAGAGACGTTCGCTCCGGTAGTCGGTATAATGTCCGTAAGAGACGACGCCGAAGCCATCCGGTGGATGAATGACAGCGCCTACGGTCTGACGGCCTCTGTATGGACCTCCGATCCGGACGCGGCTCTTCGGATCGGCGACGCTGTTGCTACCGGCACCTGGTTTATGAACCGGTGTGATTACCTCGATCCGGCGCTTGCCTGGACGGGTGTTAAAGATTCAGGTCGCGGCGCCACGCTGTCGGCTATCGGTTATGAAGCCCTCACCCGGCCCAAATCATTTCATTTGAAACACACGACGCGGTAGTAGAGACGTAAGGCCTTACGTCTCTACGATAAAAAATACGTCTCTACTGTAAAAAAAACCGCCCCTGTATGGGGCGGTTTCTGATAATTTTGTGCCGGGCTGTACCTTATGCTTCCGCAGTTACCGGATCAATGTGTACATACGACTTCCCTCCGGTAGTTTTACGGAAGACTACTTTGCCTTCAGCAAGCGCAAACAAGGTATGGTCACGGCCTACCCCTACGTTTTTACCGGCATTGTGGCGGGTACCCCGCTGACGAACGATAATACTTCCCGCTTTTGCCGTTTGTCCGCCGAAAAGTTTCACACCTAAACGCTTACTTTCCGAGTCACGGCCGTTTTTGGAACTACCTACACCTTTCTTATGTGCCATGGTTATATCTTGTTAATAGGTTAAAATCTGGTCCAACTATGCAACGATCTCGTCAATACGAACTCTCGTCAGGTACTGACGGTGGCCATTCTTCTTCTTGTAGCCTTTACGCCGTTTTTTACGAAAAACGATCACCTTTTCTCCTTTCAGGTGCTCCAGAATAGTACCTTTAACCGAGGCCCCTGCTATGGCGGGAGCGCCGATTTGTACACTACCTTCGGCATCCACCAAAAGTACTTTGTCAAAAACAAGTGCAGCGTCCGCCTCACCTTCAAGCCTGTGCGTGAAGATTTCGCGGCCCTTTTCAACCTTAAATTGCTGACCTGCTATCTCTACGATTGCGTACATGATTGTTAAAATTGTTTTTATTTGAAAATTCGAGGTGCAAATATAGCCATTTTGTCTAAATTTCTCAAAGAATACCCCCTAAATATTTTGATCCTCCTTTCTGTTGCTGGTTGATTCCCAATTATTTCGTAAATTTATACTTTAACCAGTGTTGCATAGCCATGTTTCACCTTGTTTGTAGCTTCTGTTTCCTTTTGGGAACGGGGAATGCAGGTACTCACAGCCAGGATACGCTTACAATGTCCCCGGATATTTTACCGGTTCCGGAAGCAACGGCTGACCGCCCTCCCGTGACTGACAACGCTGCGATACGGATGGTCAGTTGGGAAACACTCCGGAAACTCCTGAATGAACCGAATGACACCACCTATGTAATCAATTTCTGGGCAACTTTTTGCAAGCCTTGTGTAGCAGAGCTTCCACATTTTGACAAGCTCCAATCAGCCTACCAGTATCAGAAAGTACGGATTTTACTGGTGAGCATGGATTTTATAAAAGATTTTGAGAACCGCGTGATCCCCTTTGTCCGGGAACGGGGGCTTCAGAGCCAGGTATGGCTCCTGAAAGAAACCAATGCGGGGCAATGGATCGACGAAATCGATCCCGGCTGGTCGGGGGCGTTGCCGGCAACGGTGTTTGTGCATCCCGGACAAAAGCAACGGCGCTTCTATAATAAAGAATTCAATATGGAAGAACTAAGAGCAGAGTTTGAACTGTTCTACAAGAAGTTGAATACCAATTAAACAGCAGCTATACTCAATTACGAACGTATAAAATCATGAATAAGGCAGGAAAAAAAATTATTCCTTATGTAGGCATTATGGTGATGGCGGCATGCGGTATTGTAGCGACGGCCTGGATGGGACTGTTGTTATCGGAAGACGGGATCAACACCGGGAAACCCGCGGGCGACGAGGCCGTGATCCAGCAACATTCCGGGTACCGGATCAAGGACGAAGTGACAGCGTTCACCCTCGCCAACGTGGATGGCAAAAAAGTTTCACTGGCAGATTATGCAAAAGGTAAAGGGGTTATTGTTGTTTTTACCTGTAACCATTGTCCCTTTGCAAAAGCCTATGAGGACCGTATTATTGCCCTGGATAAGAAGTTCAGGCCCGGCGGCTACCCGGTAGTGGCAATCAATCCAACCGATGCCGCGACCTATGAAGAGGATTCATTTGAAAAGATGAAACAACGTGCCTCTGAAAAAAAATACCCCTTTCCCTACCTGGTAGATGCCGATCAGCAAATCGCTAAAAAGTTCGGCGCTTCCAAAACACCGCACCTGTTTGTCCTGCAAAATACCGGCGGAAAATTTACGGTTGAGTACATCGGCACCGTAGACGACAACCCACAGGATCCTTCAGGCGTAAGCAAGCGCTATGTGGAAGAAGCCGTGAACCACCTGATCGCCGGGAAACCAGTAGGCACCACCAGTACCAAGGCCATCGGATGCGTGATTAAATGGAAGGATGCCTGAAATCTGAATCAAATATTACCGGAAACTAATTATATTGGCTGGAGTTTTATGGAAACTAACCAAACCGCTCCATGCAGTACCTAATAATTATTTTACTGTGCTCGCTTTCCATGACCAGTATCGCACAAACAACTTCCAAAAATTTTACGGCACAGGGTGAATTCACCAAGAACTGTGAGGGGCCGGCAGTGGACGCAGAGGGGAATATTTATGCGGTCAATTTTGCCCAGGACGGAACCATTGCACAAATCGACCGCCGCGGTAATACCAGCTTTTTCATCACGCTACCCAAAGGCAGCACCGGCAACGGGATCCGCTTTGGCAGCGAACATGTTTTTTATATTGCGGACTTCACGGGCCATAACGTACTGAAAGCCGATATCAGGACCCGGGAGGTCACTACTCATGCCGCCGTTCCTTCCATGAACCAGCCGAACGACCTTGCCATTACGCTGTCCGGCCATATTTTCTGCTCCGATCCCGATTGGGAAAAGGGAACCGGACAAGTCTGGCATGTCACTCCGGAAGGAAAGGCGCGCCTGGTGGCCGAAAACATGGGAACCACCAACGGGATAGAAGTCAGTCCGGACGAAAAAACCCTTTATGTAAACGAAAGTGTCCAGCGTAACGTCTGGGCATTCGATCTCGCCCCCGACGGCTCCCTTTCCAATAAACGACTGCTTATTCACTTTGAAGACGGCCTGCTCGACGGGATGCGTTGTGATATTCACGGGAATTTATACGTGACCCGCTACGATAAAAGCGAAGTGGTGATGATAGCTCCTTCCGGAAAGCTGTTACAAACATTTAAAACCATCGGGGCAAAAGTTTCAAACATTTGCTTTGGCGGTAAAAAGGGGAAAACGGCCTATGTTACCCTGCAGGACAGAGGCTGCCTGGAAACGTTCAAAGTCAAGTACCCGGGAAGGGAATGGCAGCTGATGCAAACATTCACCAGGAAAAAATAATCCGTTTAAGACCTGTTCATGCCGAACCTTCACAAGATGCTGCGAAGTTTCCCGTTTGCCCTGAAGGGTGTAAGGGCGTTGTTCCGGCACGAAAACAATGCACAGATCCACCTGATAGCTGCGCTCCTGGCGCTAACCGCCGGCGCCGTATTGGCGCTCAGCCCTGTAGAATGGTGCATACTGGTGATCCAGATTGCCTTCGTATGGACGGCAGAGGCTTTCAATACAGCCATTGAGAAACTTTGTGACCGGGTATCCCCGGAATTTCACCCGCTGACCGGAACCGTAAAAGACCTGGCTGCCGGCGCTGTGCTCCTGGCTGCCGGTTCGTCCCTGGTGACCGGAAGCATCCTGTTCTTACCCAAACTTTTTCAGCTTTTCTGATGATCCGACTATCCTTCCTATTTCTGCTGCTGTGCGCAGGGGCTTCCCTGAGTGCACAGCACACCCGCAGCGTAACATATGATACCGAAACCATCTACCTGCTGGGGTTCAATCGTTATGTTAAAAACAATCAGGTATACAGCGGACACCGGCAACTAAAAAGCGAGTTCAGCATTTCTGTAGGCGGCATGGACCTGTACCGCCGCTCCCGGCGTAACCGGACCATCGGGCTGGCCATTTCACTGGCAGGGACTGCCGGAACGGTCTATGCGTTGGCTTCCAACCGCTCACAAACCTCACGCACTTTTTTCTGGGTATCACTGGGGACCGGACTGGCAGCAGCCCCCTTCAACGGAAGAGCCAATAGCCAGCTCAACCAGGCCGTATGGTTACGAAACCGGGATGCGCTGCTACTCTTTCACTAGATCGCCTCCTGGATGATCAGTAGCTGATGTTTCAAATCCGAAAGCTGTGCTTCAGCGCTGGCGATTTTTTTCTCGAACTCCGACTTGAGTTTATCAGAGGTCTTCGATTTCGCGAAAAACTGAATATTGTTCTGCCAGACCGCAATATTGCTTTCCAACTGCGTGATTTTCTTCCGTATATCGTTCTCTTTGCGGTAAAGGCCACGTTCCGATTCCCCTCCTTTCACCACTTCTACCTCACTTTCAAGCGACACCAGTTCCTTTTCCTTTGAGGACAACTTCCCGATCGCGCTGACATAGGCATTTACCGCCGCAATATAGCGTTTCTGAATAGCCTGAAGGTCCTTTTTGGGTACAAAACCTATGGCGGTCCACTCTTCCTTAAAGGAATTCAATTGCTCCAGCGTCGACTCGACATCACTGGCTGCCAGTTCCTCGATACGGGCACACAAAGCCTGCTTTTGCTCCAGATTTTGCTCAAACTCCTTCTCCACCGCCTGGTTCTTGCTTCTCTTTTTATCAAAGTAAGCATCACATGCTGTTTTGAAGCGGACGAATATCGAATCTTTAAACTTCTCCGGCACCTGGCCAATCCCTTTCCAGCGTTTTTGCAATTCAATAATCCGCTGTGTGTTCTGCGCATTGTCCTCTCCCTGGCTCAGGATGCTCTCCGCTTCTTCGCACAATTCGGTTTTGGCCTTCAGATTAATTTCCCTTTTACTCTCCAACTGGCGGAAAAATTCCCCCTTATTGTGGAAAAATGTTTTGAGCGCTGACCAGAACTTCTTGCTGAGATCTTTTCCTTCGTCTTTTGGCAACGGTCCTTTAATAGCGACCCACTCATTCTGGTACGCCAGAAGTTCCTTTGTCTTCGCATTCCAGTCATTAATACTTCCGGAAGTAAATGAAGTAAACGGTACAATGGCCTCATAAATTTTCGACTTCGCCTCATACACCTCTGCTGCCTGTCGTTTTATTTCTCCCGACTGCGCCCTCCTGGCATCGTAAATCCGGTCCATTGCCTCTTTAAACCGCTGCCATAGGGCTTCCTGTTCCTCCCTGGGTGCGGGGCCAACATGCTTATACTCTTCAAACAACTGGCTCGCATCGGCCAGCGCCTCGCGGGAAAGCTTTTCGGGATCAATGCTGTCTGCAATTCCCTCGATCTTTTCACAAAGCTCCTGCTTCAGTTCCGCATTCCGTTTGCGATCCAGTTCTTTAAGCTCAAAATAAATATTCCGGATGCTGAAATAACGATCAACCAGTGCATTGTAAGTCGCCCAGAGCGTGCCGTTATGAGGGGAATTGATATTGCCGGCAGCCTTCCACTCTTCCTGGATCTTCTTAAATCCTTCCCAGCCCGCCTTCATCTTGGCATCGTCCGTCTCTTTGTTCTCCTCCTCCTCTACCAGCTCTCTGAGACGTTGCAGCAAGCCCGTTTTTATATTAAAATTATCCTCCTTAGCCCTGTCCAGCTGCTTGTAATACTTACTTTTTTCCTCCCGCAGCTGGCGGCATAATTCTTCTATCTTTTGTGTTTCAGGATGGGATTTGTAAGCAAATCCTTCCTCGTTCCCGTTTTCTTCGATATAGCGGGTACGCGCTTCATCCAGTTCGGTTCGCTTAAACTGATCCAGCACCGGCTTTACTTCCCGTACCAGTTCATCCAACTGTTTGAAAACAGCGGCGGAAATACCGTCGTTCCTCAGCGCAGACAACTCCTTTTCAAGAATCTGGATGATTTCTTCCTTCCCCAACTGGCCGAAGTCTATTTCCGCAAAGCCCGGGGCTTCCTCATCCTCCAGGTCCGGCTGGTGAGTCTCCTCTTCTTGTATAATCTCAGAATTTGGAGTTTCGGTTTTCTCCTCGTCGTTGTTGCCATCAAATGCGGCCAATTCTTCTGGTGCCATCGTAAGTTCCTGAATCTAATAAAATAGCGATAGCACAAAAGTAACAATCTTTCCCATGAAATACTTAGTTTTGTTCTACGAACATTAATTTCTATCATATTTATGAGTCAGAATATTGCAGATATACGTAAAGAGTATTCCCTGCGTAATCTTGATGGTGATGAGGTCAGTAAAAATCCTTTTCAGCAGTTTGACAATTGGTTTGCGGAAGCACTTCACAGTGAAGTTGCGGAGCCCAATGCCATGCATTTAAGTACCATAGGAGAAAACGGCCGTCCCAATGGCCGGATCGTCCTTTTAAAAGGAACCGATGCCCGCGGATTCCTTTTTTTCACCAATTACCGGAGTGTAAAAGGAAGGGAGCTGACCGCACATCCCGTTGCCGCGCTTACTTTTTTCTGGCCGGAAATGGAAAGACAGATCCGCCTGCAGGGCACTGTCGAAAAAGTAAGTGTTATGGAATCCGATGCCTATTTCAGCAGCCGGCCGCGGGGAAGCCAGGTGGGAGCGTGGGTTTCCGAACAAAGTAAAGCGATTGCCGGCCGCGAGGTATTGGAAGCGGCACAAGCCGCCGTCGAGCAGCAATTCAAGGGGCAACCGGTCCCTCGTCCGCCGCACTGGGGTGGTTTCCGGCTGCTGCCGGATTCCTTTGAATTCTGGCAGGGAAGGCCCAGCCGCCTGCACGACCGCATCGCCTACACGCTGAATGCGGCACAAACCTGGGAGATTTCCCGGCTTTCTCCTTAAGCCAGCAGCGTCAGATCCCCGATGCCAAGCGCCCGGTGCGAGGTAAACCCCTCTCCGTACGCTGCTCCGATCGCATGTCCCATTTCCGCTGCACGCGACTTGATAAAATCGAGGAATTCCGGAGAGGAAATATAGCTCTGGGGTTCACCGCTCTTATAATCCGACACAAAGAACTGGCTGCGGAACGCCAGCATAGCCGCTATTTTCCGATCCATAAACGGGGTAATATCGACGATAAAATCGGGTTTGCTATAGCGGTCCTGAATAAAATGAAATACATTGCGGGGCCGCCACGGAGCCTGCAGCTGCCCGTTGCTGTCCTGTGTCTCCACTTTTCGGAGCCCCGAATAAAAACAGCTGTCGACCACCAGGGAGGCGGCTCTTCCGTGGTCTGGATGCCGGTCACTGACGGCATTGGTCAATACCACGTCCGGCTGATAGTCCCGGAGATACGGAATGATCATCCGCTGATGCGCTTCATCGTTGCGGAAGAACCCGTCGGCCATCCCTGCATTCTCCCGGATGGTTATCCCCATCAGCCGGGCTGCATCGGCAGCTTCCAGGAGTCTGCCTTCAGGTGTGCCGCGGGTACCCATTTCACCCCGGGTCAGATCCAGTATACCTACTTTTTTCCCCAGAGCCAGGTGTGCCATCAAGGTTCCGGCGCAACCCAGCTCCACATCGTCCGGATGAACGGCAATTGCGAGAATATCCAATTTTGTCATACTGTATCCTTAGTGCAGGCACCGGTTTTAACGTACCCTTACCCGTTGTCCGATCCTTAAGGTAGACCGTGTTGAAATTCTGTTCAGTTTCGCCAGATTGGCCACGGAAGTCCCGTATCGCCGGGAAATGGCGTGCAGGGTGTCACCCGACCGTACTTTATGGAAGACCGCTTTGGAGGTAGCTGGGGTATCATCCCCGGCCTCAAACTCACTTTTATAGCTTCTCCCTCCCCGGCGATAGTCCCATACCGACTTGGTCAGTTCAAACTCAGGTGATTTGACACGTTTATTCTCCCAATCAAAAACATGGCGCGGATCAAACGCATTTCCTTCATAGCGGGTTTCAAAGTGAAGATGCGGCCCTGTACTCCGCCCCGTACTGCCTCCCAAACCAATTATCTCCCCTGCTTTCACCAGTTGACCGGATTCCGACAGCGGTTTGGACATATGTCCGTAAAGGGTTTCCAGGCCGTTATAGTGCCTGACCATTACAAACCTTCCATAGCCGCGCCCGTCGGATCCCACTACCCGAACCATCCCGTCAAAAACGGTAGCAATCGAATCACCCGTATTCAGGTTGAGATCAGTTCCCGTATGATTGCGTCCCCACCGGACGCCAAACTGGGAGGTGACCCGAATCTGGTTAAGCGGCATACTGCTTTCTCTTCCTTCCTCGGGATTGTATAATTTCAGCAGGACATTTTCATCAAATTCGAGGGGGTCAATACCGTAAGGATTGATGCTGTGGGCATCCCATATTACATAATAATCGGCTACCTTCACCATGTCGTCGCCTACCTGCACCGAATCCACAACTTCCACCACCGACAATTCGCCTTCGTCCAGCGTAAGCGTATCCTCGTGTACGACGGGATTTACCATCTTGATCGGTTCAAACTGGCTTTGGAAACGGATATTGGAAGATTCGATTTCAAAATCGTCAGACCTGTCCCGCTGAACCGGTCTCGTCGGCTGCTGAGGTTCCGGGGCTTTGGTAGTTCCCTGATTAATTTTAGGCGCCTTTTTGATTTTTCCCCGCTCCTGTGCGTTGACATTCACTGTAACAGAAAGAAAAAATACGACCACACCCAGCAACTGCTGTACTAACCTTTGTTTTTTCATAACCGCAAACGCCCCCATTTACCAACAGGAACGACCATGAAGTCAGGAATGCCTCCCTTTGATTTTTCCAGCTTCAACTCTATAGTAGTTAGTTATTCTCTTCAACCAAAATTTCCTTTTCGGCAAGAAACCTTTCTGCATCCAGGGCTGCCATACAACCGGTACCCGCTGCTGTAACAGCCTGGCGGTAGACATGATCCTGGGCATCGCCGCAGGCAAAAACGCCCTCGACATTGGTTCTGGAAGTACCGGGTACCGTTCTAATGTAGCCTGCGGCGTCCATAGTTAGGTAGTCCCGGAAGATCGCCGTATTGGGTTCGTGCCCGATTGCCACAAAAAATCCGGTAACCGGCAGCGTACGTTTTTCTCCCGTAAGGTTATTTGTAACGATCACTCCTTCGAGCAAGTCTTCTCCCAGCAGCTCACTCGTTTCTGTATTCCATAAGATTTCGACGTTAGGCAATGCCAGCAAACGCTTCTGCATGATGTTAGAAGCACGCATTTCATCCCTTCTTACCAGGACATACACTTTGCTGCATAGTTTGGCCAGATAGGACGCTTCTTCTGCGGCGGTGTCCCCCGCTCCTACCACTACCACTTCCTGCTTTCTGAAAAAGAAGCCGTCGCAGACGGCGCAGGCTGAAACACCGTTTCCATTGAGTTTTTGTTCATTGGGCAGACCCAGCCATTTAGCCGACGCCCCCGTGGAAACGATGACTGCCGCCGCTTCGATCTGGTGCTTACCATCCACGGTTACCGTATGGGGATAAGACGAGAAATCGACTCCCGTAACCATTCCATACCGGATGTCGGCCCCGAAGCGCTTGGCTTGTTTTTCAAAATCCATCATCATCTCCGGTCCCTGGATACCATCGGGATACCCGGGGTAATTTTCCACGTCCGTAGTAATCGTCAATTGCCCGCCGGGCTGTGGACCCTGATAGAGAACGGGTTTTAATCCGGCCCTGGATGCATAAATAGCGGCAGTATATCCTGCCGGACCAGAACCAATGATAAGACATTCTATTTTTTCCTTCGACATTTTGGAATTAAGTCAATTAGAGTACTAAACAAAGTATACGGTTCAGGGCTGTCTGTGCTGCGACAATTACTGCAGGTACCAGTGTATTCCCGGTTCCGCCCCCGTCACGCAATCAACTGTGCGGGGCTTCTATCATAAAAACCCCATTTGCCCCGTTTTGGTGCAAAGTTGCGGATGCAAAAGTGAGGCTTTTTGTGAAAACATACAACCCCAATTACAGAATCCGCCATTCAATACGCCGGTTGACCCTTCTGTTCTCTTCAGAAGTGTCCGGCAGTTTCGGCTGCTGTTCCCCATATCCCTTAAATTGCAGGCGTTCTTTTGAGATGCCGTGGGTTTCCAGGTAGGCTGCCACTGCACCGGCACGTTTTTCCGATAATTCCAGGTTATCACTGTCCGAGCCGACCGCATCCGTATGCCCCGCAATTTCAATTTGCAGCGACGGGTTATGCGTTAGAAAAGCAACCAGCTTGTCCAGCTCTACCTTCGATTTCTCGTCCAATGTATAGGCGCCGGATTCGAAGTAAATATTATTCAGGGTTTCGATACGGTCTTTCTGTATTTTTTCAATAAGAATGTCCATTTTCAGGGCGCTGGTTGTGTCGGCAACGTCAAATGCCATGCTTTTAAATAGGTATCCGTCACTTTCCACGTACAATGCCAGTCGCGCTCCCCGGTTGATCACGGCCAGGTATGCTCCCGTTCCTTCCTGCGAAACAAAATCAGAGACCAGCTGATGGTTTTCCAGATTGTACAGCCGGATATGGGCAACCACAGGGGCATTGGTTTCGCTGTCCAGGATCCTCCCTTTCAGATAGCAGGTGGTCACAAACTGACGGCGCAAGGTGTCCGGGATATCAAATGAAAATAGCCGCGAGGTACGTCCTTTACCGGGTTCGGTACGATCCTCGGTGTAATAAGCCGATTGTCCGTCGGAAGTGATAAACAGTCCTACCTGGTCTCCCCCGTTATTGATCGGATACCCCAGGTTCACCGGCTCCGACCAGCTGGTATCGGCGCCGGTGGTCATAAAAATATCAAATCCCCCCATCCCGGGCAGCCCGCGGGAAGCATAGAAAAGCGTATGCTTGTTCGCATGGACAAAGGGGGCATTTTCATCTTCCGGCGTATTCACGGCAGGCCCGAGATTGACCGGTTCCGACCAATTGCCGGCCTCGTTCTTTTCCGATTTCCACAGATCCGCCTTTCCGATTCCTCCCGGGCGATCGGATGCGAAATAAAGCGCCTGTCCATCGGCCGACAGCGAAGGCTGGGACTCCCAATGCCGCGTATTGACCGGTTCTCCTAGGTTTTTCGGAGGTGTCCACCCGTCCGGGGTCTGATACGTGATATACAAATCGCAGCTCCCATAGCCATCCGGACGGCTGCAGCCGGTGAATACCAGGGTCCTGCCATCGGCTGAGATCGTGCAGGTGCCTTCATTGCTGGCGGTATTGATCACCGGCGACAGGGGCTGCGGGGCCGACCAGCTTCCGGATTTCCAGCTGGAGATGTAAATATTTTCATCCCGCTGTGCGGTTAACCCCGTAAAGATCAGGGTTTCCTTATCCGCCGTAAGCACGGGAAAGAATTGCATGGCAAGGAAATTGACCGTATCGCTCAACGACCGGCGCTCTATAGGTACCGGGTGCTTCACTGCCTCCCGGGCAAACCGGGCAGATGCCAGCATCCGTTCGGTCAGATGCAGCAGGTTGTTCCCTTTCTTCCCTTCCGAAAGCCGCAGTACCTGTTCCAGGTAAGTAATCGACGAATCGTATTGCTCCCGGCTGAAGGTATAGCGGCCGAGCCACTGCAGCGCCGGAAGGATATCCGGGGAATCGGGTTGCATCACCACAGCCTGCCGGTAGTGCCAGGCCGTCAGTTCTGTATTTTTACGCCATTCATAAAGCTGGGCCATCCGGACGTGAGCCACGGCCAAACGAGGTTCGGCCTTGAGCAGCTGCTCATACAGCGTAAAAGATTTATCCAGGTCCCGGGCATCCCATGCCCGGGCCGCTTTCTCGGACAACTCACGATTTTTTCGGGACAAAGAGATCTCCTGTCCGGACACGCTTCCATGACAAAGCAACCATCCGATAAGACAGAAAAGGTAACGCATCAGGGAATATTCATGTATTTATGGGTTTGCAGGGACATCCGCCACTGCGGGTAACGCCGAATATAGTCGATCACCAGCGGCATCATCTGCTCCCTTTTCCCCCATTCCACCTGCAGCAACAACCGGCAGTCAGCAGGCACCTTTCGGGCATGTTCTTCCGCAAAATCCAGGTCACTCCTATGGTACACCACTACTTTCAGTTCATTGGCCATTTCGTAAATCCCAGGATCGGGTGCTTTGAATTTTTTGGGTGAAAAACACACCCAATCCCATACGCCCGACAGCCTGCCTACTCCGGAGGTTTCTATATTCGTTTCGAAACCTGCTTCCTGCAACCGGCGGGTCAATACTCCCAGCTCGTGCATCAGCGGTTCCCCTCCAGTAATAACCGCTAAACGTCCCGGATATTGTAAAGCACCTTCCACAATTTCGGCTACAGCTAACCGCGGGTACAACGCCGCATCCCAAGATTCTTTGACATCGCACCAATGACACCCTACATCGCACCCGGCCAGCCGGATAAAATAAGCGGCCCGGCCGCTATGTGTACCCTCTCCCTGCAATGTATAAAATGCCTCCATCACCGGTAGCAAATCATCCGAACTGTCTTTAATAGAAGAAGCCGCTTTAGATTCCGCTACTTTAATTATACTATTCATACATCAGTGCCGTTTCTTAAGGATTTTTGTGAGTGGCCGTACGGGAGGCTGCTCGTCACCCCGGCAGCATCCGGTGACCGCAGGCTCACTTCGGGCTCAGCGGCCGGACCTTGATTCATAAACCCTTTATAAGCTTGCAAAATTACAAAAAAATGACCGCACTAGCCTGATTTTCATTTTAACCAGTAGAAAATCAAATGATGCAGCAATAGTTGAATACTTCCGAACTGCGCTCTATTATCCGTTAACATCGTATTTCCCCTATAGTTTTTATCAAATGGCGACAACACCCGGTTCTTCTACGACTTTAAAAAAAGTACTTCGCCCCATTCACCTGTGGGCCATTGCAGTCGGACTCGTAATTTCCGGCGATTATTTCGGTTGGAATTATGGCTGGTCTACCGCCGGTACCGTGGGCTTTCTGATCGCGACCCTGGTCATTACCATTCTGTATGTAACCTTTATTTTCAGCTTTACCGAACTCACCACCAGCATTCCCCAGGCGGGAGGTCCCTTTTCCTATGCGGAGAAAGCACTGGGCCCTTACGGTGGTTTGATTGCCGGATATGCCACCCTCGTAGAGTTTCTGCTCGCTCCCCCGGCTATTGCCTTTGCGTTGGGTAGTTATATGCATTTCCTGTATCCCTCGCTCTCGGTACTAACGGTGGCCATTACCTGTTATTTTCTCTTTACGTGCATCAATTTTTTAGGGGTAAAAGAATCAGCGGTTTTCACGCTCTTTATTACCGTCCTGGCTGTCGGGGAGCTGCTTTTGTATATGGGGATCGTTGCGCCGGAATTCAAAACAGCCAATTTTTTGGCAAACGCCTTTCCGCTGGAATGGGGCGGAATATTTGCAGCAATACCTTTTGCCATCTGGTTTTACCTGGCCATTGAGGGGGTTGCCATGGTGGCGGAAGAAGTGGAAGAACCCCGCAAGAATATACCCAAGGGCTATTTGTACGGAATCGGCACCCTGGTTTTCCTGGCGTTGGGTGTTATGATCCTTACCGGCGGGGCCACCGACTGGAGACAACTGAGTTCGATCGACTACCCGTTGCCCGAAACCATCGGGATCATCCTGGGGAAAGACAATTCATTGACCAAACTTTTTGCCGGCATAGGTCTTTTCGGGCTGATCGCTTCCTTTCACAGTATTATGTTCGGCTATTCGCGGGAGATTTTCGCGATGGCCCGCGCCGGGTATCTACCCACGATCCTTTCCCGGCTGCACCCCCGGTTCCGTACCCCCCATTGGGCCCTGCTGGCCGGAGGCGGTGTGGGCATCATTTCCCTGCTTACCGGCACCACCGGTCAGGTTATCACCATCTCCGCCATCGGCGCCTTGGTCATGTACATCGTCAGTATGATCAGCCTGTTTGTTTTACGCCACAAAGAGCCTCATCTGGAACGTCCGTTTACCACCCCATTTTACCCCTGGTTTCCCCTGATTGCCCTAACCCTGTCGGTGTTCTCACTCATTGCCATCGCCTGGTTCAACCCCATGGAGACATTCATCTTCTTCCTTCTGCTCCTGCTGTTTCTGGCGGTTTTTCACTTCTATAAAAAGTACCGGCAGCCGGCATCAGAAAATGGGGTATAGGTACGATTTTAGAGAATAGGGAACGGGCGCGTTTCAACTCCATCCCCCCACAAGTCATTCTTCATAAATCCTAATTCGTCAATCGTAATTCGTCAATCGTAATTCGTACATGCAATCAAAACCTGACCCGCTATCACTTGCCGACAAAATGGCGATCGAACGGACACACCTTTCCAATGAGCGAACACTGCTGTCGTATCTCCGGACCGGGCTTACTTTGTTGGGCGCCGGGATTACGATTATGCGGGTCGATATTTTCGATAAGGTGTATGAACTCGGTTTAGCCGGCATCATCGCGTCCCCGATGATCCTCGGATTCGGGATTACCCGGTTTGTATATAACCGGCGGCGCATTAAGCGGTATTTCAAATAAACGGTTTTTGCTCAATACAACCGTCCGAACAGCCATTTGAATGTCCCGTGCGACTGCGCTCTGAATGTAATTTCGGGACCGAAAGCATATAACGTTCCTTCTCCAACCGATGCCTCGAAGGCTGCAACGCCATCTTTCAGATAAGCCTCTCCCCAGGCCCATCCGCTCCGCAGCGGCTTTTCTCCAAACCAGGCCAATGGCCTGACCTTTCCGCTCGCGATAGCTGCCGGCGACAAATGAAAGACCGGGCTTCTGTCAAAATAAACATCCATCTGCGGGGCCAGCCCGCTATTTGCAGCAATCGTCGTATCTACCCGGACCTGTAAGATACTTCCCGGAATATAGTACTTTTCGGATGGCAGCGCACCCGCCTTGCCGTCTGTTTCAATCTGGGTCAGGGCATTCCGCACCGGCAGGTCCAGGTGATAGGCCAGATTAGTACTGGTACCGATCGCGACTATTTTGCCGCCGGCATTCAGAAATTCCTTAAGCTGCGGAACAGATGTTTCAGCCGTAACCGTTCCGGTCCGATCCCGGAACTCTTCCGGTACCTGTTCGTCTCTTACCCCTGTAGCCGATCGCGCCGTTACTGCAGGAATTGCCCGTGTCGGGAATACCAGCACATCGTAATGCGCCCTCAGGTTTCCGGCATCGATTTCCTTGGGATAAACTACCTTAAAGTCAAACCCGTATTGCTCCAGCAGCCAACGCATCCATCCCGAAGGCATAGAACCGCCGTAGGTGTCCCACAATCCGACACGGAGCAAGCCGGTTAACAGCTGCAACTCCATGTCCGGCTTTTTTGAGAATGCCGTCACCGCCAGCCCCTGTTCCGCTGAAAGCTGTTCCAACATTTTCCGGGTCTCTTTGGTGTAGGGAACATAAAAGCTCCCCGTCAATGAGTTACCGGCCCTTTTCGGACCTGTAATCCGATAGACCTTCTGTCCGGATTTCAACAAACGGTTGGCAAGCAAATAGCTGTCGTTCACAGCAGCCTTCAGCAGATAGCCTCCTGTGCCCGCTCCCAGCTTACCGGGAGCTGTCTGCAGTTCGCCATAGGGAAGCTGCTCGAAAGGGCCCGTAAAATCGTCGAGGAAACGGTCAAATTGAATCCCCATCTGAAAAGCCAGCGTCCAGCCCGCTGCATCATAAGGGGCTATCGGAGGTCCTCCCGGATACTTAAAATCATTGGGATAATTCTGCGGTTCAAACATATCGAGTACGTGCGGGCGAAAAGCCTGCGCCGTTTTAACAACAAACGATCCGGCGGGGTACTCCACCTGCTGCACCGTAAAAGGGGCTGTCGCCTTCTCAACCCGGATACCGGTACGGATCAGGGCGTTGATAAATTTAACCGCCGTGGCAAAATCCTCCTGATCCGCGGAGATCACATAGCCGCGGGGATCGCGCAGCGGAGGAGCCTTCAATACCGAGTCGTAGTATCTTACCGGGATACTTGCTCCCTGAGCGCTATTCCCTACGGGAGTTTGCTCCGCTTTATAAGCGGCCATTATGGCGTCAATCCGCTTCGGATACGGAGTCCAGTAATCGCCGCTGCCCCGTTCAATGGAATTGCGTCCCATTTTATAAATGTTGTACAGCAAATGGTCGCTGTTACGGGCGGCATAATCCAGCACGGCATAGTTCAGGGAGACCGAATAATCGATCGACTGCTGAAAATGCCAGGCTTGCGGGTAGGCCGGGCTGGGAGTATTGTTCGTAGGTATCAGCCGCTCCGGCACCAGGGGAATAGTTTCAGGCACCGGTCCCCCGATAATTTCGGTAAGAATACCGATCATATTATGAAAGTGAGTGGTTGTCCGCAGGCCGCCGTTATACCAGGTAGAAAAAACCGCTCCTCCCAACCGGGTAAACCCGATTTTATCCTCCGCATTCAACCGGTTGTACATGGCCGCCCCTATCGCGTCAATGCCGGTAATCATCATCGGATCAAAGACATAATTAAAAGGGTCGCGGTAAGGCGGCCCTGCCAGAACCGATCCGGCGGGGCCCCGTTGATGGTGGTTGTACATGATCTGCGGGATCCAGTCAACAAACAATTGCCGGCCGATATTCCGGGACTCCTTCAGGTTCTGCATGTAAAAATCCCGGTTATTGTCGTGCCCTGCATATTTCTGGTACAGCCGCGGCAAATAAGACAGACTGCGCTTTTTCGGGTCCTTTTCCCTCATAAACCAATCCGACACCAGTTCCTGCCCATCCGGATTGGCATGCGTAAACAGGATGATGACCTTCTCCAGGATCCGGCGGGTTTCAGGGTCGTTCCGGCTGGCCAGCAGCCACACCGACTCGATCAGCTGATGGGTCCCTACGGTTTCGGTTGCATGAAGGCCGCCGTCGATCCACACGATCGCCTTTCCCTCCTGCGACAACTTTCTTGCTTCATCTTCCCCGATCCCCTCAGCCCTGGCCATTTTTACAGAGATCTCCCGGTAATGCTCCAGCTTCTGATGATTCTCAGGAGACGTCACAATCAGCATCGGCTGTTCCCTGCCTTCCTCAGTTTCACCTATCGACACTAATTTCACCCGGTCGGACGCGGCGGCTACCTTTTTAAAGTAGGCTGCTGTCGCCGTAAAATTCGCCAACTGGTAGTCCTCCCCTATCGGAAACCCAAAATGTTCTTTCGGAGACGGGATTGTTTGTGCGAAGAGTCCTCCCCCGCCAACAAGTACTAAAAGCAAGTATAATGTACGCATACACCCCTGGAAAGTTAGTTCCTAAAATCCTATTGAGTTGCCCCCATCCACCGGCAGCGACACCCCTGTAATAAATTTTGCTGCCTGCGAAGCAAGAAAAACAGCTGCATAACCGATATCCTCGGGCTTTCCCCAGGATCCCATGGGCGTGCGGTCCATTGCCTTTTCCCGCCGGGGAGGATCCCCGTTCATCGCGGTCAGCATCATCGGTGTTTCGATAAAGCCCGGCGCAATGGCATTCACCCGGACATTATGCGGGGAAAACTCGGTAGCCAGGGCTTTTACCATTCCGGCTACCGCCGATTTGGAAGCCGTATAGGCCACAACCCGGTCGATACCGTACAGGGCCGCCATGGAAGTAATCATCAGGATGACCCCGCTTTTACGGGCGATCATCCTTTTTCCACATTCCCTGGTCAGCGAGAAAACGGCATTCAGGTTGGTTTGCAGAATCCGGTCAAACTCTTCATCCGTTACTTCCACTGCCCATTTTTTCATGTTGACCCCGGCATTGTTGACCACTACATCAATCGGGCCGTGCGCTGCTTCTATCCGTTCTACCAATCCGGGTAACTCCCCGGTCCTGGTAATATCATTTATAAAAAAGAAGGCTTTTTCTCCCAAGGTTCCGACAGCCTCTTTCAACACCGCTTCCCTTCTTCCGGTGATCACTACTGTTGCGCCTGCTTCTATCATGCATTGCGCGATGTGAAAACCGATTCCACTCCCGCCGCCGGTGATCAGCACCAATTTATCTTGCAGAGAAAAAGGGAAACTCCCCCCAACAGTCTGTTCATTTATAGCTATCATAGTAAATAGTAAGTATTAACGGTTAAGGAACTTACGGATCCCCATTTCCAGTCCCCGTAGTTCCGCCAGTCCTTTCAGCCTTCCGATGGCTGAATAACCGGGATAAGTTGTTTTGTTCAGATCATCCAGGAGCAGAAATCCGTGATCCGGACGCATCGGTATCCGGGCGTTGCGGGCAGCACTGCTGTGCCGTCGCTCCTCTTCCAGTACCAGCGCCTTCACTACTTCATACATCGGCACATCTCCCTGCAGATGTTCCGCTTCCTGAAAATTCAACGGATCTTTTTCCCTTTGCGTCGCCCGCAAATGAATAAAATGGATGCGGGAAGCAAATTTCCGGACCATCTCCGGTAAATCATTTTCCGCACGCACCCCCAGCGAACCGGTACAGAACGTGATTCCGTTAGCCGGAACGTCGCATGCCTCCAGGATGGCCGCCAGATCGGCTTCCGTACTCACTACGCGGGGCAGCCCCAGCAAAGACCTCGGCGGATCATCCGGATGAATACACCAGTTGATCCCCAGCGCCTGCGCTTCAGGTGCCACCTGCCGGATAAAGTAATACAGGTTTTCCCGGAACCGGCTTTCGTCGATCTCCCGATACGGGTCCAGCAGCGACTGAAAGGTATCCAGATCAAACGCCTCCTTCGATCCCGGAAGCCCCAATAACACTGTCGACGTCAACTGTGCGACGGCATCAGGCGTCATTTGATCATACCGCAGCCGCAGCTCCTCTTGTACCGCGTCCGGGTATTCGTGCAGGGCCTCGGGGCGTTTCAGAAGAAACAGGTCGAATACGGCAAAATCCTTCCAGTCGAAACGCAAGGTGGTTGCCCCGGATGCCAGCGGATAGGCGACATTGGTCCGGGACCAGTCCAGCACCGGCATAAAATTGTAACACACCGTAAAAATACCCTCGCTCGCCAGGTTTCTCAACGATTGAATATAATTCGCGATCAATTCATCCCGTTCTGCTTTTCCCTGCTTGATCGCCTCATGCACGGGAAGGCTTTCGACGACTACCCAATGCAACGGGCTATAGCGGTCATTCCCGGCCTCAATCTGCGACTTGCGGAGAGCAATCGCTTCCCGGGACCACACGGCGCCCACCGGCAGCTGATGGAGTGCGGAAACGACGCCTTCGCATCCGGCCTGGCGAATATCCCCCAGCGAAACCGGATCCTCCGGGCCAAACCATCGCATTGTTTGTAACATATTTTCCCAATAAAATACCAGTAAAGCTGTAAAGCTATTAATCCCGGCCAGGATTTACAATATTTTACCGGCTTTCTTAACAACGCACCCGCCGCCTGCCGGATACCCTCTCCATCATAAAATACCGGTCGGGAACTTTTACCCCTTATTTTGAATTTACCATGTAACAATAAGTCATAAGCATTAACGATTCAATTAATCATGGCAAAAGCAATTGAAGTCAACGACAATAATTTCAATGAATTGATTCTGAGTGATAAACCGGTACTGGTAGATTTCTGGGCAGAATGGTGCGGTCCCTGTAAAATGATTGGTCCGTTGGTCGAACAACTGGCCGGCGAATATGAAGGGAAAGCGGTGATCGGGAAGATGGATGTGGATATGAATGCACAGATCCCCGCCCAGTTTGGTATACGCAGTATCCCTACTTTAATGATATTCAAAGACGGAAAAGTGGTCGATAAAATAGTGGGTGCAGTCCCTAAGGCTGTTTTAGAAGATAAGCTGAACAGGCAACTGTAAGCGCAACAAGCAAAACCAACCGGGCACCTGCGGACTGCCCGGTTTTAATTACCCCCTCGCAACCGCCTGTATACATACCCCGCTCCTTTGAAAAGTATACGCACCAGCCTGGCCCGGAAAGCCTGCAGCCGTCCCAACCAGCTAAAATGCAGTTCCCCCCATTCTTTTTCAATATAGGCTTTGGCCCTGGCCTCTGAGGCCCAGTAGGTGGTCGACCGGGAATACGACTCGGTACCGCTTCCGGAGTGGTCAAACGCGGCGTGCTTAACATAGTCTTCCAGGAGGATATTTTGAAATACATAACCTTTCCGGTACATATCGTGCGACCAGACTGTTCCCAGGTCCACCCCTTTCCAGCTACCTCCATAACAACCGATGGTACCGGCCGGGATTGTCTCCCTCCGGTATATATCCACTGCAATCATGGCGCAATATTCATTCAGCCGGCATTCGGGCAGCGGGTGCACTCTTCCATTGCGGATAACCGCTATCTGCAGGGCTTGCCGGGGGGTATTATGGGCCGCTGCCAGCTGCAGCGCTTCTTCCTGCGTCGGAACATATTCCCTGTATTTTTCAGAATTACAGACATTCCCCCAGTCCGGTCCGGCCGGGCAGCTCCAGCATTGTCCGATCGAACCAATCCCGGCGAGGTTCGCTGCCCCCGTTTGGTAGCGTTTCAACATTTCCCCGATGATATCGCCATAGAAAAACATATCATTATGGATGACGCACAGGTATTTTTTATCCGTTGTTTCCAACGGGTACTGAAACATAATACTTTGCCGGTATGCGGTATCCCGCTTTGCTCGGTCGTATTCGTTGACGCCTACCGCAATGAAATAACGCGGCCGAAAGATTTCCAGCCGGATATCCGGCTTCCCCCGGAAGTAATCGGTTACTTTATAAATTCCGGAGTAATCGCCGTGGGGCTGTGAACGTTCGTTGGTAAGATAAATCTTATCGATATGCCGGTTACTATAGCGAAGGAGTGTTTGTATAGTAACAATTGTCTGATGGGGCTTTCCGTAAAAAGCGATACTGACATCAATTTTTTCTGACATCTGCAGGTTTCATTTCTAACAGGTGAGTTAAAAACACCAACCCGGCCATCCGACCCGGTTTTCAGTAGGCGTCCAATTGCCCTTCCTTCACCTCCCCATTTTCGCATTTAAGAATGCGGGCCGGATAGTTTTTCAGGAAATCATAATTGTGGGTAGCCATCAGAACGGCTGTTCCAGACTTGTTAATCGCCTGAAATACCTGCATAATCTGCTGCCCTACCGAGGGATCCAGATTTCCTGTGGGCTCATCCGCCATTAAAATCTTAGGCTCGTTCAGCATGGCACGGGCAATAACTACCCGCTGCTGCTCACCGCCTGAAAGCTGGTGCGGCATCTTCTTCTGAACAATGCCCAGCCCAACCTGTTTCAGCACCTCCGTAATACGGTCTTCAATGGCAAACTTGTCTTTCCAGCCGGTGGCCCTCAATACAAAAGACAAATTTTCCTCCACCGTGCGGTCGGTAAGCAATTGAAAATCCTGGAAGACAATGCCTATTTTTCTACGCAAAAAGGGAATATCGCTATGCCGTATTTTGTGCAGCTCATAGCCCGATACCACTGCAGAACCCGTTTCGAGCCATAAATCGGCATAAAGTGTTTTGAGCAATGAGCTCTTTCCGCTGCCTGTACGGCCAATCAGGAAAACCCATTCTCCGGGGTTGACCGCGAAACTTACATCATTTAATACCGGTTTTTCGCCCTGATAAATATCAGCGCCTTCAACTACCACAACGGGCTCGAGCGATAGATTCATGTCAGTGATTGTTTACGGGTGCTGCCCTGAAACTACCTGCGGGAGCTCCGGATCCGGCCTCCCGCAGGTAGTTCAGAATCAACCGTTAACCTTTTTATAATCTGCCAGGAATTTTTCCAATCCGGCGTCGGTAAGCGGGTGTTTTAATAATGCCAGAATGGCGCTGAGCGGTCCGGTCATTACGTCTGCCCCGATTTCAGCACATTGAAGGATATGAATCGGGTGACGGATCGATGCTGCCAGCACTTGCGTTTCGAAGCTGTAGTTCTGGTAAATGGTCACTATCTGCTCAATCAGGTCTACGCCGTTAAATGAAATATCATCCAGGCGCCCGATAAACGGTGACACATAAGTGGCTCCTGCCTTGGCCGCCAGCAATGCCTGCCCTGCCGAAAATATCAGGGTACAGTTGGTGCGGATTCCCTTATTGGAAAAATACTTCAGGGCCTTTACACCGTCTTTGATCATGGGTATTTTCACCACAATTTTACTGTCGATTTCAACGAGTTCCTCTCCTTCCCGGATCATCCCGTCGAAATCAGTAGCAATCACTTCCGCACTGACATCCCCGTCTACGATTTCACAAATCGCTTTATAGTGTCCAAAAATATTGTCTTTCCCCGAAATACCTTCCTTAGCCATCAACGACGGATTCGTCGTTACACCATCCAGTACACCCAATGCCTGCGCCTCTTTTATTTCATTCAGATTTGCGGTATCAATAAAAAATTTCATTATTAAAACAGTTGGAATTAAAAGAAGAAAATGATCGTAGCAAAAATATTCAGCAAAAATAGGGAATGAATGGTGGGAAACAAAAAAAGGCAAATCAAGAATCTCACCGCTACGACTACCTACCCTTGCTTCGGTCAGGACCTGGGGGATTCAGTAGGAGCTGGTAGTTCTGATCTGCCGATGCAAAATTAGACATTAAATTTCCAATACCAAATCATTTTTTTTCATTTCCTTTACATTTAAATCGGTTGACGGCTTTCGGCTATCAGCTTTCGGCTGTCGGCTTTCGGCTATCGGTTGTCAGCTTTCGGCTATCAGCTTTCGGTTGTCGGCTTTCGGCTGTCGGTTGTCGGCTTTCAAACTGACTGACAGGGTTTTGGAAGCCTGCCGGATGAAAAAGTACTCAAAACCAATTAATTAAACGCCATCTATTATGAAATGGTTAACCCTGCTCCTGGTCCTGACGGGCACCTGGGGCTGTTCGAACGCTTCAGACGCCTATTTATCGAAAGCAAAAGAATTGATGCGGGACGGCAATATCCGGGAGGCACTCCCCCTTATTAACAAGGCGATCGACAAAGACCCCGGAAACGAGGAAGCATTTAATACCCGCGGTGTTGCTTATTTCGAACTGAAAGAATATACCAATGCCCTGCTGGACTATGAACAGGCGATTGCGCTGGCCCCGGATGCTTACCGTCCGTACTACAACCGGGCTTTGTTGTATACGGCTCAAAACCAGCTGGATAATGCCCTTACCGATTACAATAAAGCGCTTGCGATTGCCCCGGACACCTCTGACATCTATCTCAACCGCGGACAAGTGCTCTCTTTTCTGGACAGTCTTCCGGCTGCTACGAAAGACTTTAACAAGGCCGTCAGTCTGAATCAGAACAATGTACTCGCCTGGTACAACCTCGGGAATACTTATTTCCGGCAGGAAAATTATGAAAAGGCAATTCCGGCTTTCAAAAAAGCCACTCACCTCGATCCCCGCTTCGCCAAAGCTTACTACGGATTAGGGTTATCCCAATATTTATCGGGAGAAAAAGAAATCGGCTGCCTTACCTTAAAGGAATCCCAGCGGCTGGGCTGGGCGGAAGCCACTACAGCGCTCGAGGCTTATTGTGATTAGGGGTTCGACCACGCTCACCCACCAGGGTTCGACCACGCTCACCCACCAGGGTTCGACCACGCTCACCCACCAGGGTTCGACTGCGCTCACCCACCAGGGTTCGACTGTGCTCACCGGCCAGGGTTCGACCGCGCTCACCCACCAGGGTTCGGACATGGGGCCAGACATGGGGCCAGACATGGGGCCAGACATGGGGCCAGACATGGGGCCAGACATAGGGCCAGACATGGGGCCAGACATGGGGCCAGACATGGGGCCAGACATAGCTGACCCCCTACATGACCCCCTACATGACCCCCTACATGACCCCGTTGCCCATTCCCTGTTGCCCGTTGCCCATTGCCCATTGCCCGTTGCCCGTTGCCCGTTGCCCGTTGCCCATTGCCCATTGCCTGTTCCCTGTTGCCCATTGCCCGTTGCCCGTTCCCCAATTACCATTCCAAACCTTTACCAACATGAAACCCTTTGCATTTATTTCCGGTATTCTGTTTTTAATCTGTGTCTATTTACAGTTCAACGACCCGGATCCCTGGTTGTGGACACTCGTTTACGGGATTGCCGGCCTCGCGTGCTTTATGTTTTATTATCGATACTGGCCCAAATGGATCTACTGGGTGCTGGCGGTGGTCTACCTGGGAGGTGCTGTTTACCAATGGCCGCCGGAATTTGAAGGCGTGATGTTCAACGAACTCCAGAAAATGCGGAGCATGAACATCGAGCTGGCAAGGGAGTCGCTGGGAATGGCTATTGCCGCTGTGATTTTGACGATTTTAGGGTTTGGGGTGCGGAGCGACGACTAATCGTCCCAGTGCCAGGTCAGCTCCTGTATTCCGAATTCCGCGGGTCCCGCCGGCGTCTGCAGTTGTAACCTGCCCGTTTCAGACACTCCCGTTATCAAGGCCCTGAAGGTTTCCTGCCCGTGGGTAAAAAATCTTTCCTGCCCATATCCGGCAAGACATTGCAAATATTTTTCACGAATCGTGCCAAACTCCCTTTTCTCAAGCAGTTTGTAAAAAACCTCCAATGCCCCCAGCAGCTGTTCGAATTCCGAATGGCAGTCCAGCTTTGTCTGCAACGCTTGCGAAAAGGAAGTGGCCCGCGGATTTTCAAAATCCACCTGGTTGATATTCACTCCGATCCCTACGACAGCAACTTGCAGCCGGCTTCCGCGAAGGGTATTTTCGATAAGGATCCCCGCCACCTTACGGGAGTGAATGAGCAGGTCGTTCGGCCATTTAATACCCACTCCGGCTGTACGTGCTGAAAGGTAGTGCCAGAGCCCCAATGCAATGGCCTGACTGAGTAAAAATTGTTCGGTCGCTTTCAGGAAAGAAGGTTGCAGGATCAGGGAAAAAGTAAGATTGGCCCCCTTCTCGGTTTCCCAGCTGCGCCCCCGCTGTCCCCGCCCGGACAACTGCTCGTCGGTGATGATTATTTCCCCCGGCAAATACTGCCCGCTCCGAACTTTGTCAGCCGCTATGTCGTTAGTTGAGTGACAACTTGACAGGTATTCTACTTTTTTACCGATAAAGGTTGTTTTTGAAGAATGGTAGTACACTTTTTTAGGCTTATTTTAATACTTTTACACTTAAACCAAACATAAGTTGCCGGGGAATCGTTATACAGGCAGCAACTCAGGAATGAAACAACGTAAAAATAAGGAATTTTCCATTCATGATCTTTGCCAGTCAGCAGTCAGAGGGATGCAGGAGAAAAAGGCTTCCGACATTGTCGTGCTAGACCTTCAGGATGTCAAAAATGCCATTGCTGATTACTTTATTATCTGTACCGGAAACTCCGACACCCATATTAATGCCATCGCCGAAGCAGTCGTCGAAGAAGTGAAAAAAGCAACTTTCACGGATGCCGGCCATCTGGAAGGCAAAACCAACCGGGAGTGGATACTCATCGATTATATGGACGTAGTCGTACATGTTTTCAACAAAGACAAACGGGCGTACTATGATCTGGAAAATTTGTGGGGAGATGCCACACTCATCAAGGTAGACGATATGGAACTCGCCGAAAATCACTGAAAATGATCTTATCAGTGATCACGAAAATCAAATCAGCACTTTTATTTAGCAGTATATAATGTCAGACAACGAGAACAAAAGAAGTCCGATTAATCCCAAAGGGCCTCAGCGAGGTTACCAGAGCTGGATTATCGCCTCATTGATAGCCGCCATATTAATAATTACGTTTATCAGCAAAACCTCCTTAACGGATATCAGCCAGAAGAAATTCGAAAAAATGGTATCCGAAAAAGAAGTTGCCCGGGTAACCATTATCAATGACAATATGGTCGAGGTTACGCTTACGCCGGAAGCACTTCAGCAGGATAAATACCAATTGGTTGCCAAGGAAAACAACTATTTCGGAGGAGAGGCGGGGCCGCACTACCAGTTTCAGATCACCTCTGCGGAAACCTTTAAAAAGGATCTGGCGGAGATGCAGAAAGAGGTAGCGGAAAGCGAGCGCATTGAATATAAAATCGATACGCGCAGTGATGTAATGACGTTCCTCAGTACCTGGGGCTTTTTTATTGCCATGATCGTCATCATGTACTTCCTCCTGGGGCGTATGTCCGGGGGTGTAGGGCCGGGCGGACAGATCTTCAATATCGGGCGCTCACGGGCAACACTCTTCGATGCGGAAAATAAAGTCAAAATCACCTTTAGTGATGTTGCCGGTCTCGACGAAGCCAAAGAAGAAATTAAGGAAATTGTCGATTACCTGAAAAGTGCCGAAAAATTCAAAAAACTGGGTGCTAAAATCCCGAAAGGAGCGCTGTTGATCGGCCCTCCGGGAACCGGTAAAACCTTGCTGGCCAAAGCAGTTGCCGGCGAAGCCGCCGTTCCTTTCTTTTCACTGTCAGGTTCTGATTTTGTGGAGATGTTTGTAGGAGTCGGCGCCGCAAGGGTCCGTGACCTGTTCAAGCAGGCAAAGGAGAAAGCCCCCTGTATTATCTTTATTGATGAAATAGATGCCATCGGCCGTTCCAGAGGAAGGGGTGCAATGCCCGGAGCCAACGACGAACGTGAAAATACGCTAAATTCGCTGTTGGTGGAAATGGACGGGTTCGCTACGGATTCAGGAATTATTATCCTGGCAGCGACCAACCGGCCGGATGTTCTTGACTCTGCCTTGTTGCGTCCCGGACGTTTCGATCGCCAGATTTCGGTCGACAAACCGGATGTAATCGGAAGAGAGGCGATCTTTAAGGTGCACCTTAAACCCCTCACCCTTCATGAAGACGTCGACATTCAGAAGCTGGCCGTTCAGACACCCGGCTTTGCCGGAGCTGAAATTGCGAACGTCTGTAACGAGGCGGCCCTGATTGCCGCCCGGAGAGACCGTGATTCGGTGACCATGCAGGACTTCCAGGATGCGATGGACCGCGTTATCGGCGGGCTGGAAAAGAAAAACAAACTTATTTCTCCTGAAGAAAAGCAAATTGTCGCCTATCACGAAGCCGGTCATGCCGTTGCAGGCTGGTTCCTGGAACACGCTGACCCGCTGGTTAAAGTAACCATCGTTCCCCGTGGTGTTGCTGCCCTGGGTTATGCGCAGTACCTGCCGCGGGAACAGTACCTGTATCGTACCGAACAGCTTTTTGATGAAATGTGCATGACGTTGGGAGGCCGTGCCGCAGAGGATGTTGTTTTCGGTAAAATATCGACCGGGGCGCTTAGTGATCTGGAACGTGTCACCAAATTAGCCTATAGCATGGTGACCATGTACGGAATGAACGACCGTATCGGAAATGTTTCTTACTATGATTCGAAACAGTCTGAGTATGCATTTACGAAACCCTATTCGGAAGCCACTTCCGAAGCCATTGACATGGAAGTCAGGAAATTGATTGACGAATCCTACCAGCACGTCAGAAGCCTGCTGGTCGACAAAAAGCCGGAGCTGGAAAAGATTGCGAAGGAACTGCTAAAAAAGGAAATTCTTTTTCAGACCGATCTGGAGCAGCTAATCGGCAAACGGCCGTTTGAAAAGGAAACCAGCTACCAGGCGTATATTAACCGGAAATCGAAAGATGAAGAAGCGCTTCACGTCGAAGCAGCCCACCAGCTGGAAGCGGAGCACGTGGAAGAAGAGAAAATAGTGGAAGCGGAAAACGAGGAAGAAACCAAGTAAACAACCCGTGAAGCAACGTATGAGTGATTCAGGAAAGCAGGAGAGCAATCTCTTGCTTTCTTCATTCTAAAAAACTGCACCTACCAGTATTTATGAAATCGATAACCATCTCCTGTTGTTTGCTGTTGCTGGCGCTATCCGAAGTCTGTGCCCAGCGGGAAGTATTGTACGATCAATACATCGAGAACCCCATGGCTATTAACCCTGCGTTTACCGGTATGCGGGAAAATTTCGATCTGACCCTCATCCTGCGCCGCCGCTGGCTTACTGTTCCCAACGTACCTTTATCCCAGACATTGGCTGCCGACGGCGTGATTGCCAACGGGAAAGTAGGGGTAGGCTTTATGGCTCTCAATGACCGGATGAGCCCCTATGCCACCACCGGCTTTTACGGCTCCGGCTCTTACATCCACGAAACGGCCTCGCAATGGAAATTGGCGGTGGGCGTGCAGGGGGGAGTTAATGTTTTACCCGTTTACGGCGCATTTTCAGGAAGAAAGGTGCTGGGAAGCATGGGAATCGGCTTGTGGGCGCAGTCACCCTACCTGTATGCAGGCTTGTCGAAACCCGAACTGCTTTCGCTCCAAAGCAATAATTTAACGACAAAACTGGATTTCGGATTTCCGTACTACCTGACTGCCGGAGGACGCGTTCCGGTCGACGACTTTACAATTGCTCCGAACCTTACGCTTATTGCAAACAAGAATTTCAGTACCCTGCTAATGGATAGTAAAACAGAAATACACATAGGGTCCAAGTTCTGGTACAAGCAGCTGGCAGGGATAGGAGCCTTTCTGCGAACCGGCAGCATCAACAGGATCCATGTGACCGTCGACGTACAGGCCGGCAGGAATATTCGACTGGGATATGTGTATAATTCCCGGATGGCGGAGAGTGGTTATATCCCCATTGGTACGGGTCCGCAGGGTATGCATGAGCTATTGTTTAAGTTTATTCCGAATCCCGGGAATTTTCACTATAATTAACGAAACATTTTATTGCCAAAAAGCTTATTTACTATGTTTTTTCAGGCAACATCGCTTAACTTTGGAACCAATTACCTATAAGTCAAATCACACCCGAAATGGATAGTTATTCGTATATAGCCAACTCTGAAATCGGTTACATAGAGGATCTATATAAAGCCTATAAAGCAGATCCTGCTGCAGTCGATGCAGGATGGCAAAAGTTTTTTGAAGGATTTGAATTTTCCGAAAAATTTTCCGGACGCACTACAGGACCCATCGCCGTTGGGGCCGATTCAGATCAGATCAACAAGGAGATGGAGGTCGTTCACCTCATCCGCGGTTACCGGTCGAGAGGACATTTACTGGCCGATACCAACCCGATCCGTAAACGTAAAGACCGTGCTCCCCAGCTTGCGTTGAGTGACTTCCGGTTGTCTGACAGCGACCTGGACACGGTTTTCGAAGCGGGTATGGAGCTGCTCGGCCGCCCGGCCACCCTGAGGGAAATCATGGAGGGCCTTCGAAAGGTCTATACCAGTACCATCGGCTTCGATTATTACTATATCCGCGACCGCAACGAAAAGAAATGGTTACGGCAAAAGATTGAGCAGGATAACCTCAACCGTTCTTATTCCATTGAAGAGAAAAAACATATTCTCTCCAAACTGAATGAAGCAGTGGTATTTGAAAATTTCCTCCATACCAAATTTCTCGGACAGAAACGTTTTTCACTGGAGGGAGGCGAAACGACTATCCCTGCGCTGGACGCCCTGATCAACAAAGCGGGTGAACTGGGTGTAGCAGAAGTCATGATTGGAATGGCACACCGGGGACGTCTCAATGTGCTGGCCAATGTGATGCAAAAAACCTACGAGCAGATCTTCAATGAGTTTGAAGGAAACCTGCCCGACCAGGTATGGGGCGACGGGGATGTGAAGTACCACATGGGCTTTGCCAGTACGATCGAAACCAAATCCGGGAACAGCCTGCACCTCCGGCTGGCCCCTAACCCGTCGCACCTGGAAGCAGTAAACCCGGTGGTCGAAGGGGTTATCCGTGCCCGGGCCGACAGTATGTATCAAAGCAATTACGACCGGGTGATGCCCGTACTCATTCACGGGGATGCCGCCGTTGCCGGACAGGGGATCGTGTATGAGGTTACTCAAATGGCCAACCTGGAAGGCTTCTATACCGGGGGAACGATCCATTTTGTGATCAATAACCAGGTGGGCTTTACCACTGACTTCACCGACGCCCGTTCGAGTGTATACAGTACCGATATTGCCAAAATAATTGATGCGCCTGTGCTCCACGTTAATGGAGACGACCCGGAAGCTGTTGTTTATTGCATGCAGCTGGCAGTGGAATACCGGCAGCGTTTCAATAAGGACATTTTTATTGACATGGTGTGCTACCGCCGTCACGGACATAATGAAGCGGATGAGCCCAAATTCACACAGCCGGTCCTGTATAACCTGATCGATGACCATCCCAACCCGCGGGAAGTTTACCGGATGTACCTCGAAAAGCGAGGCGACATCACCCGGGATGTTGCACTCAAGATGGATAAAGAATTCAAGGCGTTGCTGCAGGCGCGGTTAGACAAGGTCAAGCAAAAGGAGATCCCGTATATTGCCCCTAAACTGGACCTTGAATGGAAGAACCTGCGACGTCCGACAGAAGCGGATTTCGAACAATCGCTCGAAACAGGCGCCCCGAAAGAGGTATTGAACAAAGTGGGAAAAGCCCTGACGGTCATTCCTGAAAATTTTTCGGTCATTAAGCAGATTGACAAATTGCTGAAAGACCGGAAGGAAATGATCTTCAACAAAAAGCAGGTCAACTGGGCTACGGCGGAATTACTGGCGTATGGCGCCATCCTGACCGACGGAAACATCATTCGTCTGACCGGTCAGGACGTACAGCGGGGTACTTTTTCACACCGGCACGCGGTCCTGAAAGACGCCAAAACCAATGCCTCCTACAACAGCCTGAACCATATTCAGGCGCAGCAGGGGCGGTTCATGATTTACAATTCCCTGCTGTCGGAATACGGTGTCCTTGGATTTGAATTTGGCTATGCGATGGCAAACCCCAATGCCCTTGTGATCTGGGAAGCCCAGTTCGGCGACTTTGCCAACGGGGCTCAGGTAATGATTGACCAGTTTATCTCCACCTCGGAAACGAAGTGGAACCGCTGGATCGGTTTAGTAATGCTGCTCCCGCACGGCTATGAAGGTCAGGGCCCGGAACACTCGAATGCCCGCCCTGAACGATTCCTGCAACTCTGCGCCGATAACAATATGTATGTGACCAATATCACGACGCCGGCCAACTTCTTTCACGTATTGCGCCGGCAGCTGGCACTCCCTTTCCGGAAGCCGCTGATTATTATGTCACCCAAATCGATGCTGCGTCATCCGCTGTGTGTTTCACCGCTGGAGGACCTGACGGGCGGCCGTTTCCGGGAGACGTACGGGGATTCTTATGCCGATCCTAAAAAGGTCAAAAAGGTATTGCTTGTAACCGGAAAGCTGTATTACGAATTGTATGAAAAGCAGCAGGCCGACAAGCGCGACGATGTGGCAATTATCCGTATCGAACAACTGCACCCGTTCCCTACCAAACAGGTAGACGCGCTCCTCGCTCCCTATAAGAAAGCAAAACTTTTCTGGGTGCAGGAAGAACCGTATAACATGGGGGCATGGACTTACTTGTTAAGGACCTATGCCCGGTACAAACCGATGGAGATTATTGCCCGCCGTACAAGCGCATCGCCGTCCACCGGGTTTTATAAAATTCATAATAAGGAGCAGGCTGCAATTATTCAGGAAGCCTTTGAATAACCCTGTTCCTGTTACCAACGCGTGTTAACCATTCAAATTCTATATACATCGTTCGACCACTGATATTATGGCTGAAATCGAAATAAAAATCCCCGCCGTAGGTGAATCTATTACCGAAGTAACCATCGGTACCTGGGTTAAAAAAGAGGGTGATTTTGTAAAGCTGGATGAAGTAATCTGCGGACTTGACTCTGATAAGGCTACTTTTGAACTCACAGCAGATGCAGAAGGGATTTTGCATCCAAAGGCTCAGGAAGGAGAGACGCTGGCAATTGGGGATGTCATTGCGACTATCGAGACCTCTGCAGCAGGTGTAGCGGCCAGTCCGGCACCGGAAACCAAAGCCCCGGAAACGAGTGCAGCATCCACTGGCGATGCTGTCGCTGAAGCAGCTCCTGAAACGAAAGCCTTGGAAACTGCTGCATCGCCGGCTGAGGTGATTGAAATGAAAGTTCCTGTTGTAGGAGAATCCATCACAGAAGTGACGATAGCTTCCTGGACGAAGAAGGACGGGGAACGGGTCGAACTGGATGAAATTATTTGTGAACTGGAATCGGACAAGGCCACTTTTGAGTTTCCTTCGGAAGCTGCAGGGATCCTGCGCCACGGTGCGGCGCAGGGAGATACCCTGCAGATCGGTGAGGTAATTGCCCGCGTCGAAGTGGGTGTGCAACAGGGCGCCGCCGCCGCAGATGCAGCGGCCACTGCGGTTGCTGAAAAGCCGGCCGCCGGAGGCATTACACCCATTGCTGCTAAAATCTTGGCCGAAAAAGGGATTAACCCGTCAGATGTCAGCGGCACCGGCGCCGGTGGAAAAATAACTAAGGAAGATGCCTTGAGCGCCAGTCCGAAAGCACCAACAGCTGCCGCGCCTCAGGCTGCCGCACCTCCGGCAGCTGCACCACAGGCAGCTGCACCACAGGCAGCCCCGGTCACGGCAGGCGATCGCGGACAGCGCCGTGAAAAAATGTCTTCCCTGCGGAAAACCATCGCCCGGCGGCTCGTCTCGGTAAAGAATGAAACGGCGATGTTAACCACTTTCAATGAAGTGGATATGAAGCCTGTCATGGACCTGCGGTCAAAGTTCAAAGAGAAGTTCAAAGAAAAACACGAAGTCGGTCTGGGCTTTATGTCGTTTTTCACCAAGGCGGCCACCATCGCCCTGCGCGACTTCCCGGTGGTAAACGCTTATATTGATGGGGAAGAATTGCTGTACAATGAGTATTGTGACGTTTCTATCGCCGTTTCGACCCCGAAAGGCCTGGTCGTACCCGTCATCCGGAACGCAGAGAAGCTGTCTTTTGCAGGGATCGAAAAAGAAATTATCCGGCTGGCCGGCAAAGCCCGCGACGGTAAATTGACACTGGATGAAATGACCGGGGGCACCTTTACCATTACCAATGGCGGAGTATTTGGTTCAATGCTGTCGACTCCGATCATCAACGCACCGCAGTCGGCGATCCTGGGAATGCACAATATTGTAGAACGCGCCGTGGTCGTTAACGGTGAAATTGTGATCCGGCCAATGATGTACCTGGCATTATCGTACGATCACCGGATTATCGACGGAAAGGATTCCGTCAGTTTCCTCGTCCGCATCAAGCAGATTCTGGAAGACCCGGCCCGCTTATTATTCGACCTCTAAGCCAATCCGCATGACCACGCCCCGTACCTTGGATTCACCAGGGAATGCGCTGTCATAGATAGCTAATTCCCTGATGAATCCAGGGCTGTGCGTGCGGAAGGGACGGATCTCATCCTCCCATAGAGCCTGCCGGAATTCTCACTTTCCGGGACCGCCCTTAATTTCCAGACTTTGGGGAAAAGTAGCCTCCCTATGTCACAGTTTCAACAACAGGCCTTTTCCGGATTGCCTGCAGCAGGGCATCCGCAACTACTTCATAAACAGTATTTTATTCAATATACTTTTCGTTTTACTCCGATTTCCTACGGGATGGCACATTTACTGCCTATCTAATAGCAACTATCGGATATTCCTGTAGTGTTCACATAAACCACTATCATCATGAGCGCAATAACAGATAGATTGAAAGGAAACTGGAACGAAATAAAAGGGAAATTGAAACAGAAATATGCAGATCTGACTGACGACGATTTACTTTATATAGAAGGAAAGGAAGACGAACTGCTGGGAAAACTCCAACAAAAGCTGGGTAAAACCCGGGCAGAACTGGAACGTGATCTGAATGATTAATCCCGTATCATAACACGGCTATATTCACACTGTTAATCCGTAAAAGGGGCTACTGTACAAGTGGCCTCTTTTTTTTGGCCGGCGCTGCGATGGTAGCGGAGCCAGCGACGTCGGCATCCACTCCGTAAGACAAAATTATTTTTTCTTGCGCAATTCTTTTACTTTAGCGGCCCTGAACCAAGCACTCTTTCAATGAAAACCCTGAAAATCCTTGCGTTAAGCGCACTGCTGTTTGTCGTCCACGCACCTGCCTTGTATGCCGCTGTTGTCGACACTGTGGACACGTACAGCGCCGTGATGCAAAAAACACTGAAAGCAGTGGTTATCCGCCCGGATCATTACGACCGGCTGGAGGCGTTGCCGGTGGTCTACCTGCTCCACGGCTATAGCGGCACCTATTCCGACTGGATCAAAAAAGCAGCCGGGTTCGAAAAAGCAGCCGACTATCATCAAATGATCATTGTCTGTCCGGATGGCGGTTACGGAAGCTGGTATTGGGATAGTCCTGCAGATCCGGCCTTTCAATACGAAACCTACATTGCCAGGGAACTGGTTGCCTGGGTTGATGCACATTACAAAACGATTAAGAGCAGCAAAGGAAGGGCCATTACCGGCCTCAGCATGGGAGGGCACGGAGCTTTGTACCTGGCAATCAAACACCAGGATATTTTCGGAGCTGCCGGCAGCATGAGCGGCGGGGTAGACATCCGGCCCTTCCCCCATAACTGGGACATGGCAAAACGACTGGGTTCCTATGCTGAAAATCCCGGCATCTGGGAAACCCATACGGTTCTCAACCTCCTGCACCTGATCCCACCCAAATCCCTGAAGCTGATCATCGACTGCGGGGTCGGGGATTTTTTCTACCACGTGAATGAAGCGCTGCACCAGCAATTACGCTACCGGAATATCGAACACGACTACATTACACGTCCCGGCGCCCATAACTGGTCTTACTGGCAACAGGCAGTCCCCTATCAGTTGTTGTTTTTCAGTAACTACTTCCGGGAAGCTCAGTAAACGACCATCACACTCCCTTCAAAGTAAAACCTGTCGTTCACCTTAACCCGGTAGCTATAAGTTCCGGCTGGTATCCTCTGCCCTTTATAGAACCCGTCCCAGGCATGCAGCGGATCGGTTGACTCATAAACACATTCTCCCCACCGGTTGTACACCCTGACTTCCAGCCGGTCGACCTGTTTAACCGGCGTCCATACATCATTGACCTGATCACCATTGGGGGTAAATACCATGGGATAAATAGGTCCTTTAGGCTGTTCCAGCACCGGAATAAAAATGGAAGCGCTATCCCTGCATCCTTCCGGAGTCTCGGCGTAAACAACATAAGTAGTACTGTCGGAAACGCGGACCTGCTGTCGGCCGTTAGCCCTATCCGGAAACAGTTCATCCGGTTCCCACCCGGTAATCCGGAATCCCGGAATGTTTCCTACCGCACGGAGTTCAATCTTATCGCCCACATAAAGTTCAGGAGGCAGGTCGCTTTCCAGCTCAAGAGAAAAATGGACTACCGAAATCTGCACTCTCCGGTGCAGGCTGTCGCACCCCAGGTAGGTTTTGAAGGTATCATCCAGCATCACCGTTGCATAGTAGGTTTGGCCCTCATACACGACCGAGTCACAGCCGGACAGGCTGAGTGTCTGCTGCTGCACATCCTGCGGAAAAACGGTTAAGGTTACCGTATTAAAAAGGCTGTCACAGCCGTTGGCATTCTGAAGTGTCTCGGTTACCACGGTATTACTCGTATACCGTTTCCCATTATAATCCAGGACGCCGCATCCCGAAATCTCAAACTCGCGGGACAGGGGAGCCGCTGCGACCACCAGGTTCAGAATAGTAGTGCTGTCACAACCTGTCTTTGCAGAAGGCATCGTCCAGGAAGCTACCCGCATACCGCCTGTATTCAGGGTATTTCCGTTCCAGGTAAATGGTAACATACCGGGACAAATGTGCTCCGTAACGGTCACTGTCTCCGGCGAATGGACCGTCACCCTGACTTCGTTGCTTACTACTTCCGGAACCGTTACGCATACCTCAGATGACCGGAGCAACACCTGAACGGTATCCCCATCCTGAAGGTCCGTGGCTGTATAAGATGCCAAATCTGTTCCGACAGGCACCCCGTTTTTCTCCCATTGAAAAACCGGGGAGTTTCCTTCGCCGGTCGCCAGCCCCGTAAAAGTGACCGCATCACCTTCACAAACAGCCGGAACCGAAGCCAGTGTAACCGAAGGGATCGTCAACTTTTTCAAGGCCACTGTAAGGGTATTGCTGCTGATTCGCTCCGGGTCTGCACAGCTTGCAAGATTGGTCAGGTCGAGCTGTACCACATCACCGTCTTCCAGCGCATTAGTAGTGAAATCTGCTGCCGTAGCACCCGGGACGGCATTCCCGTTTACCTTCCATTGATAGCCTATGGTATCCCCCTCTTCCACTTTCGACCGAAAGGTTAGCGGACTGTTTTCGCAAGCTTCACCGGCAGTACTGTTTTCGATCTGCACCGTCGGTGTTGCCGGAATCGGTACAACCGTTACCGGCACGATTGCCTCAGCCGTATTGCCGCACACATCGGCTACTTTTACGGTATAGTCAGTCGTCTTGTCTGGCCTCACCTGAATCTCCTCCTCCGATGAATTGCCCGGATTCCAGGAATACGTATATGGCCCAATTCCGAAATCGGCAGCAGCCTTTAACGTCGCCTCTTCCCCCTGGCATAAGGGCGTTGCCGGCAATGCATTTGCCTGCATCAGCTCCAGGCTCCTCCCCTCAATGGTCATCGAGAACGGCCCCGTTCCTTCTACACAGGTAGCCTCGCACCCTGCCGGCCCCATGCAGCTCCTTAAAATAGTCAAACGGAAATCGATGCTGGTCTGTGTACAGGCAGCCGGGATACAATCGTTGTAGATGTCACTCTCATAGTACCGGTCCCCGCCGGTTCCTCCGGGAGTGGCCGGGTTGCCCATTGTTGACCACCGGACAGCTGAGCCGCAGGAATTATTGCCGATCGCATACAGAAAGCGCATCTTGTCGCGGGTGCAGGGTGCAAAAGTCGTTATATACACCCACAGATGAATATTCGTGATGGTTACAGCAGCTGGTACCGGTACCGGCCAGGTATAGCTGCAACCCGGATTATCATCATAGGAGCAATTAGCATTATTGTACGAATCCAGCGGGTAATGATGCTCCCCCAGCACACTTTCCGCTCCCCTCACCAGGGGATCCACGATCACCTTCCCCCCTCTTGACAGCAATTCCCGTAAAAGAGGCCCGTCCAAGACAATCCCACTCCTGTTCTCTGCAAGCGTATAAGGCACCAATTGTGCGGCCGCGGGGTCTGCTTCTGAATAGATCATCGCCTTTCCTACCTGTGCTATCAGGTTGCCGTCCACCGTCAAATCCAACTCATCGATTTGGGGTGCTGTCCCGGCAGCTTCCCGGAATTTCAGAACGACCGCCTGCCCGTGTGAATAAGTATCTTCCAAGATGATACTGTCGTAAGCGGGAAACTGCCACGAATGAATAATCAGGTTCGTTTTAATCCGCCCCTGAAGCACCATCATTTCTCCATCCACACCCGGAAACATGTTTTTCACATACACGCCGTCATCACCCACGGTATGGTCCGACCAGTCCGCCTGAGCCAGTTCTTGTTTTTTGCCTTTCCGGACTCCATACAATTTCCAGTCGTTGAAATATACCGCTCCACGGACAGTCCGGATATAGGACTTCCTTTTTCTGAAATCAAACCCGACCGGCTCCGGTTGGCGGGACGCCTCTGCTATATCGGGAGAAACGGCGCTCAGCCTGCGATCAATCAGGAGCCACTGATTATTTTTCCGGTAATGAAGCGGCCCGTACGCCCCCTGCGAATAAACCCTTCCGGGATCCTGTGCATGCACGTAGAACCGGGTAGACTCCGTCCGCTTTTCCAGAATCTCGATCGCCAGGCTATCGGGCTGATCCATTGCTACGTAGCCGGCATCCGGGTGTGTCCGGAACTCTTTGTTATAAGCGAGCCATTTTGCCGAAGGGGTGTGCTGTTTTGCGGTAAGGGTCGTATAGTTATATACCTTTTCCGGAACCGTCCTTTCATGTTGCTGCGGAAAACCCGGTATCGTTAGTTCCTGCGCAGGCACCCCCGATAACGCCATCCCCAAAAAACACAAAACACAAAGTGTCTCTCTCATTTGCCGGACAGAAGCTAAAACGTATCAATTCACTAAAACGGATCAACCGAAAGTAATTAAAAAAAAAGTGAAAGTCATTTCTCTCCAGCGAATTTTCCGCGTCAGCATCCGGTTCCAGGTACGCAAATCTGTCTTTTGACGGTTAAAACTGCCTGATTTCCATCGGAGAAGATTCAAACAAGCCCTACTATTTCGCAGAAGGAAGCACTTTGCATCCGCATATGTCCGTTGGCCCGGGCAAACCGGAGACTGTCTGACGGAGTATCCACGGGTCCGACCGGGAGAGACGCCAGCCGGCTTCAGCCATGAAAGCATCGCAGACTCCGGATCAGCAACCCCGGTAAAATTCAATTGACGCCATTTATCTGGTCAGGCAAAGCAGGAACCGTCCCGGCTCAGTGACGCAGGTATACTGTTTTCCCTTGCCTGGCCGATTCCCGCGCGGCATCCAGAATTTCAACGGTGATCCGGTTTACCGGCAATCCATACCAGTCATGGGGTTTCAACTGCAGCTGCCCCCGGATCACCCTCGTAAATACGGCAAACGGATCTTCAAAAGGTGCTGGGCGGGGTGGCAGTTCCCGGGTCGTTTCCTTTTCATTCCGGTCGAGCCGGCTCCTTACAGTCGTCCTGTCGACGGCAATCGCATAACCTTTCGTCCCGTACACCTCCATGTCTTTCCGGCTGAATGTCCAGCTCCACGAAGCCTGTATGATGCATTGGACACCCGGATACTGCAGGATGATACTGGCCTCGTCGTCAACCTTCGGATACAGATCGGGACGGTTCTGGTGGGTGACGGCCGTTACCGAGAGTGGTCTTTTCCCCTCCATCAGCCAGGTCATCAGGTTGCCGCCGTAACAGCCGAAATCCGTCAGCGCGCCTCCTCCGTTCATTACCGGATCCGTCAGCCAATCCACAAAATGCCTGTTCATCCGGGAAGGTCCCTCATGCCCGTCATTCACCATCACTTTCCGGAGATCCCCCAGCTTTCCTTCCTTATACAATTCCCTGACGTACTGGTTGCTGGCATACCAGGAAGTTTCAAAATTGGTAAGCACGTGAATGCCATGCTTACCGGCCAGTGCTTCTATTTCCAATGCATCTTTATACGTAGTCGCCAGGGGCTTTTCGACCATGACATGTACCTTCAACGGTGCACTTACCCGCACGACCTCCACATGCTCACTGATTGGCCCGAAAGCCATCACTCCTTCAGGCTTTACCTGTTGGAGCATTGTCTTCAGATCAGTATAAAAAAGGCTTTCCGGAAGCTTGTACCGCTCCCGGAAAGCCTTCACGACCTCCTGGTTTTTTTCGTAAATTCCAACAATCTCCCAATCGCCTGATGTTTGGCGGTTATAGATCCAGGAACTGTGTCCATGGCTGATTCCCGCCACGGCAAGGCGCACCGGCTGTTGCGCCGGCAGCAGGTTACAGATGCCCGACAAGACGAACAGCAGCATGCTTCGGATATAAAGCCTGTTTTTTGGGTATTCTCGTTTTTTCACCACCGATTAGTACGATTTATACAGATAAAATAGTTGGGGTTCGACTTCGCTCACCCACCGGGGTTCGACTCTGCTCACCCACCGGGGTTCGACTTTGCTCACCCACCAGGATTCGACTTCGCTCACCCACCGGGGTTCGACTTCGCTCACCCACCAATGCCGCCCATTCCCTAAAACCTAATACCTAAAACCTAACTCCTAAAACCTAACTCCTAATTCAAAACGGATAAGTAACATCATCCGGCAACTCCTCCACTGCCAGCTTCATCCACTTCCCTTCCACTTTAATCACCACTATTCCGCGGTCTTTGTCATAAAACATCGTTCCGTTCCCGCTGGTTTTCAATTCCCGGAAGTTAACATGCCTGGCATCTTCCGCATAATTCTGTTCGGCATCTTTATCCGGTTGGGCCTCCAGCAGGTCCTCTTTCCCGATATTGCCCAGGGTAAAGGCATTGGTCAGCGTTAAGGATCCATAAAACAATGCTTTATCCCGGCTAAACAGAAATGAATGCTGCCGCACATCCGAACCAATCCGAAACCAGTTGTATGCATCGTACGAATGATTATACGCCGTTCCATAGTAGTATAATTCGGCCACCGGCTTTTCTTCTTCCACATGCTTGTTGAGCAGCATGGTAATACGGGATTTATCGTCGCGGGCATATCCTTCAAAAACATGAAATCCCCAGCGTTTACGGTCCTTCTCTTCTTCATTCCCCCTCACCTGAATCATATAAGGCGTACTCAGTATTCCGTTCACCGTTGTATACATCGGTGTCCTTTCCTTATTAAATCCGAAATTATACCCTCGCTCCTGCCACCGCCCCCAGGACGGGTCAATGTCTGAACTCAACTCCAGCCGCTTTGCCTGCGAGCTGTCCGAGCCCGGTACCAGCTTCACATAGGCAGCTGTTTCCTGCGCCTGCGACTCCCCCAGGCCAACTCCCAATACCATCAAAAAAGAAACTAATTTCAATCTCATATTTTTTTTAATTTAACTCATTAATCTACATCTCCGGCGGTTTTTCTTCACCCTGCCACCTGCCAGACACCATAGGCGCTCACCATCAAAATAGCCGCGATGCTCATCCATAGCATCACGTCGTAAGCCGTTGACGGGGTTAATGAGGCAGGGAGCATCCGGTAGCGGAACTGTACGGCCACCCATGCCACCAGAAGCAGTAATACAGACGTAGCGATCCCCCCCAGGATCACCATCATTACCGGCGACTGTATAAATAGAAAGAGGATACACCAGGTAAGCGGGAATACCCATGAAAAAATGCCGATACTCTTTCTCCGGGCCTCGGGTGTATCAAACCGCAGCCATCCCAGCTGTCCGAAAGCATCTCCCCATACCCTTGCCCAGCTGGCTGTTGCGGTAAAAAGGGTTGAATACAGGACAAAGAAAGCGCCTACCAGAAATAACCAGCGCGCCCCCTCACCGATTGTTTCGGTAAAGATCCGGCTCAGGACTTCCACCATCTCGTAGCCCTCCGGGATTTGTCCCCCCGGGTGCAGCACCGCCGCTCCCAGCAAATAGAAAGCCGCCGTCACCATAGTATACACTACCATCGAGAGCACGGCATCAAGGTACATGATATTGATCCAGCCTTTGGCACGTGCTGCCCATTCCGGCGTTCCGTCGTCCGGGCCGGTATACGAGGCATAGCCCTTTTCGATACACCAATAATTATAGTACATGATCTCATCGCCTCCTACCCCTGTTATACCAAAGGCTCCGAAGGCTACCGCTACCGCAGCCGGGGGCAATTGAAACTGCAACCCCTCCCCGAGTTGCCCCCAGGTGATTGCATAGGGTGTCCATTGCAGCATAATCACCGACAGCAGGATGATCAGCGTAAATAAAATAATCATGAACAGCGAGCCTTTCTCGACCGGTCGGTAGTATCCTTTATAAACCAGCAGGGCTGTAATGACCACCGCAACCAGCGCCCACGCATTGACCCCCATTACCGGGGCCATCATATGCAGCACAATGGCGACTCCTCCTACAATTCCCCCTACCTGCAGCAGTTTTAAGCCCTGCAGCGACAACCACAACCAAATGGACCAATGTGCCTTTCCAATCCGCTTCCCCGGCAACCGGTTAAAGTTATCCATCGTATACCGGCCTGTGTAGATGGCGTTTTTGCCGAATTCAACCTGGATTGCCACCTTTACAAGGCAGCTGACAATAATCACCCAAAACGTAATAAAACCGGCCTTGGCCCCCAAGGCAGTCGTTGCAATCAATTCTCCCGAACCTACAATGGCAGCAGAAAGAATAAATCCGGGTCCGAGGTAGTTTAATTTCTTAAAAAAGGTCTTTGGGGGTTCCAGTTGCTGTCCGGTCATGCGTTCGTTATCGTTTAGCTGCTGGTAAAAGGCATCCACGCTAAAATATTACTTAACAGACGGCGTTATCGACCCAATTCACTCATCTCAGCCGGCCTTTATTACTGCACCCTGGCCGGGGTAATCACGATATTCCGGAAATCCACAGCACCATGGTCTCCCTGGATCATCAACGGACCGGGATTGCCTTCGTGACTGTCAATTGCGCCCCCGGTAATACCCGGTATTTCCTGATTACAGATAATGGTAACACCATTGAGCACTACCGTTACCAGCCGCCCGGTTAATGTCACTTCCATCGATTGCCATTCTCCCGCAGCCTTAGCGCTCATGGATACAGGCATCAGGAACCCATAGATAGCGCCCAACTGGTCCAACGCCGGTTCCATTCCGTGGCTATCGGTAATCTGCACCTCATAACGGCCACGCAGGTATACCCCGCTGTTGCTGCCTTTAGGCACCCGGAACTCCAGGTTCAGCTTAAAATCGTCATAAACGGCTTCAGTAACCAGGTTCGACCCCGACTTGGGGTTGATCAGCACCCCGTCTTTGACGATCCATTGATTTTCACCGGAAGCTTTCCATCCGTCCAGCGAATTATTCTGCAGGAGCTTTACCGGCTTTCCCCACACTATTTTTTCGGTACGTCGCAACGATGGCGCCCTTACTCCTACCCATTCGTAGGTTTGCCCTTCGCTCGAAATAAGTGTTCCCGTAAGCTTGTCTCCCTCCAGCTTTCCTTTCACCTGCAGATTGGCCGTCCCGGATTCCCATTGCGGCGGAATCGCGAACCAGAAACTATTACCTTCCACATGCACTTCCGAAATAGGCCTTGCACTTCCGGAAGTCCCCGTAAACTGTCCGATCAGCGTCTTATGCCCCGAATGACGCACCTCCAGCCAGGAGGGTAGCGGTTGACCATTGATCGTGACGGTCAGGTCCCATCGTCCCTCCAACGGAGAAGCTGCATACGCATCCGTAGTCTGCAACATTACTGCACAGAGAAAACCCAGCACCCATCCGAAACGGTTTGCCGGTGCTACCTTACTTTTCGACAATTTCATCAGTATAAAAATTTACAATTAATTGATTACCAGTATTTTACTTATCTCCCGGTAACGTCCTGACAGCTCCTGAAAGCCCTTATAACGTATACACCGGGAAAATAGCAACATGAAACCTGCTTCTGTAACCAGAAACGCAAATATAACAACTATTGCAAAGAACCGGCATTCCCCATCGGGTAAAACAGGCCCTTCAAAGCCCGCTATCCGGGGTTCGGCTTAGCTCACCCACCGGGGTTCGACCTGGCTCACCCACCAGGGTTCGACCTGGCTCACCCACCGGGGTTCGACTTAGCTCACCCACCGGGGTTCGACCTGGCTCACCCACCGGGGTTCGACTTAGCTCACCCACCAGGGTTCGGCTTAGCTCACCCACCGGGGTTCGGCTTAGCTCACCCTCCAGGGTTCGACTTAGCTCACCCACCGGGGTTCGGCTTAGCTCACCCACCAGGGTTCGGCTTAGCTCACCCTCCAGGGTTCGACTTAGCTCACCCACCGGGGTTCGGCTTAGCTCACCCACCAGGGTTCGCCCGTTGCCCATTCCCCTTTGCCCATTCCCCCCTACCCACCTTTTTTATCAACTCATTGCCCGATACTGGCTCCAAATCCTTTATTTTGTGGCCGGAAGTACTATTTATGGAAACATACCTCTTACAAATTACCGCCATCATCCCGCAGCCGGGCGAGAATATAACCCTTGAGCTGAAGGCCATCGGAAAACCGTTCCCTCCTTACCAGACAGGGCAGTTTTTAGCACTTGTTTTTAAATCCGGCCAGCGTGAAATACGCCGTTCCTATTCTTTCAACAGCTGTCCCGACCTGGATGAACCGCTGAGCATCACTATAAAACGGGTGGAAAACGGAGAAATATCCCGCCTGCTTCATCACAAGACCGAGGTAGGCGACCTTCTGACCGCCCTCCCCCCACAGGGTCGTTTTGTGTACGAGCCGGCCCCGGCTTTGCAGCGGACACTGTTTCTTTTCGCTGCCGGTGTAGGAATCACTCCCTTATTTTCAATCCTCAAAACCGCTCTGACCACCGAAAACCTTTCCCGGGTTGTACTGGTTTACAGTAACCGAAGTCCCGAAGATGCCCTTTTCCGCGAAGCCCTGCAGCAATGGGAAAACCGTTTCCCCGGGCGGCTGCAGATCATCTGGGTGTTCAGCAACAGCAAAAACCTCCTGAAAGCCCGGCTCAATCAGTTTTACCTGGAAGAAATCATCGGGAAGCACCTGCAATTCCGGAGAGAAGATGCACTTTTTTATACCTGCGGTCCGGTTATCTATATGGATCTTTGTCAGATCACACTATTGGGCCTCGGTTTTGATCCCGGGCAATTGAAACGGGAAACATTCGTACTGCCCGAAGATGAGGAAGACGAAGATGATGACACAGTGAAAGTCGTCGATACCCGTGCCTACCAGGTGACCATCCATTTTCAGGAGCAAGTCTACCCACTGCTGATCCCTTATGACAAGAGCATTCTCGATGTAGCGCTGGAGGCGCAGATCCCCCTCCCGTACAGCTGCCGTTCCGGTATGTGCAGTACCTGTATCACGACCTGCACGGAAGGAAATGTACGCATGGATTACAACGAGATCCTGACCGACAAGGAGCTGGCCGAAGGAAAAGTGTTGATTTGTACAGGACATCCCGCTACCGAAGGAACGGTCATCCGCTATTCCTGAGAAAAGCCGCTTCAGCCCTGTTCCCGTTTCAATGCGAACCGGTAAATTTTCTGGGAAGGAATTCGTGCCAGTAAGAAGAGGCCAATTACAAAATAAACCAGCAGCGCCAGAATACTGTTCCGCATACTACCTGTCATGAGTTCAATAAAACCGAAAGAAAACGTCCCCAGCACCAGCGACGTCTTTTCCGTTACATCATAAAAGCTGAAGTAAGAAGCCGTATCCGTCGTATTGTCCGGGATCAGTTTCGAATAAGTCGCCCTGGACAATGCCTGAATACCGCCCATTACCATCCCGACGGTAGCTGCCAGCACATAAAACTCTCCTTCCGTGGTCACATAATAGGCCGCCGCACAAATTCCGATCCAGATGGTAACGCCGGTCATCAGAGCGTGGATATTGCCTAATTTCCCCGACAGCCAGGAAAAGAAAAAAGATCCTGCCACTCCGATTAACTGAATCAGAAGGACGGTCGTGATCAGGCTCGTGGAAGACAGCTTCAACTCGTTGGCCCCAAAAATCGTCGCGACGTACATCACGGTCTGCACTCCCATATTAAAGACAAAGAAAGCCATCAGGTAGCGGGGAAGCAATACTTGCTGCTGCAACTCATTGAATACCTTCCGGAGGTTGCGGAAGCCATTGAACAGCCACCTTTCCGCAGGTTTCCGGTTGTGCAGGTTCGAAGGCAGGTAGCGGAACGGGATCTGGGCAAAAAGCACCCACCAAATTCCGACGGAAAGGAAAGAAATCCGGGCGGGAAGCGATTTATCTTCGATTCCGTACCACTGCGGATTCATGATCATCGTCAGGTTAAAGAGGAGCAGTAAGACCGCGCCGATATAGCCCATCGCAAAGCCCCGCGCGCTGAAACGATCGTAATTATCTTCGGTGGCGATTTCAGGCAGGAATGAATTATAGAATACAATACTCCCGCTCCATCCGATCAGGCTCATCATAAAAGCCAGAACTGAAAATTCCAGGGTATCGCGGGTAAAGAAAAACAGGCAGGCACAACTGACCGCTCCGAGGTAACAGAAAAACTTCATGAAGGTTTTTTTCCGGCCTGTATAGTCAGCAACTGCCGTACAAAAGGGGATCAGCAAGGCGATCATCAGAAAGGAAAAGGAGACAGAATAGGAGAACAGGACGGAGTTCTTAACCGGTATCCCCAAAAAGTCTATCACATCCCCTCCCGAAGCTGTACGCGCGGTGGCACTGAAATAAACCGGGAAAATACTGGCCGTAATCACCAGGTTGTGCACAGAATTAGCCCAGTCGTACATACACCAGGCATTTATGGTTCGGGGGTTATTCTTTTCCATTACGCTTAATTTCCCCGCAATATACTATGGTTTTTTGGAGCCGTATAGAATCCCGAAGGCGGTTATCCGAAAATCGTCCGTCCCCGGTGAATCAAAACCCGTGTGTTTGGGGTTATCTTTATAAGAGTTCTGATTTAACGTCAACGATAACAATGTCCGGTCCCAACCGCTTACAACACGAATCCAGTCCCTACCTGCTGCAGCACGCTCATAACCCGGTTGACTGGTATCCCTGGGGAGAAGAAGCACTGCGCAAAGCGCAGGACGAAAACAAGCCCATTCTGGTGAGTATCGGCTATTCTTCCTGCCACTGGTGTCATGTAATGGAGCGCGAAAGTTTTGAAAACCCGGAAGTGGCCCGTTTGATGAATGCAGGTTTTGTCTGTATTAAGGTAGACCGGGAAGAGCGTCCGGACGTGGATGCTGTCTATATGGATGCTGTGCAGGCCATGGGTGTCCGCGGAGGATGGCCGCTGAACGTTTTCCTTTTACCCGATACCCGGCCTTTTTACGGGCTCACGTATCTCCCGCCGCCGCAGTGGATGCAGCTGCTCCGTGGAATTGAGGCGGCCTTCCGGGACAACTATCAGGACCTCCAGCAATCAGCCGCAGGTTTTGTCGCCAACCTGCAGCTTCCCGAAAGTGAAAAATACAGCCTTTCCGCGTTGTCGTCCGGACTGTCAGTCGATGAACTTGACCTCGTTTTCGAACGCCTGAAAACCCATTTCGATACCGAGAAGGGCGGAATGGATCGGGCACCCAAATTTCCAATGCCGGCTATTTTCAAGTTTCTGCTGCGGTATTACGACACGACACAAAATCCGGAAGCGTTACGGCATATCGAACATTCTCTGAACCGCATCGCCCTCGGCGGACTCTACGACCATGTGGGCGGCGGCTGGGCGCGCTATTCGGTGGATGCCGATTGGTTTATCCCGCATTTTGAGAAAATGCTCTATGACAACGGCCAGCTGCTGAGCATTTATTCCGAGGCCTTTTCCCTGACCGCCAACCCGCTGTACGAAAATCGCATTCATCAAACCATCCGGTGGCTGGAAACCGAAATGCTGTCGGAAACAGGGGGTTTTTATGCCGCGCTGGATGCCGATAGTGAAGGGATGGAAGGAAAATTCTATATATGGACTGCCGAAGCGTTGAAAGAAGCGCTGGGAACCGATTATGACTGGTTTGCCCGGCTTTACCAGGTTTCGGAAGCGGGTAACTGGGAGGATGGCTATAACCACCTGCACCTGACCCAACCCCCTGCGCAAACGGCTGCGGCCCTGGGAATCGACCTTCCGGATTTTGACCAACGCTACCAGGCAGCCTTGCAGCAGTTGGAGCAGGTGCGGTCGTCCCGGATCCGGCCGGGTCTGGACGACAAGCTACTGGCTTCCTGGAATGGCCTGGCATTAAAAGGGCTTACCGACGCTTACCGGGCAACGGGAAAGGAAAGTATCCGGGAACTGGCCCTTCGCAATGGCCGCTTTATCGTGTCAGGCTTTATCGTCCCCTGCGACGAGCCTGCCGGTTCCGCCCGCCTTTACCACACGTTCAAAAACGGGAAAGCGACTATTGCCGGCTTTTTGGAAGATTACGCGGCTGTCGCCGAGGCCTTTACCGCACTCTACCAGATCACCTTTGACGAAACCTGGTTATGGGAAGCCCGAAAACTGATCCGTTATGTCCTGGATAGCTTTTTCAACGAAACAGAGGGTTTCTTCTATTTTACCGATCGGCATTCAGAAGCCCTGATAGCCCGCAAAACAGAGCTGTTCGATAATGTGATCCCTGCCTCCAATTCCATGCTGGCCCACGTGCTCTATACCCTGGGCACCCTGCTCGATGATGCGGAATACCTGGCACTTGCCCACCGGATGGCAGGCAAGATGGTCCGGCTTGTCAACACAGACGCCCAGTGGGTAGCCAATTGGGCCGCCCTGCATTGTCTGATGAGTACTTCAACCGCAGAAATCGTCATCACGGGACCCGGCGCGGATGCCGCACGAAAAGACCTTGACCGGTTTTTCATCCCCAACAAAGTAGTAATGGGAGATTCAGCTGCACTTCCGCTCGCACAGGACAAAACGTCCCTAAACAATGCTGCTACCCTGTATGTATGCTATGACAAGACCTGTCAGCTGCCAGTCAATTCAGTGGAAGCCGCACTAAAGCTGATAGCGACCGCCTGAGCCAGCCTGTTGTCACAGGATATACTGGCTCAGGTCCCGGTTTTTTACCAGGTTGCCTAACTTTTCATTCACCATTTCTTTGGTCACTACTACGTAGGCATTGGCGCTGACAACATCCGGAACGTCAAACATCAGATCGTTCAACAGGGCGCTCATCACCGTTTGCAAGCGCCTTGCGCCTATGTTTTCCACTTCACTGTTGACTTCAAATGCAATCCGTGCCAGTTCCAGCAGCGCCTCTTCCTGAAATTGTAATTCCACCCCTTCGGCTTTCAGCAAAGCCTGGTATTGCTTGGTCAAGGCATTCCGGGGGGTGCTCAGGATGTGAAAGAAATCGTCCTGTGTAAGGTTCTGCAATTCCACCCGGATCGGAAACCGGCCCTGGAGCTCAGGAATCAGGTCCGAGGGTTTGGAAACGTGAAAGGCGCCTGCCGCTATAAACAGAATGTGATCAGTATGAATAACGCCATGCTTGGTGTTGACGGCGCTCCCCTCCACGATGGGCAGCAAATCCCGCTGCACGCCCTCACGGCTGACATCCGGCCCGCTACCGCCGCCTGACCGGCCGGAGGCTACTTTATCGATTTCGTCTATAAAAATAATCCCCAGATTCTGGGCTCTCCGGATGGCTTCTTCTTTAACCTCATCCATATCAATGAGCTTTACCGCTTCCTCTTCCAGCAATATTTTTTTCGCCTCTCCTACGGTAATTTTTCTTTTCCGGGCCTTCCGGGGCATCATATTCCCTATCATTTCCTGGATATTCATCATCGAAAGGTCATCCATCCCGCCCCCGATCATCCCGATATTGGCTGCCTGGGGCTGGCTGATTTCGATTTCGATCTTGCGATCGTCGAGCTCTCCGTTCCGTATTTTTTCCCTGAACCGCTCGCGGGTGCGCTGGTTGAGTTCCTGATCGTTGGACGGGACTTCTTCATTGACATCCGGCTGCACCACCGGGAAGTTCCGTTTCGGTTGATGCATCGGCGGGATCAGGGTATCGAGGATGATATCTTCCACGATCTGCTCGGCCTGCTTTTTCACCTCCTCCTTTTTTCGGGTTTTCACCATGCTGACCGATTGTTCGACCAGGTCACGGACCATGCTTTCCACGTCCCTCCCGACATAGCCGACCTCTGTAAACTTCGAAGCCTCCACCTTCACAAAAGGCGCCTGTGCAATTTTGGCCAGCCGCCGGGCAATTTCTGTTTTCCCCACCCCGGTGGCGCCGATCATCAGGATATTGTTCGGCACAATCTCCCGCTGGATTTCCGGATCACTGTTCATCCGGCGCCAACGGTTCCGAAGGGCAATCGCAACATTGTGCTTAGCGTCATTCTGACCAATTATATACAAATCCAGCTCCTTGACAATTTGCCGGGGCGTTAATTTATCTAAATGCTCTACCATAAAATTAGGAATAATTCAATATGTTTTTTTTCCGGCTCAGGATTCCTTTATAGTAATCTCAAACGTAATGGCCGCCAGTGCTTCCAGCTGTGCAGTTGCCGAACAATACTTTTCCATCGACAGCGCCACAGCCCGGTTGATCTTGTTGCTATCCAACTTTTCGCCGGTAAGCTGAAAGTGCAGGTGAATTTTCCGGAATGGTTTCCGTTCAGTTCCTTCCTCCTTTTCCCGTTCTCCTTCAGCCGAGACACGAAAACCGGTGATCACCTGCCGTTGTTTCTTTAAAATGAGCACCACATCAATAGCGCTGCAACCTGCCAGGCCCATCAGTAATAACTCCATCGGGCGCGCCCCGGCGTTTCTTCCGCCAATTGCTTCTGCCGCGTCGGTATGAACCGTCACATTGGAAGTCCCGGTAGCTTCAAAATGAAATGCGTCGTCTACACGCACTAATTCTACTTTCATCGGTATTCAAATTTATTTTTTCGTATATCCGTAAACCCAATTCCACAAATGATGCAATCATTGTCCTGGTTTTTCCAACCTCTCCGCCTTCCGACCGCCGATAGCTGATTACCGATAGCCGACTTCCGATAGCTGACAGCCGACCATACCCAACCATTTCACCCTGCGAATCACCCTTTACCAGTAACGACAGTATCCGTAAAAACCTCCCCTGCCGGAAATAAAAAGTCAGGATAACTTTACGCTATCCTGACTCTGTAAAAATACTACTTAAAACCGATAAACGACGGCCTTTGTTTGTTTTTGCATGTTTGTGCAGGGGGAAAGTGCCGGCTATCCCTTCCCGGGGCCGGTTCTGACATTTTACCCGGACAACTGATGAAACGTTTACAACCGGATACTCAGAATTCCAGCTCTGCGACAAAGCGGGAATGATTCCCGTCGGCATCTTTTACGCGGACGATCAGATAAACAGGAGTATTTTGCTGTTCCAGCAATTCAACCTGTGCCTGGCTGACAGCAATCTCTGTACCGGCCAGCAATGTCCCCAATGTTGTGGTGCGGGTCCCGGGGGGAATAGTAATTGTTTTTGAAAAGAAAGGCTCTTCAGCCATCAGCCGGTGTCCCTCGTGCGAATGTTCCGAAATATCCAGCGTCCCTACTTCCAGCCGTACTTCACTCAAATCGCTTCCCCGCCCGTTGATATCGCCTGCTACAACAATCGGTACTCCGGCGTGCACATGGAAGTGATCCGTTATGCTTCCCTGCGAATTTCTGAACAGGACTTCGGCCATTTCGTCATTGGTTATCCAGATTTCGACCTCCTTACTGGAATCATCGGCAAAACTCGTAGCATTGCCTTCCTTGTCAATCGCCTTCACCACCAGGTGGTAGGGGCCGGCCGTGGCATCCGCCGGAATGTCCACGTGCTCATGGATGTCGGCCCGTCGTCCGCTGATCGGGTAACTTCTATCCAGGCTAAAAGCGGTTACTGCCAGCCGGCCGTGCTGGTGACCGTCAAAATTGTTATGAATGGTCAGATTCCAGGTGGCCAACTCCACGTTGTCCTCTATCAATCCTTCCAGATGCAGCTCATCACCCGCGGCCACTTGTTCCCCGTTTACAGGATCGTTTAAAGTAATAACAGGCGCTTCCCGGTCTGTAACTCCCGGCTCCTTACAGGCAACCAGGCCTATAAGCCCGGACAAGATCATAATAGTTTGAAATTTTCTCATCTGATAGAATTATTTGCAACAATGATGCAAATATACCTATTTGCTACATTGTTGCAAAAGGAACTATCAAATTAATTGAAAAATTCCTTCCCTGTTCGGGTAAATTCAGGAGTCTGTAACGGCTCAAGTGGTTCATGTAAGCCGTATTCCCCAGATTATGCGCGGTAATGAACAAATCAGCTTCCCATTTAGGTCCCCCCACGGTGGTCCCCAGCGAGGCCCCCAGTAAGGAATATCCTCCTGTTGCCCGTTCATTCCGGTCGGTACGGTTCTGGGCGGCAACGACTTTCAGGTTGACCCCTGCCCTGGGCTTCCGGAAAAATGAATTCCCGAAAGGCATTTCATAGCTAATCTCCCCGAAAACGGCAGGCGGAGGCGTAAAAGGCAACGGGAGCCCGGTATCGAGGTTCTGATTGAAAACACATTCAAAAGCGCTTTTAATATGAAGCGCCTGGACCGGATGATAGTCAACCGCAATTTCCCCGCCTGCATAGACAGCATTGTGCTGACTATACTGAAAAATCTGTCCTCCCTCCGGAAAAGCGTCCGGATCGAGTGAAGAAGAAAAACGCGAAGTGGGTGCCAGGTAAATATACTGGTCATAATAGGCAGCAAAAGGGCTTACGACCACGCTCAGGTATTTCTTTTGAACACTGAAATTAAGATCCAGCTGGTATCCCCTTTCGGACGAAAGGCCGGCATTGCCCAATTCATGGCGGAATGTGCCGTGATGCACCCCGTTCATGGCCAATTCAGACGGGGCCGGCATCCGGAAACTGCTTCCGAAGTTCAGTTTGGCGTTGAACGCCTGGGACGGGTAATAGGACAAACCCATACCTCCCGACACATTGAAGAAATTTCGTTGAATTTCAGGATTACGGACAAAATACCTGGCGATCTCGGTTTCGCTGCCATACAAGGCTTCCTGGCTCTCGGCTATCCGGAGCAGCCCGTAATCCGCTCTGATACCGGCACTACCGGTCCAGCGATTTGCCCAGCTTACTTCTTCGTAGGCAAATACTCCCGCTGCCAATCGCTGAAAATCCGGCAGCAGGTACTCAAATCCGTTTTGCCGGTTCTTCTGCATTTCTACCTGTATCCCACTGATCCGGGAATGCTGCGTTCCCGGATGTTGAAAGTAACGGGCATTCAGTGACAACGTCTGCAGCTGCAACCCGTGCGCCAGGGTTCCTCCCGGATTTTTTCCGTGTGCGTGCGGGTTTGACCGTTCATTCCTATTATTATGCTGATAGCCTATATCCAGTTCCGCCCAGTTTTTCCCCAGCAATAAACTGGTATTCGAAACCGCCTTAAAATGGTTAATTTGCTGGTACGGCAGCTCGATATTACGTGTGCTGCCATCCGGTGTCAGCTGGTAGGCTCTCGGAATACCGATGGCTCCCGCAAACATTCCTGCCTTTTGGTGAAAATTACTCAGTGTAACGGTTGAATACCCCCAATTTTTCTTTACTCCCGTCATTACCAACACGTTCCGTTCGTTTCCGGCCGTATTTTTCAGCCGGTTACGGTAAATAGGTAATTCATAGGAATTGTACCGGAACCGGTCTGTTGTAACCCGGTAATCCCCGAAATCCTGGGAAGAAACCCGTACCCGGAATACCTTGTTGCCGGCTGCTTTTTCCGCCATTGCCGAAAATGCAGCCAGGTGGTTATTTGTCTTATAGACACTCTGAAAACTCCCCTGAAGAGTACTGTCGGACGGCAATGCACGTGGAAAGATATTAATGACACCACCCAATCCTTCGGAACCGTACAACAGCGAAACCGGCCCCTTGATTACTTCCACGCGCCCCGGTTCAAACATGTCAATTTCCAGCCCGTGGTCGGCGCCCCATTGCTGGCCTTCCTGCTTTATCCCGTTGTCATTCACAATAATGCGATTGAAACTCAGTCCTCTGATCACGGGTTTTGCAATCCCCACACCGGTATTGATGGCATTGATGCCCGGCAAATCTTCCAGTGAATTGACAAACGTATTCTTGCGGTTGTTCCTCAAAAAGCCGGCATCCAGAATCTCAATGGCCAGGGTATGTTCCTTTGCCCCCGTTTTGTAATGGTTTGATTCCACCACAATCTCGTTCAATTCGATAGCGGTCGGGAAAAGGACATAATCAACATGCTGGCCGGCGGCTACCCGGAGCATCTTTGTATCGGATGCGTAGCCCATATAACTGATGTGCACATGATACGAAGCACGGCGAAGTCCGTCCAATTCAAAACGGCCGAGGGTATCCGTTACCACATGCCGGCTCAGCTCATGCAAGGTGACCGTAGCGCCGGAAAGTCCTGCCCCGGTTATACCATCCTTCACGTAGCCTTCAACCTTATACTGTGCCACCGCCAGTGAGATGGCTACCCACTGGATGACTCCGAATCCCCACAATAATTTCATACCTGCACTTTGATCTGACAGAAAAATGCAAATGTCGCTATTGTGCAACACTGTTGCAAGTGATCTACCTAATCTGATACAGATATTTTATTGTGCGGGCCGGTTGCAGGCCGGGCAGATTCCCTGAATAAGCAGGCTGGTTTCCAATGCTTCATATCCCTCGGGGAGCGGAATGGCTGGAATATGACTATTTTCAATGCAGCTGGTCAAGCCGCAGGAAGTGCACTTGAAATGGAGGTGGTCGTGTTGATGGCGATGTTCCGAACATTGTTCCTTGCACAGCGCATAGCGCAATCCTTCTTCATCCAGCACCTTGTGAATAATCCCCTTTTCGACAAATGTTTTCAGCGTACGATAGATCGTCACACGATCAAACCGATTTTCAAGCGCTTTTTCAATCTCTCCATGTGAAAGCGCCGCATTCTCCCGGGTAAGAATAGCCAGCACCTCCTCCCGGCACGATGTATTCCGGAGGCTGTGTACTTTCAATGTATTTTTCAATGTTTCTGCCATATCGCTGCACCCGGTTACTTTCTACTGAACTACCCTGCAAAGGTAAGGCTATTTTTTGTAATTAGCGGCAAGTAGCTCCCGGGCACCCCGTCCGGCAAATCGTCGCAACTACACCTCCCGGACGGACGGCAGGACCGGACGCACCCACCAAGTTACTTCCTGAGGCCGGCCGGTCCTGCAGCGGGGTTCCTCTCGGCTGCTTATACGATTTTAGAACCGCGTTCTCTTTTTATAACCAAGTAAAAACCCGTTATTGACCCTTATTTGCTTTACCAAAACGATGCCCATGATTTTGCATAACACTACGTACAATGTGCTCTTCGAAGCTGAAACGAGCTGGTTTGAATGGATGAAGGCCCGGCACCTTCCTGCGCTTCGCGGTACTCCCGGCGTAGCCGCTTGTACCTTTCTGCGCTTACTGACGGAGATCGACAACGGCGGCAGCACCTACACGGTCCAGGTACGGTTCACCGCTCTTGACGCTTATGAACAATTCCTCCTAAAATACAATCCGTCCCTTCAAGATCAAATCACCGCCGGCTTTCCCAATCAGTTTGTTTCTTTTCAGACTACCCTAAAGGAAGTATAAGGCGGTTTACAGTTTATTTTTGAGGAAAAACGTATTGATGTCGCGTCAACCCTATTTTGACGTGAACCGGCCATCGGCCCGGGGCCGCCCAGCCTGGAACGAAGTGGCCTGTGAACACACCGTCCACAGTAAAAAACATTTCAGGCCTGACACGACAAACAACCTATCTATCCACCGTCAATACCCTGAGAATAGGTCCGTCAGGCTGTGTTCCGTTTGTGCCGATAGCACCGGTCTCCGACAGCCGATTGCCGGCAGCCGATCCCTGACGGCCGGTCGCCGACAGCTTCTAACGATTTCATTTGCTTTGGGCTTGACATTGTCGTTTTAAATGAGTTAATTTAGTTAACCATTAAGATGGTAACCTTAGTAAGTTTAACACTTTAAATTTGTGCGTCTATGAAACTGCAGATTCAAGCAATTCGTTTCGATGCGGATGAGAGATTGTTGGCGTTTATTCAGCAAAAAATGAATAAACTGGAAACGTTTTACGACCGTATTATAAGTGGAGAAGTATTTTTGAAGCTCGATAAAAGTGAAAGCAACAAAATACAAAAAAAACTGGTAGAGGTAAAATTGTATGTTCCGGGCGGTAGTGTTTTTGTAAAGGAGGCGGGAACTACTTTTGAAGAGGCCACGGACCTGGCTATCGATACCTTGAAAATGAAAGTCAAGAAGTTCAAAAATAAACGGACCGTCAACAGAACTGCCAAACCGCAACCTGCGGTCGTGGAAGTGGAAGAGGTTGAGGAGTTCGCTTAATTCTACGATAGATCAATTGTAAAAAGGGACCGCCTGCAGCAGGCGGTCCCTTTTTAGTGGCCGGCTTCCTCTCGGATTAAAGTCCGAAAGCCGCCTGTATGGTACTGACAAAATCCAGCTTCTCCCAAGTAAACAGCTCGACCTCTACTGTCTTCACACTTCCGTCTGTCGCTCTGAACTCTTTGGTGACCACCTTGTTTTCCCGGCCCATGTGGCCATAGGCTGCCGTTTCCGAATAAATAGGATTCCGCAATTTCAGCCGTTGTTCAATAGCATAAGGCCTCAGGTCGAAAAGCTCCTGTAGTTTCAGCGCTATTTCACCATCGCTCAAAGCGACTTTGGAAGTCCCGTACGTATTTACAAATACTCCGCAGGGTTGTGCAACTCCGATCGCATAGGATACCTGGACGAGTATTTCATCGGCAAGGCCAGCCGCAATGGCATTTTTCGCGATATGGCGTGTTGCATAAGCGGCAGAACGATCTACCTTCGAGGGGTCCTTCCCTGAAAATGCGCCCCCGCCGTGCGCTCCCTTTCCGCCATAGGTATCCACGATGATCTTACGGCCTGTCAACCCGGTATCTCCGTGCGGGCCGCCGATCACAAATTTCCCTGTGGGGTTAATGTGATAGGTAATATCCTCTGTAAACAATCGCTGTAAGGCCGGCTTCAGGTTATTTTTTACGCGAGGGATTACCTTCCGGATAATATCTGCCTTAATCGTTGCCAGCATCACCTGTTCTTCCTCAAAATCATCGTGCTGCGTAGACACCACAATGGTATCAATACGTTGCGGGACGTTATCGTCGCTATACTCGATTGTGACCTGTGCTTTTGCATCCGGACGCAGGTAGGGCAGCAATTCCGGTTCATTGTTCCGGATATGTGACAGTTCCCGTAAAATTTTATGCGCCAGGTCCAATGCCAGCGGCATATAGTTATCAGTTTCCCTGGTCGCATAACCAAACATCATCCCCTGGTCACCCGCCCCCTGGGCATTGGCCCTGTTTTCGAAATCGTCGGAAGAACTTGCCCGGTCTACTCCCTGGTTTATATCAGCGCTCTGGTCATGAATGGCCGATAATATCCCGCATGAGTTCGCTTCAAACATGTATTCACTTTTCGTATAACCGATCCTGGCAATTACATCTCTGGTAATTTTCTGAACGTCCAGGTAAGTCGACGTCTTTACTTCCCCTGCCAATACAACCTGTCCGGTAGTGACCAATGTTTCACACGCCACCTTGCTGTTGGGATCAAACGCCAGAAAATTATCAATCAACGCATCTGAAATCTGGTCTGCTATCTTATCCGGATGCCCCTCAGAAACAGACTCGGATGTAAATAAATAGGACATAAAAACATGTTTTGTTTAAGTTCGATATTCATCAGAGGAACCAGAAAAGTCGTAATGTAAGGGCACAATGGTGTAGCGGAACGTTTTTGGCTATAGCCCACATCGTTCTCACCACCGCGGCGTACACTCGGTTGGTACTTCTTTTAGGGAAGTTTCTGGATGCCTGCGCAAAAATGGAATTTTTTAATCAAATTATCAAAGCGCCCGGCTTAAAAAAGATTTGGCAACCACCGTGTCTGCTTTTTGGATTTTTCCGAGGAAGACTCAAATACTTCCGCCGGCTTTCAGCGGGGTAATAGGAACGTTCACATGGCGTTCGGCATGGTAACTGGACCGCACCAGCGGGCCGGACTCCACATAGGCGAGTCCGCGTCGTAAGCCTTCTTCCCGATAGCGTTCAAATTGTTCCGGGGTAATCCACTCAATGACTTCGTGGTGCATTTTGGTTGGCTGCAGGTACTGTCCCAATGTCAGGATATCCAGGCCGTGTTCAACCAGGTCGTCCATGGCCTTATGCACTTCATCGGCCGTCTCCCCAAGTCCAAGCATGATACCGGATTTGGTTCTTTTCCCCATTTGTTTGGTACGAAGCGTCTGCTCCAGGCTCCGGCTGTACCGGGCCTGCGGCCGGACTCCCCGGTAGAGTCTTTCCACCGTTTCCATATTGTGTGACACCACCTCCTGCCCTCCCTCAGCCATGCGGGCCAGCGCATCCCAGTTGGCTTTCACATCGGGAATGAGCGTTTCAATCGTTGTATCCGGACTCATTTCCTTTACCATCCGTACGGTTTGGTACCAGATTTCGGCTCCTCTGTCTTTCAGCTCATCGCGGTTGACAGACGTAATCACGGCATGTTTCACCTTCATCAGGTGAATTGCCTCTGCCACCCTCCGGGGTTCATCGGTATCGTATTCATTCGGGCGGCCGGTTGCTACGGCACAAAACGTACAGCTCCGGGTACATACATTTCCAAGGATCATAAAAGTGGCCGTACCCGCTCCCCAGCACTCACCCATGTTCGGACAATTCCCACTCTCACAAATGGTATGCAGTTTATGGGTATCTACCAATTGGCGTACCCTTAAATAGTCCGGTCCGGTAGGAAGTTTCACACGCAACCAATCGGGTTTTCTTTTACGCTCCGGAGCTACAACAGGAAGTTCAATCATAATCTATAGTAACTGTCAGCGCTGCCGGCATCGTATTCCGGCGGCGCCGTATTATTTTTTATTTCCAAAATACAGGGTGATATACCCCGAGGTAAAAAAGCTTTTGTTACCCACATTTCCGTCGGGTGCTCCCGCCGGAAATGCCATCAATTCAATTTTACGGGTGAAAGCTTCTACTAAAAAGCCGACTTCTAGTCCTGTCACATTATGCCGGAATGCATTGATTTCCAGGTTGAGCGCAGCCTTGGCATTCAGCCCCGGGACAATTTTACTTTTCCCGAAACCAGCCAGAAAACCGGCAGATGAATACACTCCCGACAGGTTCGGGTCATAGGGAATGGTCACCGTGCGGCCTCCTTCCTGAAAATTAATCATATACGGCTTTTCAATACCGATCGTCGGGCCCACGGCTATCAGTCCGCTTAACCCCAGCCCTTCATTATCCTGCCGGTTAAAGAAAAATACTTCCCGGCCATACTGAGGGCGAATCGCAAACAGGTAGTTGAGCTTATTCGGAGTGGTATTAAACCCGGAAGTCGGCAACGAATACTCTTTGGGGTTCTTCACGTTCACAATCTCCAACGCCAGGTATTGATAATGGGGATTTCCCAAAAAGGTCCCGATATTTTTGGTATAACGCACCGCTGCCCCTCCAATAATTCCGGAATTGGTATTGGCCGTAATACCAAAGGCCAGGAGTGAATTATACACATCCTCATTGCCAGCTTTATTTCTGGCGGTTTGCCCGGATGCATTCAGGGCCAGAATGCTTATCAGCGAAAACACTATTCCGATTGCAGCTGATTTTCTTTGGAGAAGTATTAGGGACATAGGTTCTGGCTCGGTACAAAAACTTAAGTGAAATTAGTAAAATTCGGACAAAATGTAAGCAGATAACAGATTTTTGTAATTTTATGTTCTCAATGACCTAACAAGAATCCAGAAATGCCTACTGTACAATCAGTTTATCTCAGCGATTTACGCACCCAAGCCACTCATATTCAGTCGGGAACGACCCTTCAAACCGATGCACCGACAGACAACCAGGGCAAGGGGGAACTTTTTTCTCCTACCGACCTGGTAGCGACTGCTCTGGCCACTTGTATGTTAACCACGATGGGAATTGTCGCCCGGCGCGAAGGGATTGACCTGATCGACACGGAAATCGCCGCCACGAAAATTATGTCCGCCGATCTTCCCCGCCGGATCGCCCGGATCGAACTGGTCCTCACGTTCCAAACCGACCGTCTTTTATCACCGGCCGAACAGGCACAGCTGGAAAAAGCGGCGCTTACCTGCCCGGTTGCCCAAAGCCTCCATCCGACAATTGAACAGGCCGTTACATTCCGCTGGTAAAACCCGCCGGAACCCCGAATGGTCTGTACCGACACGATCCTAATACCGAATGCCGATAGCCGAATGCTGATAGCCGACAGCCGATAGCTGATAGCCGATAGCTGAATCCCAATAACACAGAATTTCCACCTGTATAAAAACCCCTTGTTTAATGCGCCTCATTTACCAGTTATCCCTTGCCGGCTATGAAACGTTGCTCCGATTGGCGGCCCCTTTCAACGCCAAAGCCCGCCTGTGGATAGCCGGACGAAAAAACTGGCGGACGCAGCTGCAGGATTATTTTTCATCCGCGAACAACCGCTCCCGTCGGGTGGCCTGGTTTCATGCGGCCTCCCTGGGAGAATTTGAACAGGGCCGTACGGTAATGGAAGCATTCCGGAAGCAGTATCCCGACTATCTGATTGTCCTGACCTTTTTTTCCCCTTCCGGATACGAAATCAGAAAAAATTACGACGGAGCGGACTATATCGCTTACCTACCCACCGATACAGCCGCGAATGCCCGGGATTTCCTCGCCCTTGTCAAGCCGGAAATTGCTTTTTTCATTAAATACGAATTCTGGTACCATTACCTCACCGAACTCCGGAACCGGAACGCGATCATTATTTCATTTTCAGCTGTATTCCGGAGCAATCAGGTTTTTTTCAAAAGCTACGGCGGCTTTTACCGGCAGCTCCTGCACCGGTTTGATGCTATTCTTGTCCAAAACGACGCGTCAGTAGAATTATTGTCAGGGATCGGCCTGGGTGCGGTGGTCCGCAAAGGCGGAGATACCCGTTTTGACCGGGTGGAGCAGTTGCCGCAGCACGCCCGGTTACTGCCGGAAATAGCCGCCTTCACAGGGAATGCTCCCTGCCTGGTGGTAGGTTCGGTGTGGAATGCCGATATGGAATTGCTGATCCCCGTTCTCAACCATTTCGGGGAAAAATTGAAAGTGATCATCGCGCCTCATGAGATCGACACCACTCTGATCGAGCGCTGGACCAACCAGCTCCGGGGCCGTTCCCTTCGCTATTCCGACTACCGAGAACAAGGGTTCCGTCTTCCCTCCCCGGCCCCCTCTTACCTGATTATCGACAACATCGGAATGCTTTCTTCTTTATACCGTTACGGTACTTTCGCCTATATCGGAGGGGCCTTTGGAGTGGGTTTGCACAATATACTGGAAGCGGCCACCTACGGGCTTCCCGTCTTTTTCGGAAATCGCAGCTATCAACGGTTCCAGGAAGCTATTGATTTGATCCGGCTGGGGGGAGCCTGCGCGATCGGAGACGAAGCAGCGCTCCGGCAGGGATTTTCCCTGCTGCTCGAAGAACCTGCATTCCGGGAGGCCCAATCGGCCATTTGCAGCAAGTACGTCCGTGAACACACCGGCGCCACAGCAGCCGTCATGCAAACCGCAAAAAAGTTACTCCTGCGACATTAATCCCGAAACTCCTCTACCGCCAGATAATCAAACAAATGAGCCTGTGTACCGAGCAGGCGGGCTTTGGAGCCGATTTCCGAAATACTGATTTTCAGGGAATTCTTAAAATCGGCCAGACAATACCGGTTGATGGATTGCTCGATAGGGTTTGATATGAACGCGCCTGCCTGGGCGAGAATACCCGTAACAATAATGATTTCAGGATTAAATAAATGCACAGCCGTTGCCAGCCCTTTTCCCAACTCTTTTCCCAGAACACTCAGGAGGTCAATTGAAAACTCGTCCCCGTTCCGGACTGCTTCTATAATATGGTGGGTTGTCAGGTTTTCGACTTTATTGTCAATCAGCTTGGTAAGCAACGTAGCCTTTCCATTTTCAATCCCCTCCTGCGCCTGCCGGATGAGCGCCAGCGCCGATGTGATGGTGTCAAGGCAACCTACTTTTCCGCAATCGCATAAAATGCCGTCCGGACGAACCTGGATATGTCCAAGCTCTCCTGCAAACCCGGAAGATCCGCTAAAAACCTCTCCGTTCAGCAAAATACCCAATCCTACTCCCCAGTCGATATTGATCGTAAGGACATTCTTATGCTTTTTAGCCAGTCCGAACCGGTACTCTCCCAACGTGGTGGCCCGCGTGTCGTTGATCAGGCAAACCGGAACTCCGAGGCGTTTGCGGATGTGCGCGGCAAGCGGGATCCCGGCCGGCGTCAGATTGAGGTAAGTCTGGTTAATCCCATTCTGCGCGGATATTAACCCGGGCATCGAAATCCCCACTCCCCATAATAAGGTGCTTGATACCTGCAGATCACTCAGGAATCCTTCGGCACGATCCATCAGTTTCTCCAGAAAAGCAGGCTCATTCACCAGGGGCATTCCTACCTCGTGCCGGTGTAACAGCTTGTTACTGAGATCAAATAACAAAAAATGCGTATCATTACGGTTGATGTCCAACACCAATGTCAACTGTTTTACCGGGTTTAACCCATACAGTACCGGCGGTCTTCCCGCACGGGCCGCGCCGATCCCTTTTTCAATCACCCACCCCTCCCGGATCAGTTCGTTTACGATCCCGGTAGTGGACGGAATACTGGTATGAAAAAGACGGGCCAATTTATTAATGGAAGTACTGCTGTTTTTATAAAGCTCCTTTAGCAGATCGCTGCGAAGCCGGTTTTTCCGGATATCAATGACAGAAGTAGTGTTTATATCGGTTGCAAGATTCATAGGAAAGAGATGAAACGGGTCTGTTTAAAAATGTTGGATCCAGGAAATGTAGTATCTTTGACGCTTATTAATAGTTTATAAACGGTAAATAAAGCAAATATTTCATTTAATACCCTGTATTAAACGAAATATTTTACCAATCCCGTTCAATTAACCTTGCATTAACTTGTAATTTCCCATGTCGGTCCTTCTTTTTCGTTATTTCAAATCGGGTGTTTTATCAGGTATAAAGACTATCGGGATATGAATAACCAAACCCAAAAAGGGTTAGTCATGCGCTCAACGGGGTCGTGGTACGAGATACAGGCGGAGGGCGCCCGTCAGTTATGGCAGGGCAGGCTGCGGGGAAAATTCAAACTGCAAGGACTGAAAGTAACCAACCCGATTGCCGTTGGCGATCTCGTCGAATTTGAAATAGAAGACGAAACCGCTAATACGGTAACCATAACGGCCATCCTTCCCCGGCGGAATTATATTGTTCGTCAATCGGTCCATAAAACCGGCCATGCGCACCTGCTGGCCGCTAACCTGGATCAGGCCGTCCTGATTGTTTCCCTTAAATTTCCACGGACTTCCCTCGGTTTCATTGACCGTTTCCTGGTGACTGCCGAAGCATTCCGGATTCCCGCTGTCCTGGTTTTTAACAAGCAGGATCTGCTGAACCCTGAATGGAAGGAACTTCAGTCCGAACTGACCGCTTTATATGAAGGGCTGAACTATCGCTGCCTGCTGACAACCGGTACCGGCAGGGAGGGCCTGGAACCTTTTCGCGAATTGTTGCAGGGAAAGAAATCCCTGCTTTCCGGCCATTCGGGTGTAGGGAAATCTACATTACTCAACGCGCTTTACCCGGAACTGTCCCTTAAAACACAGGAAGTTTCTACGTATGCCAACAAGGGAGTTCACACCACCACCTTTGCGGAAATGTTCGAATGCGAGCCCGGCACCTATATTATTGATTCCCCGGGGATCAAAGAATTGGGACTGGCAGATATGGCTCCTCCCGAAATCAGTCATTATTTCCCGGAAATGCGGGAGCTGCTGAATACCTGCCGTTTTCATAATTGCCTGCATGCCGGCGAGCCCGGTTGCGGGATCAAACAGGCTGTGAGTGACGGAATAATCGCTTTCAGCCGGTATGAAAGTTATTTAAGCATGCTGGGGAACCAGGACAACCGGAAATAATCAGCTATGGCCGGATTCCGCTAACTGTTTTTCTGAAATTATCCCCTCCCGGACCGAGTGCTGGATCGCTTCCCGGCTGTTACGGAAATAACACACCACCACACCCCGGCTTTCTAATTCGCTTAACAGAACTTCTGTCGTTCTTTTCCGGGACCTCCCGGTTTGCCGGATATAAACAGCACGAACCGTCGCCGGAAACTGGCTGACGACCGCATGATAGATAAAAGGATCGCGTTGTGAATCGTCTCCTAACAGAATATACTTCCATTCCGGATAAAAGCGAAGGATCCGGGCTATCTTCCGAAGCTTGTGGTTATGCTGTCCGCGTCCCGTCGTAAGGAAGTCGTTCAGGTTATCTTTTATCTTACGCAGTTTGATCACCGCTTTGGGCAGCCCGCTCAACTGTGTAAAGCGTACGATATAATCGTAGAGATTCCATTCACTGCTGGAAACATAAAAAAAGGGATTCTTCACGAGCTGGCCATTGCCGTCCAATCCGTTGCCTCCCGCTGTTTCCAGCAACTGATAGTGGCGGACCACATTTGCATACGATTTCCGGGATTCCACATTTTTTGTAAGCATGACGTACAGTTTTTTGAGCGGTCTCAGACTATAAGACACCAAAAACGTATCGTCAATATCTGAAATAAGCAGCAAAGCGCTTTTATCGGGTACAAGAAACTCGCCTGCACGCGTAAGTTTGTCAACCTCTCCTTCCCTGCTATCGTCCAAGGTTACCGTACAAGGGTACCAGCCACCTGGGAGCGGTACGGTCAGAGGGAGTTGAAAGCGAAAAAAACCATCCTCTTCCGTATAGGTTTCCGCCCGGATATCACCGAATTCGAAAACAACCTTTATATTGGGTATGGTTTTTACGGTAAAAAGCTGAATAATGGACCGGATATTCTTAAAACCCTTTCGATTGTACAGATTTTCGGAACGGGGATACTTTTTGAAAGCATGTCCGCAGATCACTAATTCATTTTTATTGGCATAGCCTCTGTAGAGTTTCAGTTCACAGGAAATCATCAGTCGCGGTGTAATCAGTGGTTAAATATATAAGTTTATGCCGGCAGAAAAAAAGGTATTGCTCGTTTTAAATCCTATATCCGGGGATGTGGATAAAAATGATTTCCTGTTTTGGGTTCGCTCTCATGCTGCCACAGACGGTTATGCCCTTTTCGAATTCCTGACCTCCGGGGCGGCCGACCTGGAACCGCTGCGCCGGAAAATCCGGACGGTCCGTCCCCAACGGGTGATTGCGGCCGGGGGCGATGGCACCATTACCCTTGTGGCAGAAGCGATACAAGACCTGGAGGGAGTGGTCCTTGGGATTGTACCGCTCGGTTCTGCCAACGGATTAGCGGTAAGCCTCGGACTTCCGACCGATCCGCAGGTAGCCTGGGAGACGGCGCTGACAGCACCCGGCCAGAAAATAGACGGGATCCGCATTAACCGGGAGCTGTGCCTGCACCTGAGTGATATGGGCTTCAACGCGTTGCTGATCAAAAACTTTGAAGCGGGTCTCACCCGGGGAAAACTGGGTTACATGCGTGAATTTCTGAAAACGGTGAAAGAACATCGTTTATTTCGCGCCCGTATAACAGTCGGAGCGCAATCGCTGGAAACCGAAACGGTCATTATTATTATAGCCAACATGGAAAAGTACGGAACCGGGTTCCGGATCAATCCGCAAGGCCTGTTCAACGACGGGTTTTTCGAGGTAATTTGCATCAAGTCTATGAACGTCGGCGACCTCGGTAAATTTCTTTCGGGGACGCTCGAAGAAGCCTCCGGGATCGTCACAATATTCAAAACGAGGGAAGCGGTAATTGAAGTCACCGACACGGCGGTGCCTTTCCAGATCGATGGTGAATACAAAGGCGAAGCCCTGAGGCTGGAGGCTGCCATCGTTCCGGGATTTGTAACGGTAGCACTGCCGTAGCCCGCCGCGTCAAGCGTACAAGCTATCGGCCGTCGGCCGTCAGCTATCGGATATCGGCTATCAGCCCTCGGCTATCGGCAAAGACAAGTTGCGGTTTTACGTCCTTTTCCTTCCATTAAACTGAAAGCTGATTGCTGAAAGCCCGGACTGAATGGCTATCGGCTGTCTGCCATCAGCTATCGGCAAAGGCAAGTTGCGGTTTTACGTCCTTTTTTCTTTCCATTAAACTGAAAGCTGATTGCTGAAAGCCCGGACTGAATGGCCATCAGCTGTCGGCCATCAGCTATCGGCAAAGGCAAGTTGCCGTTTTACGTCCTTTCCTTCCATTAAACTGAAAGCTGATTGCTGAAAGCTGAATGCCGATTTCTGAAAGCTGATAGCTGATTTCTGACAGCCGATAGCTGATAGCCGTTTTCCGAAAGCCGGTTTCCCTACAGCCCTATTACAGCCTCCGCCAGTGTCTCCAGGGCACCGGTCATCTCCGTTTCGTTGAAATGACCAAAACCCAGCCGCATTGCCGTAAGGTCACCGGTTTGAAAAAGAAGCGTCTGCGGGATATGCAGTCCATACTTTGCACACGCGTGGCTGGTCCGCAGAAGACTGACGGGCCGGGTCCACTCTGCCCAGAATGCCAGTCCGCCCGGGGGTTGGGTAAACTGCAGATAATCACCCAACGTCCGGTGAAGTTCCTGTGTAAACCAGTCTCTCCGGCTGCGATACGTTTTGATACTCTTTTTCAAATGGCGTTGTATTTCTCCATCGGCCAGCAACTCTCCCAGTGCCTGCTCCATTACCAGGTCGCCCTGGCGGTCAATAATATACCGCAATTTGGCTGCCTCCCCGATCAGATCTGTAGGTGCTATCAAGTACCCTTGCCGCAGTCCGGGTGCAAGCGCCTTGCAAAATGAACCGATGTAGACAACCATTCCGTGGCGGTCGGCGCTGGCCAGTGGCAGTAAAGGGCTGCTCTGAAAATGGAAGTCGTAATCGTGGTCATCTTCCAGAATAATAAATCCGTACTGGCTGGCCAGCTGCAGCAGTTCGACCCGCCGCTCCGCGCTGAGTGTAACGGTTGTCGGATAGTGGTGGTGGGGGGTGAGGTACAACATCCGTACCTTTCGCTGTTCACAGAGCAGCCGCAGGGCCGCCACCGAAATACCGGACGCGTCCACCGGAATCTGATGAACCTCCGCCCCAGCCTGCTGGAAGATCATATTGGCCACATAGTAACTCAACTGTCCTACCACAACGAGGTCGCCCGGTTCCAGCAAAATAGTTGACGCCAGGTAAATCCCCATCTGCACCCCGCGTGTCGTGAGTACATTTTCCGGTGCGATGTGTAATCCACGGGTATTGTTCAGGTAAGTTGCCAGTTGTTCCCGGTAGTAGAAATTTCCTTCCCGGTGGGAATAGGCCAGCAGCTTTCTGCTGGTCTTGCGAATCATAACCCGACTGTAGGCACGGGCCAGTTTGTCCAGTGGGGCCAGCCGTACATCCGGCTCACCATCTGTAAATTCCAGGGCCGGTTTCCCTGCCGACACGGGACGATCGAGCAACATACTGTTGTGAAACCGGTACCCTGTCCGGGCCGGGTAGGCCGCAAGGAATTCCAGATCACAAACCAACGGCGCTACCGCATGAATGGGCGGCTTACTCGTAATGAACGTTCCGCGATTAGGCAAAACCGTCACCCAGCCCTGTGCTTCCAGCTCTCCGATGGCAGCAATGATCGTCTTACGGTGTACACCCAATAGCCGGGCCAGAGAACGGGAACCAGGCAAACGGGCACCACCAACCAATGCTCCCCGCTGGATAGCATTAATCAACTGGCGGCTGATCTGCAGATAAACCGCCGTACCCGAATCCTCAATTTGAATTATGCTCCGAAAAGGAAGCGCTACCGGACTACTCATTAATTAAAAACCGGATTACTTTGATGATCCGGCAAGATACTACTTTTGCGGAGTACAATTATCGCTTACACCCATGAAAACAACTATTACCGGCTTAGCACTCTTTTTATTCATTACAGGTATCGTGCAGACAAAAGCACAGGAAATCAATCTGGACCCTGTCACCGTTACTTCTTCCCTGGTTGAGCGGCGCGCCTCCGAGTCCGGCCGCAGCCTGGTGGTCGTCCGGGGAGAAACCCTGCACCATCTCCCGGCCAGCAGCCTGGATGAAATTCTGCGGTATGTACCCGGTGTGGAGATCCAGGCCCGGGGGCCTATGGGAGCGCAAAGTGACATTGTCCTTCGCGGCGGCACTTTCCAGCAAGTGCTGGTCATATTGGACGGGCTGCGCTTAAACGACCCCGTCACCGGGCATTTCAACAGTTACATTCCGATCTCCCCTACCGAAATCGACCGGATCGAGATCCTCAAAGGAGCCTCATCTTCCTTGTATGGCTCCGAAGCTGTAGGAGGGGTTATCTCCATTATTACCAAAACGTTTGCAGCAACCGCAAAAGAGGACGCTTACCTGGAAGGCGGGGTGACCGTCGGTTCCTATGGCCTTCTGAATGGCAAAGCAGGGGGTTACCTCCACCGCGATCGCCTGCGTATCGCCGGCGGCGTACTATCCAACAACGCCAGAGGAGAGGCCCAGAGAGGTACCACCGGCTATTTTCACAACCATACCGCCTCCGTTTCGGCCCGCTATGCGATTGCGCCTGAATGGCACATCGCTTATCGCGGAGCCTTTGACAAACGTGACTTTTCCGCGCAGAACTTCTATACCGTTTTTGTTTCGGATACCGCAAGTGAGCAAGTAACCGGCTGGTGGAATCAGCTCGAAATCGGCTATTCCAGCTCCAAAACAACCCTGAGCCTGAAGGCTGGCTATAAGGCCGCCGCTGATCACTACCGGTACAATACCATGGCTGTTGCCAACGACAATTATTCCCGTCTTTCCCAAGGGCTGTTCACCTGGCAGCAGCAACTCAGCGCCGGGACAAGCCTTGTCTCGGGAATGAATTACCAGCAGAAACAAATCCGTTCAAACGATCGGGGAAACCATGGACTGAACCAGCTGGCTCCCTTTCTGCTCCTGAATCATCAGTTGGGCGGATTCTCGTTACAGCCCTCACTCCGTATCGACTGGCGTGAACGCATCGGCACGGAGATTGTTCCTCAAATGACGCTTTCCTACAAACACCATGACTGGCAATTCCGTGCCAGCGGGGGCAAAACGATACGGGATGCCGATTTCACTGAGCGGTTTAACAATTATAACAAGGAACTGGTAGCTAGCGGCAGCATCGGCAATCCGGATCTGAAAGCAGAACGTTCCTTTAGCTATGAAGTCGGCGCAGACTGGTTTCCGGAAAGCTACCTCAAGGTTTCGACCACCCTCTTTCAGCGCAACCACCGCGACCTGATCGACTACGTTTCCACGCCCTACGATCAAATGCCCCGGAAAGACAATCTGTCGCCGGAAGGTGTTTATGCCCTGGCCCGGAACATCGCCCGGATAACGACCAGAGGGGTTGAAATCGATGGCCAGTACAGTCAGACCCTTGGCGGGGATCACCGGCTGTCAGCCATTCTGGGCATCACGCTGCTTGACAGCGACGGTGCCGGCCAGGTGCCTTCCTTTTACATCGCCTCCCATGCACGGCTGCTGACCAACTTTTCGCTTACCTGGCAAAAAGGACGATGGAATGCCGCCGTGAACGGCCTTTACAAGGTACGGGAACAACGGGAGGCAGCGAATTTGGAAACGCATATCAGTAAACAGTACGCGGTTATCAACCTTCAGGCAGCCTATGCGCTGATTCCCGCTCATATGTCGTTGTTTGTACAATCAGACAACCTCACGAACACCCGTTATAGCGATCTGTTAGGGGCGCAGATGCCGGGAAGATGGCTCATGTGCGGGTTGAAATTCCGGTTGTAAGAAGCGCGGTCTTACAGGTCCGGTACAGCGGCCGCCGGAACGTTTCGCCGGAGGTCAATAAATTCAAACGGAAATGCATGCTTTTCATCCGGGCCGTGCCATTCCCTTCCCGTTTCTATCCACTCTTCCGGTGCCGGCATCTGAAACCAGGTGTCGGCATCGGTTTCGGTATGAACCCGCGTCAGGTAAATCACAGAGACGTAAGGCATTGCGAGCCGGTAAATTTCCCCTCCGCCTATAACGACTGCTTCTTCGGCGCCCAGTTGCAGCGCAATTCTCAGCGCCGCTTCCATCGATGCTGCCGCCAATATCCCGGTATGCGACAAATCGTTGCTCCGGGTGACTACGATTGATGTCCGGCCGGGAAGCGGTTTCCCGATCGCTTCAAATGTTTTCCGCCCCATAATGATCGGCTTCCCAAGCGTGAGCTGTTTAAAGCGCCTGAGGTCCTTTGGCAAATGCCACAACAAACGGTTGTCTTTACCAATTTCTCCGCGCAAGGCCGCGGCCACCATCAGGGATACTTTCATTTTCGTTGGGACTTTATTGCTGCTGCAATATTAAAGGATAACCTTCACGAAGCCAAGAAAGCACCCGGCTGTTCTCGTATGGACAGCCGCCGAACCGTCCGCCTGTCCCCGATGCCGCATGTTCGGCTCTTCAACAATTCCCCAAAGAAAAAAGGAGATATTACCTGTTCTATCTCAAAAAAACACTACTTTCGACGCAAAAAACAGACAACACTGTCCGGAACGTTTAATCTACCGTTCTTCGCGGGTTTTCTTTTAACCTATGGGAATTAACTGTTGCAAATCAACCATTCTATATGATCCCCGAGACTAAACAAGCGGCCCCCGCCTCGCCGTTTACTGAAAAGAAATATCTCACCACCCTCGTTTTTGTCACCTCGCTGTTTATGCTCTGGGGCATTGCCATTACCATGGGAGACGTGTTGAACAAGCATTTTCAGAATGTTCTGCATGTCAGCAAAGCAGAGTCAGGACTGGTACAGTTCTCTATTTTTGGCGCCTATGCCATTATGGGGATACCCGCAGGTTTATTTATGAAACGCTTTGGCTATAAAAACGGCGTTTTGTTAGGCTTGGGGTTGTATGCACTGGGCGCTTTTCTCTTTACACCCGCCGCGGATGCCGCCTCTTTCGGTTTTTTTCGCATAGCACTTTTTGTACTCGCCTGCGGACTGGCAACCCTGGAGGCCGTCGCCCACCCTTTTGTAGGCAGCCTGGGCGTCCAGCAGACCAGCGATCAACGGATTAATTTCGCACAGTCGTTCAACGGTTTAGGGGCCGTAATCGGTCCTTTGATCGGCGGTTATTTTATCCTGAGCGTTTCGGAAGGCAGTGCGAACGACCTGACCTCTGTTAAATTGCTTTACCAGGTAATCGGGAGTGTGATCGTGGCGATCGGGATTGCTTTCGCTTTTGTAAAGGTACCGCCCCTGCAAAACCCGCACGCTGCCGAGATTCCGGGAGCATCGGCAGCCACAGTAACGAATCCCCTGCGGCAACGGCATTTCCGCTGGGCTGTACTCGCCCAGTTGTTCAACACCGCTGCCCAGGGCGGTACGTGGGCATTTTTCATCAATTACGGCGTCGAGAAAATGCACCTGGATGAATCCACCGCCGCCTATTATTTCGCATTCAGCATGGTATTGATGATGGTCGGGCGGTTTGTCGGAACGTTCCTGATGCGTTTTATTGCGCCCCATAAGTTACTGGCGGCGGCAGGGCTCAGCAATATTATCATGTGCCTGCTCGTTGCACAAAACTTCGGTTGGATTTCGTTTATCGCCCTGCTGATGCTGAACTTCTTCTTCAGCATCATGTTCCCGACCATTTTCAGCCTCGGCCTGAAAAACATGGGCAACAAAACGCAGCAAGCTTCCTCCTTCCTGGTAATGGCCGTTGTAGGGGGGGCATTGTTCCCGCCTGTGATGGGTAGACTCGCCGATATAGACGCCGGCATCGCTTACTACCTGCCCATCATCTGCTACCTGGTCATTTTTCTTTTCGGCTATAAATTTTATAAAATACAGGAATAACGTATTGCCATCATGCCGCAGAAATTCCTGTGGCATGATGGCTTTTCACTGTCCTGTTATTTGCTAATTTTGCAGCATGTTTGCACATCCCAAAGAACACCTGTTTTTTGATCTGGACCATACCCTGTGGGACTTTGAACGCAATGCCCGCGAAACGCTGACCGAATTGTTTTTCAGCTACCGCTTTGACAAACTCCTGGAGACAAGCGACGCCTCGGCTTTTATTACGACCTACAACCGGAATAATCAACGGCTTTGGGCAGCCTATAACCTGGGTCAGCTGGATAAAACGACACTTCGAAAACGACGTTTTGCAGACACGTTTGCCGAACTTGGTCTCAATCCTGAATTATTTCCCCTGCAATTCGAGCAGGACTACCTGAGCATCTGTCCACAGAAGACCCATTTATTTCCGAACACCCACGAAACACTCGGCTACCTGAAAGAGAAATACACGCTCCACCTCATTTCCAATGGCTTCCGGGAGGCGTGTACCACCAAAATTCAGTGCAGCAACCTCGTTCAGTATTTCGATTCGGTGGTGATTTCGGAAGTAATCGGAATTCTGAAGCCTCATCCGGGGATATTTCATTATGCAGTGACTAATGCCCGGACTTCCGTCACCCATTCCGTGATGATCGGAGATAACCTGGAGGCCGACATAGAGGGAGCCCGGAATGTCGGGATGGACGCCATTCACTTTAATCCTGCGCCGGGGGCAAACGATCCAACCGACCTCCCGACGATCCGGGACCTCAGCGAACTCCGCCGGTTTTTATAGCTTATAGCCCCGCAACAATTCATCGGTGCGCATGCGGCGTTTGCCCTCCAGCTGTAAATCTTCCACCGACAGCCAGCCATCGGAAGCCTTGAACGCCAGGTAAGTCTTACCGTCGGAGTAGTAACTTCCTGTTTCCCCCTCCCGGGCATCTTCTATTTCTGTGACGCGATAAATTTTACACTGCAGGCCATTCAGCACGGTCCAGGCCGCGGGGTACGGTGACAACCCGCGGACGAAATTGCGGATTTCCGGGCGAGTCCGGTCCCAATCGATCCGACAGGTCTCTTTGAACAACTTCGGCGCTTCCTTACCTATTGTTGCCGGCGGTTGCGAAACTTGGGGATACACGCCGGCTGTGATCGCCTCAACCGTCTTCACGACCAGTGAGGCCCCTTTTTCCATCAGCCGCCCGTATACATCTCCCGCCGTATCGTCAGGGGATACCGGTTCCTTTTCCTGAAAGATAATTTTCCCGGTATCAATCTCCTTCTCAATAAAAAAAGTAGTCACCCCGGTTTCCGTTTCCCCGTTTATAATTGCCCAGTTGATAGGCGCCGCGCCGCGGTAATCGGGCAGCAACGACGCGTGCAGGTTAAAGGTGCCTCGTCCGGGCATGGCCCACACGACTTCCGGGAGCATCCTGAAAGCCACAACCACCTGTAAATCTGCCTGATAGGCACCTAAACGGGTAAGGAACGACGGATTCCGCAGCTTTTCCGGCTGCAAAACATCAATTCCCTGCGCCGCTGCATAAACCTTGACAGGAGAAGGGGTCAGCTTGAGTCCCCTACCGGCGGGGCGGTCGGGTGCGGTTACCACTGCCACAACCTCACAGCCATTTTCAACCAGCGCTTTCAGACTTGCTACAGCAAAATCAGGCGTTCCCATAAATATGATCCGTAATTTTGATTTTATCATGGCGAGTCGGTTCAAGCAGCCCTTTCCCGGATTCAGGAATTGTTTTGCTAATCACTAATTATTCTTGTTACAATCCACAAATATTGCTATTTTTGTCGTTCCTATTCATGAATCATGCAACAATATTTGATAACGGCTCACAGAAAAGAAGAAACATAAAGCGCTCCTACGAGATGGTCCTGCACTCTTGTGGAACGGTTTAATTACCGTTCTTTTTTTTTAGCCCTTATCAAAACAAAAAGAGCAACTTTTAATTGTAATTAAGTACGAATGGCAAAGATATCATACTACACCGAGGAAGGTCTGAACAAGCTGAAAGCTGAGTTAAATGATTTGAAAACCAAGGGACGTGTTGAAATCGCACGGCAGATCGCAGAGGCACGCGATAAAGGGGATTTGAGTGAAAATGCTGAATATGATGCTGCAAAAGACGCACAGGGACTGCACGAGCTGAAAATATCGAAACTGGAGGAAGTGCTGTCGAATGCACGCGTTTTGGACGAATCTTCGATTGATACTTCCATGGTGGCGATTCTTTCCAATGTAAAAATCAAAAACCGGAAAAATGGTGCAGTGATGACCTACACCCTGGTCTCAGAAGAAGAAGCCGACCTCAAACAGGGGAAAATCTCTGTGGGGTCCCCGATCGGGAAGGGGTTGCTGGGAAAAAAGGCAGGTGAAGTAGCCCAGATCCAGATTCCTGCAGGCCTGGTAGAATTTGAAGTCCTGGAGATTTCACGTTAAGCTACCAGGATACATGCACTATATCCTGGGGTGTGACATCGGGACGACCAGCGTAAAAACAATCGCTTTTGATACAGCAGGACGAATACTGGCCACTGCCAGCGAAAGTTACCCGATGTATCATCCCCAACCCGGATGGTCGGAACAGGATCCGCTGGAGGTATTCCATGCAACGATCACCTCCCTGAAACAGGTCCGGGACGCATGCCGCAGCTGGGGGAAACCCTCAGGGATTGCCTTTAGCGCAGCCATGCATGGCCTTATGGCCCTCAATGCGGACAGAGAGCCTATTTCTCCGGTCATGATCTGGGCCGACAACCGAAGCGGAGCCATCGCCGATCATTTCAGAAACACGGAGGAAGGGCGACAGCAATACCAGCGCACCGGAACGCCTGTTCACGCCATGACCCCCGCCAGCAAATTTCAGTGGCTGCGGGAAGCGCAACCTGACCTATTCGAAAAGGCCTCCTGCTTTATGGGGATCAAAGAATATGTCCTTTACCGGCTAACCGGTGAAATCGTGACCGATTATTCGATGGCGGCTGCAACGGGAATGCTGAATCTGGCCTCACTGACCTGGGACCTGCCGACCTTACAGCGTTTAGGCCTGACTCCCGGCTGTTTACCCGCAATTGTCCCGCCTTATCACCAGGCGCCTCTGGAAGCCCCGGCATTGTTACCCGAATGGACCGGCATACCGGTTATTTCAGGCGCAAGCGACGGGTGCCTGGCCAACCTGGGCAGCGGGGCGATCCGTAAAGGCACGCTGGCGCTGACCATCGGAACCAGCGGAGCTATCCGCAGAACTTCCGGGACCCCCTACTGCGACCCGCAAATGCGAACGTTTTGCTATCCGTTGGATGCAGAAACCTTTGTGATCGGCGGGCCTACCAACAATGGAGGGATCGTCTTCCAATGGCTGAAAGACACGTTCTTTCCGGAGCTGACATGGGAGGCGCTCAGCGAAGCGATTGCCGCTGTCCCTGCCGGCGCCGACGGGCTTTTCTTTTTCCCCTATCTTCTCGGGGAACGGGCTCCGTTGTGGGATTCCTCGGCCAGAGGGATGTTTCATGGCATCGACATTTCCCATACCCGCGCCCATTTCGCCCGGGCAGTCCTGGAAGGCATTTTGTTCAACCTGGCCGGTATCGGTGAGGTGCTGCTTCAAGGCCAGACGGTCCATACCATCTTTGCCAACGGCGGCTTTGCGCAAAACCCCGTTTGGGTGCAAATGCTTGCCGACATACTGGGCATTAAAGTAGCCTTAAACGCAACCAACGACACCGGCTGTGTGGGCGCTGCCCTTGTCGGACTGCGATCGGTTGGAATCCTGGCCGACTTCTCTGCGATCGATCACTTTGTACGTATTACCCGGGAAATCCATCCGGATCCGGAGCAACATTCCTTGTACCGGGAGCGCCTGCAACACTTTATTTCGCTGCAAAAGCAGTTGCCTTTTCAACAGACCCCAATGTAACATGCTGATTATCAACCAACCGATCATACACAACGGTAATTCCGCACATTTTTTAAGGCCATCTATTGATTTAAAGGCGCCAACAAATTACTTTTGTACCCCATTAGCGCCGTCAGTGCGGTAAAAAATGGCCAGGTGGTGGAATTGGTAGACACGCTACTTTGAGGGGGTAGTGCCCTTACGGGCATAGGAGTTCGACTCTCCTTCTGGTCACTTGCAAAAAATGCGTTTACAAGCCGTAAACGCATTTTTTATGGAAAATGGAGCGGTTAAAAAGAGACAAAATAGTAACACGGAGGGCACTGAGGTAAAAACACGGAGAATGCACGGAGAAAAATAACCTGAGACGCTCTGACAGGCCATGGCGGTCATATTCCTATACCCCAAGCCCCGGAGGGGCGACATCCATTAGCCCCGGATGTAGTCCGGGGGGACCGGTCCCCCGGGGTCCGAAATCCGCAATCCCGGTCCGAAATCATTTTGCCAACCCCTCCCCCCATGGCGCCACCAAATTTTCGACCAAAAAAAATCACCGTTTGGGGACACCCGGTCCTCGAGGGCATATCCCATCGCAAAAAGGTAAGATCCCGATAATGCCTCCCGTTCTACCCTAAATTAACGCTTCAGCAATAGTACCTATATCTCCGTTTTTTTCGTAGCTTGCACTAGCTCGTTACTTCTGAGCATTTGACTGATGCGGTATGAAAACTAAAATCGCCCAGTACATTTCGGCAGCCGGACATCCGTTCTTCACCTATCCGTTGTTCCTGTTAATGGTATTGTTCCGGAATTTCGAGCTGCGCACCGCTGTAATCACCTCCGTTCTGATCATCGGCGGGATTATTGTCCCCCTGAGTATCCGGATGTACCGGGGAGTCCGGAAGGGGACTTACGCCGATTTCGATCTCTCCGATCAGTTGCAACGAAAAAGATGGTACCCGTTTGCGACGGTCCTGGTATTCCTGGTTACGGCACTATTGTTTATTACCCGGCAACCCGATGTGATACGGTATAACATGCTGCTTGGCTGGCTGCTGCTGATCGTCTCTCAATTGTCCAATTATTTCATCAAGACTTCCCTGCATACAGCATTTAGCGTTTTTCTGGCTTTCTTGCTGTTTTCAGTGCATGAGCTTATCGGGATTTTATTCTTATGTTTTACTCCTTTTATCGCCTGGTCAAGATATCATTTGAAACGGCACACTCTTAATGAAATCATTGCCGGCGCTCTGATTGGACTTATTTTTGGTTACACGTCTCTTTTCGTCGTATCGAATTATCGAAACGATGCTTTTGACTTTCTGTGAGCGCGGTCGGCTATCGGCAGTCGGATATCGGCTATCAGCGATCAGCAGTCGGATATCGGCGGTCGGCTATCGGCGATCAGCAGTCGGCTATCGGATATCGGCAATGACAGTTGGATCTCGGTGGTCGGCGTGTTCAACTGGAAACAGGACAAAACAAGGTAAGTCAACCAGTTACTAACATCACACCAAATGAAAAACTATCATCAGCTGGAAATAGATGCGATTTTTACTTCGTTACGCACTTCGGAAACGGGCCTCACAGCAGCCGTGGTACCTGAGCGACGGCAGGAGTCGGGGGAGAATATTCTGAAAGAGGCGCCTCAAAAAAGCCGTTGGGCCATTCTTCTGGCCCAGTTTGCCGACATTATGATCGTGATATTGACCGGTGCCGCGATTGTCTCCTTTGCTGTAGGGGAACATACCGATGCCCTGGTAATTATTGCTATTATTGCCGGTAACGCCTGGCTGGGGTTCTCGCAGGAAAGTAAGGCCGAGGCCTCCATCCAGTCGCTCAAAAAAATGACCGCACCTTATGCAACGGTTTTACGCGACAACCTCCCGGCAAAAATTGAGGCCCGTCACCTGGTGCCCGGGGATGTTATCTTACTCGAAGCCGGGGATATTGTCCCGGCAGATGCGCGTCTCATTGAACTGAGCGCGCTGAAAACGGATGAAGCTTCCCTTACCGGAGAAAGCCATGCGATCGAAAAACAACTCGAACCTGTCACGGCAGCTGCTCCGGTACCCGGCGATCAGCTTAATATGGTTTTCAAGGGCACCATCGTCAGTAACGGGGCAGGGAAAGCGGTGGTAACGGCTATCGGGATGCAAACCGAACTCGGAAAGATTGCGGGCCTCCTGGAGGAGGATACCGCCAAAACACCCCTGCAGCAACGCCTGGCCGCTTTCAGTAAACAACTGGCAATCATCGTTATTATCATTTGTCTGCTTGTCCTTGGATTTGGCATATGGCGGGGTGAACCCCCGTTTCAGATGTTCCTGACGGCCTTGTCACTGGCGGTTGCCGCCCTTCCGGAGGCATTGCCCGCTGTGATTACCATTGCCCTCGCCCAGGGCGCCGGCAGGATGGCCCGGCAAAATGCGCTGATCCGGAAACTCCCCGCCGTAGAAACCCTGGGATCGGTTACGTATATCTGTTCGGATAAAACAGGGACCCTTACCCAAAATGTGATGACGGTCGAAAAGTTCCAGGCAGCCGCGGGTCAGGAGGAGCTGCTTGAAGCTGCCATGATGCTGAACAACGAGGTCCGTTTTGCCGATCAGGGAGAACTCCTGGGCGACTCGACAGAAACGGCGCTGATCCGGTACGTCCTGGAAAAGGATAAGTCCCGTGAGGCAACCGAACAGCAATTCCCGCTGGTTGAAAAGTACCCGTTCGATTCGGAAAGGATGCGCATGAGTACCCTGCACCGGCATGGCGATCAATGGATTCTGTTCACAAAGGGCGCCCCCGGAAAGATGGTCGAAACCCTCTCCTCCAACCACCGGGACAAAACAGCGGACTGGTTGGAGACGAATCGGGAATGGGCTGCCGAAGGGCTGCGGGTATTGTTCTTTGCCTACCGTATTTTTGACCGGGAACCCCAGGCGCCGGACCTGGAAAAGGATCTCGACTTTCTGGGCATGACCGCGTTGATCGACCCGCCGCGCGAAGAAGTAATCGACGCCATCCGGCAGTGCAAAACCGCAGGCATACACCCCGTCATGATCACCGGTGATCAGCCGCTGACGGCTAACGCCATTGCCAGGCGGCTGCTGATTGTAGAGGAGGACAGTGATAACGTCCAAACCGGAGCCGATCTGGATAAGCTCGACGAAGCCGCTTTTATCCGCCAGGTACGGGATGTTTCCGTCTATGCCCGCGTTTCACCGGAGCAGAAACTGCGCATTGTAAAAGCCCTGCAAACCAATAATGAATTCGTTGCCATGACGGGCGACGGCGTAAACGATGCCCCTTCCCTCAGACAGGCTGATATCGGTATTGCCATGGGGATTACAGGTACGGATGTTTCCAAGGAGGCAGCGGATATGATCTTGCTGGACGATAACTTCACCACTATCATCAAGGCCGTCCGGGAAGGCAGACGTATTTATGAGAATATCCGGAAATTCATTCTCTATGTACTTTCCTGTAACCTCAGTGAGATTCTCACCATTTTCCTCGCTCCTTTGTTCGGATTTGTGATTCCGTTACTTCCGATCCATATCCTATGGATCAATCTTGTAACAGACGGCCTGCCGGGAATAGCCCTGGTCGCCGAACCTGCTGAAAAAGACCTTATGAACCATCCCCCGCGTCCGCCGAAAGAAAATTTGTTCGCCGGGGGACTCGCCTGGCGGATTGTCGCTTCAGGGTTCGTCATGACCGTCGCCTCCCTGCTCGTGCTGAACAGGGCCGCAGGAGCCGGTTATGATGTCATTACCCAGCAAACCATGGTGTTTACCACCCTGTGTTTTGTTCAGTTAGGGAATGTCCTCTCCGTGCGATCCGTTTCCCATAGCCTATTTGCAGCCGACATACTGGCCAACAAAGGCCTGTGGGGAGCCATTGTCCTTACCCTCGCCCTACAGTTGCTGCTGGTTTATACGCCCTTCCTGCAGCCCATTTTCAAAACGGCAAGCATCCCCTCTGAAGGCATGTTTTTCATTGTGAGCGTAACCGCCGGTAGTATTCTGGCCCTCGAGCTGCTGAAGCTTGGTTACCGCAGGTTCTATTTTCGTCGTACGAAAGTCTCGTGACCGGAACCTTTGTCAAGCATTATCTGTACTGTTACTGTACACCAATTCATTGGCGGTTAATTGTTTGTTCGTATTTATTCTTCAACCCAATGAAACATCTTCTTACCATCACCACCCTGGAACACGTTACGCACGATGTACTCCGGATAGTCACGACAAAACCTGCCGGGCTCACCTTTGATCCCGGACAAGCCGCGGACATTTCTATTAACCTGCCCGAATGGGAGGAAGCGTTGCGTCCCTTTACTTTTACGTCTCTTCCCCATGACCCTTTTCTCGAGTTCACGATTAAGGTTTATCCTGAACAGCAAGGCGTAACCCAACAACTGGCGCAGCTGCAGCCGGGAAATGAATTGCTTATACACGGTGTATTCGGCGCTATTTTCTACAGAGGAAAGGGCGCTTTTATTGCCGGAGGCGCCGGCATCACGCCATTTCTCAGTATACTGCGCCAACTGCATACCACAGGCGAGCTTGCCGGCAATCTGCTCATTTTCGCCAATAAGACACAAGCCGATATTATTCAGGAACAGGAATTGACGGAGCTGCTGGACAACCGCTTCATTCCGGTACTGTCGGAAGAAAAGACATTTCCGTATGCACACGGATATATTACCGAGACCTTTCTCCGGGAACATCTGCAGGGAGATGAAAAATACTTCTACCTCTGTGGCCCTCCGCCCATGATGGAATCCGTTGAAAAGCACCTGCGCGCACTGGGCGTCCCCCCTGAGGCCATTGTACAGGAAGCTTTCTGATACGGACGCCCTTTCCGGCGGCATCCCTTTCCGTCACCTTCATTTACATCCTTTAAAATCGTAGTTTTCCCGTAAAGTCTATGTTCAGACATCATGGCAAGAAGCGTACCCTCAAACACAATCTGAACATCGCTTCTCTGTTGTCGTTTGTTGCCGGTATAGTAAATGTTGCCGGTTTTCTCTCCGTCCAGCGCCTGACGACCAATGTGACAGGTCACTTTGCCTTTTTTGTGGATGAGCTGTTCAAGTTGAACTGGTGGCAGGGCCTGCTCTATTTTCTGTATATTTTCTCCTTCTTTCTGGGGTCATTCGTTTCCAACCTGATGGTCGAACTGATTTCCCGGCGAAATGCCTCTTATATCTATGTTATCCCGGCTCTTCTGGAAAGCACCCTGCTGTTCGCGGTTGGTTTATTCGGTGCCTCATTATCCGCACAGGCCCCCAATTCCCTGGCGTTCTGCCTGTTGTTTGCCATGGGGCTGCAAAACTCTCTCGTCACCCAGATTTCCAGTTCCACCGTCAGGACCACTCACTTAACCGGACTCTTTACAGATCTGGGCATTGAGCTTTCACAGCTGTTTTTTTACAAAAGAAAGGATCAGCAGAAGCGGTTGTATGCTGTTATCCGGTTAAGGATGACCATTATCAGCTTCTTTTTCCTGGGAGGTATCCTGGGCGGGGTTATTTACTCCTATTTAGGCTTATACGTATTGATCATCGCCGCGATTACCCTTCTCTACGGTGTTATTTACGACAGTCTGAAATTCCGGATCCTGTTGTTGCGGCGGAGGTTTTATTAACAGCTCCTCAGGGCGCCACCCATTTCCCTGATTTTTTCAGGTAACGGATGCCCAGGTAAAACGCCAGCACTACCATCGCGACCCCTGCAAAAATACCATTCCGCGAGGCCGGTTCCCCAACCAGCTGCGGGTATTTGTAACAGATCAGCGCCGTGATCCCGATAAGCCATACAAAAAGGGTATTATACTCTTTGAGCAGCCAGCGTTTATAGTTGAACTCCATCCGGCTCATGGTAGCGCCCAGACCGCTCAGGTTGATCCACCAACGATTGACCCGTTGTGTATACGCCTCAAACTGGCTTCCGAATTTATTCCTCAGGAAATGCTCTTCAGCCAACACAATCGCCTGGTAAATAAACAGGAATAAAGGCATTGCCACGCTCACGTAAAGCAGTGAATTTGCCAGTATGCCCACTCCCAGCAACATCAGGATATTCCCTACATACAGGGGGTTCCGGCAGTGATTAAAAACCCCGTCGGTAACGAGTTTCTCCGCATGCACCTTCCTGTTGCTCCCCCCGCGGATAATATAGGCCAAGCCGATGGTCAGCCCCCTGAGCAGTTCGCCCGAAATGGTGACCAGCAAGCCCAGAAAAAGCGGGATCAGGTAATAGGATTCGCCCCAGAGACCGGCGGTAAACAATTCAGGGGAAGGAATAAACAGCAGCAGGTACAGTACGATAAACAGGTAGTTGCGATAGCCGAAGAAGAAATTACCGATCGAAATCATAGGGCTTTGGTTGCGATTATACCAGAGAAATTATACCATTTGAAGAAAGTTTCACAATGTGAAAACCCGGTATCCCGCAGCATCTGGCTATTTTCACTTAGTTTGTAAGGGATCAGCACATTTTCCAGGGCTTCCCGTTTTTGGGAAATTTCCAGTTCACTGTATTGGTTCCGGCGTTTGTAATTGTAGTAATACTTGATAAATTCCCGGTTAAAAACACTGTCTTCCGCCAGGATTTTCTCAACCAGGATCAGCGCGCCACCAGGAACCATCCCTTCGTAAATGCGCCGGATCAGGCGCTCCCGGTAAAGCGGGCGGACAAACTGCAGGGTCAGGCAGAGAATGACAACCGATGCATTGGTAATTTCCGGATTGTGATGGAGGTCGGCGGCCCGCAACTCATACGGCCTTTCGAAACCGGCTTCCTTCAGCTTGGTATCGCATTTGGTCAGCATCTCGGAAGATTCATCCAATCCGACAAAGCGGATATGCCCGGGCACCAGCGTATTCAGTCCGATAAGCGTTGTACCGGTTGAACAGCCCAGGTCGTAGACATCCGTCCCGTCCTGCACCCAATCGGCCGCCAGTTCGGCGACCATTCGCTGAATCTCTCCGTAAAAGGGAACCGAACGATTGACCATATCGTCAAAAACGTTGGCCACTGTCGTTCCGAACTTAAAATCTGACACCTTTTTTATTTCACCCTGAAATACGGTGTCTTTTGTGGTGGCTGCTAATCTCATGTCGTGTTATGTTATAAAAAAACCGTTCAAGATATAAAATTATTGCCAACCTCCACCTAAAGCCCTATATAAATCCAATAAAGTGAAAAATTGCTCTTTACGGATACTGGTCAGATCCAACTCTGCTTCCATTACACTTTTCTGGGCCGTAATCACCTCAAGATAAGAGGCGTAACCAGCAATGTATAAGTCATTGGATGCTGCAACTGCTTCCCTCAAATAGTCTGCCTCCTGTTGCTTCAGATCAGAAACCTGGTTCAGATTCTGCATATTATACAATCCGGACACCACCTCGTGATAGCTGGATAACACCAGTTTGTTATACGAATGCAGGGCTTCCTGCAAAGCCGCCCCCCGTATATTCTTTTCGGCAAGCAGTCCCTTCCGGTTCAGCACAGGGGCCGTAAGTCCTCCCAGCAGGCTGTAGGCAAGCGACCCTGGATGAAAGAGCAGACCACCTTTGAAGGCATTGAACCCTGCATCAGCCGTCAGGGTCAGCGCAGGTAAAAAGGCCAGGTCTGCCGCCGTCAGGTCGGCATGTGCTGCCAGCATTTCAAGCTGTGCCTGCCGGATATCCGGTCGCCGGTTCAGCATCTGTGCGGGAATTCCGGCCTGAACGGCGGGTGGGACGCTTCTCAGCCGCAAAGGCTCCCCCCTTTCAATGGGTTGCGGAAAACGTCCCAAAAGTGCATTCAACCGGTTTTCAGAAGCAATGATGCGCTGGTGGATCTGTGCTTCCAACACCTTGGTGTTCAACAATTGCGAAGCAAATTGCTTCACGGCCAGCTCATTGGCCCGCCCCGATTCTTTTAGCGCCAGCACCGTTTCATTGGCCTTCGTCTGCAGCTCGATGTTGTATCGCAGGATCCCAAGTTCGCTATCCAGTGCCAGCAGGTTGTAATACTCCCCGGCTACCTCGGCAATAAGACCTGTAACGACCAGGTTTCGCCCACTTTCACTGGCCAGCAGGCGTGTATGAGCTGCTTTGCGGCGACTTTTCAATTTCCCCCACAGATCCACCTCCCAGTGGCTGCGAACTCCTACAAAGTGGTTGGGTAGAAAACCGGAAGGTATCCGTCGCTTTTCATCAATATTGGTAGAAAAGTTGGTATCATAATTCCCGACGCCGTCCATGGTATAATCTCCGTACTTGCGTCCCCCGGTTCCGATCTCGGCGTCCACCACCGGCAGGAGCGCTCCTTTTGCCGACACTACCTGAGCGCGCGCCATTTCGATACGCTGTGCGGCGATCAACAGGTCCGGGTTCCGCACCAGCGCGGTATCGATCAGCGCCTCCAGCGCCGGATCGTCAAAAAACTCCCGCCAGGTAAGGGCTGCGATTCCCAGGGTATCCCCTGCTACCGGGAAGGTTCCCGGTGGGGTAATCGTCACGGGAGTTGTCCGGTTGACAGCACAGCCCGCAATTCCCAGGCTGATGCCCGCAAAAAGGGCTATATAAGTTCTTTTAAAATTCATCATGGTTTGTTTGGCTCTGAAGCAACCCGGCCGGGGCCAGGCTGCTCTCGATTGCTACTCTTGCGATGGCGCAATTATTTCCTGTTGGTTCTCTTTTTTCGGCTTGATCCAGCCAGCGAAAAGCACATACAGTCCCGGGATCAGAAATACCCCGAAAATGGTGCCTATTAACATCCCTCCTGCCGCCGCCGTTCCAATCGAGCGGTTCCCCATGGCTCCTGCGCCGGTGGCAATACAAAGGGGAATCAACCCGGCGATGAAGGCAAAGGAGGTCATCAGGATCGGTCGTAACCGCTCAGAAGCACCTTCCAGGGCAGCCTCCATTACGGAACGTCCCTCTTGCTGCCGGATAATGGCGTACTCCACAATCAGAATTGCATTTTTCCCGAGCAATCCGATCAGCATGACAAGCGATACCTGTGCATAGATATTATTTTCTAGGCCCATCAGCTTCAGCGACAAAAATGCTCCGAATATCCCGGTTGGAAGTGATAACAATACCGGGAGGGGCAGCAGGAAGCTCTCGTACTGCGCTGCCAGCAGCAGGTAAACGAACACCAGACAAATGATAAAAATATAGATGGTCTGATCGCCTGAAAGAATTTCTTCCCGGGTCATCCCCGAAAAAGCGTAGGTATATCCTCTCGGCAATTTTTCATCCGCTACCCGTTGTATGGCAGCAATGGCATCTCCGCTGCTGTAACCCGGGGCTGCGTCCCCGGTGATCATCGCCGACGTAAACATATTGTAACGGGTCAGCTGTTCAGGTCCGTACACCCGTTCCAAACGGATAAACGTCGCGAAAGCAACCATTTCCCCCCGGTCATTTTTTACGAAAAGTTTGGCGATGTCTTCCGGGTTTCTGCGGTAATCCGGATCGGCCTGTACCATCACCTTGTACATCTGCCCGAACCGGATAAAATTGGAAGCATAATAACTTCCGACAAACGCCTGGAGGGTACTCATTGCATTATCGACCGTTACCCCTTTTTTAGCAGCCATGTCAGCATCCACATGGATAAGGTATTGGGGAAAACTGGCATCAAAGGTGGTAAAGGCATCGGATATTTCCGGCGCATCGCGGAGGGCCTGGATAAAATCATTGGTGATCCGGGCCGTTTCTTCCAGGTCATCCTTTCCGCTTCTGTCCTGGAGGCGCATTTCAAAACCACTGGCATTTCCGAATCCGGGAACTGTCGGCGGCGGGAAAAACTGAATATCGGCGCCCTTTATATGGTTCGTTTTCTCCTTCATTTCGGCAATCACATCGTTCACCGATTGGGTACGGTCGTCCCAGGGAATCAGGTTGATCATTCCCTGCCCATACGAAGCGCCCGCTGCTTCATTCATCAGGCTGTAGCCTGCCAGTGTGGCCACCGACTCCACTACGTCCAGCTGTTGCGCAACCCGCTGAATTTCATCCAGAACACTTTCTGTACGCTCCACTGTTGCACCCACCGGGGTGGTGACATTCACATACAGCACCCCCTGGTCTTCTGTGGGAATAAAACCGGTAGGCAATATGCTGCTCAATCCCCAGGTAGCCAGTGAAAAACCGGCCAGTATCCCGATGGTCACTACCCGCCGGGAGGCAATGACATTCAAAACTTTCCGGTACCTTTCGGCGACGGCGTCGTATCCATTGTTGAATTTTCCGAAGAACCGGTCCAGAAGCCCTGTCTTTTGCGGCTTCCCGTGCGTATTTTTCAACAGGATGGCACATAATGCGGGGGTGAGCGTCAGGGCGTTGACTCCGGAGATAACGATGGATATCGCCAGGGTCAGTGAAAACTGCCGGTAGAAAATCCCGACCGGGCCCGATAAGAACGCTACCGGCACAAATACGGCCGACATCACCAGGGTAATTGCTATAATGGCCCCGCTCATTTCTTTCATCGCTGCGAAGGTAGCTTCCCGGGCCGGCAGGTTTTCGCTGACCATCTTGGCATGCACTGCTTCTACGACCACGATGGCGTTGTCTACCACGATCCCGATAGCGAGTACCAGCGCAAACAACGTAAGCAGGTTAATCGAAAAGCCCAGCATTTGCATAAACGCGAAGGTCCCAATCAGCGCCACCGGAACCGCTAAGGCAGGGATCATCGTCGACCGGAAATCCTGCAGGAACAGGAACACAATGATAATCACCAGAATAAATGCCTCGATCAGGGTCCGGACCACCTCGCTTATCGAAGCGTCGAGAAAGCGGGAAACATCATAAGACACCACATAGGTCATCCCGGAAGGAAAGGTGGTTTCCTGCAGCTCCTCCATTTTAGCCTTGATATTGTGGATCACCTCGCGTGCGTTCGAGCCCGGACGCTGTTTCAGCTGAATCGAAGCCGATGGCCGGCCGTCTGATTTAGAAACCATATTATAATCCAGCGAGCCAAATTCGATATCGGCCACATCTTTCAATTTCAGCATGGAGCCATCCGCATTCGACCGGATCACAATATTTTCATACTCGAGGGGTTCTTTCATTTTCCCGGTATACCGCAGCACATACTGGAGCATTTGCGGATCCCGGCCCGAACTGATCCCGGACTTCCCGGGGGCCGCCTCCACATTCTGGTTGCGAATCGACTGGATCACTTCTTCCGCCGAAACTTTATAACTCGCCATCCGGTCGGGCTTGAGCCATACCCGCATCGAATAATCTTTACTCCCTTTAATTTCGGCAAACCCGACCCCGTCAATCCGTTTGAGTTCTGCCAGGATATTGATATCGGTAAAATTGTAGACAAAATCTTCCCCCAGCGTGGAATCGGAAGTCATGACGTCGAGGTACATCAGCATACTGTTCACCTCCTTTTCGGTCGTCACACCGGCCTTGATTACCTCTTCAGGCAGTTCGTCGATTACCGTCTGCACCCGGTTCTGCACATTCACTGCCGCCAGGTCCGGATCCGTACCGACCTGGAAGGAAATCTGAATAATAGTCACCCCGTCGTTCCCGGATACAGACGACATGTAGGTCATTCCCGGGACCCCGTTAATAGCCCTTTCCAAAGGAATAGCCACTGCGTTGGCGCTTACTTCCGCATTGGCACCCGTATAACGGGCTGTCACGACTACGGACGGCGGAACAATATCCGGGAACTGGGTAATGGGCAGGCCGGTCAGGGCCAGCAGCCCCAGCAGTGTAATAAACAGCGATATTACCAACGAAAGTACGGGCCGCTTAATGAATATATCAAACATAATAGTTGCGCTTTAGCATCTGTGTGATTTGAGGTTACGAAGGTATTTTCTCAGGGATTGTCTTCCTTTACCACCCTGCTTTTGATGGTATTCCCTTCTTTCAGGGACTGCGTCCCTTCGTAAACAATCCTGTCGCCTGCGGCTATTCCGGATTCTACAACGTAGTGATTACCCAAACGGGTCCGGGGGACAAAACTGCGTGTGCTGACCTGGTTATGGTCGTTTATTACAAACACGTAACTCTTATCCTGGATTTCGAAAACTGCCTTCTGCGGAACCAGCAAGGCGCTGTCGATCCGGTTGGTCAGGCGCACCGTTCCGCTGGATCCATGTTTCAGCAACTCATCGCCGTTGAGAAAGCGGGCCCGGAAAGCGATGGAACCCGTTCCTTCATCAAATTCTCCTTCCAGGGTTTCAATGGTCCCTTTACTGGGAAAATGAGAGCCGTCGGCCAGGTACAGGTCCACCTCACGGTGCCCGTCCTGGAGACTTGCCGATGATTTCACGAATTCCAGGTATTCCTTCTCGGAGACGTTGAAATAAACATTAACCGCTTTGGTATCCGACACGGTGGTGAGCAAGGTTCCTTCATTGATCAAACTCCCCATTTTATAGGGGATCCGGTCAATAATACCATCAAAAGGCGCCCTGATATTGGTGTATTCCAGGTGAATGGCAGCGCTGTTTTCCGCAGATCTTGCGGCTTCAATTTTGGCCGCCAATGCATCATAGCGCGCATTGACAACTTCCAGCTCAGTAGCGGAAACTACGTTTTTCTGCACCAGGTCTTTCACGCGGGCCATCTCCAGCTCAGCCGCTTTGGCTTCTGCAATAGCACTTTTCAGGTTCGCTTTTGCAGTAGCCAGCTCGGTCTGGTATTCTTCGCTATTGATCCGAAAAAGCACCTGGCCCTTTCTGACGCGCTTGCCTTCATCTACATAAATGTGCTCCAGATATCCTTTCACGCGGGCATAAATCTGGACGTTCCGTACCGCCTGGATATCTCCGACATACTCACGGTGCAGATCAACCGGCTGCGGCTGCAGGATCATGACCGGGTACTCCCCGGCATCTTCCGCTCTGTATTCTTCTTTGCTGGACGCTGTACAGCCCCAGAAACAAATTCCCGCTAGGAGAAGTTTGATACTTTTCATGGTATAATCACTGATTAAAAAAAATACGAATTAATTATCCCACTGACTATCCTTACGATATCCAGCGTGTCACACGCTTGTGCGGTGTGTTTGTTGTAGGAAAAACGGGTATAAAACCACTAAACCAGCACGAAGTCAGGCTGGGGGGGCGGGGAGATGAAAGACCGGAACGCGGTCAGGATCTCAAAAGGGGAAAATGAATTTTCAGGCCGGGGAAAGATGGTCACACAACGGACCTGCAGGTACACGCCGTCACAATCAACATGGTCATTGAAAAAACCCTGATCAGGGGTGTCGGTACTCCAGGAGCCGTCGTCTTCACAGGTAACCGGAAAATACTGGCAGGCCAGGTCTACTTTTTCCTGGATGCATACATAACTACTGGATCCGAACCCGGCCGTTTCATCATCCGCATCACTGATAAAGCAGGCGTTTTCGGCTTTTATCAAAACATCTTCCTTATGCTCGGCAAGGCTTCCTTCCTTGATCAGAAAGAGCAGGGCCGATAGCACAATTAAGAAGCCTGTTTTTAAAGCCTGCATTGGAAAATCAGTTGATAACAGCATCGCCGGAAAAAGAAGACAAGCAGTCATTCCTTCCTCGGCACCTTCAAAAGAAAATGCAAGTTAATATGAAAAGTTCAATTCGGCCAAATTTAAGAATAGAAAATTATTTGGCTTTCAGCAAGATAGAATATAAGTTGAATCTCAAAAACAGAAGGTTAACACTCTTTTCCGGCCCGCGCCACAGGATATACCAATACTACCTCATATTTGATTTATCCAGTTTATCCTTCTTAAAACAACGACGTTCCGAAACTCCCTTACAACCGCTCATTCCCGGATGAACTGCTTCAGCGTTGCCCGCAGTCGCTCCGTTTTGTCCCGGCGCTGCAGAACGACCGGCGCAGCCATTCGCTCCTTACAGGTAAAGATCCCGCAGCGTTCACAGGTTTCATTTACTTCCCGTTCAGGGATCGACGGGTCGCCGGCAAAGCGTATCCGGGACCTGGAGTGTTCATCCAGAAAAATCCCCATGGTGACGCTCACGTTCCTGATAGCCGGTGCCATGGGTTTGGCAAAGCTGATGACCAGGTATTCTTCCCCGCTGCCGGTATAATAGGAGCGTTGACTTCTGCACAGGATTTCGGTGCTCTTGGTGGATAGTTCCTGCAATATCGTTAAGGCAACCCATCTGCGGCAGTAATATTCGTCTTTCACCGTATGCGGATTATGCTTTCTTCCCAGATGCATTTCCTTGGTCATGTCAAAACGATTCTGGCCCGGATAGCCGTTAAAGCGGAGAAAAAACAGTTGTTTGATCCCGAAATACGTCGGGAGTACATTGCTCATCCGATAACAAAACGACTCCGGAGTGGTATTGAAATAGGAAATCATTTCGAGCATCTGCTCGGGTTGCCAGGTTTCCAGATCAAAAAACGTCTCCAGTTTTTTCACCAGCAGGGAGCGTTTTATAATTACTGCACTTGCGAAATAAGATGCTTTGTAATTATTAAGCAATTGCTCAAACGACTCCGCTTCTACCAGTGCTGTCGTCAGCAGCCGGTTTTTAAGGTGGAGGTACCGGTACCCCAGCTCTCTTCCTAAAATAAAGGTCCTCTGGACTCGTGACAGCCGTTTATTAAGCAGCAGGAGGGTGTGATGCTTTTTAGGCAGCGACAGCGACCGCACCTCGGCCAGTTCCGGATGATCCTTATCATTGAGTTCCTGGATGCGGTAGTTATATTCGGTTTCGAGCAGATTCCGTAAATAAACCTCATCCACGTGTGCTGCTTCGGGTATTTCTCTTTCTTTTAAAAAACGCTCGGCCTCCTGCTCCAGCTCCTCAAAATGATTGTCGTACATCTCCTGGTACGTGCGGAGGGCCGAAAAGTAAAATTGCTCCACCGACATGTTATAATTACGGGCAATTTCTATCAGGGTTCCGATAAAAGCGCTGATCTTGGTGGGAGCGTCTGATAACAGCTGCAATAAAGTGGCCGGATCGATCCCAAACAACTCCAGTGGAAGCTCGGTAAGGATATTGGAACTCAACAGCTCGGAAATCGGTTCCAGCCGTTTGCTCAATTTCAACGAGACCAGCGAATCATAATCAACGTCCATCGCCCGGGCGAGGGCGACAATCTTGTCCGATTTGGGATACTTTTTCCCCTTTTCTATTTCATTAATATACGAAACAGACAAGCCGGACTTTGCCGATAAGTCACTGAGTGAAAGCCCTTTGTCCAATCTGAGTTGTTTAATTTTCAGACCGAACACGAGCCGGATATTCTCTGTACTTAACGCCACTTGTTTCGTTGTGTTAGTAGAGTTGTAAAACTAGTTGATTTCTGTAGAATTATAAAGGCTGATTGTCGCTTTCGTCCAATCAGCCTTTAGATAAATACGGTTCCGGTGTTCTTATTTAATCCGCCGGTACGCTTCTCTGAAATACGCCACACTTTGGGCCACTTCCGGAGCACTGTGCTCCCAATTATATTCATACTCTACCGAAATCGGCCCTTTGAATTTCTGGCGTTTCATTTCGGCAATTACCTCGTCCACTTTGCTGTCTCCATTTCCCCAGATCACATCGTGGTATTTAGCGTCAGGACTGTCTTTTACAACATCTTTAAAATGGAACGCCAGGATTTTGCCGTCCAGTTTTTTCATACTCGCGACAGGATCCAGTCCGGAGCGGACGTAATGTCCGATGTCCACACAAGCACCCACGAACGGGCTGTTACCGGCATATTTCAGGACACTATCCGGATGCCAGTAGCGCGATGGTTTGGGGTGATTGTGCAGTCCCAGTTTAATTTTATATTTTTCCGCTAACGGGATCAGGTATTTAAACTGATCCGGCGCCGGCTCGGTATTGAGCACTTGCAATCCCATATCCTTGGCAAATTCAAACAGTTGTATCCACGACGCTTCGTCTTTAGCATTCACCACTCCCATAGCGGTAGGTGTGACCCCATAGCTTTTCAGCAGTTTCTTCAGTTCCTTACGCTGTTCGGGGCTCATGCCCACGTCCACCGTTCCTTCAAAATCGCCGCCTATTTTTTGTCCACGCAGCAATTCTACGTTTTTCAGCCCGCAACTATCTATTTTTTTCAGGGCATCTGTCAGCGTAAACAGCCTGAATGTATAAGCATGAGCTCCCAGTGACCACCCCGATTTTTTCTCCGGCGCCTTTTGGGCCAAAACGGTGATAGAGATCAGTGAGAAAAGTAAGGACCACTTAAAAATACGCATAGGATTATGGTTTAGATTTTACTTTTTATTTTTTCTTCAAATGTAACAACTTTGCCTCATAAATACCCGGTTCTTCCGGTTAGAACAGATTCCCCAATCCAAAAAGCACCACAAAAAGGAGGGTCGAAAGTGCCATCTGCTTCAGGTAGGGGTCCAATTCCCGGGGGGAATGGAGCAAGCTCACCTGTCTGCCATTTTTGACAAAGTCGGGAAAGCTCAGTAAAAAAAGGAACTGCCAGGCGCTCTGCAGGGTGAAGAGGGTATAGAGCAGCGCCGCGGCCATGCCTGCAAAAAGAAGCATCCAGTGGTACCGCACGGCCCGGTCCCTTCCGATGCGTACGGGAATTGAATTTTTCCCGGTTAACCGGTCGGATTCAATGTCGCGGATATTGTTAATATTTAATACCCCGACTGCAAATACCCCGCAACTCGTTGCCGGTAACAGGTTGATCCAATTCCACTCCAGCGTATTCAGGTAACAGCTTCCCAGCACCCCCACCCATCCAAAAAAAACAAATACAGACAAGTCCCCCAATCCGGCATAGCCGTAGGGTTTTTTCCCGGCAGTGTAGGTAATGGCCGCAAGGATTGCCAACAGGCCTATTCCCAGGAAGACCAGAAATGTCTGCCATGAAACGTCTGCGAGGGCAACATACAGCAAGGTAAGGCCCGATACAAGTGAAAGGAATGAAAAATACCCGATGGCCCGCTTCATCTGTTCAGGAGAGATTTCGCCTGATTGCACCGTCCGGGCCGGGCCTTGCCGGAGATGCGTATCTTTCCCGTGAACGGTATCGCCGTAATCGTTGGCGAAATTGGAAAGCACCTGCAATAGAATCGTCGTGACGACACTCAACACAGCGACCTGCCAGCTGAACCTTTCCGATTCCGCTGCCAGGAAACTCCCCATAATGATACTTGATAAGGCCAGCGGAAGGGTTCGCAATCTTGCCGCCTTTATCCATTTCTCCATTCAGTAAACGAATGTCTGGTTACTGAATGTTAAAGGCCTACTGCTTTCAGAAAGGCGTTGTCGGCCGGCGTAATTTTAGAAGCAAAAAAGTGGGTCAGCTGCCCGTTTTCGTCCACCACGTATTTACAGAAATTCCAGGTGGGCGCTTTATCGTTCCAGCCGTTCAATTTTTTATCCGAAAGCCATTTATAAAGCGGGTGCTGCTGATCGCCTATCACCTCGATTTTATCGAACATCGGAAAGGTAACACCATAGTTCAGCTGACAGAATGCTTCAATTTCTTCGTTGGTGCCAGGCTCCTGTCCTCCGAAGTTATTTGCGGGGAACCCCAGCACAACTACTTTGTCGCCATGCTTTTTATAGAAGGCTTCCCAGTCGGCATACTGTTTGGTATAGCCGCATTTGGATGCGGTATTCAGCAATACTACTTTTTTTCCTTTATACTTCGACAAATCAACGATTTCATTCCCGGTAAGGCTCTTCATTTTGAATTCGTATAAAGATCCTTTGGTAACAGCTCCCGCAGGAATACTGCTAATCTCGCTTTTATCGGCCATTACACCGGTAATCAAACTTCCCAACATAAGTACAACTCCTTTAATTAAGTCCATTTTTATCCTAGTTTAGCGTAAAAGAAACTACTTATTAACACGTGTACAGGGAAAACTCCCCTATTTTTCTTTACATCCGCTCAGGAACATCTATTCCCATTAACAACATGGCGTGCTGTATAGTTTCAGCGACCTTCTCCGAAATCAATACCCGCAGCGAAACAGCCGCGGGATCGGGATCCGCAAAAATCGACAATTCCGCATAAAACTGATTATACAGCTTTGCGAGCTCATAGACATACATTGAAATCAAGGCCGGCGACAGCTCCGCTGCCGCGTCCTGTACACGGTCCGGGTAGTGCACCAGATGATGGAGCAGGTCCCGTTCCGGTCCATGCAGGGTAAACCCTTCCGGAGCCAGTCTTCCGGCGATGCCATTTGCCTCCGCCTTGCGTAGAACCGACCGGATGCGGGCATAGGTATACTGGATAAACGGGCCTGTATGTCCCTGAAAATCGATCGATTCTTCGGGATTGAACAGCATCCGCTTTTTCGGGTCCACTTTCAGCAGGAAATACCGGAGCGCCCCCAATGCCAGAGCACGGTAGAGCTGCCGGGCTTCCTCTCCGGTGAAATCATCGATTTTACCGAGTTCCCGGGTCCGGTTTTCAGCCGTTTGCTCCATCTCCGCCACCAGTTCATCGGCATCCACCACAGTACCTTCCCTCGATTTCATTTTTCCGGAAGGCAGGTCGACCATCCCGTAACTCAAGTGATAGCACCCTTCCGCATAGTCCCGTCCCAGTCGCTTTAAAATAGCGAACAACACGTTGAAATGATAATCCTGCTCATTTCCTACGACCCAAATCATCCGATCCGGCCCGAAGTGCTTATGCTTGAGCTCTGTCGTCCCCAGGTCTTGTGTAATGTAAACCGAAGTGCCATTACCCCGCAGCACGAGTTTATGGTCCAGCCCCTCCGCGGTCAGGTCTATCCAAACCGAATGGTCTTCCTTTTTATAGAAAATGCCCCTGGCAAGTCCTTCCTCAATCAGATCTTTTCCAAGCACATAGGTATCGGATTCATAATAGGTTTTGTCAAAAGTGACCCCGATCCTCCGATACGTCTCGCCAAAACCGTTATAGACCCATTCATTCATCTTTTTCCACAGGGCTACCACTTCCTCGTCTCCCTGCTCCCATTGCACCAGCATCTGCTGGGCCGCGATCATCCACGGGGCATTTTTAGCGGCTTCTTCCGGGCTTTGACCGGCGGCTATCAGACCAGCGATTTGTTCCTTGCAGGTCTTATCGAACGCGACATAGTACTTCCCTGCCAGGTGATCACCTTTCAGGCCGGAAGATGCGGGAGTTTCCCCGTTTCCGAGCTCCCGGTAGGCCAGCATGGATTTACAGATATGAATCCCGCGGTCGTTCACCAGGCACACTTTTACCACGTCATGCCCGGCAGCGGTAAGAATCCTGGAGACCGAATCTCCCAGGAAATTATTACGGAGATGCCCCAGGTGCAGGGGTTTATTGGTATTGGGAGAAGAGAACTCCACCATCACCTTTTTCCCGGTGCGGGGCAGGTTCCCATACCCTTCCCCCATTCCTTCCAATAGCCGAAGCCAGACGGCATCTCTCACCGACAGGTTCAAAAAACCCTGAATCACATTATAGGCGCTTATCACGCCCGAGGCTTTTACCAGCGCTTCTCCGATGCGCTCCCCGATTGCTGCCGGGGGCAGTTTTAACGCCCTGGTCAGCGAAAAGGTAACCAATGTATAGTGTCCTTCAAACTCTTTTTTGGTTGGTTGCAAGACCAGGTCATCTATTTCGACCTGAAAGCAAGCCTGCACCGCGTTCCGGATCTCCTCTTTCAGTATACTTTCCAAATGCATAAATAAGTTCCAATCATTAGTTACACGCACTTCGCAATCCGGGAGATCTTAACTACTACCGGGAGTTCCGGCTGAAGCGCATTAGTGGCAAAATTAACGGAAAATTGAAGGATCCGCATAAAATAGTTCAGGTAAATCCTGCGGCTGTTTCAAATTACCGCCCTATTTTCGTACCTTTCCTTTACGATCCGGGAGTACGGATCCTTGCGATGAACGTCCAGAACAGTAAAAAAACGACTGAAACTGCAGCTGTCCGGGATTCCGGAAAAGAGCAGTTGTATCCCATAATCCGCAAATAAGATTCATGAACCAACCGCATACACTCAGGTTATTGCTCCCTGCTTTGTTTCTGTTATTCGCAGGAATGACAGAGGTTGTTGCCCAACTGGAGAAAGTCAACCGGATAGAGTTTCAGGTGAATAGCAATTCAGAAGAAGGATTTGAAGTATTCCCCTTAGGCGATCAGGGGGCGCTTTCGGTATTGCGCAGGCAGCAATTTGGCGGAAGCCGGGAAGAAATCTGGCACTTTACCCGTCTGGACGCCAACCTCGCCGAAACCTGGGTTTCCATGTTCCGCCTGAGCTACCGGTTCATTCCGATAATGGCCTATCAGAATGAGGTGTATGCTTACTGGGTATTTGCAGAACCGGATTCGGATAAGTTTTTATTCCTCCAGCTTGACCTGGTTACCGGTAACCAGGATGTTCACGAAGGGAACCTGTTATCGCAGATTGACATTCAGCACTTCAAGGTGATGGGCAGCAAGGCCATTATCGGAGGGTATCACCGTCTCCGGCCGGTGGTGCTGGTTTTCTCCTTTTTCGATCGTACCACAAGGGTTCTTCCCGGGTTATACGAAAAAAACACCGAGCTCAATGCGGTCGATATCGATGAACATGAAGGCTATATCAATGTTATTACGTATGCCTTCCGGAAACGCAGCTGCCAGTTCCAGGTCAAAACCTATAACTATGACGGCAAGCTTCTGAAAACCACTACGCTCAGTGATCCTGAGAACAGCCTTATATCGGGACAGATCGTTCCCCTGGATGCGCACAACTCATTTTTGATCGGTAATTATTCTGTCGGCTGCACCCCTTTCTCGCAGGGGTTATACATCACTCACATTGAGGATGACGAGCCCGAAAAGCCTGAGTTTATAGAATTTTCGGAACTGGAGAATTTCTTCAACTACATGAAACCCCGCCGCAAGGCACGGATAATGGCGAAAATCGGAAAGCGCAAGTCGCTCGGAAAGGAAAACCGGTTTCGCTACCGGTTGCTGCTGCATAACCTGATACAAACGGAAGACGAGATTATCCTGGTGGCTGAAGTGTATTACCCCAACTACCGCTCCTACAACACAACGGCTTCCCCTGGTTTCGGCCGGTCTTATATGCGTTCTCAGGACGGCTACCGTTATACCCACGCCATTGTATGCGGGTTCGATCTCAACGGCCATTATAAGTGGGACAATAGTTTCGCCATCAAGGACCTGGTCAGTTACGATCTGCAGGAAATGGTGCAGCTTTCACGATTCGGCGATTACCTGGTCCTGGCTTATCCGCAGGAGGGCAATATCCACACAGAGGTTATCAAACGGGAGAAAGTTGTCGTCGAAAGCACCAAGCACGAGCTGACCCCTAAATCGAAAACGCTCCTTTATAATGAAAATGCCAGCCTGGCTGCCTGGTACGACCGCTATTTCATGGCCTTCGGCAAACAGAAGTCAGAGCATTCTTCGCGGGAAGTCTATTATATCAGCAAACTTACCTACCAGGTAGACCCTCAAACCGGGATTCCGCTGTCGGACTCGGGCAGTGATTCCAAAACTTCCGGATCAAAACAACTACCCAATTCACAGGCAAACTAAACAGGGGTTTCCGGCTATCCTACCATCCAGATCCTGTCGGCATCAAATCCCTGCTCCTTCCATTCAACCAGTACCCGCTGGACATCCAGGGTATTCACCTTCATCCCCACGTAATCCGGCTCGATAGGCAGGTCCCGGTTATAGCGCCGGTCAATCAGGACCATTAATTCTACCCGTGACGGTCTTCCGAAAGCCGACATCGCATCCAGCGCCGCCCGTACCATGCGTCCTGTAGCCATTACATCGTCGATCAGCACCACTTTTTTCTTTTCGATCAGAAAAGGCACATTGGTTTTATTCGGAACGAGCGGCGTGTCCCGCCTGCGGAAATCGTCCCGGTAAAAAGTCGCATCAAGATAACCCGCCGGAACCGTCAGTCCTGCCTTTTGCTGCAGCTCCTGCACCACCCGTTCTGCAAAATAAATCCCGCGCGGCTGCAATCCCAAAATTACCGTTTCCGCGAAATCCTGGTGATTCTCAATAAGTTGCTGGCACATCCGGCTCGTCATGATCTCCAGTAGCGGGCTTTCCAGAATAAGTCGTTTTTGGGGCATTACAGTATATTTTGAAATTTGTGACTTAATTTACCGTATCCATTACGATTTTTGCAACAAATCTATGAAATATCTCATTGCCGGCCTCGGAAACATCGGTCCCGAATATGCCATGACCCGGCACAATGCGGGGTTTATGGTAGTAGACCGGCTCGCTACCCGGGAAGGATTTCAATTTTCCTTTGAGCGACTGGCCTTTACTGCTTTGTGGAAATACAAAGGACGCAGCATACACTTCATCAAACCCACTACCTACATGAACCTGAGCGGGAAAGCGGTGTCGTACTATCTGAAAACACTGCAGATACCAAAGGAGAACCTGCTGGTTGTAGTAGATGAGCTGCAGCTACCTTTCGGAACCGCGAAACTGAAACCCAAAGGCTCGGATGGCGGTCATAATGGTTTAAAAAGTATACAGGAGGTGCTGGGCGGTACGGATTACCCCCGTTTGCGATTCGGAATCGGCAACAATTATGCGAAAGGACGCCAAGTAGATTATGTGTTGGGAGGCTTCGATTCATCCGAAATTTCATTGCTCCCGGAGCACCTCGACCGGGCAGGGGATATGGTCCTTTCTTTTTGCACAAACGGCCTTCAGCAAACGATGAATAATTTTAATCAATAGTTGAACTTTCCAGAGAATAAAAAATAAAAACCATTACTTTTCAAAAAAAATTAAAAAGGGAATTCTATCCATATTTTAATCAATTTAAGAATTTTATTTTACCAAAAACGATTATACATAATATAAACACTACACAAAACATCAAATTATCGATAGATATGCAAGCATAACAAATAAAAATAAACCAATTTCTGAAAAAATAATTGAACAAAACCATGATGGTGTCAAATATTTCCCTTACCTTTGTACTGTCAATGATCGCTTAAGGATTGCAGTGTTGAGGCGAGCGAAAAAAGAGGAAATTCCGAGTGACTTATTGACAAGCCTGACGTCTTAAAAAGGAAAGCAGGTTTTGAAGTTGAATTAGTTTTTTCATATAGAAAAGGTTAAGGGTTTAGGAATAGTCAGTATAGAGCCATCTCCCATTGAGGTGGCTCTATCTTTTTATCCGGATCAGCGATGTGCCGGCCACACCTCTACCCTTCGGTTCAGCCGGCGCGCTTCCTCCGACTGGTTGGCCACAGCGGGTCGGACCGGGCCGTAGCCCTGGCTGATGATCCGATCGGGGGCTATATTGTTTTCGAGCAGTATTTTTTTCACCGCATCCACCCGTTTCCAGGACAATTCCACATTCTTATCAAAGTCTCCCACATTGTCGGTATGTCCTTCCAGTTTTATAGCCAGGTCGGGACGCGACTCCAGAAATGCGACAACCTCCCCTATCCATGAACCGCCCTGCACCCCGAGACCGCTTTGTTCAAACGGAATGGCCACAATGGGTTTTGTGAAAATTTCCTCCTCCATACGGATATGGGTTTTAAGACTACCCGACGCTGTCGCCGGCTCCACCAGGATTTCCCGGGGTTTATAGCCTCTGGAGAAAATCCCAAGCTTATAGGCCGTTTCCGGCCGGATCCGTATGGTATAATCCCCGGAAGTCAGCTTGTTGATGGAAACGACCGAGTCACTCATCGTCTTTAAATACAATTCGGCCCCCGACAGCGGCTGCAGGTTTTTTCCGTTATAGATCCGGCCCGACATCACCAGGTCCTCTGCATAGCCCTCTTCGTCCGCATCCGCTTCGCCCAGGCTGTCGGCAAGCAAATCCCTTGCTCCCAGCCGCATATGGGACAACAGGTTACGGAACCGTCTGAAAATAAAAACCGGTGTTACTACCTCGTCATAAATACGGATGTAAGCAACCGCTCCCTCGCTTGCTTCATGGTTCACGACCAGGTCGTCCTGGAAGAAATTAAGCACCTGATCCCTGTCCAAAACGGCTTCCTTTCCTTTATCCGGAAACTCCAGCTTCAGCTCCCCGTCCACATAGATTTGAATAATTCCCTTTTTATGATCCCTGGTAAAAATATAGTGGGTGTATTTTCCCGGCCGGACGGCTGCGTTGTCGCCGGTTGCAAAATTGAAGAAATTGACCTTCCTGTTATGAATATAGCACCCGTTATCGCTTTTGCGGTTTTTAAAGTCAATGATACGGCGCCAGTCTTCCAGGTTTCTGAGCATAAAATAAATTTCTACGCTGTACGATTTGTCCAAAAAACCTTTGCTCAGGTTGTTATCAAAACTCAGACCCGAATTGGCTTCAAAGTAATAGGCCAGTTTTTTATTTCCCTGCAGCTCACGGATAGGGTCGTCTTTGATCTCCCCGGCCTTCCCCAATATTTTTAATGGAGGCGCTCCTTCTTCCAGACCATTTAATCCATTACTAAAATCGTAGGTATATCGTAACTGAGCCGTTGCCTGTCCGGTCACCACTAGCAACAGCAATATCCCCCTTATCATTTCATTCATGCGTTAAAAATAACAAAAGTACCACCGCGAACGAAATGATATGCCTAATTTTGAAAAACGATTCGCGCTGCTTTGAAAAATATAGTAATTGGTTTGATTTTTGCCCTGCTTTGGGCATCTGCTTCTGTGGCCACCAAACTGGGAATTCAGGAGAACGACCCACTGATTCTGGCAAATCTTCGCTTCTTTATAGCGGGCATCCCGCTGCTGCTGTTTACCTACCTGTTCAAAAAAGGCCCTGATTACCGGCTGCCCTTCGGAAAAGAATGGTTGCAGCTCAGCCTCTTTGCACTGCTGAATACCACGTTATTCCTCGGACTGTATGTTTGGGCAATGAAATTCACGGCGGCCGGTATCGGCAGCCTGGCCGTCGCAACCAACCCTATTTTCATCACCCTGATGTCTACCCTGTGGCTCCGTCGCAAACCATCGCCCCAAGAGATCGCTGCGCTGGTTCTAGGGGTTCTAGGGGTTGCGATCGCCACCTATCCGCTGTTGGATGCAGGGCAGACAACACTCAAAGGACTGGTCATCCTGATGGTTAGCATGGTGGTGGTATCTGCAGCGAGCGTGTACTATGCCGCTGTAGAATGGCGATTACCCAATTTACTGATCAATGGCTGGCAGGTGCTGATAGGGGGAATCCTCCTTCTTCCGGTGACGCTATGCTTTGCAGACTTTCAAAACAGTACCCTGGACCCCCTTTTCTGGAAGTCGGTTCTTTGGCTGAGCGTTGCCGTTTCCATTGCCGGGCTGATCTGCTGGTTTCACCTGCTGAAAGCCGACACCATCCGTGCTTCGCTGTGGTTATTCTTATGCCCTATTTTTGGGTTTTATTATGCCTGGGTGCTAATGGGCGAGCCCGTCACCCTGCTGACCGGCGCCGGCACCTTGCTGGTCATCGCCGGCCTGCTGATTTCCAATACGTCCAAACTGCGTTTAAAAAAGCGGTAGCGCCAAATCCTCAGGCATTTTTATTCCGTTTCGATCTGACCGGTCATATATTGCCGGACCCCGCCCCCGATCGAAACCCTGTCTCCGAGAAGCTTACATTGCAATTCACCTCCCCGTTGCGAGATCTGACGGGCCAGCAATTCTGTTTTGCCCAGGCGCTTTGCCCAGTACGGGATTAACGTGGTATGCGCCGACCCCGTAACCGGGTCTTCATCAATTCCCGATTGCGGAGCAAAAAAGCGGGAGACGAAGTCCACAGAATCGCCCGGAGCCGTCACGATAACCCCCCGCGTCGGAATGGTCGACAAGACAATAATATCCGGTTTCAGTTCCCGGAGTTCTGTTTCTGATTCCAACACCACCATATAATCCAGTTTTCCGCGATAAACTTCACTGAGCGTCAATGGCGCCATACTTTCCTGCAAGGCAGGGGGCGGCACCGCCACCTGATACGTATCCAGCGGGAAATCCAGGATATAAACGTCGTCCGGCGTTTTGTCTACCCGCAGCATACCACTCCTGGAATCAAAAGAGACCGACGTCAAACCGGGGTCCCCATAATTGAAAACCACGTAGGCCGCAGCCATGGTCGCATGTCCGCATAGGTCTACTTCTACTTTAGGTGTAAACCAGCGGATATGGTAACCTGCTTCATCCCGGATATAATAAGCCGTTTCGGCCACATTGTTTTCCGCTGCTATTTGCTGCAGCAACTCGTCCGACAGCCAATTTTCCAGGGGAACAACCACGGCCGGATTTCCGGCAAAAAGTCGGTCGGCAAATGCATCCAGCTGATAAATAGCAAGTTTCATGAATTCGGGTCAGATTGTTCGTAACGTTTTAAATGCTGAAAGTAACAGGGAGGAGCTCCCCCGGCTGATTTTCTTCGGCAATAACGTAACATTTAATCAATTATTCAAACGTCATCTAAAAAAAATACAAATAAACGCCACCCTATCCGCACCTTCTCCAACGGCCTTTCGTCAGGCCCTGGGATGGAAGTCGGTCACCACCTGCCGCAGGTAATCCCGGTCGAGATGGGTATAAATTTCCGTCGTCGTGATCGATTCGTGGCCCAACATTTCCTGGACAGCCCGCAAACTGGCCCCTCCCTCGATCAGATGCGTGGCAAATGAATGCCGGAATGTGTGCGGACTGACATTTTTGGCAATACCCGACCTGGCGGCAGCCTCCTTTACAAACAGGAAGACCATTACACGCGACAATCCTTTTCCGCGACGGTTCAGGAATACAATGTCCTCATTTCCCTTGCCCGCCACCATTCCTTTACGGTAGTGTTCCAGGTACAACTGGATATGGTGTATGGCGTCCCGGCCAATGGGAACGAGGCGCATTTTATTTCCTTTTCCTACTACTTTTATGAACCCGTCGTCAAAGAAGCAATGCGTCAGCTGAAGCCTGATCAGCTCCGAAACCCGTAAACCACTGCTGTAAAGCACTTCCAGCATCGCCCGGTTGCGGGTTCCTTCGGCCGTAGAAACATCCACCGCCTCCAACAGCCCGACAATTTCCTCGTAAGCGAGCACATCCGGTAGTTTCCGTGGAAGTTTCGGGGATTCGATCAGTTCCGTCGGGTCCGTTTGAATCACGTCTTCCAGCAACAAATAGTTGAAGAACGCCCGGTTTCCCGACACGATACGGGACTGGCTGTAAGCCGATAAGCCGATTTCAGTCAGATAGCGTAGAAAAGCGGTTATTTCCCTTTCAGAGATTGCCGGCACATCCGCCGTCCAGTGTATGATTTCCAGGTACTCTGCCAATTTTTCGACATCCCGCACATAGGCTTCCACGGAATTAGGAGAAAGCGAACGTTCGAGGAGCAAAAAATCCTTAAATTGCCTGATATAATTTTGCATCAATTCCATTACGATCCGGCAGTCTCATCGTGTAAGAACGACTGTTGCCGCCACAAAAATAAGTGAATTTCAACCCAAAAGAAGCACCACCCGCCCGTTCGGACGGCCCAAACGGTATGAATTCTTTAACAGCCCGGCTACCTTCCCCCCTCCAGCCGCTTGAAAGTCCGTTGCTGGACCAGGCGGGCGTCGCGCTCTTTCTGAAAAGGGACGACCTGATTCATCCGTTACTATCGGGCAACAAATGGCGTAAGCTACAATTCAACCTTGAAAAAGCCCGTGCCCTGGACGCTGACACGCTGCTGACTTTCGGCGGGGCCTATTCCAACCACCTGTATGCCGTGGCGGCGGCCGGCATACTTACCGGCCTGAACACGGTGGGCCTTGTGCGCGGCCACGAATTGCGGGAGAGCTCCTCTCCTACGCTTCAATTTTGCCATCAGGCAGGGATGCAGCTGCATTTCATCAGCCGGGAAGAGTACCGGCAACAGGAAAACGGGGCCGTTTTCCGACACCTGACAACACGATATCCCCGGCATTACTGGCTGCCGGAGGGCGGCAGTAACTTTCTGGCCCTGCAAGGAGTGGGGGAACTGGTGACTGAAACTGTGACCCAGCTCGGCTACGCCCCGGACGCCTACTGTGTACCCGCCGGTACCGGCGGCACCGCCGCCGGCATCCTGGCAACCGGCGCTGACGCGATCGTTTTCCCCGTCCTGAAAGGCGGCGATTTTCTGGCAAACGACATCCGGCACCTGCTAAACCAGCTTCCGGGCGCCGGGCCTCCGGGCGCCGGGCTTCCGGGTATCGGTCAGCCCGATTTACAAACAGCTTATCATTTCGGCGGATACGGCCGGTACACGGCCGAACTCCTTGATTTCATCCGAGACTTCGAAAATCGCTGGGATATCCGCATCGAACAGGTTTATTCGGGGAAAATGCTCTTCGGATTATTCGATTTGATCAAAAGGGGTTATTTTGCAAAAGGAACCACCCTCGTGGCCGTTCACACAGGCGGTCTGCAGGGAAGAATCACTATTAAACTGGATACATAATGTTTCAATTAGGTTTTGCGAGTGCCATTTTACCCGACTTCTCCCTTGATCACGTAGTAAATTTTGCCAGCCGCCACGGGTTTCAATGTATTGAATTAATGTGCTGGCCTGAAGACAATTCCGACACCCGCCGATATGCAGGCGTGACACATATCAACGTGGACCGCCTTGGTGATAAAGCGGTATCCCAAATTGCTTACCAGCTCCGGCACGCAGGTGTATCCGCTTCTGCGCTGGGGTACTACCCCAACCCGCTTGACCCGGATCCGGACAAATCCGCATTTTACATCAATCACCTGCTCAAAGTCATTGATGCCGCCGCCAGGCTTTCGGTTCCGGTGGTGAACACGTTTATCGGCAGGGACCCGTCACGGAACATGGCTGATAACCTGGCACGATTTGCCGAAGTATGGCCTGCTATAGTAAAACATGCGGAAAAGCGTAATATCCGCATCGGAATTGAAAACTGCCCGATGTTTTTCACTGATGATGAATGGCCCGGTGGCAAAAACCTGGCGATCAGCCCGGCCATTTGGGACAAACTTTTTGACATTATCCCCAGTCGGCACTTCGGACTTAACTACGATCCGTCTCATATGGTCTGGCAGATGATGGACGAGATCAAGCCCATATACGCCTATAAAGACCGCCTGCACCATATTCACCTGAAAGATGTGAAGCTATACCGGGACAAGCTCGACCGGGTAGGGATCATGGCCAATCCGCTGGAGTACCATTCTCCCAAACTCCCGGGATTAGGGGATGTGCGGTGGGGGCATTTTTTTGCAGCCCTCACGGATGTCCGCTATCGGGGGCCGGTAGTGATTGAGGTAGAAGACAAAGCCTACGAGGGGTCTATTCATGACGTCCAGTCAGCCATTCTTACCAGTCGGAACTATATCCGGCAATATATCGGATAGGGGAAAATACTTTAACAGCGAAATTGAGATGACGGGGCTACAACTCATAGAACTTGTCGACGAATTAGTAAAGCAGCCCCACGAAAGTGAATGGGTGGAGTTTAAAAAAAACTTCCATTCAGAGCAGGAAATTGGCGAGCAGTCGTCTGCGTTGTCTAACGTTGACAAGCTCGGAAATCTTATGTGATGGTTATGTGATAGGGAAGCGCTTTTTTGCCACAAACCACTGATAATCAGACATCCTTTTTGTGATAGCTATGTGATCGAAAACCATAAAACGGAAACATGCTCAAAACCTGCAATTGGAAACCACCTACAGTATCAACGACAAAGAGAATCGAAGCTTTCTCCTTCGATTCTCCCTAGATGTGCAACCATCCCGTTATTCGTTCAGCGCAGCTACACCCGGCAGCACTTTTCCTTCCATATACTCCAGTAAAGCGCCGCCACCTGTAGAGACATAACTCACGCTGTCCCCGTAGCCGGCATTATTGACCGCAGAAGCCGAGTCTCCTCCTCCGATCAGGGAAAAGGCATCGTTTTCTTCCGTAGCCTTCACTACTGCTTTCGCAATGGCATTGGTACCTTTCGCATAATTAGGGAATTCGAATACCCCCATCGGGCCGTTCCAAAGAATCGTTTTTGACTCTGCGACTACTTCGGAGAAAATTTTAATCGTTTTTTCACCGATATCCAATCCTTCCCAGCCATCGGGGACTTCTCCGGCGGGAACGGTTTCCCGGGGTCCGTCGTTCCTGAAATCCGTACTGATTACCGTATCCAACGGCAAATATAACTTCACATTTTTCTGCTTTGCCTTCTCCACCAGCTCCAGCGTGAGCGCCTGCTTATCGGCTTCCAGCAACGAATTCCCGATCATTCCTCCCTGTGCCTTCGCAAAAGTATACGACATGCCTCCTCCTATAATCAGGTTATCTACCTTATCCAGCAAGCGTTCGATGATTAATATTTTATCCGATATTTTGGCGCCTCCCATGATGGCCGTGAAAGGCCGCTCAGAATCTTCCAGGATACGCTGGGCATTTTCCAATTCCGCCTGCATCACATAGCCGCACACTTTGTCCTGAAAAAACTGGCCGACAACGGCAGTCGAAGCATGCGCCCGGTGTGCAGTCCCGAAAGCGTCATTCACCCAAACATCACCCAGTTTCGACAATTTCTCGGCGAAACCGGTGTCGCCTTTTTCCTCCTCCTTATAAAAACGAAGATTTTCCAGCAGCAAAATATCACCTGGAGCCAGCGTCGCAGCCAGTGTTACGGCACTTTCTCCGATACAATCATCAGCAAATTTGACAGTTTTTCCAAGAATAATAGAAAGGGGGGCTACCAGATGCCGGAGTGAGAACTTTTCTACGGGCCCGTCTTTTGGCCTTCCTAAATGAGACATTAAGATAACAGAACCACCATCTTCCAGTATTTTTGTGATCGTAGGAAGGGTAGCCTTTATCCGGGTATCATCCGTAATTTCATATTTTTCATTAAGCGGAACATTAAAATCAACTCGTACAAGAGCTTTTTTTCCTGAAAAATTGAACGTATCAATTGTTCTCATAAACAATGGTTGTAGTTAATGTATATACGGGCAAATGTAATTTAATCCGCCAATATATTCTACAGGCCATCAAGTATTTACAACTTTACCTCCTGATAATACCAAAAGCGGGCAATAATAGTACTTTTTAAAGTTTAAACACGTTAACAGCATGGCAGACGAATCCGCTAAACCAGTGCAATTACCCCCTAAATACTATCTCGACTATTTCGAATACCTGCTGGAGTTCGTCCAAAACATGTACGGTCCGCTCCTGGTACCGTCTGAAGTCCTGTTTCTGGAACAATTCAGGCAGCTGTCGGAAGACGGCCGGTGCCTGTTTGTCCGCCTCAGTAACCGGAAAGGCTCCTTTTTTAAGGTTGATGAACTGGCGTACGAAGAAATCCGGGACCTGCCATCCGCTCTTAATGAACTCACTGCCGCCGGGTTTACAGAAGCCGTCAGCAGCGAGCATGCCCCGGAAACTGAACGTATCCTCTCGCTGCTTACCAAACCGTCGCTTTTACAGCTGACTTCCCGGTTGTACCCGGAACTGATGCCCCTGAAAAGCATCCGGAAACCCGATCTCCTGCGGTGGCTGCTGCATACCTACCCGCCGGAATTACTTCTTGACGCCGTGACCGTTTCGGAGAACCTCGTAAAGGTCAACCGGGAAACGGAAGTCATGATGATGAAATTTCTCTTTTTTGGGAACCGCCACGAAGACATGACCGAGTTTGTCATCAGGGATCTGGGACACGTCCGCTTCCAGTCTTTTGAAGAAGCCTCCTTTACCGTTAAATTTCAAAACCGCCGGGAGATCGACGATTCACTGACAATTTCGCTGTTGCATGAAACGTTCCAGACGTTCACTCAGACACACCCCCCGGAGGACGTCCATAGCTGGTTTATCCACTGGTATGAACGTTTCGCCAGGGACATGAGCCCCGTTACGCAGGGGAGCTTACACCGGCTAATCTTAAAAATAGCCGCCTGGCTGGAACGGCAAAAACTTTACGAACAGGCGCTTATGCTCTATCAGCTGACCGACGCGGCGCCTTCCCGTGAACGAAGGGCAAGGCTCTTGCTCAGGCTCGGACTAGCGGAAGAAGCCCGGCAGCTCTGTCAGGAAATCAGGTCGGCTCCTCAAAATGCCGATGAGCATTACTTTGGCAGCGATTTTCTCCGAAAACTGGAAAAATCTCAGAAGCGGATAGTCAAACAGACCACGGAGGCTCTCCAGGCAGGCGAGCTCATCCCGGTTTCGGAAACTTACCGGTACCAGGTAGAGCAAGGGGCGGCGGCCTACTATCAGTCACTGGGATACGACGCCGTTTTCTCCGAGAACCTCCCCTGGCGGGCGTTATTCGGATTACTCTTCTGGGATATTATCTATGATACCAATGTGCAGGCTATCCATCACCCGCTCCAACGCGTCCCCTCCGATTTCTTCCTTCCGGACTTCTACCTGAAGCGTAAAGACGCCTTGCAGCTCAGACTGAAGCATCTCGACACGTCAGAAAAACTGGCCCGCGTGTTGCGGCAAACCTACGCCGAGAAGCAGGGAATTGCGAACGTTATGGTGTCCTGGTACGACAACCTGCTGCCCATTACGCTCACCCTCGTACGCTTGTTATCGGTTCCGCAGTTACACGCCATCTTACTGGAAATGGCCACCGACCTACGGGAAAAAGCCCGTGGATTTCCGGATTTACTCCTATGGAAAACAACTGACTACTGCCTGGTGGAGGTCAAATCACCAACCGACCATCTTTCCTCCAGGCAACTCTATTGGCAGCATTTTCTGCAAAGGCTCGAAGTGCCCTGCAAAATCGCAAAAGTTACCTGGGTACCTTAGCGCCGCTCTTTCATTCCATTACGTACCGGTCTAAAGATATTTTCCGCAAATCCTGTCCTTTTGTATTTATTTGGCTAATATTGCGCAAATATATTTGCGATATCCTACCGGTGAGTTCTTCCAATACCTCAAAAATATTCAACAGCAAAGACCTGTTAGCTTACTTGATTGTTGCCGGTACAGGTGCATTGGTACAGTTGATCTGCAGTAGTTTAATTCAGGAATGGTTTGATGTAAGTTATAGTGTATCCATCAATTGGGCATACCTCATTTCCCTGATTGTAGGCTTTATTCTCACCAAGCTGTTTGCCTTTAATGCCCGGAAAACCAACCAGACCCGGCGCGAAATGGTAAAGTTCGTCATGGTAGCGCTGTTTTCGGGAGGAGTTACCTGGTTTTTCGCAGTAGGTTCTCTCGCTGTTTCGCGCGACGTGCTGCACATTCCCACCTACCTGCTACAGCTGCCTTTTGCCAGAAAGACGATCAATGTCAACGAAATGACCTGCCACATCATCGGGATGGGGTTCAGTTTTATCAGCAATTATATTCTTCACAAAACCTTCACCTTCAAAAGCACAGGCTTTTACGACCGTCTGAAAGCACTACTGACAGAGGTGTAGCGCCACTTTCACAGTGTTTTTTCTCCGAGTACGCTGTGTTCCATTTTTTCGCCGGACCAGTGCTTTTTGTGTTGCAAGTTTTACGGGCAGACAACAAAAAAGCCACTCGATAGTTTCGAGAGGCTTTTCGACATATATCCACACCATTAAAAGAACAGTCATGGAGACTGTACTTTATCTTTAATATTGTTAAATTACGTTATACACAACCGTAATTGTTAACTCACTTTAATTGTTTTATCAACAAAAGTAACCATCTTATTGCTAATAAAGAAACTTTTCAATCAAAAAATAACCCCGCTCCTAATTAATATCGAAATCCCTGTTAAAATGATTCCCTTCAAAATAATCGTCCGATTCATCCTCTTCCTCCAACCGTCTCAATGACAGGGCTCTTTTTAACAGACTGATCTGTCCGGCATGGTACAGATCGTGCTGAATCATCCCATGCAGCATCGTATAAAAAGTATAATCCCGCCCGGGCACTACCTCTTCCAGGAAACTATCATCCTGCACCTGTTCCAGCTCATTGATCAATTCGTCCTGGGAAAGACTTAATTCCATTTGCAGGGCCTCCCATTCCAGATCATCAACCACATTAAACCGCTTCCAGTCCTTATCCAGCGCCTGCACATCAAAATCCGTGTCTCCCTGAAGTTTACGGATGACAAAAATCCTCCAGGTCGTCATATGATAGACAATCTCTGCAATCGAATGTGTGTTCGAACTTATCCGAACTTCAGCCAGCCGCGGCAGCACGTCTTTTAAAGACGCGACCACAGAAGGCCCGTGCCAGGCCTCTTCACTTTCGTAACAGTCGTTTAATAAATCAATAATGCGAAGCGTTTCCTCCTTAATTTCCATGCTGTATCAGAGAACAAAATATCGTTAAAATATAGACCGTCCATGCAACGGTCACAAGTACAACCTATAGAGTCTTATAGAGGTTATGCATACCCATTTTTCCCGAAACTTTTCGTGTATGGTATAGCTGCAGTTTCAAGTTGTGATCAAAAAATTCTATAGCACGGGTAATCTGACGACTCCGGATAGCCGAGAAATAGGGTCTTTTCCGGGTAACCCTTACCAGTCTCAGGTCCAGCTTGAAAACCGTTCCGTCCGGGAAAGGAGGAATCCATTTACTGTTGCATCTAACTTTCAGCGTACGAGGCGCTTGCTGACCGTCCAACACCAAAAGACTTACCCGCCGTGTGCGTTTATCTACCTTTTTTTGGGCGAACACATCCAAATAAATACGCTGGTCTAACTCGGGGAGATACTCAAGTAAGGAAAGTTGCATTCCGCTGTCAAAAATTTCTGGTCGAAATTTACTACTGCAAGCTCAGAAAAGCAACTTTAACCCGCTATTATCCCAACCAAAACCGCGCGCAACGGGTCTTCTCCCTGTATCCGGAACGCTTTCACCCGTTCCGAATTCCCAAATAATCTGTTTTAAAACGATTTGACTATTTTTTTCGTTATTACATCATCATTAACAGAAGTACAAAATATGCTATTTTCAAAATTGAATTTTTTGCTGTTGGGCGCCTGTAGCGTACTCCTCCTGAATGGCTGCTCCAAGGATCCGGTGGGTGACCTGTCGCTGGAGGAATCCCAGGTGTTTTTTACCAACCGCGATAAAAGTGTTGACTTTAACCAATATAAAACCTTTAGCATCGTGGATTCGGTTTACGTATCCAGCAACCAGGGAAATGGCACCTCGCTTACCGCTACCGATCTCACCGTGCTCACCCGGCTGATCCACAATATGAAAGCCATGGGGTATGAATATGTGGGGCCACTCGATCATCCCGATGTGGGCATCACCGTACAACTGGTCAATAATACTTACCTGAACGTCATCCAGACGCCTATAGGCGGTTACTGGGGCGGGTACTGGGGCGGCTATAGCGGCTGGGGCTACGGCTATCCGAGCTATTATTCCTATCAGCAGGTGCAGGAACTTTACTGGGTGATTAACATGCTGGACTTTAAAAATGCAGATACGGCTAATCAGCAGCTGAAAATTGTCTGGAATTCCCAGATCCGGGGAGAAGGGCTGTACGAAAATACGATCGCCAATCAAATGATTGACAAAATTTTCGAACAATCGGCTTATTTGAAGATCAATTGATTGCGAGGGTTATGTATGTCATTTGGCTGTCAGCTTTTGGCTATCAGCTTTCAGCTATCGGCTATCAGCTTTCAGCAATCGGCTTTCGGCTGTCGGTGATTGGCAAGACGGTTATCGGTCCGTATGGGTTGTCACGGTTCCTGCTATGACGTACTGATAACCGGCTGGTCAGAGACTTTGTACGGGAAGTGTATTTCCGGAAACACAACAAAACAAAAACACCAAGTTTTATATGAAGATTATTCAAGTGTTCGTCCTCATACTGGCAGCTACGCTGGCTGCGCAGGCACAGAAAGGACCTGATCTATATACCTTAGATTCGCCCTATAAGCGGTATACCCATAATCTGGCTACTTTCCGGTGGTCCGCTGCCCTCCCTATGGGCTCTTTGTCAGACGGGTATATTGACAAGGCTTCGGCAGCCAATTATTCTCTTTCCCTGGAATGGGTACTGCGCAACTCCCCTTTTTCGATAGGCGGCGAGGTAGGAAAGCTATATTTTCAGCAACGATTGCCCCGGGCGATCTACCAGTTTGACGAAGAAGATGTTTCGGCTATCCAGACCCGTACCTATTCCAATGTACCGGTCCAGGGGTTTGTCAATTACCACCTCACACCGGTCGATGCCCGCATTCGTCCCTACGTCCAGCTCGGCGCCGGAGCGCATTTCAATAATTACATTAATTATTACGGCACCCTTGCCGATCAGAAAAAACAAATTACTTTTGGGTTGAGCGGAGGGGTTGGTTCGCGGTTCCTGTTTAAAAAGGATGGTTCCATTGGGCTGGACCTGGCCGTACGCTATGGACAAAATTTCTTTAAATACGAATATATCACCAATGGTACGGCAAATCTTAGCGCGTCGGCCGGGCTGTTCTACCGCTGGTGGTAATCATCCATTGATGTAGCGAACAGGCAATGCCTTCTTTTAAAAAAGTAATTCCATTTCTGACATTATTGCTGACAAGTGGCCTTCTGGTGGCCACTTTTTTTCTTTGGAAGCGCTTCGGCCCCTCACAGAGCCCGCAAGTACAGCTGAGCGCCTATCCGCTCGCGATACCCGTTGACTCCGCCGTTGCTCCGTGCGGGCTCGTTATCCGGCAATACCGGCAAATCGGCAAAGAACTCCGGTTCCTGTTATACGCACCCGGGGACGGGCTCCTCCCCTTTTCCGTCCAGCTATACCGGAATGACACCGTCATTGCAGTCAACGAAACGTTTCAGCTCCCGGGTTCCTGGCTCCGGGTCCCCGGGATCGGGCTGTCATCCGGCGAAACGATTATCCGGATACAAAGTAAGCACGACACCACGTGCACGGCGGCGGCTTCCTTTTATTACAATGCCGCAAAAAACCAGGAAATTGCCGATACCTCCCGCTGGTTCCGCCACGGAAGCGACGACGATCTACTGGATGTCCGGGTAACGGAATCGGACGGGCGTTTCTACCTGAAGGATTTCGCCGACTATCGCGATCTCCGGACACGTACGTACCTGGTAGATGGTATCGTCGTCCCGCATCTGGAAAAGGGCCTGGAAGTAAGGCCGGGGTATCTGTATACGATTAATGCCCGCTGGATAGATGCGCCTTATTCAGACTGGTGGAACAACCTGCGCAACCGTACTTCCCGTCAGCAGGCGGTCTGGATTAACCCTGTAGGCCCTCCGGAACCCCCGGACGGACGGCTCACACGCGTAGAGACGCCGGGCTGGTTCAACCCGTCTCCTGTGTTTTCCCCCTGGTTCGACACCCGGTTCCCCGAATTCGACCCGGTAGCGGGCAAGCTGGTCATGCAGTACCGGTTGAATGCCGACGTGCCGGTCGCCCGTTATTTCCGCCATGGTATCACCCATCTGCCGCGTTGGGAACCGGACGTCCCACCCGAACAACAACACTGGACGGAATATCCCGGTTTTTTCGGGGACCGGGACCAGGCCTGGTTTGAACGCCTCCCGCGGCAGGAAGTGGAAGCTTTTGCCGACAGGGTGGGGAAAATCGGGGCCTTCGCATACGATTTCGAATTCTGGCACCGCCGGTACAGCCCGGGAGTCAAACAGCGGCTTATCTGGTTTTCCAAACGTATCCGGGAGAATCACCCCGCTGTATACCTGTTCGACTACTGGGGCGGGGCGGCTTATCAGAATCTTAATTTTGAGCAGGATGGCATCCGTCCCCTTCATTTCCTGAGCGACTATGACGCCCCCCGGCCGAATCACCCCAACTTTGAAAAAGCTGCTGATGGTGATTTCCTGGGGAACTATCTCAATGTATCTCCGGTCGATGTCTATCCCCGGCCGATTCATGCCGGCGACGCCGACGGGAATACCCCCAATAATTACCTGGTGCTGTCGGCCGTTCATGCATCACGCATCAACAAACTGATCCCCTTTCAGCAAAACAATAAAGTGCTCTGGTACGCCTGGAACCGCCACATGCCGCTTTATCAGGACCCCGCCGTCCCCTGGCATGTGCGTACATCCGATCCCGCAGGGGAGCTGGTTTTCTACGAGCTCGAAACCATGCCTGCCAGTCAGGCGCTAAGCCTGGCCCTGTTCTCCCTCATCACTGCCGACGGCTATTATGTCTGGCACGATTCACAGGCCTGGGGCAGGGGGGAAAACAATTACCATCCGGAAGCATTCCCGGGCAGAGCCCGGTGGTATCCGGCTGACGGCCGTTCCCCCTTTCCGGCCACCACAGGCCCGGAAAGCCCGAGGTACTGGAACTATCCGGCAGACTATTTTGTGCTGGGTAACTGGATGGCGAAACAAGTAGAGGCTATCTTGAACGGCGGTACGCTGCAGGACTTACCGGTTCAGCTTAACGGGATCTGGAAAACACCGGAGACCGGCCGGGCCGTACGGGCGGCTCACAGCAAAGAACCTTTTGTAACCGCCGTCGTCAACCAGGACCAGATCGCCGTCCTGGCGCTTGACTCCTTTCAGGCGCCCAATGCCGTCCGGAAACTTCCCGTACAGCTTCCCGACGGGACCACGGCAGTGCTTGAGTTGTACGGTAACTGGCCGGCGCTGTACCGGGGAACCCTTACACGGTAATCCCGCGGACTACCCTTCCAGTGTGACACTCGCACATTTACAGACCCCGCCGATAGGGGGATTAAACTTCGAAACCTTCACCATTACTCCGGTGATAGCAGGAAATTCATGCCGCAGGTGCCCGATCAAACTAAAAGCAATGTGCTCCAGCAACTTTGCCTTTTCCTGCATGACTGCAGCAGCGATTTTGTAGACCCGTTCGTAATTCACGGTATCCAACAGGATGTCCGAACTTCCGGCCTTTTTAAGGTCGACGGAAAGGTGAATATCAACCGCATATTTATTCCCGATTTTTTGCTCCTCATCGTAAAACCCGTGATAGGCAAAAAACTCCAGTCCTTCGAGTGAAATGGTTCCCAAGCTCTTTTTGATTAATCAATCGTTCGTTTCGGTAGTTTCTTCATTCTTACGGGCAAACGCCGGATTTCTGGAACCCCGCCTCGGTTTCAATTCCGGCTTATCTTCCTCATCGTTCTGACGGATCAGCAGTTCGTCTACTTTTTCCCGGAACGACTCCCTTGGGAATTTCTTCTCGTACCGTTCAATTGTTTCGGTGGCATTTCCGATCAGTACCCGCAATTGCCCGATCAGGCTGTCACGGTACTTTTCCATCGCTTTGAAATCCCGCTCGTAATTTTTCAGCTCGTTAACCGCCTCTTCCTTCAGGTATTTCGCTTTATTTTCTGCGTCCTGCAAGAGCATTCCGGCTTTTTTTCTCGCTTCTCCCAACAGATCTTCCGTTTGCAGTTTCGACTCCTGCAGGTATTTTTCGGCAAGCTCATGCGCCTGTTCGGTAATCCTGGTACTGTTTTCTTCCGCCGATTTCAGGGTTTTAAACAACGTCATTTCGACATCTTTCAACCTGCCCAACTCTTTCTCGGCAATCTCCAGCTGCATCCGCAACATTTTGTTTTCATTCGCAAGCCGCTCCCATTCCCTTGACAACGCCTGCAAATAGCTGTCCACCTGCTCAGGGCTGAACCCTCTGAACACTTTTTCAAATGCCTGATTCCTAATATCAGATGCGGAAACTTTCATAAGTATATGGGTTGAAAACTACGCAAAAATATAAAATAAACCTTAACCGCCATCACACTTCCAGCTGCCAGACCGAAACCATCCGGTCGTCGCTGCAGGAGAGCAGGTAATTGTTATAGGCGGACCACAGCAATTTATTCACCGATGTCCCGTGGCCGGCGTGACGCGACCGGTCAATCACTTTCCGCAACTGCAGACTTTTCGCATCCCAGACCTTAATCGATTTATCCATGCTGCAGGTGGCAAACAGGGTGTGATCCGGGCTGAATACCACGTGGTTGATCGCATACATATGTGCAACGATGTCCGCTACCAGCTGGTAGCCGTTCGTTACATCCCATACTTTCAAACGGGCATCCCTGCCTGCCGTAAACAGCAGGTTCCCGTCCGGAGAATACGTCACGGTAAACACAGAATTTCCATGCGACGCCAGGTTATGGACCGGCTCCATGCTTTCCGCGTCGAATATCCGTACGTTCCAGTCACTGAACCCCGCCGCCAGGTGCCCTGCCGCCGGGTTCAATGCCAGCGTCCTTGTACTCTGCCGGGAGGTCCGTACATGTTTGCGCACCGCCACCGTCTCCACGTCAACTACCCCGATCACCCCATCCCCGAAGGCCAGGTAGGCATTTTTTTCATGGATCAGCATATCGAAAATAGCCGCGCTGGTCAGGCGAACCGAAGTAATTTCCTTTCGGGTTTCCGGCTGGATTACCTGCACCCCTTCATAATTCTGACCAATCCACAAATTCCCCGTTGCCGGGTCCCTGACCAGGGCATACACAGACGCCCCTACGCGGGCTACCAGGTCACCCAGGTCCGGTTTCGTCAGGTCCCAGGCAATTACCATCCCGTCGCCGCCCGCCGAATAGAAGCCCGAACGGCTCCCCGAACCGATCATCGTATACACACAATCCCTGTGTCCCGAAAACGTATCAATTTTTTGAACTTTCATCATACGCACGCAAGCAGTACTCCCGATTACTGGAATTTCACTGCATTATCCTTTATTTTGCAGCACCGATTACCAACCTACGAACCTGTCACGCCGATGCCGCCTGTTTCCACCAAAATTACATTATCTGATGGTCATTTTCTAATCTGGAGACTCGACGAACCCCTTACACAACTCCTCGACCTTTTGCCCGAAGGTACGGATACCGGTGAGCTGCGTACTATTTCGCATCCACAGAAACAACGCGAGTGGCTGGCCAGCCGCATCGCCTTACAGTCGCTTTGCCTGAAAGCCGGCATTCCGTATCAGGGCATTTACAAGGATCCGCATGGAAAGCCCTATCTTACCGGCGCTTCCGTTGAAATATCCATGAGCCATTCGGTTGACTACGTTGCGGTCGCCCTGCGCTACACGGGTCGGATCGGCATTGATCTCGAACGTCCCGGCGAAAAGCTGCTCCGGGTGGCCGCCAAGTTCCTTCAGCCCCAGGAAATAGCCCACTCGCGGAACGACATCCGGCTTTTATGCCACTATTGGTGCGCCAAAGAAGCTGCTTTTAAGTGGTATGGACAAAAGGGCACCAGTTTTCTGCACCATATCCGGATAGAACCCTTTCCGGATGAGGCGACTACCCTCGTCGCCTGCTTACAAAACGGGAGCGAACATTTCCGGGTGAGCGCCCGGCTGTATTGGATGGGCGGTTATTGCCTGGCCCTGGCTTATTAATCGACAATCGATCTCAGAATGGTCTCCACCTCCCGGATCCGCTCGTTGTCGCCGGCCTTTTCATACGACAAGATCAAATTCCGCAGCACGCGCTGAACGATATCCAGGTTGGAGCAGGGTTGATAGAACGTTTCGTTCTGCTTTAATTTCAGCTGAACAATGTAATGTTCGATATCCGTCCTGGAGAAGATAATTCCCCGGTTGAACACGTTGATGTAAAATTGCTGGTTATCCTGTTTATAAGTCAGGACAAACAAGTTCGGCAGGTTTACCCCGTACAATGGCATTCCCAGCTTCCTTCCGATCAGCATGTAGATCACACAGAGCGTAATCGGGTTGCCCCTTTTGCTCTCCAGCACAATATTGATCATGGAATTGGCCGGTGAATGAAAGTTCTTGGTATTGGGGCCGAATCCCATCTGCGTGTAAAACAAATTGTTCAGCAGCTTGACCTGTTCATTGGGGTTCATCGACTCCCTGAACTGCAGCCATACTTCATAGTACAGTTGCTCAATATCTTCGCTCAGTTTATTGTAGGTCAGTTCCGGATAGAGATAGCTGGCCAGTATCCACATCCCTTCCAGTAAATCCAGGGCGCCTCCCTCTTTCCATGCCTTCAACCGGTCGACCATCCCCATCATTTGCAAATCATGAATCAGGTCTTCCAGTCTGCGCTGAAGCTGGGGATTAAAACTCTCCTCCCACTGCGTTTCCAGAAAGGGGATAATGCCACTGCCCAGGGAACGGATCTTTCGCTCCACCAAAGCAGTTACTTCCCGATCTTCATCATCCAGCAGTGAAACCAGCGCCTTTATTTCCTTGTCCGTCATCCTTTTCCTTTTTAGCGAATCGCCCGCAAGGCAAAAACTATTTTTTTATGGCTTTCAAATTTTTTACTTTTGCCCGCAATGTAAAAACGATTATTACTATTCACAAGTCATCTTACATGAAAATTCTTGTTACGGGAGGGGTAGGATTTATCGGGTCTCATACGGTCGTAGAACTATATGAGGCCGGTTTCGAACCCATAATTGTGGATAACCTTTATAATTCCAACCTGCAGGTGCTGGATGGTCTGGAGAAAATAACCGGCAGGCGATTCCCTTTTTACCAATTGGACTGCAACGACCGCGACGCAATGGAAGCGCTTTTCCGCACCCATCAGTTCGGTGGAGTGATCCATTTTGCTGCGTACAAGGCAGTTGGCGAATCGGTTGAGAAACCGCTCAGCTATTATCATAATAACCTCGGGTCACTGATCACGCTGATGGCTTTAATGGAAAAATACGAGGTATCCAACCTGGTATTTTCTTCCTCTTGTACGGTCTACGGACAAGCCGGCGAACTGCCTGTTACGGAAAACACACCGCTGCAGCCGGCCACTTCTCCTTACGGCAATACCAAATCGATCGGGGAAGAGATCATAAGAGATTACGTTGCTTCGGGGGTCCCCTTTAAGGCCATTTCCCTGCGTTACTTCAATCCGATCGGGGCGCATCCTTCAGCTGAAATCGGGGAACTGCCATTGGGTCCCCCCAGTAACCTGGTTCCCTTCCTGACCCAGGTGGCAGCAGGTCTCCGTGAAAAGCTGGCCGTGTTCGGAAATGACTACAACACCCCTGACGGCACTTGCATCCGCGATTACATCCATGTCGCGGACCTGGCCAAGGCGCATGTCAAAGCCATTGAATTGCTGCAGGAAAGCAGGAACAAAACCTATTACGACGTATTCAATGTAGGGACCGGCCAGGGACACAGTGTGCTGGAACTCATCCATACCTTCGAGCAGGTGAACGGCCTGAAGCTCAATTATTATATAGCGCCAAGGCGCCCGGGAGATGTGGAGCAGATTTACGCGCAAGCCGACAAAAGCAGGCAAATCCTCCGTTGGCAAGCGGAGAAAACACTCTCTGATGCGCTTTCAGATTCCTGGCGCTGGCAGCAGCGAACAGGCACCCAACTATCCATTGAACAAAATTAAACATGTCGAAAAAAATAGTAATCACAGGAGGGGCTGGTTTCATTGGGTCGCATGTGGTCCGCTTATTCGTTACCCGGTACCCCGGGTACCAGATCCATAACCTGGATGCGCTTACCTATGCCGGAAATCTTGAAAACCTGAAGGATATAGAAACGGCAGCTAATTATACCTTTGTTAAAGGCGATATCCGGGATGCAGCTTTCCTGGATCACCTATTTGAGACAGAACAATACGATGGGGTTATCCACCTGGCAGCAGAATCCCATGTGGACCGTTCGATTTCCGACCCGATGGCGTTTGTGATGACCAATGTTGTCGGGACGGTCAACCTCCTGAATGCGGCGCGCAAAAGCTGGGGGGGGCAGCCGGAAGGCCGGCGCTTTTACCATGTGTCTACCGACGAGGTTTACGGGGACCTGCACGATCCGGAGGACTTCTTTACGGAAACCACTTCCTATGACCCCCAATCGCCTTATTCGGCTTCCAAAGCCGCTTCTGATCATTTTGTAAGGGCTTATTACAATACCTATAAATTACCGGTTGTCCTCTCCAACTGCTCCAACAATTACGGCCCCAACCACTTCCCAGAAAAGCTGATCCCACTGATGATCAACAACATTCTTCACGACCGGCCTCTTCCCGTTTATGGAAAAGGAGAAAACGTCCGGGACTGGCTCTATGTGGTTGACCATGCGCGTGCAATTGATGTCATTTTTCATGAAGGAGTAACCGGTGAAACCTATAACATCGGAGGGCATAACGAGTGGACCAATATTGCGTTGGTAAAGCTGTTATGCCGGATTATGGACGAAAAGCTCGGAAAATCCGAAGGGACTTCCGAACGCCTGATTACGTATGTAACCGACCGGGCCGGACATGATCTGCGTTATGCTATTGACGCCGCCAAACTTCAACAGACACTGGGATGGGAGCCTTCCCTGCAATTTGAGGAAGGACTTACCAAAACAGTGGAATGGTACCTCGCTAACAAATCCTGGCTCGAAGGGGTAACGAGTGGCCAGTACCAGTCATATTACGAAAACATGTATTCACAGCGGTAAATGAAAGGAATTATACTCGCCGGAGGTTCCGGCACACGACTGCATCCGTTAACACTGGCGGTGAGCAAACAACTCATGCCGGTGTATGACAAACCGATGATCTATTATCCGCTCTCTATCCTGATGCTGGCGGGAATCCGGGAAATTCTGATCATCTCCACCCCGCATGATTTACCTCATTTTGAAAAACTGCTGGGCGACGGAAGCCGCATCGGCTGTTCTTTTCAGTACGCCGTACAACCTTCCCCCGACGGACTTGCCCAGGCGTTTCTGATCGGAGAAGACTTTATCGGGGATGACAAGGTCGCACTGATCCTGGGAGATAATATCTTTTATGGCTCCGGCTTATCCAAACTGCTTTTAGCGAATAACGACCCCGAGGGCGGGGTCATCTATGCTTACCAGGTGCACGATCCCGAGCGCTACGGCGTAGTAGAATTCGATGCCGACAATAACGTCGTCTCCATAGAAGAAAAACCGGAGCATCCCCGGTCCAACTACGCGGTTCCCGGGTTGTATTTTTATGACAACCGTGTCGTGGAAATTGCCAAAAACATTCAGCCTTCCCCCCGCGGAGAGTTGGAAATCACCGATATCAACAGACAATATCTGAAAGAAGGCAACTTAAAAGTAGGCGTACTGGACCGCGGCACCGCCTGGCTGGACACCGGCACCTTTCAGTCGCTGATGCAGGCCGGGCAATTTGTACAAGTGATCGAAGAACGACAGGGGCTGAAAATCGGCTGTATCGAGGAAGTAGCCTTCCGGAGAGGGTTTATTTCAGCCGGTCAGTTGGAAACGCTCGCGCAGCCACTCATGAAAAGCGGATACGGTCAGTACCTGCTCCGCCTTACCCACTAAAAGTTATGGCAACCGGTCAAAATGCATCGGAAATTATTTCGTTACCTTTTTGAAGGACCTAAAGTCATTAACCATGGAACTCCTGCCCCGGGAAATTGAGACGTATGCAGCAGCCCATACAGAGGCTGAGAGTGAAGTACTAAGCGCGCTGAACCGGGAAACTCATGCCAAAATCCTTAAACCACGGATGCTTTCCGGACAGGTGCAGGGAAGGCTGCTGGCGCTCTTGTCACGGCTGGTCCACCCCCGCCGGATCCTGGAGATCGGCACGTTTACCGGGTATTCTGCGCTTTGCCTGTCAGAGGGCCTCGCAGAAGACGGAAAGATCATCACCCTGGAAGCCAACGAAGAACTGGAAGGTTTCGCCAGGACCTATTTCGAAAAAGCGGGTAAAAGCCACCTGATCGACTTACGCATCGGAAAAGCCGCCGAACTGATTCCGGAACTTGATGAAGTGTTCGATCTGGTGTTCATAGATGCCGATAAGGCCAGTTACGGATTGTATTTTGATCTGATCATCGGTAAAGTGCGCCCGGGTGGCCTGATTATTGCTGATAACGTTCTGTGGAGTGGGAAAGTGGTGGCCTTTCGGGAGGGTCAGACACCCGATAAAGACACGAAAGCCCTGCTGGATTTCAATCAGAAAGTGCATTCGGATGCCCGGGTCAGGAATCTGTTATTGCCGGTAAGGGATGGAATAATGCTATTACAGAAACTATAATGGTCAGAAAAATGTAGATTTTTGACCCCAACTAATTCTATTATGAGATGAGAAATACCTGGAAGCAATTTGTAATCCTGCTGCTGGCAGCAGCTTTTGGAAGTGTATTGCCCCTCAACGCCCAGCATTACCCGGAAGTCCCTGCGCAAGTTCCGTTCGGCGGCATTAACGTCCGCCTCGACAATAGCGCCCGCAGTATTATTGCTTCGGACATCAAGGTATTGATGATCAACCAAAAATACTGGGAAGAAAAACTGGAACGTGCCCTGCTCTATTTCCCCATTATCGAGGGAGTATTCATTGACGAAGAGGTCCCGATTGATTTCAAGTACCTTGCCGCACAGGAAAGTTCCCTGATCCCCGACGCGGTGTCTTCTTCGAAGGCAGTAGGTTTCTGGCAGTTTAAGGACGCAACGGCCCGGGAACTGGGGTTGCGCGTGGACAATCACGTGGATGAACGTAAGAACATTTCGGCTTCTACCCGTGCCGCAGCAGCCTATCTCAAGCGTAGCAACCAGACCTACAATAACTGGGTTTCTTCTCTTTTCTCCTATTATCTCGGTATCTCGGGCGTCCAGGATAAAATCCCGGATAACTGGGCGAATGCCCACGATATCAGCCTGACCGGCCGCGCCGACCGGTATGTATTGCGCTTCTTTGCCTACAAGATTGCTTTCGAGGCGGGCTTAGACCGTTACCGTTCTAAAAATGCCATTACCCTGGTGGAGGCTCCTATTGGAAAAGGCCGCCGTCTGGAGGAAATTTCCAATGAACTGAAAATCAGCGTATCCGACCTGAAAGGGTACAACCGCTGGCTGAACGGAAACAGCATCCCGACCGACAAAGATTATTTTCTGACGATACCCGTCGCCTCCAGCAAGGTCCAGAATGTACGGGAAAACCTGTCGCTTGTGCAAAGTGACAACACGCTGGCCAGCAAATACGACCTGGATGATATCGGTTACCCGATCCTGAAAAAATCGGCACGTCAGCCGTCGGGCAATAACCCGCATACCCTTTACGATATTAACGGCCTGCCTGGTATCCTGGGCCGTGCCGGCGATTATCCGAATTCCCTGGCCAGAGCAGGAAAGGTATCAGCATCCAAATTCAGGAAATTCAACGATATGGATGTCTCGATGACCGTCGTACCGGGTGAGGTTTACTACCTGGCACGGAAAAACCGGAAAGCCGCGGTAGCCTTCCATTCCGTCCGTGACGGGGAAACCCCGCATTCCATCTCACAGCTTTACGGCATGCGCCTCAAGGATCTGTTGCGGTACAACCGTATTACCAGCCGGAACGCACCCCTGGAAACCGGTCGCCAGATGTGGCTGACCAAGCGGCGCCCGGCCAGTATTCCGGTCAAAGTTATTGATACCGGCGCACCGGTAAGGCCGTATACCCCGCCTGCAGCGGAAGCGCCGGAACCGATTGCCGATTATACGCCCAAAGAAACCACGCCGACACCGGCCGGGAATGACGAGCCTGCCCGGGAAGTTGCAGCAGAAGCCACCAAAACCGTCTCTTCCGCAGCGCCTGTCATTCCGAGGAATCCCTCCGAAAGAAGACGGTATACGCCCAAACTGGCAGACAAACCATCTGCCGAACCGTCTGCTGTCGAGCAACCTGCCCCCCTTCCTACCGCACCTTCAACTGCTTCCAGCCGTCGTGTGGAAACCCCCGAAGAAGAGGTGACTACAACTGCTGAAATCAAAACCCCGGAAACGCGCTCCAACAACAGAATTGTCATTGTCCGGGAAGATGCACCTGCTGCATCAGCCGGAACCCCTCGTCCCCGTCAGGAGGATGCGAAGCCTGCCTATAGCCCCCCTCCTTCGGCCGGGGCAACCAACAATACCACTGCGGCAACCACAAGCCCCGTTCCTGCCAAAACCGAACCGGTCGTCTCCAAACCGGCTGTTGCGACAGCCCATCATACGGTAGAAAAAGGAGAAACTTTTTACAGTATTTCCAAGAAGTACGAAATGACGATCACCGAACTGCTGACGTTAAACAATATGACCATTTCTGATAACCTGCCTATCGGCCAGCGGCTGATGGTCAGCCAGGCAGCCGGTGTTTCGTCCGTTGCACCTGCAGCGCCCGCACAACCTGTCGTACATGCCGTGGTAAAAGGAGAAACACTGTTCAGTATCTCAAAAAAATACAATACTACCATACAGGCGCTGAAAACCTTCAATAACCTGACAGTCGATGGTGTTAAAATCGGGCAGAAATTAAAAATTCCTTCCAATTAATTATGAGAAAACATTCATGATCCTGCTTGACAATACCTGTGTAAGTGATGATATCGCTGATCAGTTTTTTGTATGTAACCTGGAGAAATGTAAAGGCGCCTGTTGTGTGGAAGGAGACTCCGGCGCTCCGCTGGAGGAAGATGAACTCCCCATTCTGGCGGCGATCTATGAACAGGTGGAACCCTATTTATCAGCAGCCGGAAAGGCAGCGATCAACCAACAGGGCGTCTATACCACCGATTGGGAAGGCGATTACGTAACCCCGATCATCGACGGTAGGGAATGCGCCTATGCCATTTACGACGACCGGGGGATGTTGAAATGCGGCATCGAGCAAGCCTGGATTGATGGAAAAATAACCTATAAAAAACCCCTCTCCTGCCATCTGTACCCGATACGGGTTACGAAATATGAACAGTATCATGCCCTGAACTACGACCGCTGGAGCATCTGTAAGGATGCCTGTACGCTCGGTGAGCACCTGGGAGTACCGGTATACCAATTCCTGAAAGAGCCTCTGATCCGTGCGTATGGTGAAGAATGGTACGAACAGCTGGCGGTGGAAGCGGAGGCGGTACGACAACGCAATGGCGGGTAGTTTTTTTGAAGATGTTTACGAGGTAGTTCGACTGGTACCCGTGGGAAGGGTCACCTCCTACGGCGCTATCGCCCGATACCTGGGCACCAAAAACGCCCGGATGGTAGGTTGGGCGATGAATGCGCTTGCAGGCCGTACGGATGTTCCGGCCCACCGGGTCGTCAACAGCCAGGGCGTTTTGTCGGGGGCAGCCGCCTTTGAAACCGGCACAACCATGACCGAACGTCTTATGAGTGAGAATATTCCTGTTAAAAACAATAAGATCGCCGATTTCCCGAAATACTTCTGGGATCCTGAAAAGGAGCTGGGTTGAGAGACAACCCTTTTCTCTTCTGACTGCCGGGCAAAATCCCTAATAATTTCTTAACAAAGTAAAACCGGTTAGATGTGTACTTTTGCATAGTGAGTGTCAGTCCCCGACACCTCCTACCTGTAAGGTTTACAATTTTTGACAGGCGTTTGAAGGGGCAATTGACTGCTATTCACCGGTTTCGTTTTCTATGCTTGCGTGCTAGTTTCAAGATGGATCATCTCAACAACCATACGGATCAACAACTGACGACCTTGTTACGGGACGGTGTACGTGAAGCATTTGATGAAATCTACAATCGTTACTGGAAATTACTTTTCAATACGGCCTTTAAACGGCTTGGAGATACGGAGCTTTGTGAGGATCTGGTGCAGGAGATTTTCGTTGACCTGTGGATGAATCGTCGCAAGAAAACTATCGAAGCCCTTTACCCCTATTTGCTGACCGCCGTACGCTATCAGGTATTCACCTGGTACAAAAAGCACAAAAAGTTGCCTGTATTTGAAGAACCACTGGCGTACATGGCCATTGCTCCGGAGGGGGCGGATTCTACCTATTTCTTAAAAGAGCTGCTGACAACCATACAGCACTGGCTTGAGCTGCAGCCGGAAAAGCGCAGGGAAATTTTCCGGTTGCGGTATTTGGAGAGTCTATCTACCAAAGAGATTGCCGAAGAACTTCAAATTTCCCAGAAAACGGTTCAAAATCAGCTGAATACAGCCCAGGGAAGCTTACGGTCAGTTGTATCGAAGCTCCTGATCGGGGTGTTGGCTGTATTGACTCCCGTTTAGTAAGAAAAGTTTTCCGGCCGTTTGGCGCTGCGCCATCATTCCTTCTATAAGCAGCCTGCCTCTTTCTCCCTGACAATCTGCGAAAAAAATTAACGCCGGGCGTAGTACACTTTTGCACAAAAGTATACTACCTATATAAAGCAGCTACTGAATTAATGGCAAAGGAAAACACAACTGAATTCAGGAAGCTAGTCAATAAGTACCTCAACGGTACTGCTAGCACCGAGGAACAAAAGGCGATCGAAAAATACTATGCCCTTTTTTCGGCTGCTCCGGAAATGTCGGATTTACTGGAAGATGCTCAAATAGACGGACTGGATATCCGCATCCGGGAAGCTATTTCGAAACGGATACAGCAGCGTGAAACGCCTTTCTATAAAAGGAAATATGTTCGCTTCGCGGCAATGATCGCCGTTACGGCCGGAGCTGCCTGGGCGCTGGTATTCAACACCATTCAAACAACTAAAAACACCGCGCTTTCCCCGGTTACGGTTGCCCGTGCGGAACCGACGACACCCGCCAACCGCTTTATAACGCTGCCGGACGGAAGCTCGGTCGTATTGCACGGCGACAGCCACCTGGAATACGACGCAGGCTTCAAAAATGGCAAAAGAGAAGTTACCCTTACCGGGGAAGCCTATTTCGACGTAGCGCATAATCCCGAATCACCCTTTATTATCTACTCCGGAAAAGTTAAAACGACCGTACTTGGCACGAGCTTCAACATCAAGGCCTGGCCCGGACAAAAAGACATCACAGTCAGTGTGACCCGCGGGAAAGTAAAAGTAGAAGATGAAGAACAATTAATCGCGGTATTAACGGAGGACAAGCAAATTGTCTATAACACCGAAACCCTGACCGCGGCGAAAGAAGAAACACTGAACACCGCAGATGCGATCGTTTGGGTACAAGCCGATATGACCTTTGATGAAATTCCTTTGGGGATCCTGGCCGAACAGATCGGTATTCGCTACGGGATACAGGTGACTTTTGAAAATCAGGGCCTGAAACAGTGCCCTATTACCGGACGGTTCTCGGGTACGGAAACCCTGGAAGAAGTCCTGCGGATATTGACGGCTACCAGTAATACCCGATACACCTTAACGGGCCAGGAGGTATTGATAACAGGAGAAAAATGTTTCTAAACCAATAATAGCCATTTTCTAAACCCATTCACATGATTAATTCAGGCATCCCCCCCTAATTCACCAACAAAAAAACTCCTCCGGCCGTGGAAAGCAATGAGGAGTCTTGTTCAAAAATTACTGGAACCTTTAAACATTACAAATAATGCAAAAAAATTCAGCTTTTGCAAGATGGAGGCATTTTGCCCCTTGGCAAAGCAAGATACGGCCTCATTTTTATACCCTTATGAAAATCAGCCTGTACAGCTTCATCATCTTACTTGCCAGTCTGCAAGTCATATTGGCAGATATCAGCCGGGCCCAGGATATACGGGAGATGCGCATTACCTTCGGGGTAGAGAATACCTCTTTGAAACATGCGCTTCAAAAACTTCAGAAAGAGTCCGGATACAATGTTTTTTACCTCTCACCTAAGGTTACCCCCTATAAGGGAATAACGCTGGCAACGGAAACCCGCACCGTTCAGCTGACGCTGGAACTGCTTTTACGGGATACCCCTTTCAGCTTTCAGCAGGAGGGCAAGACCATTATATTGCAGGACAAGCCGGAAGCTTCGTCGGCAATTCCTCCTGAACCGCTGCAAGCGCTTGTCCTCCCGGTAAAAGGACGCGTAACGGATGGAAAAGGGGACGCCTTGCCGGGTGTGAGTGTCCTGGTAAAAGGTACGCAGCAAGGTACGATCACCGACGCCCAGGGAAATTTCAGCCTGGATGTCGTCACCGAGCAGGCTATTTTGGTTTTCTCCTACGTCGGTTATATCGGTAAAGAGATTCCTGTTGAAAATCAGACCACCCTCCAAATTACGCTGGAAGAAGATGAAAAGGCGCTGGAGGAAGTCGTGGTGGTCGGATATGGCGTACAGCGAAAAAGCGATCTTACCGGGACCGTTGCCTCTGTTCCCCGGGAGCGGCTGGAAATGATTCCTAATGTCAATATCGCGCAAGCCATACAAGGCATTGTTCCCGGGGTAATGGTACAGACTTCGTCAGCAGGGGCCGAACCCAGCCAATCGATCATGATTAGGGGCCGGAACTCTATCAAAGCCGATAATGCTCCTTTGCTGATCGTTGACGGCGTTCCTTACCGGGGCAACATTATGGATATCAACCCCAATGATGTCAAATCCATTGAAATCCTCAAAGACGCCTCTGCTGCCGCTATTTACGGCTCCCGCGGAGCAAACGGGGTAATTCTGATTACCACCAAACAAGGAGTTAAGGGCAGCATGCGTGTAACGTATGATATGAAACTGGCCTCCCAAAGTCATACCAACCTGCCCCGGGTCATGACCGGATCCGAATTCTATGCCTTCAAACAAGAGCGCCGGCCCGGGTTTATGACCGCGACTGAACAAGCAATCTATGATGCCGGTGAGGCGGTAAACTGGTATGACATCGCTACCAGAAAAGGAAGGAGCCAACACCATGAGCTGTCAATTTCAGGAGCTTCCGACAAGATCCGGTATTACCTGTCCGGCGGCTTGCTGGATATCCGGGGGATATCTGTCAGTGACGACTACCAGCGGATTTCAGGAAGAGTCAATATCGAAACCGACCTGACCAAATGGATGGCAATCGGAACCCGCACACAGCTGTCTTCCGTGAACAAAAGCGGTGTCCCGCCCGATTTTCTTTGGGTATATTATTCCAATCCGTTAGTGACGCCGTTTGACGAAAACGGCAATGTAACCATTTTCCCCTGGCCGGGTAACCAGGACATTTACAACCCGCTGGAACGTACTGTATGGGATAACACGGACAAATCGTACCAGGTGATCAGCAATAATTACCTGACAATTGATGTACCTTTCGTGAAGGGCTTGAATTACCGACTGAATACCGGTATACGCAATACGTTTTCAAACAGCCACATCTACAGGGGCCGGAATTCCTCGACCGGCTACGCGCAAAACGGCAGTTCGGAAAGTAACCGAACCAACAGCAATAATATCGTGGTAGAGAACGTCCTGTCTTACCAGCGGGATTTCGGGAAGCACAATGTCTTTGGAACCATGGTATACGGTTTTGAGAAAAATGAGTCGAGCGGAAATGCAGTCACTGCCAGAGGTTACCCGCACGACTTTCTGGACATGTATTCTGTTTCGCAGGCCCAGTTAATCCAGCCAAGTTATTCTTTTCAGAAATCGCATCTTATTTCCCAAATGCTCCGGCTGAATTACGCCTATAACAGCCGCTACCTCCTTACCCTGACCGGACGAAGGGATGGCTTTTCCGGCTTCGGGGCGAATACCAAATGGGGGATCTTTCCCTCTGTAGCCGTAGGGTGGAACCTTACGCAGGAGGCCTTTTTCCCCGCAAAGGATGTATTCAGCGAATTAAAATTACGCGCCTCCTGGGGACAAAACGGCAATCAGGGTGTCGGATCCTATCAAACGATTTCCCGACTGGGATCACGCGATGTGGTGGACGCCGGAGTTCAGCTCGCGGGGTATATCCCGAGTGTGTTGGGACAGGAAGATCTTGGTTGGGAAACTTCCGAGACCCTCAACCTGGGACTGGACTTCGGGATTTTAAAAGACCGTGTCTCAGGAAGCCTCAACCTTTTCAGGACGCTGACCAATAGCCTGCTTCTCGACAGAGCCATCTCCCCTGTCCATGGTCTTTCGTCGATCACTCAAAACATCGGAAAAACCGAAAACAAAGGATTGGAAATTGCGCTGCAGACAAGCAATATCGCCAGGGATAATTTCTCCTGGACGTCGTCGGGAAACATTTCGGTTCTTCGCAACAAAATCGTAGACCTGTACGGAGACGGTCTGGATGATGTTGTCAATGGCTGGTTTATCGGTAGCCCCATTCTCGTAAACTATGATTTTGTAAGGGAAGGAATCTGGCGATCCGATGAAGTTGAGGCTGCAACCCGATGGGATTCGAAACCAGGCTTCGTGAAAATCAGGGATGTGAACAACGACGGAAAACTCACAGCCGCGGAAGATCGCCAGATCATCGGCCAGAGAGACCCTAAATTACTCTGGGGAATCAGCAACGTTCTTTCCTATAAAAACCTCAACCTGAATTTCTTTGTACACGGTGTGCACGGCGGGACAAGAACCAGCGGCATCCTGACAGATGAGGAAGTATGGGCTGAGATCCGCCGGAACACCATCGTGAAAGACTGGTGGACACCGGAAAACCCCAATTCCAGTTGGGTAAAAAACGAAATAAATGCAGAACGAATGGCCGGAATCAGGAGTGTCGTCTATGAAAACGCCGGATTTGTCCGGATAAAGGACGTCACGCTCTCTTATGATGTGGCAACTGCCCTCATTGAGAAAATAGGGCTGACCCGGCTGCGGGTATACGGTACAGGACGCAACCTGTTTACCTTCTCCAGCTGGAGCGGACTGGATCCGGAGCTGGATTCTCAGTTAGCTGCACCGTTGCAAAAGGAGTTTGTACTCGGCTTAACCATTGTTTTCTGATCACTTCTGAATCCAAATTATTCTAAAATGAAACTACTAGCTTATGCACTTATTTCGGCCACGCTGGTCCTGATGAATGCCTGTACCATGCTCGATCCGGTCTCGCTGGAAGAAAAACCACCGCATCTGATCTCATCCGAAACGTTATATACCAATCTGGCAGGATTTGAAGCCGGGATAAACGGGCTGTACGCGCTCGTGAGAGATGAAAGAACCGGAGGCAACGATTTTATGCTTGCCAACACGATGGATGGTACCGACAACATGGTAACAAACTACACCTACCTGGGTTTCGAACAAATAGCACAGGAATGGGGAGTGATCAACAATCCCAATAACCTGCAGTTCCTCCGACAATTCACGTTTCTTTATAAGGTCATCAATGCCGCCAATACACTTGTCAATCGTGCCGAACGGGAGGGAGTCGACTGGACGGGAGGAGCGGGAAATACAACCGAAAACAAAAACCGTGTTATAGCAGAGGCAAGAGCCATTCGTGCCTGGGCTTACCGGCATCTTACCTACGGCTGGGGAGACGTGCCGTTAACGCTGACCGAATCGAGCAGCGCCACCATCAGGACTGACTGGGAGCGTACTCCGGTGATGACTGTCCGGGAACAGATGATTGCAGACTGGGAATTTGCGGAAGCATTCATCCCCGTGGAACCTGCCTTGAGCGGCCGGCTGACCAAGGGAGCTGTTCAGACCTTTCTTTCGGAGCTGTACCTGACATTAAACAATCCGCAGCAGGCGCTGCACTGGGCAAACAAAGTAGTAGAAACGCCCGCCTATCAACTGACCACCAGTCGCTACGGCACACAGCAAAGCGCTCCCGGCGTCCCTTTCATGGACATGTTCTATGAAGGCAACGAAAACCGGGATGAAGGCAACAAGGAGGCTTTGTGGGTGTGGCAATATGCCCTTAATGTAGCCGGTGGCGGAAGTCACGAATTGAACTTTTTCCACAATGGACGGTATTTTGCTATGATAGTAAACGGTGTTACTCCCTTCCAGCTGACAAAAGAAAGAGGCGGCAGAGGGGTGGCCCGGATGTCGCTCACCAAATGGGCGCTGAACTTATACGAGCCACAGGATGACAGGGGTTCCCATTTTGCCATCAGGAAGTTTTTTATTTTACAAGACGAAAAGCAGAATGCGCCCTTTCCGGCAGATCTTCTCCCGCCCGGCTATTCCTACGGCGACACCATCCACCTGAATGGAGCCAACGACATCACTCCCGCAACCAATTTAAGAGTGGACTGGCCCTATTCCCGAAAAGCAGAAGCCGGAGCTAATCCTACTAATCTGGCAGGCGGAGGCCGTTACAACAACGTGGTGTACCTCAGGCTGGCTGAAACCTATCTTTTAAAGGCAGAGGCCCAGTACCTGCTGGGTGACCTCGCAGGAGCAGCAGCAACCCTCAATACAGTAAGAAGAAGGTCAAACGCCTCCGACATCCAGGCAAACGACGTGACGCTCGATTTTATTCTGGACGAAAGATCCCGGGAGCTTGTACTCGAGGAAGACAGAAGGTGGACCTTGCTCCGCACCGATAAATGGTTGGAACGCACCAGGAAATACAATAAAAATGGTGGACAGCATGTCACGGAAAGAGATGTTCTTTTCCCGATTCCGCAAGCGGTAATAGACGCCAATCTCACCCGGCAAATGCCGCAAAATCCCGGGTATCAATAGTTGAGTCCTGCTTCCGGAAGTGCAGTAAAGTATTAGTAACAGTTAAGTGACAAACCCCAGGATGAAGACAATGAAAAGCCACTATAAGTACCTTGGCAGCAGCCTCGCAATGGCGATGCTGTTCCTCCGGGCGGTAAGCGCGCAGCCAGCAGCTGGCACCCGCAACCCAATAACGTTATCAAACCCGTATCAAAATGTAAACTGGTCAACCTTTAAGACGTACAAAGCGAATTTACACACCCATACGCTGCAAAGTGATGGCTGGCATTCGACCAAAGAAGTTGTAGAGACCTATCATAAGGCAGGCTACGCTATTCTCGCGATCACAGACCATGACTGGAACTGGCCGAATGCACGGGTAACCTGGGGCCATCACCCCGCTGAGCAGGCAAGTCCTTACCCGATAGGACCTCTGCCCCCTAATTATCCGGCTAATCCAACCTGGCCCTGGAGCGCCTATGGCGCGCCAACGCCCGAGAGCCTGGGAATGGTAGGTATACAAGGAAACGAACTGACCTTCCGCCATCATATCAACAGCTATTTTTCCGATTATGGTGTTTGGTATGAAAGGACAGGAAACAAAGCTCCTTATGGCGGTATAACCGATAGCAACGGGAAAGAAATCTGGGAAGACGACCAACTTCTGGCCATCGGCGACAAAGGAGGCCTTGCAATAATCAACCATCCGGGAATACCTTCGTCCAATAGCTGGTGGGAGCGTAAATCACTGGATTGGTACAACGAGCGTTTTCAAAAACATTCCCCGGATTACCTTATTGGCATCGAGATAACGAACAACAGCATAGAAACCGAAAAGTACGACGAAGCGTTGTGGGACCAGCTATTGCAGCGGCACATGCCTGCACGGCCAATCTGGGGATTCGGTGCGGACGACATGCATACGTTTACCCGGGGCCTCCAGGGACACGATGGTAAGAAAGATACTTTCTCGATGTTTATCCTGGACAAACTGACACTCGAAGCCGTTCGCGAGGCAATGGAGAAAGGTCAGTTTTACGCCTGCAAATCTACCCGGAAAATAGATCCCCGGAAAGACGGACCGGGATTATTTCCCGCCATTTCCGGAATCGCAATAGATGAAGCGAAAGGAACCATCACCATAACGGCTTCAAATTACGACAACATCCGATGGATTTCTGCTCCTGCATCCACGGAACCGGTCGCCGATTATGTTACAAGCGATGCGCCCTGGCCGGGAGGGACCGTTGTTCACGAAGGGGAGGTATTGCAGTACAGGACAACTGCCGGCATCAAAAAATATGTGCGGGCAGAACTTTTGAAAGTCGATCAGGGGCATACCTATCGCGTTTTCACCAATCCTTTCGGAATTATTACTGATTAATCCCCATCTCAGACGGTTACTGAAGCGGGGGGGTGGGGAGGGTGACAAAACCCAATATTATTGGGGGGAACCCACAACAGACCCCGCAAAAGAACGAAAAAAAAGGTTAAAAACCGGGCGCAGATGA
>JBEBSD010000001.1:0-211792 GCA_040394475.1 Telluribacter humicola | reverse complement strand
CCGTTCCCCGTTGCCCATTCCCCGTTCCCTGTTATACAGAGGTCAGCGATCGGCTGTCAGCTTTCGGCTATCGGCGCCCGTTCCCCGTTGCCCATTCCCCGTTCCCTGTTATACAGAGGTCAGCGATCGGCTTTCGGTTTGTGTGGCGATGGCCGACTTCCGGGCGTTTCCGGTTGCTTCCTGTCATTGTTCTTCAGCATGTACCCACTTTTATAAAGGTATAAAAAATTTGGCTAAGTAAGCACTAATCAACACCGGTTTAGGGAGCTGGCTGATCTCTTCCGGGGTGTAAAACTGCGTATTTTCCGGTAAGCGCACCTGTTTTTCTGCGGGGAACTGTAACATCCAGAAAACCGCGTAAATGCGCTGGTGCGACAGCACATGTTTGACGGGCCCTGTGGAAAAACACAGCGTGGCCCCCTGCCACTCCGGCGCCAGCTTTCCGGCTATCACGGCGCCATCCAGCTCCTCCGCGCCAGTCTCCACCGTTACAAAATCATACAACCCCGTCCAGATGTCCTTCCCCTTCCGCTCCCTTAAAACCATCCGATCCTCCTGCAATGCGACGATATAATGGATATACCGGTTATGGACGTTAACCTTTTTCGACTTTACCGGGAACCGGGACTGCTCGCCGTGTGCGTAGGCATAGCACGAATCGTTCAACACACAAGCGTCGCAAAGGGGCGCAGCCGGGGTACACTGCAGCGCGCCGAATTCCATGGTAGCCTGATTAAAGGTCGCGGCCTTGCCTGCAGGCATCACCGTTTCTGCAAGCGCTTTAAAAACCGCCTTCGTTTTCGGTTCGGAGACATCTTCGGCTACTCCGAAATAACGTGAAAACACCCGAAAAACATTCCCGTCCACCACCGCAACCTGCTCGTCAAATGCAAAGGAAGCAATCGCGGCAGCCGTATAGTCGCCGACTCCTTTCAGCTTCAGCAGCTCCTGATACGACGACGGAAAACGGCCTTCCAATTCCCGTACCACCGTTTGCGCCGTGTGATGCATGTTCCGCGCCCGGGAGTAATAACCCAACCCTTGCCAAAGATACAATACTTCCTGTTCCGTTGCTGCAGCCAAAGCGAATACATCCGGATATTTACGGATAAATGCCTGGTAATACGGTAGTCCCTGGGCGACCCGCGTCTGCTGCAGGATGATTTCGGAAAGCCAGATCCGGTACGGGTCCCGGGTATCCCGCCAGGGGAGCTGACGCCTGTACTTCCGGTACCATAGCAGCAACCGGTTTCCGAATTTCTCCGCCCCAGCCTGTTCTTTCAAAAAAATACGCACTGTTATCTACTGTTTTCGAGTCATTTATAAAAAAAATGACGAGTGAACGCTTTTTAACTTACACAAAAATAACCTACCTTTGTACTCCCAAAATCAGGGATTCAAATTTAAGGATACAAAACATCATACATTATAAAAAGTTAGAATAACGTGACTAAAGCAGACGTAATAGCGCAGATTTCGGATAAAACGGGTATTGAAAAACCAGATGTTCAAAAGACTCTCGAAACGTTTTTCACAGTGGTTAAGGATTCCCTTGCTGATGGGGAGAATCTGTATATCAGGGGATTTGGAAGTTTTATTAATAAAAAACGTGCCCGGAAAGTGGCCCGGAATATCTCGTTGAGAAGTACCATTATCATTGATGAGCACTTTGTTCCGAGTTTCAAGCCTGCCAAAATTTTTATCGAACAAATTAAGGCCAGCGAAAAACTGCAGGAGCAGATTGCTGACTAATTCAACTTCCAACCGGCACTGATGAAGAAATCCACCATCCTGATTTGTTTACTGGCTATTGGTCTTGTCGGCACGCTTTACAGCCTGCCCAGGGTGATAGTCACTCCGCAGGATGACGGATCTTCCGTAACCGGAGAAGCAACCGATGCTCCGGACGGAGCACCGGCAGCCAGTCACAATGCCGCCAGTCTCACGGCGGAGCAGGAAGCAGAAATTACGGCTTTGAAAGCGGGGCTGGCTTCGAAAGACGAAACGGGTCAGAAAGGCGCTTACCTTGCGGTTTCTGACGCGTTTCTCCGGTTTCAGAAATTTGACAGCGCCGCCGTATACGCTGAAAAAATTGCCGTCATGGATCCCGCGCTCGTGAACCTGGTACGCGCCGCTGACCGGTATTACGAAGCGTATGGCTTTGCCCTTAATGAGGGAAAAGCGAAAAACCTGGGTGAAAAGACACGCGAATATTATCAGAAAGCGCTGGATCAGAATCCTAACCTGCTGCTGGCAAAAGCCAACATGGCCATGACCTACGTGAATACGGAGACGCCGATGCAGGGGATTACGATGCTGCGTGAAATTCTTGAACTTGACCCCACCAATGAAGTAGCCCTTTTTAATATGGGTATCCTTTCGATGCGGTCTAACCAATATTCCAGGGCTGTTGAACGCTTCGGTCAGATTGTGGCCAACAATCCTGCCAATACAAAAGCAAAGTTTTACCTGGGCGTTTCGCTGATCGAAACCGGAAAGCCCGACGAAGCTAGAAAAGTGCTGGCCGAAGTAAAAGAAAAGGAATCGGATCCCATGATCCAACAGGCCATTGCCGAACTGGAAAGTCGCTTAGACAATCCCTGACAGGTAATGCCGGAAAGAAATGTAAAGTATTATAATCCATTTATAAACGTATTTAGTTATGCCTTGCGGTAAAAAAAGAAAACGCCATAAAATTGCTACGCACAAAAGGAAGAAACGTCTGAGAAAAAACAGACATAAGAAAAAATAATCCTTTTTTCCTGGTTTCACGTCGTTAGCGGACGCCTGTCCCGTCGTGCCCAAAGGGCTGACAGTGGTACAGTGCCACCGTATTTCCTTTACCATGTAACTGGCTAGCATTGAGTAACGAATTAGTAATAAATTCTACAGAAAAGGGGGAACGTATCGCCTTGCTGCAGAATAAACGTTTACTGGAATATCACGTCGAAGAACCGAACCAGAACTTCACCGTAGGAGATATCTATCTTGGTACAGTGAAGAAACTGGTAACGGGACTAAACGCTGCCTTTGTAGACGTCGGCTATGAGAAGGATGCTTTTTTGCATTACCTGGATCTGGGCCCCAAGATTAATTCACTGAATCAGTTCACAAAAGAGGTAATCGCCAAACGCGCCAATTCCGGCCAGCTCAAGGGAATTAAGATGGAGCCGGATATTGACAAACAGGGGAAAATCGACAAAGTCCTGACCAAAGGCCAGCCCATTCTGGTACAGATCGTCAAAGAACCCATCTCCACAAAAGGTCCGCGCCTTTCCTGTGACCTTTCCATTGCCGGACGCTACATCGTACTGGTCCCGTTTGGCGAGTCGGTCAACCTGTCCAAAAAAATCACGGAAAAGCAGGAAAGGCAGCGCCTGCAACGGCTCATGTCGGCGATTAAACCTGTCAACTTCGGGATTATTGTCCGGACGGTCGCCCAGGGGAAAGATGTAGACGAACTGAACCGCGACCTGCAGAACTGCCTGGAAAAATGGGAAAACGGCATCAAGCTCCTTCGGGATGCGCGCCCCAGGGAGCGTGTCATCGGTGAAATGAACCGTACTTCTTCTATCCTCCGGGACATGCTCAACGAGTCCTTCGATCATATTACTGTCGACTCCAAGGAGGTATACGAAGATACCAAATCCTTCATCCGTACCATCGCTCCCGACAAGGAGAACATCGTCCGCCTCTATTCCGGAAAGTCTAAAATTTTTGAGCAGTTCGGCCTGGAAAAACAGATCAAATCCCTGTTTGGCCGGTCGGTTAGTCTGCCGGGAGGCGGTTATCTGATTATTGAGCATACAGAAGCGCTGCATGTCATTGATGTAAACAGCGGGAACAAGTCGAACTCGGAAGAGGATCAGGAAGCGACTGCCCTGAGTGTCAACCTGGAAGCAGCCAAAGAGATCGCACGTCAGCTCCGGCTGCGTGATATGGGAGGAATTATTGTGGTCGACTTTATCGATATGAAGAAGGCCGATAATAAAAAGACGGTGTACGAAACCATGCGCGAGGAAATGAAAACCGAGCGGTCAAAGTACACAATCCTGCCATTGTCGAAATTCGGTCTCATGCAGATTACCCGGCAGCGGGTACGCCCGGAACTGAACATTGTAACGCGTGAAACCTGCCCTACCTGTAACGGCAGCGGTACGATCCAGGCCAGTATCCTGGTCACGGACCTGATCGTGGGCAACCTGGATTATATCCTTACGAAACAGAATGAGCGCAGTATCAGCATTACGCTACATCCCTATCTCTACGCATTTTTCACCAAGGGACTGATCTCCCAGCAGGTCAAATGGTTCTTCAAGTATAAAACCTGGATAAAACTGATTACTGACAGCTCACTCGGCGTGACGGAATTCAAGTTTTACAACCAGTTCGAGGAAGAAATGGAGCTTATCCAGACCAATCACTGAAACTAACGGTTTTCCCAATCCGGGGCCCGCTTTTCTTTGAAGGCAGCGATCCCTTCTCTGGCATCCGCCGATTGTACCAATACTTCCAGCTGCTCCCGGAGCCAGCTGTACTTTTCCGATTCGGGCAACGTGGTCAGTTTTCGCTGCGCCCTGATTCCATTACGGATTGCCAGCGGCGCATTTCCGCAAATGGTTTCCACCATTGCCCGGACATCGCCCTGAATATTTTCCCGGCCGGACAGGTGGGTAACCAGTCCCATTTGACAGGCTTCCTGCGCCGTATAGGACTTCCCTGTGATGCACATTTCGAGGATTTTCCGCGGGGATACAACGGCCATCAGCGCGCCCATCACCTGCATGGGCCACAAGCCTCGTTTTACCTCAGGAAGCCCAAAACCGGCCTCTGGTATGCTGTATACAAAAGTACAGCCTGCAATAATCAGGAATCCTCCCGCCAGTACGGCCCCCTCTACCTGTGCGACACAAGGCTTATACAGGCCAGCAAAAGCATCTCCCAGCGTGACCTGCTGCAGGGGAACGGGTACCGAACGTGCCGTCCCGTCAATTGTCGGATCATGGAAGGCCATCAAATCGGCGCCCGCACAGAAAACAGGACCCTCTCCCCGAATCACCACACACCGGATCCGATCGGAGGTATTCGCATAAGCCAGGGCAAACGCAATTTCGTCCACCATCAGTGGTGTAAACGCATTCCGCTTTTCCGGGCGGGAAAGGGTGATCTCCAGTTCGTATTCATCGTGATGCACCTTCAGATAGCGCCAGTCGGTGCTATTGAAATGTCGCAGCTGTTCTTCTGTAAAATACTTTCGATCCATCAACTATCAGCCGTTAGTGTCCTGTTAAAGAATAATGCCCCCGCAATTGTCAGCCCGGCGCCATCCGGGCTGTGAGCGACTCCCGGTCTGTTTATTTCGCAGCAATTCAAATACCCGCGACCATTCCCGAAAAAAGCTGCCGGGATCTTTCGAGCGCCTCATCGTTAAGCACCAGCGGCACACCTTTCTCCCGTGCAAAACGGACCAGGTTCTCCGTGGCCATATTTCCCACCAGTTCGTCCTGCGCCATCGGGCAGCCCCCATACCCCAGCAGCGCCCCGTCAAACCGCCGGCAGCCGGCATCATAGGCAGCAGCCACCTTATCCCTCCAGCGGGACGGTGCTGCATGAAAATGGGCTCCGAACTCCAGTTCGGGGTACTCCGCGGTCAAATCTGTAAACAGGGTGCGAATGCTCCCAACATCGGCTAAACCGACGGTATCGGCCAGCGAAAACGTCACGATCCCGTACCCTGCCAGCGCGTCCACCCATTTTTTAACAAGATCCGTATTCCATTCATCGCCATACGGATTGCCGAAACCCATTGAAATGTACACGACGATCTCCTTCTCGTGCGTACGCCCCAGCTCCGCAATGTACCTGATGCGCTCCATCGACCCGGCGATCGTAGTATTGGCATTGCGCATTTGAAAAGTCTCTGAAATGGAAAAAGGATACCCTATCGCATCAACCTGCCCCGATCTGCAGGCCGCCTCCGCTCCCCTTTCATTGGCTGCAATCACCAACAGACGCGTATGCGAACCGGTCCGGTCCAGACCGGAAAGCAGTTCTGCGGTATCCCGTACCTGCGGCATGGCGGTAGCGGAAACAAAGCTTCCGACATCAATCGTATCGAAGCCCACTTTGAGCAAAGAGCTGATATACCGTATTTTCTCCTCGGTAGGAATAAACGTGGTCACCCCCTGCCAGGCATCTCTGGGACATTCGATCAGTTTCATCGGCTGCTGTATTTACCGCATCAACTTATGAAATTTGCTTCAATAAAGCAACACAGGTATGTTTTCGCTTTGGCGTGTTTGTGTACATACGGGGGATGGCTGAATTCTGTATACCAGGCAATGGGGAATGGGCAATGGGCGCCGATTACTGATAGCTGATTGCCGACTTCCGGATACCAGGCAATGGGGAATGGGCAACGGGGAACGGGCGCCGATAACCAGATAGCTGATTGCCGATTGCCGACTTCCGGATACCAGGCAATGGGGAATGGGCGCCGATAGCTGATTGCTGACTTCCGGATACCAGGCAATGGGGAATGGGCAAAGGGGAACGGGCGCCGATAACAGACTGCTGATTGCTGATTGCCGATAGCTGATTGCCGACTTCCGGATACCAGGCAATGGGAATGGGCAACGGGGAACGGGCGCCGATAACCAGATAGCTGATTGCCGATTGCCGATAGCTGATTGCTGATTGCTGATTGCCGATAACTGTGGGCTCAGGCTCCTGGGTTCGACTCCGCTCACCCATCGTTTCAAATCAGCTTAATCCCTAACGTCACCTGCCATGATTTGAGTTTTTGTTTTACGACAGTATTATTATCGCCCGTATGAATCTGAAAAGAGCTAAGGTTAGAGAAGGTCCCTTCGCGCCGTACATCGATGCTGATCCCCCAAAGATCCAGTCCTGCTCCGAACTGGTAGCCGTAAACCGCTTCCGACAATGCATTAGGGCGATTCGTATAGTTGCGGATGGCATCGCGAAGCCGCTCATTGTCACCGACCCTGAACGAAGCCACGGGCCCGGCGTTGATCCTCAGCGGCCCTCCTTTCAGTCCGAATAAAACAGGGACATCGATGCTGCTGTATTTAAAATCCACCGTCCGTACCACCGGTGTGGAGGTATCATTCTGAACGATTTCGAAACTGCCGCCCTTGGTAGAGACCAGGACTTCGGGCTGTACAAAGAACCCCGACCCGAAGCGCATATAAATCCCGCCTGACCAACCGGTTTTACTGTCGAAGCTTTCCCTGAGATTATCCCGCACTACCTGGCCGTTATAGTTGAGGTAAGGATTCCCCAGCGCATCGTAGCGCGTCGTCATAAATTCACCCATCGTAAGTTTTGAAAGGTTCACTCCCCCTTTCAAGCCAAAAGCGAAACGTTTGCCTTGTGCAAAAGCCTCCTGACCGGCCAAGGCTACCATCAGAAAGCTTAGTAATAAGATCACCTTTTTCATGTGGATAAAACGTTGGTTTTCGTGATTTTTGTTTTTCGGGACTACGGTTCATACTAAAAAAATCGCACCACGGATTACATGCCTGATCCCCTCCCTCGCATTCGTCCTGAAATTTTATCGGTGGTCGGCAAACCTCAACAATAACGACACCGGGAGGGTAATCTACATAACCGGGCATTCTTTTTTTATAAACGGTGTTCCTCCCGCAGCTTTCGCCTATCCCGACCAGCGGCCACCGGAAACCTGGCCCTCGCCCCGTCTCATTTTCTCATGGATTATTGCGATACGGATCGTACTTTTGGCAGGACCGGGGACAACCCCTCATTGTCATCAGAAACTTATGTCGAAAACAAGAACAGCTTTTCTCTGCCAGGAATGCGGGCACAACTCTCCGAAATGGTTAGGAAAATGCCCAACCTGCGGTGAATGGAATACGTTTGTAGAAGAAATCCTTGAGCCGGCCGACACGCACAAAAATGTCATCTGGAAATCTGTTCAGGTAGGGAACGGCCCTGTGGCGCTCCATGCTATTTCCTATGAAAAAGAGGAACGTATCCTGACCGGTGACCAGGAACTCGACCGGGTATTGGGCGGAGGGATTGTCCCGGGCTCCATGGTCCTTATCGGCGGTGAACCAGGGATCGGCAAATCGACCCTCATGCTGCAGCTTGCGCTCAGTCTGCGCGACTACCGGGTACTGTATGTTTCGGGAGAAGAATCCGACAAGCAGATCAAAATGCGGGCAGAACGGCTCGATGCCCGAAACGAAAACTGTTATATCCTCACCGAAACTGCCACCGATCGGATTTTACGGTATTCGGAAGATTTCCAGCCCCATTTGCTGATCATCGATTCGGTCCAGACCCTCAGCTCGCACCTTCTTGATTCGGCCGCCGGCAGTGTTTCGCAAGTCCGGCAATCGGCCTCGGAAATGATGAAGTATGCCAAGGAAACCGGGATTCCCGTTTTTCTCATAGGCCACATTACGAAAGACGGATCCCTGGCGGGTCCCAAGGTGCTGGAACACATGGTTGACACCGTCCTCCAGTTTGAGGGGGACCGGCATACGACCTACCGGATCCTGCGGACCGGTAAAAATCGTTTCGGGAACACCTCTGAACTGGGCATTTACGAAATGCATTCGTCAGGATTGCGTCAGGTCAGCAATCCTTCCGAACTCCTGCTTCCCCAAAGAGAAGAACCACTGAGCGGCGTAACCATCGGCTCCATGATGGAGGGGAACCGCCCGTTGAAAATCGAAATTCAGTCGCTGGTGAGCGTGGCCACCTACGGTACCCCGCAGCGGACAAGCAACGGTTATGACACCAAGCGCCTCCAGATGCTCCTGGCTGTACTGGAGAAACGCGGCGGCTATAAGCTGGGGGCACAGGACGTGTTTCTGAATGTCGCAGGCGGGCTGCAGGTGGAAGACCCTGCCATTGATCTCGCCGTTGCAACCTCTCTTTTTTCCTCCTACCAGGACCTTCCGGTCCCCTCGGATGTATGCTTTGCGGGTGAAGTAGGACTTGGCGGAGAGGTGCGGGCTGTCGGCCGGATCGAGAGCAGGATCCGGGAAGCCGAGAAGCTGGGTTTCCGGAAAATTTATATTTCCAAGTATAGTTACAAGAACCTTCCTACCACGCAATACAATCTAAAAATAGTACCTATCACTGCTTTATCTGAACTATTTGAAGAATTAATACAATCCTGCTAAATTCTGTATTTAAAGGATTAGTACAAATTTAATAGGGGCATTTCCTCCTTTTTGCCTGTATTTCCCTGTATTTTTGGGGAAATTACCGAAACGTTTTATTGAAAATGGCGCTAAATTAGCTCTAATAGCAAAACAATAATTATATTTGTATTAATACGTTCAACAATCAATAACCTAAAATTAATCTTATGAGGAAGTATTACATGCTATTTCTAGCCATGGTGGTATTTGCTTCGGCAAACGTTTATGGCCAGGGTAGGGAAATTTCAGGAAAGGTTACTGCCGATGACGGGTCCGACTTACCAGGCGTATCTGTCTTTGTTCAGGGGACCACCTTAGGGACCACCAGTAATTTTGACGGGACTTACCGGCTTACAGTTCCTTCCGGTGCAGACCTGTTAACTTTCAGTTTTATAGGGTTTAATACGCAAACCCTCGCTATTGGTTCCCGCAGTACCATTGACGTGGTCCTGACAACTTCAGCAATGCTGCTTACCGAAGCCGTTGTTACCGGGGCTTATGGCACCCAACGCTCTTCCCGTTCCACTTCCTACAGTGCTCAGGTTGTCGATGACCAGCAACTGAACACGATTCGTCAGCCTAACCTGAACAACTCGCTCGCGGGTAAGGTAGCCGGTCTTCAGGTCAGAAGCCAGTCTGCCGCTGCCCTGGGACGACAGACAGAGGTAAGATTACGGGGTGCTTCCGGGCTGGGAACCGGATCCGGGGCACTATACGTAGTCGACGGAACGATCCTTCCCAATGCCGATGATATCAACCTGGACGATATCGAGTCGGTTTCGGTACTTCAGGGACCGGCGGCATCGGCCCAGTTCGGTTCGCAGGGAGCTGACGGTGCGATTGTCATTACCCTTAAAAGAGGAAGGAAAACCAATGGCATCGGGCTGACGTTTAACCTGGGAGCGCAATTCGAGCGGGTGAACATCCTGCCCAATTACCAGAACTCCTATGCAGGCGGCGCCAGCGGCGACCTGATCAAATATTCCTGGAAAAACGGTGACCCGGAAGAATGGCAGGCCCTTGACGGCAAATATTACCACGACTACAATGACGATGCCAGCTGGGGTCCCCGTATGGTCGGACAGGAGTATATCCCCTGGTATGCCTGGTACGGCGGGCACTCCCGCTCCTACCAGACTGCCACACTGGATCCGCAGCCTGACAACGCCCGTGACTTCTACGAGACCGGCGTCGTACTCAATAACTCGGTGAGCTTTAGTACCGCAACCGAAAAGCTGACCTTTAAGGCCACTTATTCCAATCTGAGCGTCAACGGACTCATCCCCACTTCCAAACTGGGCAAGAATGTTTTCGGCCTTAAAAGCACTTATGAGCTTAACAAACACCTGGAAGTATCGGCCAATATCAATTATGTGAACTGGAGGCTCGAGGGTGAAATTGACGACGGCTACTCCAACCAGTCTACCGGCGCTTTCAGCCAATGGTTCCACCGCGACCTGGATATGGGAATCATGAAGGAGCTGCGCGACCTGCGGACACCCGAGGGGATCTATGCCAGCTGGAACAAGGCCAATCCGAACACCTATGACCCGGGCAACCCGCGGTCATTCTATGCTGCCAACTACTGGTATAACCCCTATAGCTACTACGATCTGATCGATCAGATACAGTCGCGTGACCGGCTGTTCGGGGATATTGCGCTTACGTACAAAGTAAACGATGACCTGAAGCTGAAAGCCACGTATCGTAAACAGCAGAATACCACCTGGCACGAGGTAAAATACAGCAGCCAGCTCAATGAAAGCGGCTTGCAGACGACAGGGAACAACCCTATGGCAAGAGGTTTTTACGAAACCGGTACCAGCTACAGCGACCGCCAGAATATGGAATTGATGGCGACTTACAATAAAACCATCCAGGACTTTACCATTGATGGGTTTGTGGGGGCTGACTTCTTCCGCTGGACCTCAAAAAGCAATGGCGCCTACACCAACCAGGGGCTTAGCGTACCCGATCTGTTTACCATCGCGAATTCTGTAAACGACCCTACGATTCTGAATGGCCGGGCCGAAGAAAAATACCGGGCGCTGTTTGGAAACGTGTCGCTGGGATATCGTAATATGGTCTTCCTGGAAGGAACCCTTCGCAACGACTGGTTCTCCACCTTACCACCTGACAACAATGCCGTATTGTCCAAATCGCTGGGAGCCTCGTTTGTGTTCAGTGATGTGATCGGGAAAGATTCTCCCTGGTTCAGTTACGGTAAGCTGCGGGTTTCCTGGGGAGAGATCCCGCAAGCGCTGGGAACAGCATCCCTTCCTTTCGGAGCGTATCGTTACCCGGGCTTTGCCTACGGAGTCGGGCAGTTTAAGTGGGGCAATAACTACCTCATGTCAACCCCCAATGAACTCGTAGACCCCCATATCAAGGGAACCGTTATTTCGCAGCGGGAAATTGGTACCGATCTGCGGTTCATCCAGGACCGGATCGGACTTTCGGTTACCTATTTTGACGGTACTTCCTCGGGTTTTCCGTATTCCTTATCAATCAACGGAGCCAGCGGGTTTACTTCTCTTCTGACCAACGTTGGGAAAATCACCAAGAAAGGCCTGGAACTCAAACTGGACGTGACCCCTGTTGACGTGCCGAACTTTAAATGGCAGTTACTGGGTACCTATTCCAACCTGTTTGAAAACAATGTGATCGAAATCAGTGAAAAATACGGTATCGACCGTACCAATAGCCTGGGCGGCGTATGGGGAACCGTTGTTCCGTATATGGTCCACGCTAAAGGCCAGAGATGGGGACAGTTGTACGGAAACGCTATTGCACGGAACGACGAGGGCGTCCCGATCCTGGATGCAAACGGCTTCTATACCAACACCCCTGACTACAATTACGGAAGTGTACTGCCACGGGTAACCGGCGGGGTGCAAAACACCTTTAACTTCCTGAAGGACTTCACCCTGTTTGTCAACTTTGATTACCAGGTGGGAGGAAAATTCGCTTCACTTTCCAATATGTGGGGATCGTATAGCGGCCTGACCGCGCGGACTGCGCGCCTCAACGACAAAGGAAATTCGGTCCGTGACGCAGTAGCCGACGGCGGAGGTATCCGCATGATCGGGGTGGCTGCCGACGGCGCAGCCGTTGATACCTATGTGGAAGCGCAGGATTATTATCATAACATCTTTGGTAACAAGACATTTGATGAATTTGTATATGACCTGACCTTTGTGAAGCTCCGGGAGCTTTCTCTGGAATACAACCTGCCGGTCAAGAAACTGGGCCTATCCAAGCACTTCCAAAGCGCTTCATTTGCCGTAGTTGCCCGTAATCCTGTATTAATTTATGCGAAGAGCAGAGACTTTGATCCATCGGAGATCAGTACCATTTACGGAGAAACCGGCCAGCTGCCCGGAACCCGCTCCATTGGATTTAACCTGCGCATGGCGTTCTAAGGTCTCCTGGTTCATTTAATTAATACTCAGTTAACGAAATAATCCGATGAAAAATAAACTAACCTATCTATTAGCAGGGATGCTGCTTTTCAGCAGCACTGCCTGTGACGATTTTGGTGATACCAATGTAAATCCGGGAGCCACCACTGAGCCGAATATAGGCGCTCTGCTGACCAATGTGCAATCACAGTTGGGCAGCTATGCTGCCATGACCCGCGGGGCCTTGTTTGCACAGTATTTATCCGAAACCCAGTATACGGATGCCTCCCTTTACAGCATTCCTCAGATTGCTTTCCAGGGAGAATATACGGGCGCCCTGTACGACCTGGAAAATATTATTATCCAGGATCAGAGCCAGAACATGAGTGCGATCGCCAAAATCCTGAAGCAATACATCTTTTTGAGCATCACCGATCGCTGGGGCGACGTCCCCTATAGCGAGGCCCTTCAAGGTGTTGAGTTCTCTACTCCCCGCTATGACACCCAGGAAGAGATTTACAAGGGAGCGCTCCAGGCACTTACAGAAGCAGTCGGCGAATTTGATGCCGACTCTCCGGTTACGGGGGATGTCGTCTTTAGCGGGAATACCGACCTCTGGAAGCGTACAGCCAACTCCATCCGGATGCTGGCTGCCGTGCAGCTTTCGAAGCGATACCCGGATGCAGGGGGTTATGCCGCTACCGAATTCAATGCAGCGCTTACGCATCCCGCCGGCTATATTGCCGGCAACGACCAGAACTTCCAGGTAAATTATCCGGGCGGTAACTTTAATAACAACTGGTGGGCCACTTATAACGGGCGAAAGGATTTTGCGGAAAGCGAGACCATGACTTCCCTCATGGGTTCCCTTTCAGACACCCGTCAGAGTGTGTTTGGAGGAGCCAATGAGTTGGAAGGCCAGCCCAATTCACTGCTTACTTCCAATATCGGTGTCCCCTACGGCCTGAGAAGAGCCCTGGCAGAAACCTTTACCCAGGACAACCCTACCTGGGCGCGTGTATTGCGGGGCGACAAACGCACCAATAATTCATCAGTCTATATAATCACCGCCTCGCAAGTTGCCCTTGCCCGGGCAGAGGCCGCAGATTACGGCTGGACTTCCGAAAACATGCAGAGCGTTTACAACCAGGGGATCAGCCTTTCCTTTGAACAATGGGGACTCAATGCGCCGCCCGCGTCGTATTTTACCCAGAGTACCGTGTCATTGGCTGCTCCGGCCGGCACCGGCGCTAACCTGAAGAACATTTCGGTGCAGCGGTATATTGCCACCTATCCCGACGGACTCCGGGGATGGAATATCTGGCGGAAGTCGGGTTATCCGGAACTCACTCCGGCGCCGGATGCCACCAATGCCTCGAAAGAGATTCCCAGAAGGTATGTGTATGATCCCAACTCGGAATATTCCAGTAATCCGGTGAATGTAAAAGAAGCTTACGAGCGGCTGCCGGGTGGTGAAGATTCCCAGGACGCCAGGATCTGGTGGGATCAATAAGGTTGAAAATCATTCTGATTATATAACGAAATTCAATTATGAAATTAAAATTGATAAAATACCTTGCCATATTCGTAGCGCTGGCTGCTTCTGTTACTTCTTGTATCGAGGACGAAATGACCCCAATGGCAAGCGGGGAAGGTCAGACATTGGTCAAGTTTTTGGAAGGTCCTGAGAACAAACTTTTCTTCAGTCCGTTCTCCGGCGTCCGCAAGACGGACCTGTTCAGCGTTCGCCGCGATGCCCACTCCAGCGGCATCCTGAACTCCAGCTCATCCATCAGGCTGACAGCAGCCCCTGAATTACTGGATGAATATAACGAAGAGAACGAAGAATCCTACGAATGGCTCCCGGACTCCCTGTATATCCTGGTCGTCAACAGCAGTATCCAGGGCTCGATGGATGAGTTTACATTCAATTTCGGCTCCGGGGATTTCGCAAAAGAGCTCGCTATCGAGCTTAACGGTGATAAATGGGATATCTCCCGCAAGTATGCTGTCGCCTATAAGATCTCCGACCCTGGTGGGTTTCCGGTGGTGAACGGGCAGGAATCTATCCTGACCTTTATCAGTGTTAAAAATAAATATGACGGGGTATACCTGGTATCGGGAACGATGTCTTCTCCGGTCAACGGCGATTGGTCCACCGCATCCAACGATCCGGCGGAAGACGGAACGGTAATTGAATATACGCTCAGTACATTAACCCCGACTACTTGTCTGGCTGTGGACGAAAATAACCTGGGAATTCCGGGAACCTTATTCTGGACGGGTACAGGCTTCAGCTATTTTGGTAGTTTCGGGCTGATTATAGAGTTTGACCCGGAAACCGACAAGGTTGTGAATATGATCAACTTCTACGGCCAACCCGCAGCCAATACCCGGTCGGCGGCCCTGGATCCGACGGGCCTCAACACCTACGATCCGGACACGAAGACCATCGAGGTAAAATACTTCATGCTCCAACCGAGTGCTGTTCCTGCTCCTCCGCATATTCATACCATGTGGGATGAAGAGTGGAAGTTTGTCAGGGACCGTGAATGACGGGCATCTCAAGAGGATAAAAAAAGCGCTTCGGAACTCCGAAGCGCTTTTTTTATCCTCTTTTACGTTAACGGTGGATTACACACGCTCCAGGTCCATCCGTATCCGTTGTTCGGTTGGAAAGTAATTATTAATCCGGTTTCCCAGGTTTTTCACCCATCCCAGCGGCAATCCCTGGTAGGTTACTACCTGCCAGCCCCTGGGGACATCCGGTAAGGCCGTGAGTTCCCTCTTTAAAAACCGGAGGGCATCGGCCTTCTCCAGGGCTACTTTCTCCAGGGCTGAGCCCGCACGCATGGCCAGCGCATGTGCCGGGATGAGCTCGCTTCCTTTCAGGTGCCCGATTTCCGTAAACCAAATCCCCTGTGGAAGGGCGCTGTCCAGCTGGCGCAGCGGTTTGGCGAGCGAAACCGGGGCCGCCACCACCTTGCCCTCTTTTGATCTCAGTAAGAAAAGGTCCTCCGTTAACCACCCGCGGACGAGCTTTTCGTCTCTCGTATGCAACGCTTCGAGTTTCTTGAGGTACCGGACCGGCTTTTCCTGAAACCGGACGCCCTCCAATTGACGAAGTGCCGCCAGGTAAAATCCCTCTCCGCGCACCCTGTGCGGATAAAGCTGGTAGCCCTGCTGCCTGGCCACGACTCCCCAATCCGCGGGGAAATCCAGGGACAAGGGATGCATCCCGGCCGATTTGGCCAGCCATGCTACATTCTCACTGTTTTCGGAATCATTATAGGTACAGGTACTATAAAGCAGCACTCCTCCCGGGGCCACCAGTTGCCGGGCTGCGGTTAGAATCCTCCGCTGCCGTGCGGCGGATAAACAGACATTTTCTTCCGACCATTCCGCCCGCGCTGCAGGATCCTTACGAAATAATCCTTCACCCGAACAGGGAGCGTCTACCAGTACCACATCAAAAAAGCCTGCAAGTCCTTTAAAATCCTCCGGATCATAGCTACAGGTAAACGTCGCGGGATGCCCCCAGCTCGTCAGGTTTCCCTGGAGGGCGCCCACGCGCGAACGGATGATTTCATTGGAAAGCAATAAACTTCCCTCCGGCATCCAGGAGGCAATCAGGGTACTTTTGCCGCCCGGAGCGGCACATAAATCAAGGATCCGTAACGGGAACTTGTCGCTGAACAGTTGTGTGAGCGCGGCATGCAGGATCATGGAAGAAGCTTCCTGCACGTAATAAGCGCCTGCATGAAAGGCCGGGTCCAATGCGAACATCGGACGTTTATCCAGGTAATATCCCTGCGGGTGCCAGGCCACCGGTGAAGACAACGGCAGCGATTCGGCTGAAGAGGAGAGCGGTTTGGAAGGATTGAGGCGGATACTTACCGGCGGCGGCTCATTAAGGGCCGCCGCAAACGGCTCGAAGTCCCCATCCAGGTCTTCCCTCATCCGTCGGCAAAAGGCCGGTGGAAGGTCATTTGGTTGCATGCAACATCGTTAAAACAGAATACAGGATCAGGGTTTGTTACTATCTACCCGGATCCGGTTCTCCCGGTTGGCCAATTCCCAGGCCGTATGAAAAATCAATTTTACAATTTCCGATTGCCTGTCGAACAGGATCTTATGCACTTCATCACCGGGCCGGTGGTAGTCGGGATGAACCCCGGTGAAGTAAAACACTACCGGGATCCCCTTTTTTGCAAAATTATAGTGGTCGGAGCGGTAGTAAAACCGGTTCGGATCGTTTGCGTCGTTAAACGTATAATCCAAGTCCAGCTGTACATACTTCTTGTTCACTTCTTCACCGATGGCATGCAATTCCGACGACAATTTATCCGATCCGATCAGGTAGACGTAACGGGGATTTTCCGTATGCGCCTCGTCCACCCTGCCGATCATATCAATATTCAGATTGGCCACTGTTTTTTCCAGGGGAAACAAGGGGTTTTCCGAATAGTATTCCGAACCGAATAAGCCCAGCTCCTCTCCCGTCACATTCAGGAAGAGCAAACTTCTGCGCGGACCATGTCCGCCGGCCTTCGCCATACTAAAGGCCTGTGCCAGTTCAAGCAGTGCTACTGTTCCCGACCCGTCGTCATCCGCTCCGTTATTGATTTGCCCGTCAGGACTTATACCGATATGGTCCAAATGCGCCGAAATTACAATTACTTCGTCTTTTTTGTCCGTTCCTTCCAGGAAAGCCGCTACATTTTCGGTTGCTACTACTTCATGTTTCCGAACGGCCGTCAGCACCACGGTCCCTTCGGGACCTGCAGAGACCGGTCGCGCCGTGTTGGTAATCTTCCGTCTCAGTTTCTCCAGCGTTTTGCTTTTGGTCCCCAGCATATCCGCCGCCGCATCCTTACTGACTGTAAACGCGGCCACGTTAGTAAGTGATTCTTCGACCTTGCGCAATGTCAGCTGACTGACACGCTGCCGCATGGACGCCCTGCGCTGTATTTCTTTTTCAAACTCGCCGCCTTCCTTTTCCGAGATAACAATCAAATAACCGGCGCCTTTGCCCAGCGCCAGCGTAGCCTTCGCCTGCCAACCCTGGGGAGAGCTCCATTTCGTTTTTTCTTTTGTACCGCTGATCAGCGAATTCCCCGATTTATCAAATGGCTCCCCCTCAAAAACGACAACCGCTTTTCCCTTAACATCCAGATCTTTGTAGTCATTGTAACTCCCGGCCTCGATGCCATAGCCCGCAAAAACCGTCCCGATGCTGAGCGCCTCCGGCACATTTGTCAATCCGTTCACCACCAGGTCCTTATACAGTTCATAGGTCTTCTTTCCGGTTTTGATAGCGACTTCCCCCCAATCCCGCCGGTAAAGTTCATATTCCTGAAGAAAGCTCTTCTGACCATCGGCCTTTTGGGCCGCGGGGGTCAGCCCGTACTGCTGAAAATTGGAGACCATATAGGCCGCTGCCTTTTTCTGACCGGGAGAACCGGTAAACCTACCCTCCAGGCTATCGGCCGCAATGATTTCCAGGTGTTTCCTCAATTCGGCAGGCGTGATGGATTCCGCGTACCTGGAAGAAAGGTCCTGGGCGTTTATTCCTGTTAAAAGTCCGGTAGCCAGCAGGCACGTGCTGATTCCGTTCCGTTTGTTTCTGAAGTATCTGGCAACACTCATTTCGAATCTGTTTTTTTCTTATGTAACAACTTTCAGGTCAGGTGATTCCAAAAGCGGTGCAATTTAAAGAAAAAAGCGGCACTTCGGCCGTCATACCCCGGGCAAATTAATCCGGACCCTAAGGGCTTCACTTGCAGGACACTGCAGCGCTACCCTTCCGGTTCTCGTTAAACGAGGCGGCGGGCAGCATCCATTCATTCAGAACTGGAAAAACGCGGGGTGGATGCCGCCTACCCGGCCAGGCACTTCAGCTGGGCGTTGTTATGGCTTTCATGGATGTTCTATTTCTTACTGCTAAAGACCGGTATCGGGGATACAAGGTGCTTATTCCCGTAAGCAGCGTGGCGTTGGCCGGCGGTTTTACGCTGACGGCCTACGGAAACCGCTACAACCGTCGTCTGAAACTGATCCGCCGGGAACTGGAATACCGGGGAATTGATCCGGGGAGGGTGATACGCAGGTAGCGACACGATTAATCCCGCCGCCACTACCTGCATAATTACTCTTACTTCACTGAAAACCGATAAGCCGTCGTCGTTTCATACGTTTCACCGGGCCGCAACACGGTGGTGGGGAATTGCGGCTGGTTCGGGGAATCCGGATAGTGTTCGGTTTCCAGGCATAATCCGAAACGCTTTCCATAGGTGGCGCCCTTGCCGCTCAGCTTCCCATCCAGGAAGTTAGCGGTATAAAACTGCACGCCCGGTTCCGTACTCAATACCTCCATCAGCCGGCCGCTTGTCGGATCGTATACGGTTGCTATTACCGGCAGCGTCCCGCCACCGGGGCGCAGGGCCCAGCAGTGGTCATAACCGCCCCCGTTTTTAATCTGAACATGCGAATCGTCGTCGATACGCTCCCCAACGGCATGCGGGGTCGTAAAATCAAAGGGTGTTCCTGCTACCGGCATGAGCTTTCCGGTCGGGATCAGGGCTTCGTTCACCTGCACCAGGCTGTCACTGTTGATCATCACCTCGTGTTCGAGAATATCCCGCTTTAAACCCGTCAGGTTAAAATAGGAGTGATTGGTCAGGTTGACCACCGTGGGCTTATCGGTTGTGGCTTTATAAGCAATCCGGAGGGTATTGCTGTTGGTGAGCGTGTAGTTAACCTCTACCTGCAGATTGCCCGGGAATCCTTCTTCCATATCGGCACTGGTATAAGTGAGCCGTAAGCCTACGGTCGAATCGGTCCGGACCTCTTTAGTCTCCCACAACACCTTGTCAAACCCCACTTTACCGCCATGAAGGGCGTTCGGACCGTTATTAACAAACAATTCGTACGTCTCTCCGTCCAGGGTAAACTTTCCTCCTGCAATCCGGTTACCGTAACGGCCCACCAATGCCCCAAAGAAAGGGTGTCCTTTCAGATACGGTTCCAGCGAATCAAATCCCAGCACCACGTCTTCTGCTTTTCCATCCCGGTCGGGCACAATGAGGTGGGTAATAATCCCTCCGTAATTGGTGATTTTTGCGACCATGCCATGCGAGTTGGACAAGGTATAGAGGTCGGCTGTCTGGCTGTCATTTACCCGACCAAACGATTCCTTCGAAATAGATGGTTCTATCATTTTTGATTTGTCATTAGAGGGCGTGCAACCGGCAAGCAACGTTCCGGCTACAGCAAGCAGGGATAAAATTCGCATAGGTTCAGAAAAGTTGTATCTATATCGTTTGAGATCGACCTTTGTTGGCTCCCTTCCCGATGGCTATTCGAAAACGGCTTACTGTTAAAAGGACCCAAACTGCTTCTTTTACTATATTTCTTGTGACGAGCGCACCCCTTTTTCAACGATTTAAGACAGAACTTCCTCCGTTCCGTTCCCGATCCTTACCCGGTAACAGGGCAGGTCCCTTCCAAATCGTTCGCTGTACGCTTGCTTGATGTCTTTTTCAAAGTCTTCCAGGACCGGAGTCTTAACCAGGTTAATCGTGCATCCGCCGAAGCCCCCGCCCATCATCCGCGCACCGGCAATGTCCGGATTACCCCGGGTATGCCCTACCAGAAAGTCCAGCTCCGGGCAGCTTACCTCGTAATCGAATTGCAGCCCGTCGTGTGTTGCATACATCAATGCACCCAGGTTTTGCGCATTATCCTCCGCTAACGACTCACAAGCTTCCAGTACCCGTAACAGTTCAGAGGTAATGAATTTGCACCGGCGGTACAGCACATCACCCAGTTCCAGTCGGTGATGCGCTACCTGTTCCGTCGTAACATCCCGCAGACTTGTGATGGTGGGATAGTATTTTTTCAGGATCGCCACCCCTCGTTCACATTCGGCTCTCCGGGTATTATACTCAGACGTTGCCAGAGAATGCTTCACCGTCGTATCGCAAAGGACAAGGCTATACCCCGACAAGCGGAAAGGGAAATAGGTATATTCCAGGGTTTGACAATCGAGCCGGATCACTTTTCCTTCCTGTGCGAATACGGAAGCGAACTGATCCATAATACCGCAATTAAGTCCTACATATTCATTTTCAGCCTTTTGCGCCATTTTGGCTATTTGCAGCCGGTCCAATCCCAACTCAAACAAGGCATTCAATGCATAGAGCAGGCAGCATTCCAAAGCCGCTGAAGACGACATTCCTGCTCCTGCGGGGATATCTCCCCCGAAGACCACCTGAAAGCCCCGTACCGGCAATTGCTGTTTCGTCAGCTGGTCCAATACCCCCAACTGAAACCAGGCCCAGCCCTGTTCCGGTTTTCTCCAGTCATTCAAGGCACATTGATACGATTCGTTCAGATCTAGCGCATGTAAAACAACCTGTTCATCCTCTCGCGGGGCAATGGCGAAATAGACGGCCTTATCGACCCCTGCGGGCAGCACGAAACCATTGTTATAATCGGTATGCTCCCCGATGATATTAATGCGTCCCGGGGAGCGGAAAACCCGGGGTTGTCCGTCAAAAAGCTCCGCATACCGCTGCCTGATCTGTTCTACTGTTGCCATCCTTTTGCGCTACCTCAATCTAAACCGGACATCTCCGGCCGACCGCCTGTGAGTGAAATGTATGATCGTTACTCAATAGCCTCTTTCCAGGTCTATTTCACGAAATATAGGGGCATTTACCGCCATTTGCTGCATGTTTTCCAAAAAAAACGCAACTTTCCCCTCGTCTTCCCGCTGCTGTCCCCCGCCGGTATGCTGGGTGAGGAGTACCTGGTCCAGCTGCCAGAGCGGGCTCTCCGCGGGCAATGGCTCCACTTGATTTACGTCCAGCACTGCTCCTGCAAGATGGCCGTTTTGCAGCAATGCTATCAGAGCGTCCTCATCAGTAGTTGTTCCGCGCCCGACGTTCGCATAGACACTTCCCGGCTTCATTTGTTCCAGAAACTCCCTGTCTACATAAAGCCCGGCTGATCCGGGCAACGTATTAATGACCAGATCGGTGACCGGAAGCTTCCCGAAAAGTTCACTGCGGGAATGGATTTCGGCCTGCGGCGACGTGCGTGCGACCGTCAGGACAGCTGCTCCGAAACCTTCCAGAATAGTCCGGACGGACACCCCGATTGTTCCTGCCCCCAGGACCAGCGCTTTTTTACGGTAAAGCAGTTGCAGCTCCTGCCGCACGGGGGCTCCCACCCATTTTTTTTCCTGCTGCAGGCGCACAAGCTTCGGAATGCCGCGGTACAAGGCCAGCACTCCGCCGATAATGGTCTCGGCACAAGGCCGGGCGAACCAATCCCCCATATTGGCTACCCGGGCGGTAACCTTCACATCGCGGTACTGGTCAAAACCCGCGGAATCGAGCTGCCAGAATTGCAGCTGTGCCGGAGGGTATTCCCGGAACCATTCTACCGGTGGGTTGCCCAATACAACTGCAGCGCCGGAGAAGTGTGTTTCCTCTCCGGCACTGCAGTCTCTGGTGGTCCTGAAATATAACTGATGGCGCTTGTTTAATGCCTGCTGTAACTGTTCTTTAAGCCCTTCCTCCAGTAGGGTATGTACATAGATTTTCATAAAATGCTTACCTGTTTGTCCTACAGATGGTTCTCAGACAAAGGACGGCATTTTAAATGATTTCGGGCTCAACTTTCTTAAGAGTCTTCCAAACCGACCGGTTAATATTCTTAACCGCCCAGTTTCTGGCCGACAGAATCGCTTTGTTAAGGGCTTCCCTGGGGGAAATATCCCCGGCTTTCATCAATTCTCTGGCGATGCTTAACGCCTTTTCCCGGGTGGTGGGTGACAGGTAATACAGTTCCGAACAAGATGCTAGTGTTTCCATAAGTAACTACGTTTTGGTTGGTAACAGGTTCAATGGCTAATTTTCTTTCATTCATTCTGTTACAAAATCAATGCCAATGCTTATGGAACGTTATTTCCTGACAAAACTGAAGAAACAATCAGCACTTTGTGCCATTTTGCCTACTTTTTGTCCCACCATACCCGGCTCAGGTAACTGTCACCGCTTGTCATTCTGGCAGCCGCGGCCTGGTATTCATCCGGATTACGGAACCGTTCACTGCCCGAATAAACAGCTCTTCTCGGGATGGTTCCGTTCGTAACTCCCAGATTAGGACCCGGTTTCAGCGCCGGGTAGCCGGTACGTCTCCATTCGGCATACGCCTCGTAGTGACGCATGAACAGGCTGATCCATTTCTCATTCATGATTTGTTCCAATTGCTGCTCCTCCGTTCCGGTCAGCGTTCCTTCCCGGGCCAGGTAATTACTTATATCAGCATCCGGAATGCTGTAAGGCGCTACTTTCATGGCAGCCCGTATCCCGTCCTGATAGAATTTTTCGGCTTCGCCGGGACTCAATCCGGCCCACCCCAGCAGGGCGGCTTCTGCCTTGTAAAAACACAGGTCGGAATAACTCATAAACACATACGGAAACGTGTACTTCCGGTCGTTGTAAATCGCAATGGTACCGTACGAATAATCATCCCGGTTAATAATCACGTTTTGTCCCAGTGCAACGCCGAGTCCGCGGTAAATAGGGTTTCCGGCCTTCTTCGAATTTTCGGTCGGTTCGGCAATTTTCGGTAAACGTGGGTCTGCCTTCTCCAGCAGCATGGCAATAAACGGCTCACCCATCTGGTTCAGTTCCTTACTACCGTTGTAACCTCCGATCGCCGGGTGGTAACCCAGTGCAAAACCATCCTGGGGATTGGTAGGCATGGCAGCGTTATCCTCATTACCGGTAAAAATGGGTCCCGCCAGTGCCTCTTCCACGGTCTTGCGCGCCAGGGCAGGGTCCGCATAACGCATCCGGAAGCCCAGCCGTAGTTTGAGCATGTTTCCGAACTTCCGCCACGACGTTATATTTCCCTTATAAACCAGGTCGGCATTTCCATAGGATTCATCGGCCGCACTCATACTGGCCATAGCGAGGTCCAGCTCGGCCAGGAGACTTTTATAAATAGTCTCCTGCGTATCATAGGTAGGCGTAAGGATCAGCTCAGCCTCCGGAAGTCCCGCCTCCGAGTAAGGGATATCTCCCCAGAAATCGGTCATTCGCTGCCAGATATAAATTTCATTGATCCTGGCAATCGCCAGTTTTGTACGGCCCGACGGAAGCTGTTCCTGGCCTTTCAGCAGACGGTTCCGTATTTGGGACAAGTTATGAATATAACCATAATGTGCCGCCCAGTTACGGGTTTCGTAAATGTCGCGGTCTTCCTGGTATTGGGAAGGCGCCGATAACGATCCGCTTGCCCACTGCTGTACCCAGGACCCTACCTGCCACCAATTGGCGCCTTCTGTAAGCAATCCACTCAGCTGGACGTTGGAAAGTATGTATTCTGCGGGAACCGTAGCGGGTTGTGTCGGTGAAATATTCAGTTCTTCAAACCCTTCCGTACAGGCCGACAGCAATCCTGCCACGCCCAGTGCCACGGTAAAACGACGAATTGATTGGTATTTTTTCATTTTGATTGTCTTTGTCATTAGGTAATGTTTGCCGGCAAACAGCCGCTTGCCTGTGATTCCTTTCAGAACCGGATGTTAAGGTCGACGCCAAAGGTTTGCATCATCGGCAGGGAATGACCTTCCATCCCCAGCGTTCCGCTGTTGACATTCACAGATGCATTTTCCGGCGAAAAGCCGTCGGTATGCCGCTCCAGGTAGCCCAGGTTCCGACCATACAACGCAATGGAAGCCCCCGAGACAATCTTTTGGGTCTCGAACCACTTCAGCGGCAGCTGGTACGACAGCCGCAGCTCCCGGATCGCAATATAACTGGCATCGTAGATAAATTCCTCCGCGACCGCAAAACCCTTATCCGACGCCACCCGGTTCCAGAATGCCTGTGCCGTGGTGGTCACATCGTTCTTTACTCCTGTACTGACCCAGGTCCCGTTTTCGTTCTGCGTCGCTTTCATACCATCAACCAAAAGCCCGCCTTCGCGACCATCCAGCGTCCGTTTCGAGGTGCCATATGCCGCCTCCTGAACCCTTCCCTGGGAGAAAATAACACCGCCCCTCCGGATATCAATCAGTGAGCCGAAGGAAAGTCCTTTGAAGGAGAAGGTATTCGCAAAGCCTCCTGTCCACCTGGGATTGGCATTCCCGATTTCCATAGTGGCAATGGATTTGACAACCGGCAGCCCGTTGGCATCAATCAGCCGGTTTCCCTGCTCGTCCCGGGCATAGGCATAATCGGCCGCATTCAGAACCCCATACGCTTTTCCCGGTACCGCCGTAATGCGGATATTGCGGTCGGACCCCACCTGAAACTCCTGCACATCCTCTATCAGTTCCAGTACCTTGTTTTTGTTGGCTGCCACATTAAAGCTTGATTCCCACTTGAATCCATTCGCCAGCTGCACGGGTGTTCCTGAAAGCAGCAGTTCGATTCCCTGGTTCTCAATTCTGCCGGAGTTCGTCAGTTTGGTCGAATACCCGGTCGATTCGGCTATTGCTATCGATAATATCTGGTTGCTGGTTACCGAATGGTAGTAGGTAAAATCGACGAGCAGCCGGTTTTTCAGGAAACGCAGTTCCGTTCCGATCTCGTAGGAAGTTTTCAGTTCATTTTTCAGGTTAGGATCCGTTATGACATTGGTATATCCCGCCAGCGGCTGATTCTGGAACGTATTGGAATTCAGGCTGAAATACCCCACGGTATTGTAAGGATCTCCCGACCGTCCGGCCTGCGCCCAGGAGGCCCTGATCTTGGCGTAATCCAGAATCTCCCCCCGGATATTCAGGGCATCGCTCAGGACCACGCTTCCGCCGACAGACGGATAAAAAAACGAATTGTTCTGCGCGGGGAGGGTAGAGGACCAATCGTTCCGAGCCGTTACATCCAGAAACCAGATGTTTTTATACCCGAAGTTAGCCGCCGCGTATACCGAGTTGATATCGTATTCGGAAACTCCCAGGCTCGGATTATTCAACAACGTCCGGCCAATCGCGTACAACCCGGGAATAGACAACTGTGAACCGCTGTTGCCGGTTATCCGGTACCGGTTGCTCTGGTGATTGGCCCCGGCATTCACAAAGAAGGAGAAGTCCCCTATTTCGCGGGAAGCGGTCAGCAAAAGATCCGCATTTTCCACCTTGTTAAACGCCGTATTCTCAGATACGTCGCCGGTTTGGGCAATCCTTGTGCCGACTGCATTCCAGCTGTATTGCCGCTCATAATAGAAATCGGTTCCGTACCGTCCCTGGATCGAAATCCCCTTTGCCAGCTCGTAATTCAGCTTTGCATAGGCAATTAACCGGTCTCGCTGGTCCTCATTATGACTGTTATTGATGGTCCAGAAGGGGTTAGAGGTTACCGAGTTACTTTCAAATATTTTCTCCCCTCCTACAAAAAAACCATTTCCCCCGATATCCCGGGTATTCTGAATATCTTTCAGCGTATACTCATATCTTCTCAACCCGTCCATACTCAGGCTTCTCGGAACGTACAGAAAACGGTATACCGGGTTTTGTCCGTCGTCTCCCAGGTGCGGCCTGTTATTGACATCCTGCCGGATATAGTTGGCTTTCACATCCAGGTTGAGGCCTTTTGCGATGTCTGTGGCAATTTTGACGGTAGCCGAATTCCGCTTCAGCGTATTGGTTGGCTGAAACCCGTCGTTTTTCAGATTGGTAAACGACGCATAATAGGTTGTTTTTTCCCCGCCCCCGTCGACGCTAATGGTATTCATGAACATTTTTTCCGGTTGAAAAAAAGCTCCGTATGGGTTTTCAATAGGCGCATAACGTGTTGTATCACCCCACATATCTTCTATCAGCTGTCCGTCCATCCTCGGCCCCCAGCTACCGCGGGTTGTAGGATTCCGGCCGCCACTTAACTTGGGGATCCCACCTGACAGGCTCGGATCATAGGCAACGACTGTTCCGTCTGCCTTCCGGTAGAAGGTAAACTGACCATTGAACCCTTGTCCGTACTCATTCTGATAATCCGGCTCCACCAGTGCTTTTCCCGATGAAAAGCTCCCGCTGTACTGGATGGTCGGCTTGCGGTTAAGGGAACCCGATTTGGTTGTGATCAGGATCACCCCGTTTGCGCCCAGCTGCCCGTAAAGAGCCGCGCCGTTGGGCCCTTTCAGGACGGTCACCGATTCAATGTCATTGGGGTTAATATTCGAAATCCCGTCGCCTCCGTCCACCCCGGTACCAAAAGTCTGCGACCCCAGGCTTCTCCGGTTGGAATTGTCGATCGGAACACCATCGATCACGTACAAGGGCTGCGAATTCCCCGATAAAGAAGAATTCCCGCGGATAATTACCCGGGAAGCCCCCGACATTCCGGCGGCCGACGAAGTGACCTGGACGCCGGCAACCTTCGCTGACAAGGCCGCGCCCAGGTTGGTTTCGCGGGCATTGGCAAAATCGGCCCCCTTCAACTCTCCCGTCGCAAACGTAAGCGCTTTCTTATCCCGCTTGATCCCCAGCGCCGTCACCACCACCTCCGTCAGGTTTTTGGTGTCCATCGACAGCCCTATATGAATCTCGGTCTGCTGATTGATATCGACCTCCCGGGTAGTGTAGCCGACATAGGAAAAAACCAGCACCTGCGCCTCTTCCGGGACATTCAGCTCAAAGCTGCCGTCAATACGGGTTGTTGTTCCCACAGACGACCCTTTTACTACAATACTTACTCCGGGAAGCGGCTCTCCTGTTTCCTCATCCTTTACCATTCCTTTGATCCCTTCCCGCAGCACCTCTTCTTCCTTTACACCATCTGTTTCAACGGGTACCCGGCCGGCTCTTTTCAATACAATCTGCTTTTCGCCGATGACCTCATAGACGATCTTCAGCGGGTCGACCAAATCGGCAATCACAGTGGCCAGCGGTTGATTTTCCACGCGGAGAGAAACTTTTCGCTCCGCTTCTATCTGTTTGGGGATATAGGAAAATTTAACATCCGCCATACGCTCCATCTGGATCAGGGCCTGGCGGATCTCCTTATTCTTTACCTCCAGGGTAATCCGTTTCTCCAGAATATTCGCCTCACCGGCCTGGGCTGAAAGTAGCCCCAACCCTACCAATAGCAGCGGCAACACTGTCATGCATCGTGGAAAGGGATGACTTTTCCGCATGATCTGTACGATTTTTTTCATAAAACTGATTTATTAAAATGTGAACCTGAACTTTCTCCTGCATGTATCGCCGGACCGTTAACAGCCCTTCCCGGTAAGCACCAGGGCATCCCCGGACCGCGTATACTGAATCTCCAAAAGACTGGTAATGATGGACAGCATTTCGTCCAGGGTTTCCTCTTCCATGGACGTGGTAATGGTACACTCGTGGTAGCGCTGCCGGTCAAACCGGATCTGCACCTGATACGCCCCCTGCATGGCATCCAGCAGCGCCGGCAGCGGTGCATTGTCAAAGGTTACCTGCCGGGGAACCTCCTGCGGGACGATCGCCTCCGGCTGCTCAATGACCGAGAGTACCATCCGCTGTTCCCGGGTATTATACGACACTTGCTGCTTGGGTGTCAGCACTACGGCGTCTTCCGATGGCACAGCTCCCTGGTTCGCCGGAAAAACCGACACCTTCCCTTTTGTAACCAGCACCTCCACGTTTTGGGAATGATCCCGTGCATTTACCAAAAAACTCGTCCCCAGCACCTTGGTCACCGTGCCGTTGGCATAGACATAAAAAGGCCTTTCCGGATCGGAAGCCACTTCAAAATACGCTTCTCCAAACAGGTGCACCTCCCTTTTTACCTCCCCGAAGCCGGTGTGGTAGGACATCCTGCTGTCCGTCATAAGCGTCACTTTGCTGCCATCGGAAAGGATGACCATCTGCGCTTTGTCGGTACTGCTTATTTCCGACCAGATTTCCGCTGCCAGTGCGGGAGGATCGGACGACTGTACAGCAGGCCTGGTCAGCAGCTGCGTCCCGATCAGCCCTGCAAAAATTGCTGCTGCCGCTGCCCACCTAAGCAAACGCTTGCGGCTGAACACCGGTCGCAATGCCGTTTGCTCCACCGCAACGGACTGCCGTTCGGCCAGCTCCAGCCATTTTGACCGCACCAATGCCAGCTGCTCGGATTCAGTATCGTCGACCGGCAGTCCGGATTGTAGCGAGTCGTACCACCTGTCCAGCAGCTCTTTCTCGGCTTCCGTGCAGGTGCCGTCCAGGTATTTTTCCAGTAATTTCTGATAGTCCTTTATATCCATGATCCCGCTTGTATACGGCCATGACGTACAACTCGGGGATTACCCTAAACTTGGTGTTGATTTTTTTTGGGGGGGGAATGGGGAATAGGGAATGGGCGCGGGACACGATGGGTGGTTGGGTGAGCACAGTCGAACCCAGGAGTCGAACCCGGGAATTGGGCCCCAAGGGACCCATTTATCCTAAAAATAGAGAGTAGGTACCAAATTCTCAGCTCCCAGAAACGCCCCGTTTGCAGCACTGACGAAAATATTTTCGGAATAAGCCCAATTTTTTGAAGTTACCCGGACCTCGTAGGCCGGCCGGTATTTTTCCAGCGCATAATCAAAGTAATAAACAGGTACGGCATCTCCCGCTTTTCCTGCCGTAGCTTCTGCCGCGTCATTTATTCCGTGCGAGCTGTTGAAATAGTTCATTGCTGCCGCAGCGCAGCGCTGCGCACTGTATTTTTTGGCAAACTTTTCAGCGGCGATAATAGCGAAAAAGCCGTAAATAAAACGGATTGTATCCTCCGCGAAATGGAAATTATATTCACCTCCTCTTAGCATAATGTCACCTTTGTATAGCTGATATTTTTCCTGATAGCTATTTTCATTCCGCTTACTTGGGATGGTTACGATTGTTTTAACAAACGAGATATCCCTCCGGTCACCTGTTAAAGCGTGGAGAAGTGCCTCCTTTTCCTTCACAGCCACTGCCGATTGTTCTTTTCTGACCTGGGCAAACGAAACATAACCATTCCGGTATTGCGTCTCCTCAAGCAGTTGGCCAATCAGCCTGTTCTTATCCGCATCAGGCGCAGGCAGCTCCTTCTCTCGACAACTATTGATAACCATCATCAGGGATACCCCTATTGTTATAAGCTTTTTCATATTGATTGATTTTTGGTAATGAAATTCCCATGACCGGGCACGCGATAGCTGTAGGGCTCAGCTCCTGGGTTCGACTCAGCTCACCCAACCACCCATCGTATTTGCTGATAGCTGATAACCGATAGCTGACAGCCGTGGGCTCAGCTCACCCATCGTCCCCCATTCCCACACCCTTCACAGCCAACCCATTACCAGCAACAGGGAGATATACTCACGGAGATGCGTACGCAGGAAAGCCAGGGCGCGTGTCAGGTGGTATTCGATTGCTTTTTCAGACAGGTTGAGCTGGGCTGCAATTTCCGGAACAGAGCGTTGCTCAAAGCGGCTCAGCATAAATACCTGGCGCGTTTTACCCGGGAGCTGCTCCAGTTTCTCTGTAATCGCCGCCGATAGTTCATTAAACTGCACCTCGTGCATTCCGTCGGCATAGGACGGCGGGATACAGGCCCGCAACTGTTCCAGGTAATGCGTTTCGCGAAGATTCCGGCGGACATAATCGATGACCAGGTTTTTGAGCGAAGCCGTCAGATATGCCTTCAGGTTATCGATCCGCAGTTGTTCACGACGCATCCACAGCACTTCAAAAAGCTGCTGCGCCATTTCCTCCGCGACATCCTTTCTGCCTGTTTTTACGGCGGCCAACCGGTAGAGGTAATACCAGTACCGCTCGTATATTTCTTTGAAAGCATGAGGATTACTTTCTCCGAGCAACGCTACCAAATGGGAATCATGAAGCGATTTAAAATCCATTGGCCCTAATCCGCTTGTACAAGTGAATGATTTTCTCCAGAACCTGTCCATACAACCCGCAAGAGACCACCCGGAACATTACTCCCGTTTGCGGGCAGGTCTCTTAATCTCCGACCGGGGATCGCCGCCGTTCAATCCCCGTTTTGACTACGCCATTTTCCCGGCCCGGGTTATGTGCCGGGCCCGGGGTTTCTACCCGCTCGCAGGCACTTTCCGTTTTACGGCAATTTTGAGTCTTCCGTTTTCCGAATGCCGGAAAAACAACTAAAATTACTAAATTTGCGGCTTTTAAAGGCAGGTATATCCCTGAAAAGCAAAATTATAACTAATTATCATATGGCGAATAACCCAACGATTTTCTACACCAAAACAGACGAAGCGCCGGCTTTGGCAACTTATTCGTTGTTGCCGATCCTTCAAGCCTATACAGCCTCTTCCGGTATCCAGATCGTTTTAAAAGACATTTCCCTTGCCGGAAGGATTCTTGCCAACTTCCCTTCGTATCTGAAAGAAGACCAGCAAATAAGTGATGTACTGGCAGAATTGGGTGCGCTGGCCACTACACCTGAAGCCAATATTATTAAACTACCCAATATTTCGGCCTCAATTCCCCAGCTGAAAGCGGCAATTGCCGAATTGCAGGCCCAGGGCTTTGCAGTGCCGGATTACCCCGAAGAACCCCGGACTGCGGAAGAAAGTGCGGTCAGGGCCCAATACGCGAAAGTGCTGGGGTCTGCGGTAAACCCGGTGCTGCGGGAAGGGAACTCCGACCGGCGTGCCCCCAAAGCCGTTAAAAATTACGCCAAAGCCAATCCCCATTCGATGGGTGCATGGTCTCCTGCCTCCAAAACCCGTGTGGCAACGATGTCGGAAGGCGATTTTTACGGCAGTGAAAAATCGGTTACCGTAGTCGATGCAACGCTGTTTAACATCGAATTTGCAGCTGCAGACGGCACCGTGACGGAACTGAAGGCTCCGGCGCCTCTTAAAGCAGGGGAGGTGATCGATTCGGCGGTCATGCGCCTGAAGGCGTTAAAATCATTTGTGGCTGAAGAAATTGCGGCCGCCAGGGAAGCGGGAGTCCTGTTGTCGGCACATTTGAAGGCAACCATGATGAAAGTGTCGGATCCTATTATGTTCGGCGCCATCGTAGAGGTATACTTTGCAGAAGTTTTTGAAAAGTATGCCGGCCTTTTCGACACACTCAACATCGATACCCGCAACGGCCTGGGGGATGTCTATGCAAAAATTGCCGGCCATCCGCAGGAAGAGGAGGTAAAAGCGGCCTTGTCAACTGCCATTGCCAACGGACCCGCACTCGCGATGGTGAATTCCGACAAGGGGATCACCAACCTTCATGTACCCTCCGATGTGATTGTGGATGCCTCCATGCCGGCCATGATCCGTACTTCCGGACAAATGTGGAATGCTGCGGGCAAGCCGCAGGATACCTTTGCGCTGATCCCTGACCGTTGTTATTCAGGTGTATACATTGCCACTATCGAAGACTGTAAGGCGCATGGCGCATTTGATCCGAAAACGATGGGTTCTGTACCCAACGTGGGGCTGATGGCGCAAAAAGCGGAAGAGTACGGCTCGCATGACAAGACATTTCAGGCTCCTGCCGACGGGATCATCCGGGTGACCGACGGCGCAGGAAGTATCTTCATGGAACAGCCTGTTGAAAAAGGGGATATATTCCGGATGTGCCAAACGAAGGACGCCCCTATCCAGGACTGGGTGAAGCTGGCTGTCAACCGCGCCCGGCTTTCGGACACCCCTGCGGTGTTCTGGTTGGATGAAAACCGTGCTCACGACCGTCAGATCATCGAAAAAGTTAAAAAATACCTGGCGAGTCATGATACTGCCGGACTGGATATCCGTATCCTTGACCCGGTAGCGGCTACCCGGTTCTCGCTGGAGCGTATCCGTCAGGGACTGGATACCATTTCAGTGACCGGTAACGTATTGCGCGATTACCTTACCGATCTTTTTCCCATCCTCGAACTAGGTACCTCGGCCAAGATGCTGTCGATCGTCCCGTTGATGAACGGCGGCGGACTGTTTGAAACGGGAGCCGGCGGGTCGGCCCCGAAACATGTGGAGCAATTTGTGACCGAAGGATACCTCCGCTGGGATTCACTGGGAGAATTTCTCGCGTTGGCAGTTTCTCTCGAACACCTGGGACAAACACAAAACAATTCGAAAGCGCTCGTTCTGGCGGAAACGTTGGATGCAGCCACTGAAAAATTCCTGGCCAATGATAAATCTCCCGCGCGCAGAGTCGGGCAAATAGACAACCGGGGGTCCCATTTTTACCTGGCCTTGTACTGGGCAGAAGCCCTGGCGGCACAGGAAAAGGATCCCGGGCTGAAAGCACAGTTTGGTCCAATCGCGCAGACGCTCCAGGCCAATGAGGCGCAGATCAACCAGGAGCTCATCGATTCTCAGGGCAAGTCGCAGGACATCGGCGGGTATTATGCGCCCCTAACGGAACTGGTCGAAAGCGCTATGCGTCCGAGTGCTACCCTTAACGGTATACTTGCAGGCCTGTAACCGCGAGCATCCGGTACAAAATACCAACCGGAAAAGCGCCCGTCCCCGGCGAAAAAAGTAACACTGAGGTACACAGAGAAAAAAACACGGAGGTACACAGAGAAAAAAACACGGAGGTACACAAAGAAAAATAAATAAAAGCTTTGTGTAACTTCTGTGTAAATCCTTTGAGCTCCCGGCAATAAAGTAACACGGAGGTACGCAGAGAAAAAACACGGAGGTACACAAAGAAAAAATAAATAAAAGCTTTGTGTGACTTCTATGTAAATCCTTTGAGCTCCCGGCGAAAAAGTAACACGGAGGTACGCAGAGAAAAATAAATAAAAGCTTTGTGTAACTTCGTGTTGCATGGGGGAAATTTCGGTCGGTACGCGTGGGCCAACCGGTACTATTTCTCCGGCCTACCGGTACCATTTTCCGACATCGAAGATCAACCCGATGCTTCCCAGGTTGTCATCGAAATTAATTTCCTGACCGGATAGTTTGATTACTTTGCCCACCTGAACCTGCAATTTGATCCATTTATAACCGCCCCTTACGGTTAGCGCCGGTTCAAAAAACAGGAAAGGCGAGTCGGACAAACCCGTATACAAGTGATCGGATTGTTCCTGCGCCGTATAACCCTTTATATCGGGAGCTGCGTAGCTGATCATCGACAGCCGCGGACTTACTCCTACTTCTACGTAGGGATTTACCCAGCCTATCCCTGGTTGTACAAATAGTTTTGTCCCCGAAACGGCAAACGTTTTCTGCTTACTGCTTTCATCAATCGTTACCTTCAGCAAGCCCGCGCCTCCATACATCTCATAGGCAAGACCGTTCCCGGGAGCGGCAAAATACCCTACTGCTGCTTCCGCGCCGAACCCCTTATTATGAAAATCGTTGTCATCACTCGAAAAGCGATTAAAGTAGCCGTTGCCCATCACCCCGATATGATCGGAAACGGCATAGGCTGCTTGCACATTATTCGGGGCCGCCAGCACTTTCAGCTGGCGACCCTCCTGAAATAACGGTGTGTTTACCGTATTGGGAGCATATACAGTCCGACAACCATAGAGTGTCATCAGGAGGATTGCCCCGCTTACAATTTGCTTCATGTGTGACAGGCGTTTGATTTCTGACAACCTGTCAAAAACCATGCCCTCTGTCAGTGGACACACTCAACCTGCATTTCTTCCGTCCAACCGATCAAACCGCCGCCCTTCGCTGAGGAAGAAAATACCGGTCTACCACAGCTTCAAAATCCTTTTCAACATGTTCCGGCTCCTCCGATTCAACGTATTTCCTCAGTTTATGAACAAAGTCCCAAAGCGGTTCATAGTATTTATGCCCGGTAACCTTCTGGAATTCGTCCATACTCATACGCCGGTTCTGCTCGAGCAGCATGTGAATACCAATGAAAAAATAAGAAACCGGCAGCTTACTCCCCTGCAGTACCGTACCACTTTGTAAGGTGGTACGAAAGCGGCACCGTTTGCATTGAAACTGCTTTTTTGAAGCCAGCCAGTAGTGGTGTCCGCCGCCGCATTTTTTACATACAACCCCTTTTCTTAACCGGTATCCGCGGAAAGCCTCTTCCGCTAACGCTTCGTTCTTATATGAGTTAATTAGTTCCGTTGTAATCATTCGCGTATTCTGTTGGTTCCTTTCCAACAAAAGTAGCGTTAATTTTCATATGCCTACATATTCTATCAAATTAATAGACTATTGTTTTGGAAAGTTTACCCCTAAACTAATTTTTACGGGATTTTCCCGTCTGTATGCCCAATTTCGCCCCGGTTCCAAGGTAAGGATCAGAGGCTAATCACCAAAAAGAGGCTCCCCTCTTTTGGAAAGCCTCTTTTGGTCCACTATCCGGGGACCTCCTTTCAAAATAGGCGGATTGTCTTTAAAAAGGCAGATCGTCACTCGCATTTTCTGTAAAGGTAGCCGCAGGGGGCGGGGGCGTCGTACTTCCGGAACTTTCTCCGGCGCCGCCTTTTTCGATCTTCCAGGCCCTGACATCCGTAAACCAGCGTCCGTTAAATTCACGGCTCTCCACATCCACGGATGCAGTGATGCTATCTCCCTTCTGAACGTTAAACTGATCGATACGGTCGCCCCACAAGGCGATACATACCTTTTTAGGATATTGCGAAGGCATCTCCAGGATAAATTCCTGCTTGCGCCAGACACCGTTTTTGCCCTGCCCGCTAACCTCTGTCAATAAATCGATTACTGTTCCTGATAATTCCATTTATACTGTTGATTTGATTCCCCTATAAAACCGGCCTCAAATTAACGCCTTTCCGCCCTTTTATCAAAGTCAATTCTCAGGATTCTCTCCCGCACCGGGGAAATCCCCGGGGCCTCACCCGCCGGGTCCGGCCCGGCTCCCGTTTTAAGCCGTCCGGACAAAATTAACCCTGGCTCTTTGCCCTTTTCCCCCTTGCAAACCTTATCTTGCACCCTTATTCGGGCTCTTGCCCGGTTTCATTTTCATTTATTCTGCCCCTTGTCCGTATGGCTTCAACAGTGGGAAATTATTCAGCAGGCGAGCGCTTCCGGCTTGCCATGCAGGAGGAAAGCCCCCTGCAAATTGCAGGCGCTCTCAATGCCAATCATGCCTTGCTGGCTTCGCAGGCAGGTTTTAGAGCCATCTATCTCTCCGGAGGAGGAGTGGCGGCAGGTTCACTGGGTATCCCTGATCTCGGCATAACATCCCTGGCCGATGTCCTGATTGATACGGAACGGATTACAAATGTCACCGATGCACCTCTATTAGTAGACATTGATACCGGATTTGGCCCCTCCGCTTTTAATGTGGCGCGGACCATCAAATCCCTTATTAAAGCAGGAGCAGCGGCGGTCCACATAGAAGACCAGATAGGCGCCAAACGTTGCGGCCACCGCCCGGGCAAGGAAGTCGTCAGCAGCGATGAAATGTGCGACCGGATCAAGGCAGCGGTAGATGCCCGAACCGACGAAGCTTTTGTGATAGGCGCCCGGACCGACGCAATCGCAAGCGAGGGGATTGAAAATGCCCTGCAGCGGGCTTTTGCCTATAAAGAAGCGGGCGCCGATTTTATTTTTGCCGAAGCTGTCACTGAGATTGCCCAGTACAGGCAGTTTGTAACAGCGACCGGAATCCCGGTTCTGGCCAATATTACCGAATTCGGGTTCACGCCCCTCTGGACGGTAGATGAATTGCACGCTGCGGGCGTCGGGTTGGTCCTGTACCCGCTGTCGGCCTTCCGGGCTGCCAATAAGGCTGCGCAAAACGTGTATACGACCCTTCGCCGTGAAGGCACCCAACAGCAGGTCATTCCTGCCATGCAGACCCGAGCCGAACTTTACGAAAGTATCGGCTATTATAACTACGAAAAGAAACTCGACGACCTCTTCAGGCAATGACTGAGAAGCGATTGTCCAACAACCTGCTTAACCATGCAAACGGAACCAACCTTTAAGCCCAAAAAAAGTGTCGCCCTATCGGGGGTCCCGGCCGGAAATACGGCGCTCTGCACTGTCGGAAAAAACGGCAACGAACTGCACTACAGGGGCTATAATATCCTGGACCTGGCCGAGAAAGCCTCGTTTGAGGAAACAGCCTACCTGCTGATCTACGGGGAATTGCCCGACGCTGCACGCCTGAAGGCCTACCGGATCCGGCTGGCCCGGCTTCGGAGCCTGCCCGTTCTTGTGAAAAAGGCTCTCGAACTACTCCCGGCCGCCGCACATCCCATGGACGTCCTGCGTACTTTCTGCTCCGTGCTGGGCACACTTTCTCCTGAAAAAGACGATCATTCGGTTGCCGGGGCACGGGAAATTGCCGATAAATTACTGGCTTCTTTTCCTTCGGCGCTTGCCTACTGGCACCATTATACACAAAATGGCAGAAGAATCGAGACAGAAACGGATGACGAAACCATCGGAGCCCATTTTCTGCACTTGCTGCACGGCCAACCTCCCGCTCCTTCCTGGGAGCATGCGCTGCAGGTTTCGCTGAACCTGTACGCCGAGCATGAATTTAATGCGAGCACCTTTACCGCCAGGGTGATTGCGGGTACAGGTTCTGACATCTATTCGGCAGTGGCCGGGGCCATCGGGGCGCTCCGGGGCCCCAGGCACGGGGGCGCCAACGAGGTAGCCTTTGAAATACAAAGCCGGTACCAGTCGCCGGATGAGGCGGCTGCCGATATCCGGGAACGCCTCGGGCGGAAAGAAGTGATTATTGGTTTCGGGCACCCGGTATATACCGTATCCGACCCCCGCAATCAGGTGATCAGGAAAATCGCTCACGAACTTTCCCTGGAAAGCGGCGACCTCCGCCTGTATGCAATTGCCGAACGGCTGGAAGAAGTCCTGTGGGAAGAAAAGAAAATGTTCCCTAACCTGGACTGGTACTCTGCGGTGGCCTATCACCTGATGGGTATTCCCACCCTCTTCTTTACGCCGCTGTTTGTTATGAGCCGTATAACCGGCTGGAGCGCCCATATTATTGAGCAACGGCAGGATGGAAAAATAATCCGTCCGGGCGCCAATTATACCGGGCCGGAAGACCGCCCCTTTATCCCCCTTTCCAAACGATAATCCCCTATTCAGTTTTCACAAGATTACGCATCATGTCTTCTCCTGTTTCAAACGAACGTCCCGAAGCCGACCAGGTACTCGCCGACATTGCCGACTATGTGCTCAACTATGAGATCCACAGTCCGCTGGCCTGGCAAACCGCCCATTACTGTCTCCTTGATACCCTTGGCTGCGGACTGGAGGCATTGACCTACCCGGCATGTACCAAACTGCTGGGTCCGCTGGTTCCCGGCACAATTGTTCCGAATGGCGCCAAAGTACCCGGTACCAATTACCAGCTTGACCCGGTGCAGGCTGCCTTTAATATCGGCACTATTATCCGCTGGCTCGATTTCAACGACACCTGGCTGGCGGCCGAATGGGGCCATCCTTCGGATAATCTCGGCGGCATCCTGGCTACCGCCGACTGGCTTTCCCGTACTGCAGTAGCGAACGGCGGCGCCCCCTTAACCATGAAGGCGGTTCTGGATGCCATGATACGGGCTCATGAAATACAGGGCATTCTTGCCCTCGAAAATGCCTTTAACCGGGTAGGGCTCGACCATGTTATCCTGGTAAAAATAGCCTCTGCCGCCGTCGTCGGAAAACTCATCGGACTTACCAGGGATGAACTGATCAATGCACTTTCCCTGGCTTTTGTAGACGGTAATTCACTCCGTACTTACCGGCATGCCCCCAACACAGGAAGCCGGAAATCCTGGGCAGCCGGCGATGCTACTTCCCGGGCTGTCCGGCTGGCGCTGATGGCACAAACCGGGGAGATGGGCTATCCTTCGGTATTGACGGCCCCAACCTGGGGGTTCTACGATGTGTTGTTTAAGGGCGATGCATTCCGTTTCCAGCGACCTTATGGTTCGTATGTCATGGAAAATGTGCTTTTCAAGATCTCATTTCCTGCCGAATTCCACTCGCAAACCGCGGTGGAAGCAGCCATTCTCCTTCATGAAAAACTAAAGGCCCTGGGAAAAACAGCGGCTGCAATCCGCTCGCTTAAAATCCGCACTCATGAGGCGGCGATCCGGATTATCGATAAAAAAGGTCCGCTGCACAACCCCGCCGACCGGGATCACTGTCTGCAATACATGATTGCGGTACCCTTGCTGTTTGGGCGCTTAACGGCAGCCGATTACGAGAATGAGATTGCAGAGGATCCGCGGATCGATGCGCTGCGGGATAAAATGGTTACCGAGGAAGATCCGCAATTTACCCGTGATTACCACGATCCGGAAAAAAGGTCCATTGCCAATGCCCTTACCCTGGAGCTGCAGGACGGAACCGTCCTGGAAGAAGTCGTGGTGGACTATCCGGTAGGCCATAAGCGCCGCCGGGAAGAAGGGATCCCCCTGCTGCTCCGTAAGTACCGGACGAATCTGAACCGCCTGTTTTCGTCGAAACAACAACAGCGGATCCTGGACATTTCCCTGGATATGACCCGGTTGATCGACACTCCTGTTCACACGTTTGTAGATGCCATGACCACCCGTTGAGCGGAATTTCTTACGGGACTAGCCTGCGGGAAAAATCCGGCAGGCTAGTCCCGGCATTCCATTATCAGCAAATCGCCCGAGGCCACTTCGATCTTAACGATACCATCCCCTGCTGCTTCGTTGCTATTCCCGCTTCGGTAACCCGACACGAGCGATTCGCCATCCAGGTTATAGCGTAGTCCGCTGGTGCGGATACCCGCTGCCTCTCCTACAGGGATCAATGAAACCGGAGTTCCGGCAGTATACCATTTTTCAAAGGTCCCCACCACCGGGAAAATCCGGGAATAGTCGTCAAACATCACGATCCTGATCAGGTGCTTATACCGTACCAGATTGGTGATATTGGTAATTGTATGATCTGCCCGGCGCCCGGTAGCCCACACAATATTAACGGCCGGATACCCCCGGTCAACCAGGAAATCCAATGCTTTTTCAAGATCTGTCTTGTCCTGACTCGGGGTACGGATCACTTCCAGCGGGTAATAATGCGCCTGGATTTGTTCAAAATCATGCTGCGTATCAAAATCACCCAGCCAGACATCCGGCTTGATCCCCAGCTCCATAACCCGGTAGATGGCATTATCAAGCACCACAATGAACGGGTTCCACTCCAGCAGCTGTCCCAATAGTTCTTCGCTGCACGCCTCACCGTTCGCAATAATGAGGGCAGGCTCCTGTTTATCTTTTACAAAATGATGGGATGACATAGTCCCTGTACTGGTTAAGTAAAACGACCGGATGCAATTTCTTCGACCCCTTGCACCGACTGGTTATAAAGATACACCCAGGAGGTTATTATTGCGCCGTTTTCCAGAAAAACCGGTAAAATTCGGCGTACATAAGGACTTGCTACGACGTCGGGGACAATCTCCTCGTACGCGTCCAGTTCCTCGAGCAGCGTCCCGCCATCGTACATCCGGTAGAGCTCGCCCCATATTTTCCCGGAATGGTCTTGCTGATAAATGGCACCGGGATACCAGCTCACCCGATACAGCCTTCCCGGCAACCAGCCTTCGCCCGCATAATCGGATAATGCCCGCAAACGGTCGGCAAACGGGTTGTTAAATGCCTGCATCAATGTCCCGTAAACAAAAAGGTAACCGCTGGCATTTTTATCGGTAGTGACAACCATCTTTCTTCCCTGTTTTTTACGAAACATACGCTTCCGGTCCGGAAATCCCTATAAACAACGAATAAAATCCATTAAATTAGTGCTCCAATAGTCATCATCAACATGCAATTTATGCACGATAAAAGTTTAGGAACAAAACAGAAAGCACTCTTACTAAATCTGGATCGCCGCATTTACGGGTCTTTTGCGGAAATCGGGGCCGGACAGGAAACGGCGGCACACTTTTTCAAAGCAGGGGGGGCTTCCGGAACAATTGCCAAAACCATGTCGGCCTATGACATGGTTTTCAGCGACTCTATCTACGGCCACGAAGAAAGCGGCCGGTATGTCGTGGAATCGCGACTGGAGAAGATGCTGCAGAAAGAATACAGCCTTGTAGAAAAGCGGCTGACAGAAAAAAGGGGCTCGGAAAGCCTCTTTTTTGCTTTTGCCAACACCGTAGAGGCCCTGAATTATAAGAAAAATAATGATCCGCACGGCTGGATAGGCCTGCGCTTCCAGCTCACACCCGCTGGGCCTCACAACGATGTGATCCTGCACGTCAGAATGGGACATAAAGACATTGTGCTGCAACAACAGGCGCTCGGGATTATCGGCGTGAACCTGATGTATGCCTGCTTCTTTTATCACAAATCGCCCGAAACGCTCTTGCTGTCTCTCATGGACGACCTGAACCCGGAGGATATCAAGATCGACATGATCCGTTTCAGCGGGCCTGATTTTATGGCCGTCGACAACCGGCTGATGAGTCTGTACCTGGTTAAGAACGGCTTTACGGATGCGGCGCTTTTCGGACCTGACGGCGGTGTTCTGCAGCCGGCCGAAGCCTTTTACAAGAAGCATATTTTACTGATGCGCGGCAGGCTGCGACCGATTACCAATGTCCATATCGATATGATTGAGCACGGTACCCAGCAGTTTATCGCAGAGCCGGATGTCGACCCTGAGAAAGTGCTCCTGGTATCGGAACTTACGCTCCACAACCTGAAATCGGAAGAAGATGCCATCGATGAAAAAGATTTTCTGGACCGGGTGGATATTCTGTGTTCGCTGAACCATCACGTCATGATTTCCAATTACCATGAATATTTCCGGTTGGTTGCGTATTTATCCCGGCTGACCAAGTTGAAATCCGGTCTCTTGCTGGGCATCCCCAGCCTGCAGAATATTTTTGACGAAAGCCATTACCATTTTCTTCCGGGAGGGATACTCGAATCGTTCGCGACACTTTTCAGCAGGAAAGTAAAATTATTCATTTACCCAACCCTGAGAGCGGACGGCAGCATTTACAATTGTGAGAATTTTGAGATTCCCGCCAACCTGCAACCGCTCTACCAGTACCTTAAAGTAAATGACAAAATTGAAGACATCCGCAATTTCAATATTGAATACATGCGGTGGACCACCGACGAGGTGCTGGCGATGGTTAAAAAGGGGGAACCCGGATGGGAAAAGCTCGTTCCGGAGAGTGTGGCCGAAATGATCCGGGATAAATGCCTTTTCGGGTACCCGTGTGAGGTATACGACGCAAAAGCCAGGCAAAAGGAGCTGAGCTGAAAAGAAAACAGCCCGGCTCCCTGAATTTATTTCACCGAAAACGCCCCTTCGCCGATAAGAAATCCCTCGGCATAAAGCTGCACGCTATAATTTCCGGATTTGAAATCGCCGGAACGATCGTACAGGATACTGACGTCCTGGTTGCTATTGGTGTAGTCTACGTCTTTGGCAAACGTGTACTGGATGGTTTCACCATCGTACTCCAGCGTACCGGAACCCGTGCTGGTATCAGAAATCGTCGCTCCCTGCGGATCCAGGACCCGCATGTAAACGGTTTTCATGTTCTGTTGGGCCAGCGGGTTTTTCTCCAGCATAAAATCCACCCTGACCTTATCGATCCGCCTGGACCGCACCTTATCTCCCTCCCGGACCTTTCCCTTGGAAGACACGGCATAGACCTTTACGTCCCGGGCTTTCAGGGCAGAGGCCACCCGCACTTTCCCCTCCAGTTCTTCGGTTTTCGCCAATGCCCCGGACAACGAATCCACTACCGTTTCCTTCTCCCGGAAAAGCTCTTCATTTACCGTCGCCAGCTCTTCATTTTTGCTTAGCAGCTGTTGATTTTCTTCCCTAAGTTGTGCAATTTCCTCGTCCTTTTGCCGCAAAAAGGTTTCGTAATCCTTGATTTTACTGCTCAAATCCGTAGTACCTCTGCGTAATGCCACTTTATCTGCCTCCAATTGGGCCTTTACCTTCTTCAATTCTTCCAGGTCGCCGCCAAGGCCTTCTATCTCTGCCATGCGGGCGTCCAACTGACGTGAAATACTATCCAGTTTAATTTCAGTGGAGGCGAGTTGCGTGATACGGACTTCAAGGTCCTGGCTTTGTTTTTCAGTGATTTTCTTTTCCTGAAAATAGAGATAAGCGAATACACCTGCCAGTATTGCTACCAGTGCCAGTGCAACCAATGTTCCGGTGTTGTTTTTCGTTTCCATATTGCGTTAGATGTAAGATATATCCTTAACGCATACAAAGATCGTACCATCACATGGCCGGCGGGCACACGCAAAAAGAGCCGCCTTTTTGGGCGGCTCTTGTCAGTTCACCGGCTATTCAGCCAGTTCAAATTTCGAAGCGTGGCGTTTCCGCTCGTTTTCGTCCAGGTATATTTTACGCATTCTCAGGTTTTGGGGAGTTACTTCCAGGTATTCATCCTTTTGTATGTATTCCAGCGACTCTTCCAGCGAGAAATTAATTTTCGGAGCGATACGCAATCCGTCGTCAGTACCGGATGCACGCATGTTGGTAAGTTTTTTCGATTCCTGCAGGTTGACGACAATATCATTCGGCCGCGTGTGTTCTCCGACCACCTGGCCTCCGTAAAGTTCTTCCCCCGGATCTACAAAGAAAGAACCCCTGTCCTGTAATTTATCCAGGGTATAGCCGGTAGCCGCGCCGGTATTCTTCGAAATAATCGATCCGTTGATCCTTCCGGGTATCGAGCCCCTGAAGGGTTCGAAGCTTTTAAACCGGTGGGTCATAATGGCTTCTCCCTGGGTGGCCGTCAGGACATTGGAACGCAAACCGATCAGGCCCCGGGACGGGATTTCGAACTCAAGATGCTGTAAGTCTCCCTTGGGTTCCATTACAAGCAGCTCTCCCCTGCGTTGGGTTGCCAGCTCAATCACCTTTCCGGCGGTTGTCTCCGGTACATCCACTACGAGCGTCTCGACGGGCTCGAGGCGTTGTCCGTTTTCATCTTCTTTATAAAGCACCTGCGGTTGTCCCACCTGCAATTCATATCCTTCCCGGCGCATGGTCTCGATGAGTACGGCGAGATGAAGGATCCCACGGCCGAATACCAGGAATTTATCTTCGCTATTGGTCGTTTCCACCCGGAGCGCCAGGTTCTTTTCCGTTTCCTTCATCAACCGGTCACGCAGGTGACGGGAAGTGACGAATTTTCCTTCTTTTCCGAAAAATGGTGAGTTATTAATGGTGAACAGCATGTTCATGGTAGGTTCATCCACCGAAATCCGCGGCAACGCCTCGGGCGTTTCGATATCCGTCAGGGTATCCCCGATTTCGAAATCATCAATACCTGTTACGGCACAGATCTCTCCCGAAACCACTTCTATTACCTTTTGCTTTCCCAGGCCCTCAAACACATGCAGTTCCTTTATTTTTACCTTTTTAGTAACGCCGTTTGCCTTGCAAAGCATCATTTGCATGCCTTCCTTAAGGACTCCTCTGTGCACCCGGCCGATAGCTATCCGTCCTACAAATGCATTGTAATCCAGTGAGGTAATCTGCATCTGCGGCTTTCCTTCCAACGAAGGCGCCGGAGGAATGACTTCCAGAATGGTATCCAACAGAAAGGTGATATCCGTAACCGGGGTTTTCCAGTCGGGTCCCATCCAGCCCTGCTTGGAGGAACCGTAGACGGTCACAAAATCAAGCTGGTCTTCCGTGGCGCCCAGGTTAAACATCAGGTCAAAAACCGACTCCTGGACTTCTTCCGGGCGACAGTTTTCTTTGTCTACCTTATTAATAATGACAATGGGTTTTAGTCCCAGCTGCACGGCCTTACCCAGCACGAAGCGGGTTTGCGGCATCGGACCTTCAAACGCATCCACCAGCAGTGCAACGCCATCCGCCAGTTTAAGCACCCTTTCCACCTCTCCCCCGAAGTCTGCGTGACCCGGAGTATCAATTACGTTGATTTTTACATCTTTATACCGGACCGAAACGTTTTTCGAAACGATCGTAATCCCTCTTTCCCTTTCCAGGTCATTATTATCCAGGATCAAATCGTTGAATTCCTGGTTATCCCTGAAGAGTTTCCCCGCATGAATAATCTTATCCACAAGCGTCGTTTTCCCGTGGTCGACGTGGGCAATAATAGCAATGTTGCGAATGGATTGCATTTGTTTGTTTTTGTTGAACTACTGCAGGTAAAAACGTCCGGGAACACCGCCTCAAAGCCCTTCCTGCAGCAATTGTATTTTGGTTTTTACAAAAGAGGGTGCAAAGTTACAAATTTTATTACTGAATACCAGTTTTTTACAACTTAAAATTTGTGTTAAGAATCACCAGGCGCATTTCATATTCGGTAAGTACAAAGCTACTGCTTGTCTGCTTCCTGCTCCGTTTTTCCTGACCTTTAGCTGGTGTGAGGGCGGTAGGGCCTGCACGCTCTTTAAACAAGATGAAAAAATAACACGGAGCCACACAGAGTGAAAAACACGGAGAAGACACAGAGAAAAATGAGCTGGACTTGCGGTGCGGCAATCTGTGAATAAAACCCGGAAGAGTGAATGGAGAAATTCGGGTTGTTTGGAGCCTGGTACCGTCTCAATTAGATAAACTGGAGATTCAACTTAAACAACATACTCCTAAAACGACCCCGGTGTTCAAAAAATTCCCTGGATGAAAAATAGTCACGTAGTTTTTCAAAATAATTCCATTTTTTTTCAGAGTACCCATTTTCCGGCATTTTACTGGTTTTTCAGGGTGGCGTCCGACTCCCATTTCTTCCGGCCTCTGCCTCTTTCCGGATGCCGTCAGAGGGTGGTAAGCTTTACAGGATTTTAAGATTCGATCCGTTCCGGCTGTTATTTTTGTTTGTCTGCTTACATCGTCGCGTGTCCTGAAAGGAAGGGCGGAGGATCTGCAAAATCTTTCTTGGGGGTTCGATTCCCCCCGCGACAACCAATTTTTTGTCCTCTGAATGCCGGAACTGCGAACATTCTGCGATAAACCATTTAACTAAGCCGGAAACCTCGTAAATTCAACGCACGATTCCTGATGACCGGGTAGTTTATTAGGTAACAACCATGAGCAAGCGGAGGTCGGCTATCGGAGACCGGATTGTACATAAGCCAACGTGGCCCGGCCAACGTGGCCGGTCGATGAATAAATGCCTGGGCGGCCCCGCTGATAGCTGACTGCCGAAAGCTGATAACCTTTTTATACAAATGAAAACAATTACCTCACTGCTAGCTTGCGCCTGCCTGCTCTGGATCAGCGGCTGCCAGTCTACCCCGCAAAACCAGGAAGAGGCCGAGGTCACTACTACTACTGTTAAAGCCGACACTGCCGGGATGGTTTACATTCCGGGCGGAACATTCCTGATGGGCAACGACGAATTCACGGATGCCCGGCCTGTTCATGAAGTAACCGTTACCGGCTTCTGGATGGATGCCACCGAAGTGACGAATGCACAATTTGCCGCTTTTGTAGCAGCAACCGGGTACAAAACCATAGCGGAACGCCCCCTCAATCCTGCCGATTATCCGGGAGTCCCGCCCGACAAACTGGTGCCGGGCTCGGCGGTATTCACTCCACCCTCCCAGCCGGTCGCCCTGGACAATCCTTTACAGTGGTGGACCTATGTATCCGGAGCCAGCTGGAACTATCCGGAAGGCCCCTCCAGTAACCTTGATGGCAGGGAAAACCACCCGGTTGTGCATGTTTGCTACGAGGATGCAGCCGCGTATGCCCGATGGGCGGGCAAACGGCTGCCTACCGAAGCCGAATGGGAATTTGCCGCTCAGGGCAGTCAGGGAAACCAACGCTACTACTGGGGTTCGGAATTAAAACCCGGCAACCAGTGGGCCGCCAATATTTTTCAAGGTGATTTTCCGCATCACAACCTGCTGGAAGATGGTTACGCGAGCACTTCTCCTGTAAAATCCTTTGCTCCGAATGGCTATGGCCTGTATGATATGGAAGGGAATGTATGGGAATGGTGCGCCGACCTCTACCGTCCTGATTATTACGTCAAAAGCGAGCGTCACAATCCCAAAGGCCCTTCCGACAGCTATGATCCGGATGAACCCGGTCTCGTCAAACGGGTTCAGCGGGGCGGCTCATTCTTGTGCAGTGATCAATACTGCATCCGGTACAAGGCCGGCAGCCGCGGAAAAGGAGAAGTTACGAGCGGCAGCAATAACCTTGGTTTCCGGTGCGTCTTCTAAAAGTCGCGGAATCCGGTTATCCTGAAAATCCTGCGTTACACCGGATCATTTTCTCCGGTATTTGAAGTCATCATGATGCTCCCTGGCTCAGCTTACTGGGTTCGGCTCCTGTGTTCGACTCCGCTCACCCATCCACCCATCGTATTTGCTGACAGCTGATAGCCGATGGCTGACAGCAGTGCGCTCCGCTCGCTCATCGCATGGGCCACCTTCAATAGCCCAACAAAGGAGCGAGCCAGCGTTCCGTATCGTCTACCGACATCCCTTTGCGTGCTGCGTAGTCTTCCACCTGGTCCTTCCGGATTTTTCCGACCGGGAAATAGCGGCTTTCCGGATGGGCAAAATACCAGCCGCTTACAGAGCTGGCCGGGTACATGGCATAGCTGTCGGTCAGGACAATATCAGATTTCTCTGCATGCAGCAGGTCAAAGAGCGTTCGTTTTTCCGTGTGGTCGGGACAGGCCGGGTATCCCGGGGCCGGGCGAATGCCCTTATAGGCTTCCCTGATCAGTTCTTCATTACTCAAATCCTCTGCTCCTGCATAGCCCCAGAATTCCTTCCGGACCCGTTCGTGCATCAGTTCGGCAAAGGCTTCGGCCAGGCGGTCCGCCAACGATTTCACCATGATACTGCTATAGTCGTCGTGGTCCCTTTCGTATTTTTCCAGTAATTTTTCGATCCCTATCCCTGCCGTCACGGCAAATCCGCCAATGTAATCGGGTTGTCCGCCTACCGGTGCAATAAAATCAGACAGGCAATAGTTGGGGAGTCCCGGAGCCTTCTGATTTTGCTGGCGCAGGTGGTGCAACCGGGCAAAGGATTCGTTTTCAACCGCATACGTCACCTGGCGATGGGTACCATGCTTTTCACACACCACCTCCTGTACCGATTCCGAATGCCTGTAAAGGATCAGGTCATCCGTGTCCGAACGGGCCGGCCAGAAACCAATGACGGCATTTGCTCCCAACGCCTGGGTTGCAATCAGTTCCCTAAGCATCGCCTGTGCATCGTTAAAGAGCTTTCTGGCTTCGTCCCCGACCAGTTCGTCTTCAAATATTTTGGGGTATTTCCCATGGAGCTGCCAGGTCTGGAAAAAAGGAGTCCAGTCAATGTATGCTGCAATTGCTGCCAGGTCATAGTTCTCAAATCGCCGCACCCCCAGGAAAGTTGGTTGTACCGGCACGAACGATTCCCAGTCGATCATTGCCTTATTCGCTCTTGAATCCGCCAGGGACAGCTGCGCCTTTTCCGTCTTTCTCCGGGCATGGTCCTCTCTCAGCCTGGCATACTCTGCCTTGAACTCACTTAAGACCGTTGTTTTACTTTCCTCACTCTGGAGCAGCCGGCCTGCTACCGGAACCGACCGGGAAGCATCGAGCACATGGATCACCGGCCCTGAATAATGCGGATCGATTTTCACAGCGGTATGGATACGGGAAGTAGTTGCCCCTCCGATCAGCAACGGCGTTTGGAAGCCCTGACGTTCCATTTCCTTGGCCACTCCCACCATCTCATCCAGCGAAGGGGTTATCAGGCCGGACAGCCCGATAATATCCACGTTTTCTTCCCGGGCGATACGCAGGATTTTATCCGTGGGGACCATCACCCCCAGGTCTACAATCTCATAATTATTACAGCCGAGTACTACTCCCACGATGTTTTTCCCGATATCATGGACATCCCCCTTCACCGTCGCCATCAGTACTTTCCCGACAGTCGTTATTCCGTCCTGTTTTTCGGCTTCAATGAAGGGTTGCAGGTAGGCAACTGCCTTTTTCATAACCCTGGCCGATTTCACCACCTGGGGTAAAAACATTTTACCCGCCCCGAACAGGTCTCCGACAATACTCATGCCATCCATCAGGGGGCCTTCGATCACATCCAGCGGCCGGTCGACCAGGAGTCTGCATTCCTCTGCATCTTCCTCAATATAATCGGCATTCCCTTTTACCAGGGCCTGTGCAATCCGCTCCTTCACCGGGAGCTGGCGCCAGCTCAGGTCGGGGCCGGACTGGGATTTTCCTTTTCCCTTGACCGTCTCGGCAAAGGTCACCAGGCGCTCGGTTGCATCCGGGCGACGGTTCAGCAAAACATCTTCTACCAACACGAGCGTTTCCTTCGGAATTTCATCATAAATACCGATTTGCCCCGCATTGACAATCCCCATATCCAGCCCTGCCCCGACCGCATGGTACAAAAAGGCTGTATGGATCGCTTCCCTGACCGGCTCGTTCCCCCGGAAGCTGAAGGAGACATTGGAGACTCCCCCCGACACTTTTACATAAGGTAAATGTTCCTTGATCCACCGGACGGCCCTGATAAAATCAACCGCATAATTATTGTGCTCCTCCATGCCCGTAGCCACGGTAAGAATATTGGGGTCAAAAATGATGTCCTCCGGTGGAAAACCTACTTTATCGACCAAAATCCGGTACGCCCTTTCACAGATTTCGATCCGCCGCTCATAGTTGTCCGCCTGTCCTTCCTCATCAAATGCCATCACGACTACCGCCGCACCGTACCGCAGTACCGTCCGCGCCAACTCCATAAATTTAGCCTCCCCCTCTTTCAGGGAGATCGAGTTCACGATCGATTTTCCCTGTACACATTTCAGTCCGGATTCGATCACTTCCCATTTCGAGGAATCAATCATCAGCGGTACTTTGGAAATATCCGGTTCAGCGGCAATCAGGTTGACAAAAGTCCTCATGGCCTCTACCCCGTCGATCATCCCCTCATCCAGGTTAATATCCAATACCTGCGCCCCGTTTTCCACCTGGTCGCGTGCAATGCTCAGCGCCTCCTCATATTTTCCTTCCCGGACCAGACGGGCAAACTTCTTAGATCCCGTCACATTACAGCGTTCACCGATATTGACGAAATTGGACAGCTCGTTAATGGCTACCGGTTCCAGGCCCGACAGCCTCATGTCATGTACGCCGGGAGGCAGCTCCCGCACCTTGTAACGCCCGGCCAGGTCCGCAATAACCCGGATGTGCGCCGGTGTGGTGCCGCAGCACCCGCCGATGATATTCAACAGCCCCTCTTTCAGGAATCCTTCAATAGTCGCCCCCATCTGCTCGGGAGATTCATCGTACTCCCCCATTTCGTTCGGCAGTCCTGCGTTGGGGTGGGCCGAGGTCGGATAAGGAGATTTAGCAGCGAGGATCTGGATATAAGGCCGCATCAGGTCCGCTCCCAGGGCACAATTCAGCCCTACCGACAACAGCGGCAGGTGGGAGACGGATGTAAGGAACGCTTCCGTGGTTTGCCCCGAAAGCGTCCTTCCGGAAGCGTCTGTAATGGTCCCGGAAACCATGATCGGAAGCGCCTCCTTCCCGTTCCATTTCCAGGAAGGTAGCGGCGTTATGATGCCCTTCCGGGCATCTTCAAAAAAGAGATCAATTGCAAACAAAGCCGCCTTGGCATTCAGCGTATCAAAGATTGTTTCCACCAGCAGCAAGTCTGCCCCGCCGTCGGTCAATCCCCGCACCTGTTCGTAATAGGCTTCCACCAGCTGATCGAAGGTAATCGCCCTGAATCCCGGATTATTGACATCCGGAGACAAGGAGGCCGTCCGGTTGGTGGGCCCCATGGAACCGGCCACGAATCGCGGCTTTTGCGGTTCGCGCACCGTGAATTCATCGGCCACCTCCCGTGCAATCCGGGCCGATTCGAAATTCAGTTCATACACCAGTTCCTCCATCCCGTAATCTGCCATGGCGATAGCGGTCCCTGAGAAGGAATTGGTTTCGGCAATATCCGCCCCTGCCTCAAAATAAGCGGCATGAATTTCCCTGATGATATCGGGTCGTGTGATCGAAAGCAAATCATTGTTCCCTTTCACGTCCTGAGGCCAATCCTTAAAACGCTCTCCGCGGTAATCTTCGTCCTGCAGCTGGTACTGCTGGATCATTGTTCCCATAGCACCATCCAAAACCAGGATACGGTCCTTTAACAACTGCCTGATACTTTCCATATATTACGTGCGCTGTTCACGCTTCTGACAAGTTTCCAATTTACAGTACGGGTTGGTTATTCCCGAAATTTTCGCTATATTTCCTTTTGCATCCCGATGGATACATCCCCTGGTCCGTTCCGCCGGAAGAGGGATTGGAGCTGCTTTTTTGACCCATACTGCCCCTTTGCCCAGTGCCCGGAGGAGCTGCCGTACAGGGGCAAAATTACATAGTTACAACATTCCATTTGTCTTTTTTGAAATTATTAGTTTTTTTATCTAATATTATCCGGTTTGTTCCAATCATAATCTTCAATCGAGACAAAAATCCAACCTTATTCCAAATACTATCTATGGCGACTCTGGACGATACCGACCGGTCTATTCTCCGTTTATTGCAACAAAATGCTACCTTAAAAACCAGGGAACTTTCGGAAATGATTAATTTATCCTACACCCCGGTATACGAACGCGTCCGAAAGCTGGAAAAGGAAGGGATTATCAAGAAATACGTGGCACTTGTAGACAGAGAAAAGGTAGGCAAGAAACTGATGGTCATCTGTAATATTGCCCTGAAGGAACATTCACGGGCTATGGGAGAACGTTTCGTACAGGCAATTTCCGGGTATCCGGAAGTACTGGAATGCCTGAACATTTCGGGGGATTATGACTTCCTCCTCAAGGTGGTAGTAGAAGACATGCCGGAGTACCAGAATTTCCTGATGGAAAAACTGGGATCCCTGGAGAACATTATCGGCAGCACCCAAAGCCAGTTTGTAATGGGAGAAATTAAATCCACTACCGAATTGAAGCTGTAACCGGGGTTTTTGTATTTTCGCTTTTTCGTCTTTTCATTTCTTCGCTATGAACTACTGCCTGTTGGTTATTTTTACACTCCTGGCGACGCTGGGTTTCGGTCAGCAAGACGCCGAAGTCTGGGAGCCTCTTTTTAACGGTGAAAACCTGGACGGGTGGGATATTAAAATCCGTGGGCGGGAGCTGAACGACAACTACCTCAACACCTTCCGGGTGGAAGACGGGAAGATGGTTGTCCGCTATGACCAGTACGAAGACTTCAAACAGCAGTACGGGCACATTTTCTACAAAAAGGATTACAGCTACTACCGGCTGGTGGTGGAATACCGGTTTGTCGGGGAACAAGCTCCCGGCGGAGAAGGATGGGCCTGGCGCAACAGCGGGGTGATGATCCACGGGCAGCCTGCGGCAAGCATGGGAAAAGGGCAGGATTTTCCGATATCAATTGAAGTACAGCTGCTGGGAGGGAATGACAAAAAAAGGACCACCTGTAATTTATGCACCCCTGGAACCAATGTTGAAATGGACGGCAAACTTGTAACGGCCCATTGCATCAATTCTACGTCGCAAACCTACGCGGGTGATCAGTGGGTACGCGCGGAAATCCTGGTCCTGGGCGATTCCCTCATTCAGCATTTTGCCAATGGAGAACTCGTACTGGCCTACAACAAACCGCAGGTGGGGGGAGGATCCGTGAGTGGTCATGACGCCGCTCTGAAGGTAGACGGGAAGCTGCTGAGCCGGGGAAGTATTTCGCTCCAGAGTGAAAGCCATCCGGTGGAATTCCGGAAGGTGGAAATCCTGAACCTGGAAGGCTGCACAGATCCCCGGGCCGAAAACTACAAGTCCTATTTTGTCAGCTCCGACAACGCCTCCTGCGTTTACAAAGGGCGCTGATCCGGTTATACCCGTTCAATTTCTGCTCCGAGAGCATTGAGACGCGTGTCGATGAACTGGTATCCGCGGTCGATCTGTTCCACATTATCGATTACGCTCACACCACGGGCCGATAACGCTGCAATCAGCAGTGCCACCCCTGCGCGGATATCCGGAGAAGTCATGCGGATACCGCGCAACTGGGAAGTCCGGTTAAGCCCGATCACCGTAGCCCGATGCGGATCACAAAGGATGATCTGCGCCCCCATGTCGATGAGTTTGTCGACGAAAAACAAGCGGCTTTCGAACATCTTCTGATGAATCAGCACCGTTCCCTGCGCCTGTATGGCCGTCACCAGCACGATACTGAGCAAATCCGGTGTAAACCCGGGCCAGGGGGCATCCGATACCGTCATCGTCGATCCGTCCAGAAACGACGCGATCTGGTAATGTTCCTGGGCCGGCACATAAATATCATCTCCGCGGAACTCCATCCGGATTCCCAACCGTCCGAAAACCTCCGGAATAATCCCCAGCTTTGCAACCTGGCAGTTTTTAATGGTAATTTCGGACTGTGTCATGGCGGCGAGTCCGATGAAGCTCCCGATTTCGATCATATCCGGAAGCATGGTGTGTTCGGTTCCCCGCAGCGATCCGACTCCTTCAATCGTGAGCAAATTGGATCCGACTCCCGAAATCCGGGCGCCCATCCGGTTCAGCATCGTACACAGCTGCTGTAAATAGGGTTCACAGGCAGCATTATAGATGGTCGTAGTTCCCTCGGCCATCACCGCAGCCATTACAATATTAGCCGTACCGGTCACAGAAGCTTCGTCGAGCAGCATATAAGCCCCCTTCAGCCCGGTGGTACTCACTTTGAAAAAGCCGCCTTCATCCCCTTCATAGGTGAAGTGAGCCCCTAATTTCTCAAATCCTATAAAGTGCGTATCCAGCCTTCTGCGGCCAATTTTATCGCCTCCCGGGCGTGGTATACTTCCCTTTCTGAAACGAGCCAGCAACGGGCCCAGCAGCATGACCGACCCACGGAGGGCGGCGGCTTTTTCGCGGAAATGCGCCGTTTCCAGGTAATCCATATCCACGTTATCCGCCTGGAACTGCACAGACGAATCACTCAGGCGGCTCCGGCGAACCCCCATATCTTCCAACAGCTTGATCAGCTGATTGACATCACGGATGTCGGGAATATTATGAATGGTTACCGGCTCGCTTGTCAGCAGCACTGCGCACAGTATTTGCAAAGCTTCATTCTTAGCGCCCTGAGGAAAGATTTCACCTTTCAGGCGCTTGTCTCCAATGATTTTGAAGGAGGCCATAAACGAAATGTATTAGATGCGCCGCCGGGAAAGACGGGCAGGCGAATGATTATTTGTTTTTACGGTTGCGGTTACGGTTGTTCCCGAATTTATTATTGTGCTGGTATTTGCGGTTCTGGTTCCCGGTGGCGTAGGAATTAAACCGGTCAGGGGGTGTAACCACATTGATTTGAGACTGGTAGCCGGTAATCTGCCCGCTCCGGTTTCTGTCAGGCCCGGTATTGCGGTCCTTGGGTGAAGACTCTATCGGTCCGTTTTCCCGGATATACTTCAGTTCCTCGTGCAGTCTGCCCTTGGAAAGCTTCTCCAGCTGTTCCAGCAACACCACATCGTCCGGATTGTCTTTATTCCAGGTACTGTAAAATGAGCGCATGAGCTTGTACAGGTACGAAACAAAGGCCAGGCGATCATCGGGATCTTCTGCCTGCGTGGCTTTCTCCACCAGGAGCTCAAGATTTCTGCCGTAATGGCGATAGTCCAGCCCGTGCTGGTTGTACCCTACCTTCAGCGGTTTTTTTCCCAATGCATCTTTGGACGGCGCCGGATAAGGGCTGTCAACGTCCAGTTCAAAACCCGACATGATGTACAGATCGTCCCAAAGCTTGTTGGTATAATCCTGATTGTCTTTCATGTTAGGGTGAATCTGGCGCATAAGCTCCACCAGTATGTGCGCGTAAAGTGTACGCTTATCCCGATCCTTAATGGTTTTGATATGATCGGCGAGTTTTTGTACGTTACTACCGTATTCTTTCAAGTATAATTTATTTAAGCTAGGCGGCAAAATTAACAAGAATTTAGTTCATGAATCGATATCTTCTGAAAAGACTTTATCGGATCCGCATCGTTTTTTCTCCGATACCTCACAGAAATTCCAACCTTTTTCCATACAATCCGGTCTAATCTATGAATTTAACACTTTTTTCTTTACTTTTCAACAATGTAGACCGGAATATGAGTAATACATTCATAAAACGTTCTTTACTGGTTAAATCTTATCTGCATGCAAACAGGGCAGCCCGCTTATAGACACACCACCCTGAGTTGGTGAGGATAACCCATACACATGGAGGGAACACTTATGCCTCTTTCCGATTCCGATCGATCGGGGAGAAGCAGTTGATTTTTTAACGGTCAGCTATGGAAAAAAAATTACTGCTTATCTTCTTTGCCTGCTGGATTGCCCACCCGCTTGTCTGCCAGAACCGGACCGATCGCACGAGCTCGCGGGCAGCGGCAGTAGCGGCGTACAACCAGGCAACCGCTCTTTCCCAATACCTTTTTACAGGCGGCCGCTATCATATTTACGACCGGAAAGCAGAAACCCACCAGTTTTTTCATTCACGTGAATTGCAGGAAGGAACCCTCCGTTATGACGGGCGGGATTTCGGCCCGCTCAGGATGCTGTACGATACCCACCTCGGACTGGTCATCGTGGAGCAACCCAGGAACGGGTACCTGGTGCAGCTGCAACCCTCCAACATCCAGGAATTTACCATCGGCGGCCATACCTTCCTGCTGATTGACCAGGATCCTGTGTTGGGAAAGGGCTGGTATGACCAGCTCCATTCGGGCAAGACGCAGCTGCTTTGCGAGCGTAAAAAGAACCGGATAGAAAAAATTGTTGATCGTCTGGTAGAAGTGAACTTCTTTGAGCGGAACCGCTATTATATCCGGCTGAACGACACGTACCAGGAAGTAACCAGCAGAAAAAAACTACTGACGGTACTGGGGACGCACAAATCAGCTATTAAGCGACAATTCAGAAAGCAGAACCTGGTTTTCCGGGAGGACAAAGAACAGGCTATCGTTACCGCAGTACAACTTTACGACCAACTGGAGAACCGTTTATGAAGCTTTTTTTTACATACCGGCTGCAATGTCTGTTGGTTGGCTTTGCCCTTGCCTGTTCTCCTGTAGTTGGCCAGGAAACCGAAAAAACCATTACCATCGATTGCCTGAACATGAGTTTTGACCAGTTCGTGGAAGAACTGGAGCGGCAGACCGGTACTGTTTTCTTTTATAACCCCCAGCGTTTCGACAGCTTGCAGGTCACGCTACAGGCCACCCGGCAGCCCCTCGGATCGGTCCTGGAAGCATTATTCAGAGATACTGATTTTTTCTTTGCCATTGATGACAGCCGGCGGGTATTCATCACGGAGACCGCACCGGTCATCACGCGCCTGGCTCCCGCATACACCGACACAAGCGTAACCTCCGGTGAAACGCTTGTCTATGCCCTTCCCGAGAATGAGGCCACTAACCGGCTGCTCGATTCGGAGGAAACCCAGCTGCATGAAATCGGTCCGAAAGCGTACCGCCGCACCGCCGGGAATGCCACTTTGTCGGGTTATATCCGGAACGTAAAAAATGGCGAGCCGCTCATTGGAGCTGCTGTTTTCATTGAATCTCCGTCCATCGGCACCATTGCCGATGCGTTGGGGTATTACTCCATATCGTTGCCGAAAGGCAAACACACCTTACGAATCAAAAGCTTCGGGATGCGGGAAACCTACCGGCAGATCGAGCTGAATACCGACGGCAAACTGGATATCGAAATGAAGGAAAGTGTGATTGCCCTCCGGGAAGTGGCCGTAAAAGCCGGCGCCGATATCAATGTAGCAGGCGCCCAGATGGGACAGGTGAAACTGAGCATGAAAACGATCCGCCAAATCCCGTCGGCCTTTGGCGAATCGGACTTGCTGCGCACCGTGATGACCATTCCGGGGGTGAAATCCGTGGGAGAAAGCAGCGTCGGGCTCAATATCCGGGGCGGCTCCACGGATCAGAACCTCATCCTGTTCAATGAAGTGCCCATTTACAACCCCTCCCATTTGTTCGGCTTTTTCTCGGCCTTCAATCCGGATATCCTCAGGGACATTGAACTTTACAAAAGCGCCATCCCGTCCAAATATGGCGGACGGCTTTCTTCTGTTCTCGACATCCACAGTCGCGACGGGAACAAAAAGAAACTCGTAGGATCCGGCGGGATCGGATTGATTACCGGGCGGCTCTCTCTGGAAGGACCTATCGTGAAAGACAAGAGCTCGTTTTTACTGTCAGGACGTTCCACCTACTCCGACTGGCTCCTGAAACGGATCGACAACCCCACCTTCCAGAATGGGAAGGCCTCGTTTTACGACGTAAACCTCCATTTAAGCCATGAAGTGGATCAAAAAAACAGCATTTACCTGAGCGGTTACCTCAGTAACGACAGCTTCAGGCTCCTGGGTGACACGCTCTACGGCTATCAGAATAAGCTGGTTTCTTTTAAATGGAAGCATACTTTCAACGAACGGCTGTTCGGGAGTATTTCGCTTTCACACAATCGTTACACCTATTCTATGGAGAGTACGCGGGTACCGGAAAACGCCTTCGAGCTGGCGTTCGGGATCAAGCAAACTTCCGGAAAGCTCGACTTTGAATACCAGCTGCATCCAAGACATACCCTGTATTTTGGCGGGGCCAGCACGTACTATCAGATGCAGTCCGGGAGTATGCTTCCCAACCGGGAGCAATCGCTGGTAATTCCCGACGAACTGGCCCCGGAGCAAGGGGTGGAAAGTGCGTTGTACCTGGAAGACAAATTTGAAGTCTCCGACCGGCTGCTGGTGACCGGCGGTATCCGGTTCTCCCTGTTTAACTACCTGGGCCCCCGCAGCGTCAACACTTACATTCCCGGGTTTCCCCTGGAAAAATCTTACCAGAACGGCACGCTCGAATACGGAGCAGGCAAAATAGTCAAGACTTACGGAGGCCCTGAATACCGGATTGCCGTCCGTTACGCGCTTTCCGGGAATACCTCCCTCAAAGCCAGTTACAATACCCTCCGTCAGTATATTCATTTGCTGAGCAACACCATGACGGTATCCCCTACAGATGTCTGGAAACTGACCGACTATCACCTGAAACCACAGCAGGGTGACCAGTTTTCATTAGGATGGTACAAAAACGTGTTCAACAACAAGCTGGAAATCTCAGCCGAAGGTTATTATAAAAACATCCGGAACTTCCTTGATTTCAAATCGGGGGACTCCCTGATCTTAAACCATTCCATCGAAACTGCGGTGATCGCAACCAGCGGAAAGGCGTATGGTATTGAAGTAATGGCCAAAAAAATGACCGGGAAGGTCAATGGCTGGGTAGCCTACACATATTCCCGGACCCTGCTGCGGGCGCTTGACCGCACTTCTCCGGAGGCTCCTAACCAAGGCAGCTATTATCCGTCCAATTACGACAAACCGCATGATTTCATGCTGGCAGGCAATTATAAATTCACCCATCGTTTCAATACTTCTCTCAATTTTACTTACAGTACCGGGCGGCCCTATACTCCCCCTACAGGCAAATACTATATGGACGGGGCCTGGCGGTTATTTTATTCCGAACGGAATCAATACCGTATTCCTGACTACTACCGGGTAGACGTGTCGCTGAACATCGAAGGCAATCACAAGGTCCGGAAACTGGCGCACAGCTCCTGGACAATTGCTGTTTATAACCTGCTGGGACGACGAAACGCGTCTTCGGTCTATTTCCGGACCGAGAATGGAAACATAAAAGGCTACAAGCTCTCCATTTTCGGAGAGCCGATTCCGACCATCACCTATAACTTCCGTTTTTGAAATGAATTATAGGAGAAATTACCTGCTTACCTGTTGCGGTGCCGTCGCCTTTTTGGTGGGGATGCAAGCCTGCATCGATCCTTTTTCACCACCGGAAATCAACGCTCCGGACAGCTTCCTGGTAGTTGACGGCTTCCTGAACACAAACGGCGCCGACACCAGCCGGATACGCCTTACCCGGACCCAGAATGTGAATACTGCCGGGGCTCCTGCTGTCGAAAAGCAGGCCATCATCGTCGTCATCCCCGAAAGTGATCCCTCAGGTTACATTTTCCAGGAATCGGCCGATGGCAGCTATTTTCTCCCCCCTATGTCTTTTCGGGAGAATGAAACATTCACCCTCCACATCCAGTTAAGCAATGGCAGCACGTATGCCTCTGCCCCGGTTCCGGCCGTCAAATCCCCTCCCATCGACAGCGTCACCTATACCGTACACAACAACGAGGGAGTCCAGATCTATGTTAATACCCATGACGACAGCAACCGGACCCGCTTTTACCGCTGGGCGTTCCAGGAAACATGGGCCTACAATGCAGCCCTTCCTTCGCTGTTTGAAATTGTCGACGGAGAAGACGGGCCGGAAGTCGTCTATCGCGTGACCAATATTTATACCTGCTGGTCCAGCCTGAGCCCGACCAGCATCAATGTATCAACCACCGCCAAACTCTCCAGGGATGTCGTGCTGCTGCAACCGGTTACCTACGTTCCGGCCGCTTCCAACAAGCTCCTGGTGAAGTACAGCATCCTGGTCAACCAATACGGTTTAACCCGTGAGGGGTATGATTACTGGAACGAAATGGCCAAAACGACCGAGACCACCGGAAGCATTTTCGATCCTTTACCGTCGCGGATTACCGGTAACATCCGTTCTGTAACGACGCCTGAAGAAGCTGTTTTCGGGTTTTTCAGCGCCGGGGAATCGACCTCCAAACGCATTTTTATTAACGAGCGAATGGGCCGGCACTCGGTATGCTCCCCTTCTGACACGATTTTGAAAGAGGATGTATTTCAATCGCTGAACCTGATTTTAAACGAATTCGATCCTACTTACATAGCGGAGACACCCACCCATTTTATTATGGGAAGCATTAATTGTACGGATTGCAGGACCTATGGAGGAACCAATATCAGACCACCTTTCTGGGAATAAGCAACCGATGGAACGGAAAAAAAATCAACCTTCATTAACAAAGCCGGCTTGTAGGAGCATAAGAAGTGACTTGTTTGTCTACTGTAGCGCCGTCGCCATTTTGGTGGGAATACAAGCCTGCATCGACCCGTTTTCGCCCCCGGAAATCAACGCCCCGGACAGCTTCCTGGTCGTTGACGGTTTCCTGAACACAAACGGCGCCGACACCAGCCGGATACGCCTTAACCGGACCCAGAATGTAAATACGGCGGGAGCTCCTGCTGTCGAAAAGCGGGCCGTCGTAATGGTCGTTACAGAAAGTGAAACTTCAGGTTACACCTTCCACGAATCGGCCGATGGCAGCTATTTTCTCCCCCCTGTGTCTTTTCCGGAAAACGAAACATTCACCCTCCACATCCAGTTAAGCGATGGCAGGACGTATGCATCCGACCCGGTTCCGGCCGTCAAATCTCCGCCCATCGACAGCGTCACCTATACCGTACACAACAACGAGGGAGTCCAGGTCTATGTCAACACCCATGACGACAGCAACCGGACCCGCTTTTACCGGTGGACGTTCCAGGAAACATGGGCCTACAATGCTGCCCTTCATTCGCTGCTTGAAGTTGTTGAGGGAGAAGACGGGCCGGAAGTCGTTGACCGCGTGACCGATATTTATACCTGCTGGTCCAGCCTGAGCCCGACCAGCATCAATGTATCAACCACCGCCAAACTCTCCAGGGATGTCGTGCTGCTGCAACCGGTTACCTACGTTCCGGCCGCTTCCAACAAGCTCCTGGTGAAGTACAGCATCCTGGTCAACCAATACGGTTTAACCCGTGAGGGGTATGATTACTGGAACGAAATGGCCAAAACGACCGAGACCACCGGAAGCATTTTCGATCCTTTACCGTCGCGGATTACCGGTAACATCCGTTCTGTAACGACGCCTGAAGAAGCTGTTTTCGGGTTTTTCAGCGCGGGGGAATCGACCTCCAAACGCATTTTTATTAACGAGCGAATGGGTGGTTTTCTCGCCTGTGCCCATGCCGACACCATCCTCAAAGCGGATGTATTCAGCTCACCGTACCTGATCCTTCACCAATTTGATCCCACTTTTTTGAACATAGAGCCGCCTACCCATTACATCATGGGATCCGACAATTGTGCAGATTGCAGGGTCCAGGGAGGAACCATTAAAAGACCGCCCTTCTGGGAGTAAGCAGACCAATACCTATGAAACGAAAAGCATCACGATTCGCCTATGTCTCTTTCCCGGTTTCCGTTAAGCCGGCGCTGGCAATAATCGGCTTCTTGTTGTGCAGTACCCTTACCAGTCAGGCACAGGGGGAAGCCGCAACCGGGAAAATAACCGCCTATGCCCAAAAAGCTGCAGCAGAAAAATTATACCTGCACCTCGACCGTCCTTTATACCTGGTCGGGGAGACCCTTTGGTTCAAAGTGTACTATACCGACGAGCAGCACCGGCTGGCGGACCTCAGTAAGGTTGCCTACCTGGAAATTCTCGACAATGATAACAATACGGTCGTACAGGCCAAAGTCTCTCTTAAAGAAGGAATAGGGTCAGGGGCCATCCAGCTCCCGACCACGGCTGCCAGCGGGAATTACCTGGTCCGGGCCTATACCAACTGGATGAAGAACTTTTCTCCGGAGCATTTTTTCGAAACCGGTGTGACCCTGATCAATCCGTTCCTGCCTGCGGACGCTCCTGCAGACATGCTGCCTGTTGCCAACACGGTGATCGGCTTTTTCCCGGAAGGAGGAGCGCTGGTGGCCGGACTGGAAAATAAGGTTGCCTTCCGAGCCGTAGACAGCCAGGGAAAGGGATTGGTTTTCCAGGGAAAAATATACAATCAACGAAGAGAACTGGTTACCTCCTTTACACCACGGCAGTACGGCTTGGGGCATTTCCTGTTAAAACCGGTTTCTGGTGATTCCTACCAGGCAGAATGGACCGATGCCGCCGGTAAGACACAGGTGTCCCCGCTCCCGGCCGTGGCAGCTGACGGCTATGCCGTGCAGGTGACCGGTAAGGGCGATAAGGTACAGGTAACGGTTCAGAGAGCGGGCAATGCCCCCGGCGGCCGGTTGCATCTGCTCGTCTACAAAGGTACCGACAGTTTTGCCGGAACCGCCCCGGTTACCGACAACAAAGCCTTGTTCGAACTGGATAAAAAGCAATTGAAGGCGGGCGTTAATTCGCTGGTACTCTTCACCGACGATCTGAAACCGGTAGCCGAGCGGCTATGGTTCAACCGGCCTGCCCGGCCGTTGCTCCTGCAGGCAGCGACACCTAAGACGGTTTATTCACTCCGTGAAAAGATCAACCTGGAACTCACTGCCGGTCTGCCGGCGGGTCTTACGAGCGCCTCCGTTGCCGTGTACCTGACCGACTCACTTCCGGAGCTGCCCCAGGCTGATATTGAGAGCTATCTGCTGCTGACTTCCGATTTAAAAGGAAAAATTGAAGATCCGGGTTATTACTTCCGGGAGGTTTCGGATGCAACCGACCTGGCGCTCGACGATGTAATGCTCACGCACGGCTGGCGGCGCTACCAGTGGAATACGTTGCTATCGGACCCTGTATTTCAGCCGGCCTATCTTCCGGAATACTATGAACACCTGATTACCGGTAAAATCGTCGACGCGCAAAGCGGCGCTCCCCTCCTCAACCATGCCGTATTTGCAGCCTCTCCTTCTTCTCGCATTCTTCCTTTTGTCGGCATGAGCGACGCACAGGGCCGGTTTCTCTTTGAAACCAAAGGCTACACGGGTCCCCGGGAACTGGTAGTACAACCCAATTTAAGGAACGACAGTACCTCGCGCATCACCATCGACAACCCTTTCTCGGAAATGTATACCCGCTCCCGGATGCCGGTGTTAGCCCTCAGGGATTCCTGGAAGCAGGATATTCTGAAACGCAGCATCAACATGCAGACCTGGAATAGTTATTTCCCGAAACCACGTCCACAAACGGCCCCCGACAGCACCACTTTCTACGGCAAACCCGATTTCCGCTATTACCTGGATGATTATACGCGTTTCCCCACAATGGAAGAAGTAATGCGCGAATACATCCCGGCTGTTCTGGTCAGGATACGCCAGGGGAATTTCCATTTCAAAGTACTGGAACTCGGTCTCCACACACAGGTGTTCAACGACGATCCGCTCATACTGCTGGATGGCGTCCCGGTGTTTGACACCGACCGGATTATCCGGTTCGATCCTCTCAAGATGAAACGTGTGGATGTGCTGACCCGGCAGTATTACATAGGAGAACTTGCTTTCCCGGGGGTGGTGAGCTATTCTACTTACGGGGGAGATCTTTCGGACTTCGAGATGGATCCACGGGCCCTGATCTTGTCGTATGAAGGCACATTGCAACACCGGGAATTTTACAAGCCGGATTACGAGCGCCCGGACCCGAAAGCGCAGCGGATCCCGGATTTCCGGAACCTGCTGTTCTGGTCGCCGTCCGTCACCCTCAAAGGCAATGAAAAGCAGACAATCCCTTTTTTCGCTTCCGATCAGGAAGGTACTTACAGGATCGTGGTGCAGGGCCTTTCACAGGAAGGAATACCCGGATCAGCAACTTCCGTCATCCGGGTAACGAAATAACGATCAGGAGACTGCGTACCATTCTTTTATCTGGCGGCACAGCACCTCGTTGATCCGCACGTAACTTTCATGGCTCCATCCTGCAATATGCGGGGTGAATACCACCTTATCGGATGCCCGGAGGTAATCAAAGGCTTTTTGCTGTACATCCGTCAGCTTTGCGAGCTTCTCATTTTCAAGTACGTCCAGGCATGCTCCTTTTACTTTTCCATCCTTCAGCCCCTCTACGACCGCATCCAGGCTGGTAATCTCGCCCCGGGAAGCGTTAACCAGGTAAAAGGGTTTTGCCATCTTCCGGATAAAGTCGGCATTAATCAGATGCCGGGTCAGCGCCGTGAGCGGAACGTGAAGGCTCACGACATCGGCTTCCTCCATGATTTCGGCCATCGACGATTCACGGGCGAATTGGTTGCCATAGTTTGTTTTGTACTTGTCATAGGCGAGTACCCGGCATCCGAACCCCGACAGCCTGACAGCCGTAGCGCCTCCGTTATTCCCGAACCCGATCAGCCCCACCGTCTTTCCCATCAATTCCTCTCCCCGGTTCCCTTCCCGGTCCCAGATTCCGTTACGTACCTGTTGGTCGGCGCGATAAGTATTGTTAAACAGTCCCAGCAACATTCCCAGCACATGTTCGGCCACCGCGTCACGGTTTCCTTCTCCGGCATGAAACAGCACTATTCCCCGTTTTTCTACCTCCGGAATGTCGATGAGATCCAATCCGGCTCCTGCCCGCGCTATAAATTTAAGGCTGCCGGCATGCTGTAGAAAAGCAGGATCCACAGGCGTCTTGCTCCGGATAATCAACCCTTCATAGTGTGAAAGTGCGGATATGATTTCATCTCTTTTCAACAAAGGGGCATACGTATAGTCCCATCCATTCTTCTCCAGCATCGGTAAAAGAGAAGGATGCATTTCATCGGCAATCAGAATTTTCATTGGGGCAGCTAATTTTTGTAACTTTCGGAAATTTTAAACGTCGCTTATGCAATAAGCGCGCTATCGAGGCAACGAAGCCAAGATTCGAGGCAAAATTAAACCGATTCATTTTCCTGATTCTCTTTTTCTTAAAATATTTATGAGCGACAGACAACACAAACCCATCATAGGCATCACGCTCGGCGATTATAATGGCATTGGCCCTGAAGTAATCCTCAAAGCCCTGGAGGGAAACCATCTGAATAATTACTATGTACCTGTCATATACGGCTCTACCCGTATCCTGAACCGCTACCGGCAGCTCCTGCAGCTGAAAGAGTTACAGATACAAGGAGCCCAGAGCATCGAGCAGATCAACCGGAAACACCTGACGGTGATCAATTGCTGGAACGATCAGCAGTCAGAAGTGGAGCCGGGTAAAATCACCGAACCGGCGGGCAAAGCCGCTTTTGCCAGCCTGAGCAGGGCCGTCGAGGACCTGAAAGCCGGTAAAATCCAGGCGTTGGTCACGGCCCCTATTAATAAAGACACAATCCAGGGGGAAGCATTTAACTTTCCGGGTCATACGGAATACCTTGCCAACGCATTCGGGGTTTCCGAAGCCCTCATGTTCATGGTTTCCGATGCGCTCCGGGTAGGTGTGTTAACGGGACATATTCCGTTGTCAAACGTGCCTGCGCACCTTACAGCGGAGAAGCTACGTCAAAAAATCAAGCAAATGCTGCAATCGCTGCGCATGGATTTTGGTATCCAGAAACCTCGTTTGGCAATCCTGGGGCTCAATCCGCATGCCGGTGAAAACGGCCTGATCGGAGAGGAAGACAAGCAGGTGATCCTTCCGTTGGTCAGTGAATTCCGGCAAAAAGGGCACCTGGTTTTTGGTCCTTTCCCCGCAGACGGGTTTTTCGGCTCGGCCACTTACCGCAAGTACGATGCGGTCCTGGCCATGTACCACGACCAGGGGCTGGTTCCTTTCAAAACGATTGCTTTCCATAGCGGGGTCAATTTTACGGCGGGGTTACCGGTCGTACGCACGTCTCCGGACCATGGCACGGCCTATGATATCGCCGGCAAAAACCTGGCGGATCCGGAATCGATGCTACAGGCCATTCATCTTGCCTGCGACGTCTGGCAACTGCGCCAGGAAACCGCCGAAATCGCTGCCAACGCGCTGGGCAAGGTAGCTATTCCGGGTTAAGGGGCGGCTTTCCGGATGCCAGCCGGAAATATTTACGCCTTATTTTCAATGTACTTAACAGAAATATAACGAGCTTGCCGACTCATCCCACATTTTCTCCTATATGCTAAAATCCATGACCGGGTATGGAGTTGCCACCGTTGAACTGGACACTCTCATTGCTACTTTTGAAGTAAAAACCCTCAATTCCAAGTTTCTGGATATTTACTGCCGGCTGCCGAAGAATTATTCGGACCGGGAAATTGAAGTACGGAACCTGCTCACCCAGCAATTGGAGCGCGGCAAGGTAGAATGTACCCTCACCATACAACCCAACGGTAACACCACGGCTTCATCCATTGTGAACCGTCCCCTGGTCAAAGCCTATTTCAACGATCTGGAAGAAACCGCAAAAGAATTGCAGTTCCAGGCCGATAAGACCGAGATACTGCGGATGGCGATCCAGTTGCCGAATGCCTTTAACAACACGGAAATTGCCAACGAAGAACGCAAAGAAAAAGAGTGGACCCTGATAAAAGGAGCGCTGGACGCCGCCTTGAAAAAAACAAATTTGTTCCGAACGCAGGAAGGAGCACTCACCACCGCCAAGTTTCATGAATACCTCAACCAGATCCGGACACTGCTGACCCAGGTAGAAGCGCAGGACGTACACCGGATCCCGGGCGTAAGGGACCGTTTGGAAAAAGCCGTCAAAGAGCTGGTCTCCGGAGAGAATTTTGATACCAACCGCTTTGAACAGGAATTGATCTACTATGTGGAGCGTTTTGATATTTCCGAAGAAAAAGTCCGGCTGGCGAACCACCTCGATTACTTCAAAGAAACCCTTGACAGCCCTGAAAGCAACGGAAAGAAGCTCAATTTCATTGCACAGGAAATCGGCCGGGAAATCAACACGATCGGCTCGAAAGCAAACGATGCCGTCATTCAGCGGCTGGTGGTGCAGATGAAAGACGAGCTCGAAAAAATAAAGGAGCAAACCATGAACATTATCTGACTTATTGCTTCGAAGGCACGTCCCTGGCAAAGCCTCCGGGGAGCTCGATCACCTTCAGGTTACGGAAATGGATTTCCGCACCTTCCGATTCCAGGCACATGTAGCCCTTTTTTTGCGTTGACTGGCTAATGCCGTTCACGAATTTGCCGTTTACCGACAGCTTGATCACACCGTCGACGCACATTACCTCATAGGTATTCCATTCCCCCCGCCCTTTACAACGGTTTTCAATAGATTTACTACGTTCGCCGCGAGGATTGTCCGGTGTGGTTTTCACTCCTCCGGTCCCGAACAATTCTCCATGCACATACGCGATGGGCTGTTCTACACCCTCTTTTGCATTGAGCTTCACCCAGTCCAGTTCCAGCATCTGCACTTCCACCCCATCCGGCAGCCGGTTACTGCCCGGCACCGCCTGGCTCCACATAAACATGCCCGAATTGCCGCCGGGCTCCATATGCCGCCATTCGACATGCAGCAGGTAATTTTCATATTGCTGTTCACTGCGCGCCACCCCTATCGGCAGCCCTTTGCAGATCAGCAGGCTATCGCGCACCTCCCAGGTAGCCTTTCCGGTGTTTACATCCAGCCAGCGCATGGGTTCCGGTTTTTCATCGGGCTGCAGCCCCTGTGCCTTTGCAAGGGAGATCACTTCTCCAAAAGTAAACAAGTAATCCTGAGCGCCGGAGCTGCCGCACAGCAGCAATCCCAGGGAAAGAAGGAATAACGATCTCATTTCTATCAAAATTGTTTTTTCGTTTTTTTGTATTACCGGAAATCCGTTACGGTTGAAAGCTCCATTCGGGACGGTAGACAATCATATTCCCCTAACCAAAGCCCCAACGGGGCGACATCCGTTAGCCCCGGATGCAGTCCGGGGATCCGGGGACCGGGGGTTCGCGGCGACATTCGTTAGCCCAGATGCCGCGGTGATAATCCGTTAGCCCCGGATGCAGTCCGGGGATCCGGGGGCCGGAACAACATTTGAATAAGAAACAAATTTTTGCACTATTTCAGACAAACAAAGCCCCGTTCGGGGCGATACTTTGGTAGGAAAGGCATCCAACAAATAGTAGAAAAGGCCTGTAGGGCCGACATTTTGAGTATGCCATCCGGCGGACACCGTACGGAGAGTCCGGCCAATGGCCTCCCTTCCTTTTATTTGGCTGTGGCCATTACCATTCTGATATCCTCTTTTGCCCCGATCTCCAGTACATCGACCAGGTCCTGGACCGCCAGTGATTTATCCAGCCGCAGCACTACCGTTTTCTCTTCCACATTCACAAACATATTGTGCAGCGATGTTTCCAGCTGATCAAACGGGATTTGCTGTTTATCTATATAATAGTTTTTCTCCGCATCTACCGACAGCGTAATCTGCTTTTTGAAGCTGCGCTGCGCTGCGCCTGTTTGCGGCAGCATCAGCTTAATGACGTTAGGATTGGCCATCGTAGAGATGATCAGGAAAAACAGCAGCAGGAAAAACATGATATCGTTAAGCGAGTGTGTAAACACTTCCGGTGCAAAACGAGCTTTTCTACGTATCTTCATAACCTCTGTATTTAAAAATTGACTGAACAGCTGTCATCCTTCCGCAAACGGAGGAAGTCAGACGGTTTCCGATTTATTTACCCAAAGGTTTTTGCAACACATCCAAAAAGTCGGAAGCCGCCATTTGCAGGCGCAGCGCAAAACGGTCAATTTTCATGTTGAGCATGTGATAGCCCGCATAAGCAATCAAACCGATAATCAGACCCGTTCCCGAAGTAATCATTTTCTCATACATCCCACCGGCAATCGTACTGATATTAAAATCATTGGAAAGGGAAATGTCGTAGAAGATCCGGATAATTCCGGAGATCGTTCCCACAAACCCCAGCATGGGCGCAATCCCCGCGATTACTCCCAAATAAGACAGATTTCCCTCCAGGCGTTGAATTTCAATCTGGCTGGCATTCTCAATACTCGTTTCGATATCCTTGATCGGGTAGCCGATTCTTCCGGTGGCCCTTTCAAAAATACGCCCGACCGCATTGCGCTGATTCCGGCACAGCGACTCTGCCGATTTCAGGTTGCCCTGCTGTATAAAGTCCCGCAGGTTATCGATGAAACTTTGTTCTATTTTTCCATTGGCACGGATACCCAAAAAGCGTTCTGTTATCAGAAAGACCGTGGCGATAAACATCAGCCCCAGGGGAAGCATTACCCACCCTCCTTTACTTAGTAAATCAAATAATGAAAGTCCTTGTTCGGCAGATGTAGTGGCAAGGGTAGAGTCGGCTAGCGCTTGAAGAAAAATCATCCTTTTAGATAAATGAAAAATTAGAATTGAGTGCCCGTCTTGTTTGCTGTAAACGTTATGACAATTAACGGTAAGATACTACAGTTATTGTTTAGAGCACAAATATAGAAAAATAACAATAGCTACCGAAAATAAGATAGTTGCTCTTTAAAACCGGTAACGGATAACTGTTAACTTGCATGTCGAATTAGGCAATGGGCAATGGGCAATGGGCAATGGGCAATGGGCAACGGGCAATGGGCAATGGGCAACGGGGTTTGGATGGCAAACAGGACGCCCAGTCGGGGACGCCCAGTCGGGGACGCCTAGTCGGGGACGCCTAATCCCTAACACCTAAAACCTAACACCTAACACCTATTATGAAACTACACATCATCGATACAGGCCTCTTCAAGCTGGATGGGGGCGCAATGTTCGGAGTGGTTCCGAAAGTACTATGGAGCAAGCGGGTAGAGGCTGACGCCAACAATCTGTGCAACTGGGCCGCCCGCTGCCTGCTGATAGAAGACGGAGAGCGGCTGATCCTGGTCGACACCGGGCTCGGAGACAAGCAGAGTGAAAAGTTCTTTGGTTACTACTACCGTTCCGGTGAAGCTACCCTCCTGGACTCCCTGCGTCGTGCAGGGTTTACCCGCACCGATGTAACGGATGTCATCCTGACCCACCTTCATTTCGATCATTCCGGCGGCGCTGTTTCCTATAATGCCGACAGGACCCGTACGGAACTAACGTTTCCTTATGCCCGCTATTGGTCCAACCAGGCGCACTGGGACTGGGCTATCCGGCCGAATCCCCGGGAAAAAGCCTCATTTTTAACCGAAAATATCCTGCCTATCCGGGAATCCGGGCAATTGCGGCTGGTGGTTCCCGGGGAGTCTCCTTTTCCGGGCATCGAATTCATACATGTCAACGGACATACTGAACAAATGATGCTGCCGTTGATTACTACGGGATCCGGCAAATTTTTATTTGCCTCCGACCTGTTTCCTTCCGCCGCCCACCTGCCCCTGGCCTGGGTAATGGGCTATGACGTCCGTCCGCTTATCACCATGGAGGAAAAGGAGCAGGTCCTGAAACGCGTATTGGCAGAAGACATTACGCTCATTTTTCAGCACGATGCCGTCCATGAAGCGGCTGTCCTGCAATGGGGAGAAAAAGGAATAACCGTAAAAGAAACAGCGCCGTTGGGTGTTTTTGTATGACAAAAGTGTCCTTCGACAGGCCTGATATCTTTACTGTGGGCTGTGTCTTAACAGTTCATTAGTTACTGGCGGGTATCCAAAATGCTTACTGGCGGGTATCCAAAATGGTCTGTGGGACACAGACCATGGGCATTAAATGTTACACAAATGAGAACAGGATTGGTACTATCGGGCGGAGGGGCACGTGCATTTATGCACCTGGGCGCCCTGAAAGCGCTGGAAGAAAAGGGCATCCGGATCGACGCCATCAGCGGCACCAGTGCCGGAGCTATCGTGGGAGCCCTCTACGCCTATGGCTACTCCCCGGATGACGTGCTTGCTATAGTAACCACTTCTTCCGCTCTGCGCCGCCTGCGCTATGCGTTTGGCGGAAACGGCATTTTCCGCCTCACCGGATTGGAACAGTTTTTCCTGGAATACCTGCCCGAAAATGACTTTGCCTCCCTAAAAATCCCTTTGTACATCACGGCAACCGACCTGCATGCGGGAGAAACCGTTCTCTTCAGCGAAGGGGAACTGCTTAAACCCATGCTTGCCTCCTGTAGCCTTCCCGGTATTTTTGAAGTATTCCGCTACCAGGGCCGCGGACTGGTCGACGGCGGCGTGCTCAATAACCTGCCCGTGGAACCGCTTGAAGGCGTTGCCGATTTCCTCATCGCAGCGCACTGCAACCCCTTTGCCTTGCAGCAACCCCTGACCGGTACACGGGAAGTCCTCTACCGCAGCCTTCTCCTGGCGGTTCACCGGCAAAACAGCCTGCGCATGGAACGCTGCCACCTGGTCCTGGAGCCGCCCTGTATGCGGGATTTCAGCATTTTTGACTTTCGGAAAGCCCGTACTATTTTTGCGAAAGGTTACGACTATACAGTATCCGTATTGGAGAAACAAGACCTGCCATTTCCTATGATTTCAACTAAACCTGCTTTATGACCAGCCTGGAGCAGGGCATATTGGCTACAGTTGGCGAGATTAGGGTTTTCAGATGCTAATCTGCTTTAAGAGTTAACAAATAGGTCAACAGATTCGCTAAATCCGTTTGATCTAACCCCAACGCCGCCGGCTCAGGCATGATACTGGTTGCGAACTGCTTCCTGGCAGCAATCTCCGCAGCTTTAATAGTATGTACTTGACCATCCATTCCTTTTATCACCACGGTTTCGCCATCGGCCCTCAAAAAGCCGGAAACAACTGTGCCGTCCTTTCTGGTAATCAGCCAGGACTCGTAGCCAAAGGAGTTCCGGCGTTTTTGACCATACCTACCGATATGCCTGTAAGTAAAATACAGGCGACAGACCACTTTGCTTTCATTCGAATCACCTGATGTCTATCACTATTTTACCCATAAACTCATCTTTCATCTGCTGGGTCATTGAGCTGTTTTGCGTCCAGTTGTTTTTTTGAATCTCACTTTCTGGAATTGGAAACACAAAATCATCCCTGTTAAACGAAGTTGGAGAGAAATCCCTGCCTCTTCCGCGCTGCACCAGATCATAAAACTTTGTACCCTCCATACACAGCTCAGCCATACGTTCCTTGAAAATGAATTCCCGTACGAGTGCCTGGCTGGTCATGGTCAGATCTGTTTGCAAGTTGACTCTGTCCCTCACTTTTTTAACATAAGTAAGTGCTGATGCGGTATTTCCAAGTTCATTTTCGGCCTCAGCCATGAGCAGCAGCGTTTCCGCAAATCGCAGCATTTTGTAATTAGCGTCAGTACCGATACCTGTGCTCTGGTTAGGATCGTTGTATTTCGCAGTTCCAGCCCGAACAAAGCCTAATGATGAGGGCGTTAAAAATTCCGCATTGTTATCCCCTGTCCATTTAGTGGACTTGAAGTTTATTGAGTCGCCAACCATATAGACAGCGGTTCTCCGTCTGATAAAATCGTCCGAGTCAAAATTTCTGTACGCTGCGCTCGTCGCTTCACCATAAGAATATCCTCCAGCAAATGTTGCCGTGTTGTACAACGAAATCATATTGCCCGCCGCGTCCGTGGATTTCGGATCAAACCCAATTTCAAACAGACTTTCTTTGTTATAATCTCCACTTGCGACAAAGTTATTCGCATAATTGGGATCTAACGAATAGCCGTCGTCGATTACACTTTGGGCTGCGTCTTTTACCTTCTGCCAGATCGCCAGATCCTTTCCCGCTCTCATGGCAAGGACCCGGGCCAGCAACCCGTTTGCAGATCCGCGCGTTGCCCTGCCCCGATCTGCTGCTGCCCTGGACCCAGGAAGGTTTTTGCCGGCATATTCAAGGTCTTCAACGATGAAATTCCATGTTTCCTCAGCAGTGGACCTGGTAAAGACATTGTTTTCACCATAAACGGGTGCTTCTCTCAACAAGGGCATCCCTCCAAAAAGTCCCACCAGGTGATAATAACTCAAGGCGCGGAGAAAGCGACCTTCTCCTTCCAGCTCTTGCTTGATCTGATCGCTGGCCTGGAGCTCGGGAATGTATTTGAGCACTCTGACAGTTTTACCGATGGAGCCGAAAACTTTGGCGAAGAGTTCGTAGGTCTTGCCATCGCCGTTGGTGGGTGTTACGGCAAGTCGTTCGACTTCAGTAAATCCCAAGGCATTGGAATTGGGCTCCCACGCATCTCCGGAGGCAATGGAAGTGATCAGATTAAAGTTGTGAATCACGTATCGGGCATCCTGAAGATCGTTATAGACGCCTATCAGCCCGGCGACAGCATCTGCTTCAGTTTGATAATATCCTTCGGCCACTACATTATTCTCAGGATGCTTGTCGAGAAAATTTTCACAGCCCAGGCAAATTACCGCGGTATAAAGAAGTATGAGTATTTTTTTCATTTTGATTGCAAAAATTTAAAAGGAAAGGTTAATCCCGGCGGTAAGTACTCTGGCCGTCGGGTAGGTTACCTGATCAACACCCGCAGAAACGTTATTTTGGTTGAAAGCCCCAACCTCAGGGTTGAGACCAACCTTGTATTTGTCGATCGTAAAGAGGTTTTGACCGGTTATATAGAAACGTATCCTGTCCACACCCCATTTTTTCATTTCAGCCAGCGGCACCGTGTATCCCAGCTGTACCGACCTTAACCGCAGGTACGCACCGTTGTAAACAAACCAGCTCGACCCTGCATAATCTGCCCCGTTGGCGGCTTCAAGAGACGGGGCAGTTTTTCCAGCCTGATCGTAAATACTTTTGATCACATTGTTGGTGCTGTACGAGAAGTTTCCGGTCTGAAATAGCGAGGCAGCATATATATCATTTCCCGCAACTCCTTGAAAAGCCATTGAGCAATCAAAATTTTTGTAGTCAGCTCTGCCGTTAAGGCCATAGGTAAGACGGGGAATCGGATTACCGATATTTGTCTGGATATCCTGACCATCTGCGTCTTTCGCAAATACGAAATGTCCGTCTTCACCAACTCCTTCAACCACTTTTCCGTAGAAAGCTCCGATCTGGCCTCCGACATCGGTCTTTGTTGAATATTGTCCGTTGTTCATACTGTTAAGAAGCGGAGCGCCTCCTCCCAGACTCATCACTTCATTTTTCAGCGTAGCAGCGTTCGCGTTTGCCGACCATTTCACACCCCGGTTTCGGCTGCGATACCCCAGATTAAATTCCAAACCCTTATTGGCTATCACTCCCGCATTCTTGGTTGAGTTGATTACATTTCCGCCGGCATCCGTGTAGCCGTATACGGACGAAATAGGATCGGACAACAAAATACCGTCTGTCTGTTTGTCAAAATAATCGACGCTCAAAGTCAGTCTGTTGTTGAAGAAATCCATATCAAACCCAACATTCGTTTGCTTTGAAGTTTCCCAGGTGATCATTCTATTGGCCACATTATTCGGAAATACCCCGCCCACCGTATTATCGCCGAGCAGATAGGTCACAGATCCCAGCGTGGAAAGGTACTGGAATGCCGCAATTTCCTGATTACCCAACTTGCCCCAGCTTGCTCTCAGCTTCAGATTAGCTATCCATCCGGCGTTGAAAAACGATTCGTCTGAAACAATCCAGGCGCCCGACACTGACGGGAAAGTGCCCCATTGATTGCCCGGCGCAAATTTGGACGAGCCGTCACGCCTGACAGTCGCTGTCAACAGGTACTTGCCCTTGTAATTGTAGTCAATCCTGCCCAGAAATGATGCCAGGGACCATGAGCCGAATCCTCCGTCAGCCCGATGGGTTACAGATGGCGAGGAATTCAATGAAACTAGCGTCGGGTCTTTTGAAACCGAATTAAGCCTTTGTCCGCTCAGTGATTCATTGTTGGCCTCTTGCTGGGTTGCTCCCACGAGCAGGTTTATATGATGATTTTCCCGGACCGAGAATTTATACGTCAGTGTATTTTCTATCAGCCAGATGGTTTCGTTTGAGAGACCTTTGCTAATACTGGGAACGCCGTCCCGCCTGTTTTTTACCCCATAAATATATCCCGGGAAATAATTGTCAGAAACATTGCTTTTGTAATTGAAGCCCAGGTTAATTTTATAAACCAACCCTTTGAGCGGCTCTATTTCTGTAAAAAAATTACCAAGCGCACTTGCCAGGTTAGATTTATAGGAACCTACTTCCACTAATGCAAGCGGATTATTGCTATTTGTTAACAACAGGTATTCGGCAGCATCACCGTACTGTCCGCCGCTCTCCCTGATGGGTACAATGGGCGGGTAATACAAGGCCGCGCCTAAAAGTGACCACAGAGAATTCTCCGCCCGGGTGTTTCGCCACGATTTACCAAACGTTAGATTCGTGCCCATCTTGATTCTCCTATTAATCTTGCTGTTAATGTTTATCCTTGTTGTAAACCGCTTGAAGTCAGTGCCTTTTACAATGCCTTTCTGGTCGAGAAAATCGGTTGACAAAAAATAGGTTGTCGACTCACTGCCTCCTTTTATATTCATATTGAAATTCTGCATGGGAGCCGGTGCAGTGATTTCGTTCAGCCAGTTCACATTTTGGCTTCCATCCGTAAAAGGTTCTTTTCTCGCGTTAAGAAAATCTTTATACTCGCTGGCATCCAGCATATCAAACCGCTTTTCAAATGATTGCACGCCGTAGTAATAATTCATATCCACTTTTACCGGGCCTTTAACCCCTTGTTTCGTTGTAATGATCACCACTCCGTTTGCTCCCCTTGCACCATAAATAGCGCTGGATGCTGCGTCTTTGAGAATATCAATGGATTGGATATCGTTGGGATTGATCATATTGGAGACCGAAGCATCGAACACAGGGACTCCGTCGATGACATACAGGGGTTCACTTACGCCTGGAGTGCCGACGCCCCTGACCCGGATCGAACTGCCGCCGCCCGGAGATGCCGAATTTTGGACAATCTGCACACCGGCAATACGGCCAGCCATTGCCTGGTCAAACCCTGTGACAGCCTGCTCCGATATTACATCGCCTTGCATGGTGCCGATTGCCCCTGTAACTTCTTTTTTTGTTTTACTTCCATACCCCACCACCACTACTTCCTCCAGACTCTTTTCATCTACCTTTAAAGAGACGTCGATAGCGACTCTATCTCCTACCGTCACCTCCTCGCTCACATACCCTACGAACGAAAACACCAAAACAGCCTTGTCATCAGGAGTATCAATTGAAAACGCCCCGTCCACATTGGTGATCACCCCCTGCTGCGTCCCCTTTACTAAAACATTGACACCTGGCAGCGCCTCTCCTTTTTCATCCGTCACCCGACCGGTAACAACCCGTAACGGTTCCGGATCTTCGACTTTAGTGTGTTTCCCTTTAGTTTCTTCCGACTCAAGCGGCCTGAGCACCACGAGGCGGGAATAGGCGGTGTAACCAATAGCCAGCGGACCTAGCAACTTATCCAGCGCCTGTCCGAGTGGTTCGTTAACAGCCGCCAGACTTACCGGAGTATTCACGTCGATTTGCTTACTATTAAAGGAAAACCGCACATCCGACTGCTTTTTTAGCTGCTCGAGAACTTCTTTAAGCGAAGTTTTTTCGACCTTAATACTGACTCGCCGGTTCAGCAGTTCCTGGCTATGCAGGGGGAGAGCAACCGATACGGATGCAAGCCAGCCCAGCAAAAACAAGGGTAACGCCGAAATTTTCATAAAATAAAGTCCCCACCCGACGAATCGTCGATAGTTTTTTGTAAAATTGTTCATGTTTTTGATTGGTTAATGACCACAAGGAAACGATGTCCGGCGTTCCTCTCCCGGAACGCAAACGAGCGCTAACTCGAACGGACCCTGAAGCCAAGGAGTTCTGACATCCTTGGCTTCTTTTTTTGATGGTTTACGCTTTCATTTGTTTAGAAAAGGTTTTGGGTTTTAGGTTTTAGGTCTTAGGTTTTGGGAAATGGCGATCAGATGTCGGTAATCGGATCGTGTATTCATTGCTAGGGGCACCCGGCGCCTGCCAGCCGGATGCTGTCATCAACCAGTTCCGCCCTGGTGCCTCCACCTATGGTTTCGGCTAAGATGTTCAACTTTTCCGTCAGCGGTTCATCCGTCATGGATGTGGTGATCCGACAATTTTGAAAGCGGGCCCGATCGTACGCAACCTCGAGGCCATAGGCCGCAGACAGTGCATCAAGGACCACGGGTACAGGTGTATTCGTAAATTCGAAAAGCTCTTCATCCAGTCGCTCGGAAAGCACCGATGCCTGCATGACCGGCTCCGTCAGCAACACCTCCGAATCTTCAGCTATCTGCAGCTGCTGGTTGGCACCCAGCGCAATAGGCTTGTCGTTGAACGGATCCGGTTTCGCCCGGTACACCAGTACCTGGCCGGTACGCACCTGTACGACCGTTCCTTTTTTATTTTCCAGGGTCCTGATCAAAAAGCTGGTACCTACTACCCGCGTAATCACATCACGGGTCTTTACGAAGAATGGCTGCCGGGTGTTTTTGTAAATCTCAAAGAAAGCCTCGCCTGTCAGCATCACTTCCCGTTTATCCGTTTCGAACGTATCGGGAAAACGCAGTTCACTGCCTGGTTCCAGCCAGACGACGCTGCCATCCGACAAGCTCACGGGCCTCGCGTCTGCTCCCTGGTTGGTAAAAACCTGCCAGCCGGGCGATGAGACGCTTTCTGTCAGCGTCTGTTGAACAGCGGATTCCTGATTTTCATACCAGATAAGGCCTCCTGTCAGCAGGATAGCTGCCGCAGCTGCCCAGCGTATCCAGGCTCGCCGTATTGGCCTCTCTGAAGTAAGCCTGCTGCCTTCCTGAAGCCTGATTCGCTGCCAGGTTCCGTCGATTTGAGCTTTTAGCTGATCGGCTGTCAGCGCTTCGCCGGGGAAGGCTGTTACCCGAAGCAGATCCGCGGCTTCATTCGCCAGTGGGATAAGATGCGTATGGTCCGCCAGAAAACTCGTAAAAGGATGCCCCGCCTGGCCATAGGTCCCGGAAGCAATCCACTCGCGGAATGTGCTGTCTCCAGCAAATTCATCGGTGGTTGTATACGTTGTCCAGCCCTTCATAGAAATCTTGTTTTTCTATAAGGGTGGCCCGGCGTTCAGACGTACTCAGGAAAAGGCAAAAATTTTTATAAAAATTTGCATCCAGCTATCCACCACCGTTAACAATACACAGAAATAAACTGGAAAATGATTGCGCAGGGTTGTCAGTGTCCTGTGAAGCAGGTTCGAAACCGATTGATAATTGATATTCAATACCTGCGCAATCTGATCTTTCTCCAATCCCTGATAGTATCGCAGGTAGATGACTTCTTTCTGGCGCGGGGGCAGTTGGTTGATTAACGAATTGAGCTTGTCAAGCCTTTCGCGTTCGGTCTCGTCAGCGATCCAGCTCTCTTCCACTGAAAAGCTGGCTTCAAACAAAGCATATTCCTCATTATCGTGAAGTACTCCGGCTCGCAAAGCCCGCCGCGCCTGATTACACACGCGGTTACGGACCGCCGTAAATAAGTACGCTCGTACGGACAAAATCGGTGATTCATGGGTTCGCCTCAGCCATAAGTCAGCCAGCACATCCTGCACACAATCCTGAACCAGAGAAGAATCGACAGTGAATTTACGACCATAATGGAGCAATGCCGACAGGTATCGTTCCATTAATTGGTTAAACGCACTTTCCTGACCTTCCCTGGTCAGCTGCCACAGTTCCTCATCACTTCTTTTTACGTCGCTCATAAGTTAACGAAAGACACTACGCTTCTGCTCTCCCCGGGTTTGCTACGCACTGGTAATGTGTCGTATCGGGTATACCAACGTATACTAAAATTAAAGCCCACTTTTGAACGAATCTAATACAATTTAAGAACAAAATGAGAAAAATCCAATTACGGGGTCGGTAGTTTTACTCCCAGTCCGGCTTTTTTCTGGCGACCTTCACCCGGGCTCTTTTCGTCTTATCGTTCCTTTTCTCCAGGAGCGAAGCCAACGTGGGCCGGGTAGCTTTACGGGGCTTTTCCGGAGTAAGTGCGGCCCGGATCAACCGGTCAAATTTCGCGATAACCTTTTCTTTATTGGCCAGTTGGGAACGCTCGGTCTGGTGGTAGAGCACCAGCACTCCCTCCGACGTGATCCGGTTGGCCAGTTTAAGCAGCAACGTCTCTTTTTCTGCCTGCGTAAGCGAAAATGACGGCGGGATTGCAAATCGCAATTCTACTTTGCTTTCCACCTTATTGACATGCTGTCCGCCCTTTCCGCCGCTTCGCGCGGTCTGAAACTGGAGCTCATTATGTAATTTTTCCGGTGACACCATCTTGTAGAAAGGAATATTCAGGTCGCAGATCACAAAGATTGCTGATTTTTTTAACTATTTTCGCTGGCTTCTTTAGCAATAACGTTTCATTACTTCGTTCTTTACAAAATGAAATCGACTGGCACGGAAAGTACTTTTGGATAACAGCGTTCCCTTTGGCCGCCGGTACAGCGCTATAGATTTCCGCATCGCGGCCCACTGTAACTTTTGCCTTGCGACAACCGTTATGATTTCAACTAAACCTGCTTTATGACCCCCTGGATGCTTGTGGGGGCCGGCAGTTTTCTGGGAGGTATCCTGCGCTATATAATGGGCACCTGGATACAATCCAAAACCCTGCTCCCTTTCCCTTTTGGGACATTTGCGGTCAACCTGACCGGCTGTCTTGCTATCGGCCTGTTTTTCGGACTTTCCGAAAAATACGGGCTTCCCCTTTCGTTCCGGCTGTTTTTCATGACCGGCCTTTGCGGTGGTTTTACCACCTTTTCTTCGTTTTCGCTGGAGCTCCTTCAAAGCTTCCACGCAGGACACTATACCGAAGCCCTTCTGTATATGACGGGTAGTGTGGTGCTGTGCGTATTGGCGACGGTTTGCGGTATTGCGCTTATTCGGATGTTGTGAGGGAGAATGATTAAGAAAAAGGGGTAATTACGGTCATGCCCCTTTGATTCATCCGGCATTGTTCCTCGGTTTGTACCGGTCGGTAGTGTTTTGTATATTGGTTTCACGGATTCTCTGAAATTTCTACGAAGATGACATTAAAGCGGCCCGCTGATAGCCTCCTCCTTTTTACGTTTACGCTTGTACCCGTTTTGCTTTATGGTGTATTATTGATCAGCTTTTCACAGAATATACCCTGGATCGATGATTACTTCTGGTATTTTGGTTTTCTCGAAAAGTCAGAGAAGGCCACTTCGATCTCCGCATTATGGCAGGTTATTATTACACCCTATAATAATCACTGGCACGCTGTGCAGCGGCTTATCATTTTATTGGTAACAAAACTGACAGGGCATATCCCCCTAGTAGCTTTTTCCTGGGTAGGGAATTTACTTTATGTATGCCTGTTTTATTTTTTTGCATCGGAAGGAAAGAGCCGGGGGATGAAATTAGTGCCCGGGGTTGTCGCATCATCATGGCTTTTCTTTCAACCGGTATCTTACTACAATTTTTTTGAGTGCGCTTTTTTTAATCTGCCGGTATTGCTCTTCTCCTTTTTGGCGACACGCGCTTTTTCGAATGGCAGGAACGCTTGGTACGGCTGGGCAATTCTTGCAACTTTTTCTAATGGCAATGGTATTCTGATTTGGCCTACAGTCATTCTGATGGCGCTACGGAACCGGGATTGGAGAGCCGCCTTGCAGTATAGCGTCCTCTTTACCGGTTTAGGCATGCTCTATCTCTTTGTATCCCGCGATGCCGGCGGGGGGCCGGGGCAGTTGAGTTTGGTGCCGTTGTCAGCGCTTGGACTCTATTTTATTCAACTGGTGGGTAGTATTGATATCCAACAGATTACCCTATCTTACTGGTGGCTGGTTCGTACCGGACTGGGGTTGGCGATCCTTGCCGTTTTTCTTTGGTTGGGAATCAATCTGACTAAAAAAGAGCAGACGCGATGGTTTTTTTGCGTGTTTATTTTGATGACGATGGGTGTCATCTCGCTAACACGGAAGGAAGTAAATCACTTTTCCGCTGAAGTTTTAGGTCACTATTGGATGTTCCCGCAGCTTTTTCTGGCAGGCATATTTGGAATCCTGATAGACAGGCAGGAAATACCCGGAAGGGTTAAAGCATTGTTGGTTTCTACGGCAATTGTTTTGTCACTATCCCATTATAGTATGAAGCTGCCGCAGCTAAACGGCCAATTTGCTCATAAGACTGCTGATTTGCTGAATTACCAGGCTCAGGGAAAGCTGAGGCTTTATCCGCCTGTTCAGGGGATAGAGGAGTACAAGAAAGTAAATGAGAGGATGGATTTTGCTGTACGTAATAATTATTACACGCCTCCTGTATTAGAAAAGGAATACCTGCCGGTCGACTGTGCGGTACAGGCGAATGCTGACGGTTCCATTGCTGTGAGCGCGCCTTTACCCTGGAGGATGCTTTCCCGTCTGGTAATCGTAGAGGTAAATGACCATGAAAATAATAAAACCTATCTCCCAGTGGATCCTTCCCACTGCGGGCTTCGCGATTGGCTTGTGCGAAAGAAGAACCGACGGGTAGACGCTTTCTGGGCGGTGCAATGGCTTATCGATCCGCTTTCGGCCAGCGAGATTACCCAATGCAGAATACTGGTGGTCAACTAGCATGGACGCACACTTCTTCACTTCGACAGCGCCACGATGCCCGTAATTTCAGGAATGACAGCAAATTATTTTTTTGCAATGAAATCTTCCACTCAGTCCCAGTCCGGCTTTTTTCTGGCAGCCTTCACCCGGGCCCTTTTCGTCTTATCGTTCCTTTTCTCCAAGAGCGAAGCCAAAGTGGGCCGGGTTGCTTTACGGGGCTTTTCCGGAGTAAGTGCGGCCCGGATCAACCTGTCAAATTTCGCGATAACCTTTTCTTTATTGGCCAGTTGTGAACGCTCGGTTTGGTGGTAGAGCACCAGCACTCCTTCCGACGTGATCCGGTTGGCCAGTTTTTGCAGCAACGTTTCCTTTTCTTCCTGCGTAAGCGCTAAAGACGACGGGATCGTAAAGCGCAATTCTACTTTACTTTCTACTTTATTGACGTTCTGTCCCCCTTTCCCGCCACTTCGCGCGGTCTGAAACTGGAGTTCGTTATGTAGTTTTTCCGGTAAGAACATCGGCTGGACGGGGATATTCGGCTCTGTGACAACAAAGATTGCTGATTTTTTAACTATTTTCGCTCCTTTCTATAGCAATAACGTTTCATTACTTCGTTCTTTACAAAATGAAATCGAATGGTATGAAAAAGTACTTTTGGATAACAGCGCTCCTCCTGGCCGCCGGTACCTGGTCCGCCTGCTCATCGGGCAGGAAAACCAGTCAGCCTGCAGACGGTATTACCAAAACTCCGCAATTCGCGTCTCCCGTTTCGGAACAGGCAGAAGAGATTTCGCTGCCTACGATCGAATCCCATTTCCTGGATAAAGACGAAGCAACCTCCACGGTCTACCTCCTTGTAACAGTCTACAAAGGCAAACAACTGCTTTCGGTTGAAGAATTTACATCCCGGTTTAACCTCAATTATGTCGTTTATTCCGATTACGGAAGCCGCGACCGGCTGGGGTTCGGGAATGTCGCCCTTTCAACTACCAATGTCAGCAAATCGGGAGATCATTTCCTGGTTGAATTTGACGTCAAGAAGCCCGGCAACAAAGAAACCGGCGTGGTGCTGAGTGAGATCAGTGAGGCCGGTACCATGAAGAAATCACTCAACGACCTCCCGATCCGGTTCACCAAACTGCGGACATCCGACCGGTTCGGAATTTTTAATGCCGGCACGGGCCAGTTTGTCCAGCGCCACTATGTAACAAGCGGGGAGCCGTTCATCATCAGAAGCCTGCGTGCGGAAAGCATCCCGCTTTACGTGTATTATTATGACCATGCCTTTGAACCGGCCAGTTCGCCGATGAATACCGCTCCGAGGACCGGTTCGCGGACCATGAGTATCGACAGCCTGTTTCAGATCACTTCCGGCGAGCCGACCACTTTTTCCAGAGAAGGTTTGTATTATATGGTAACCGATACGTCACAGGCGGAAGGACTCGGCCTGTTGGTGACCAACGACCGGTATCCGAAACTGACATTACCAGAGCTTCTGAAGGGGCCTGTTCAATATATGAGTACCAACCAGGAAATAAAAGACCTGCAAAACGGTGATAACGTTAAAAAAGCGCTGGACAAGTACTGGCTATCGCTGATGAACGGAAACCAGGACATGGCCCGCCAGGTGATCCGGAGCTTCTACGGACGGGTGGAAGAGGCCAACCGGTTGTTTACCACCTATAAAGAAGGGTGGAAAACAGATAAAGGGATGATTTTTATTATTCTGGGTAACCCCGACAAAGTACAGCGCAGCAAGGACCGCGAGGTATGGGTCTATAACCAGCGGGGCAATGCCAACAACATCAATTTTACGTTTAACCGAAGAAATAACCAATTTGTCGACGACCATTATGAGCTGGTACGGTATGTTGAATACCAGCCCATATGGTACCCGATTGTAGAAGCATGGAGAACCGGCGCTATCCGATAAGGAAATCACCCAGGCCCCCTCAGGGAGACATGGCCTTTGGCACACAATCCGTTCTGGAAACATTACGGTCAGGAAAAGAAGTGGAACGGTTGTTTGTTCAGCGTGAATTCGGTCTCAATGAAGTCGTTAAACTGGCAGAAGAGCGGAACATCCCGGTGCTGCGGGTTCCGGTAGAAAAGCTCAACCGTCTTACCGCAAAGAACCACCAGGGAGTGGTCTGCTTTATTTCCCCCATCCGGTATTTGCCGCTTCATAACGTATTGACACAACTTTACGAAGAAGGAAAAACACCCTTATTCCTGCTGCTTGACCGGGTGACGGATGTACGTAATTTCGGCGCTATTGTACGCACCGCGGAATGTGCCGGGGTACATGGCGTGATTGTCCCGCTGAAAGGCGCTGCCCAAATCAATGCCGATGCCATGAAGACCTCATCCGGCGCCCTGAATTATATGCCTGTTTGCCGCGAGGCCAGCTTACCGGAGACGCTGACTTACCTCCGTGACAGCGGATTACAGGTGATTGCCTGTACCGAAAAAACGGAAGAATCACTTTATACAGCCGATCTCACGGTTCCGACTGTTATTGTTATGGGCTCGGAAGAAGACGGGATCTCCCCGGAATTACTGAAGCAAGCCGATCTCCGGGTCCGCATTCCGCTTCAGGGAGCCATTGCTTCCCTCAACGTGTCTGCCGCAGCCTCCGTTATCCTGTACGAGAGTGTGCGCCAGCGGCTTGGCACTAATTAATAGTGTGATTTCCGGCGGCTGAGCCTACGGTCCGCCGCTGCGGTCGAAGCCCGGCTGGTATCCAAAATGGTCTGTGGGGACACAGACCATGGTTGGTTTTTGAACAATTGTGTGAACGGCAATCAGAATCGCAAAAACCCATAGTAAATTAGCCGTCTGAACCAATCCATTCATTTGTAATCACTATTCTTATGATTCCTGACGTAGCAAAAGAATTCAACGAAGCAGACGGGGAGTTTATCCCCACTTCAGCAGGCAAGGAGCAGATAAAAGCTCGTTTCGCTGTTTTGAACAAACGTGTAAAAAGCCCCCGGGAGTTTATCCATAGCCAATTTTTCGGTAAAAAACGGCTTCTGGAACTACTTGACAAGGCCGGTGATGACTGTGCCGGGCTAAAGTTCAATTTTGCCCAGGATGGGGATACCGATCTTGATATATCCTTAGTGATAGAGGCGGTAGACAAATACGGAATTGTAATAGGCGGTAATCCCCTGGCCAAGGCCGCCGTTGTGACCTACTCGCTGGCCAATGGTCCCCGCTGCCCCAAAACCTGTATTCCTCCGGTACCGAATCCGGACGAAGAGTAATTGCAGCCTGTGGATACCAGCGCCTATGCTGAAAGCTTATATTACATTTTTAAAGGTGTACCCATTGTACTGGGGCATTTTTTTTACCTTAGTCCCGCTGGCATTGCTGCTCAGGAAGTGGGGACACCTTTACATAGCTTATAAGTTTCTGTTTTTTTACTTATTGTGGAAGTTTGTTTCCGACCAGCTGATGGTCTGTTATGCAGCTGCCGGTCAGAACAACCTCTATCTATATAACCTGACCGTTCCGATGCGCTATGCGCTTCTCAGCGGAATGGTTTATCATTTTTACGAATCAACGGTTTTCAAGCGGTTTCTGACGACCATCTCACCTGCTTTTATCTGCTTTTTCCTTTGGGATGTGTATGCCTCCAATAAAGAGATAGGCTCCCTGAATCAACACCTGGTCACCCGCTATGCGCTGATGGTGGAATGTATCCTGATGATTCTGTGGATTTTATTATACTTTTACGAAGTCCTTCAATCCCTTCGGATTAAAAATTTATTGCGGGCACCGTCTTTTCTGATTTCGGCGGCGTGGTTATTGTTCTATGCTTCGCTGGTCCTTGTCGCTCCCCTGATGTATTATATTTACCGGTGGGATGGCAGGCTCGATCTGGGAAGTTTGCTGTTGATTCCTGATTATACCGAAATGCTCTCCATTATGATTACCGCACTGGCGGTTAGTTTTATACACAACAACAAGCTATGATCGAGGAGTCGCAAATAATATGGGGAGTCGGCCTGGGGATACTCGCTATCATGATGATGACGGGCTTCATTATTGTATTTGTCATTCTGTATCAACGCCGGCAACTGGCACAGGAGAAACAATTATTCCAGATCCAGAAAGACTACCAGCAAGGGTTGCTGGCAACGGCCCTCGACTCGGAAGAAGCTGAAAGACGGCGGATTGCCCAGGATTTACACGATGACATCGGTGTGATGCTCTCTCTGACAAAAATGAGCATGAACCAGCTGCAGGTAAACCTGAAAAAACAGCAGGCAACAGAGGAGCCGTCGCTGCTCAAAGCCAAAAGCCTGCTGGATGAAACCATTACCCATGTCCGGAAAATAACCCGGGAATTGGTCCCTACTACCCTCGAACAATTCGGGCTGGAGGCGGCCATTGAAGAATTTGCAGGCAAACTGGACCAGTCAAGCGGCCTGACGATCTTTTTTAATGAAAGCCAGCAGCCCCTTCCCCGTCAATCCCAAAAGACGGAGCTGTCGTTGTTCCGGATTGTGCAGGAACTGGTCAATAATGCCGTCAAGCACGCCCGGTGTTCCGAAATCCATATCGGCCTCCGGCATGATTCCAGCCAGCTGTTTTTAACGATCCGGGACAATGGCATCGGTTTTGATGCAACGGCCATGCAGCAGAAAGGGAAAGGCGGACTGGGATTGCGTAATATTGAAAGCCGTTTAAGCATTGTGCACGGGCAAATCAAGTATACCTCCCTGACACCCGGCAGCCTGGCTGAAATTATCATTCCGCTATCCGGCAGCCATTAATACGTAACCCGGGACGCAGGTCACGGAAAATGAAAGACTAAAATGGAAAAGATAAGACTGACCATCGTCGACGACCACGAATTGTTCCGGAAGGGGTTTATTTCCATGCTGGGAAACGTGGAGGATTTTGTTTTTGTAGGGGAGGCCGGAAACGGGCTGGAACTCCTCGAAAACTTTAAGACAACGCTGCCCGATATCCTCCTGCTGGACCTGAATATGCCGGTAATGGACGGTATAAAGACTGCCGATGTCGTCCGGGAGCAACATCCGGACGTCAAAATCATCGTTATCTCGATGTATGAAGAAGACCGGTTTGTGCTTCACATGCTCGAAAAGGGTGTAAACGGCTACCTGTTGAAAGATTCGTCTCCCGAAGAAGTCGAAAAAGCGATCCGAACGGTCTTTTCAGAAGGCAATTACTACAGTGATTTTGTTTCCAAAGCCATGCACCGCAAATTTGTCGGTAAAATGAACAGCACCCGTCCGGTCGTATTTCACAATGGCATTGAAGTGGAGCTTTCTGCGCGGGAAAAAGATGTCTTGCAGCTGCTTTGCGAAGGGTTTTCCAACCAGGACATTGCCGATAAACTCTTCATCAGTTCCCGGACGGTAGACGGGCACCGGCAGCGCATCATCGAAAAAACCGGGGCCAAAAACATTGCCCAGGCCATTGCGTTTGCTTTTAAAAACCACTTGATCTGAAAGAGATCCGCCTTTAAAAAAGTTCCAAAGGATACTACACGCAGCACTCAAACCTATTTTCCCCGCTCTCAATAATCCTTACTCCGCGATTCAATGGTCAGGCAATATTAATTGTAATGTTATTTGTTACAATTAAAGATTATAGGTACCTTTGTTGTATCATGAACAACACGAGATTCGCAACGGTTATGCATATCCTGGTACTTATGGTGGAGTATCCCGGTAAATGGCTGAGTTCCGACTGGATTGCGCAGAGCATTAATATCAATCCCGTAATCGTCAGGAAGGCGTTAAGTAGTTTACAGGAACAAGGCTGGGTAACGAGCCGGAAAGGCAAGGATGGCGGTTCTATGTTGACTGTTACGAGCGACGAGATTACCCTGGGAGCTATCTACAAAGTTGTAAAAAATTCAGATGTCCTGGGAAGAAGAAACCTGAATCCCAATCCGAAATGCCCGGTTGGCAAAAACATAAACGAGAAATTACAAGCTTTGTCGGCAGAAACAAATGAACTGGTTGTTGCGTCCCTGCAGGGGAAAACCTTAAAAGATTTTGTAGGAAAGTTCGGCTAATTTTTTTGAACACATATGTAACAAAGTACGTTACATATACAATTATTAAGAATCGTTTACCCATTTAATTTTAAGATTATGAAAACAGGAATAACAGGAGCGACGGGACAACTCGGTCGCCTGGTGGTAGAAAAATTGAAGCAGAACGTCAATGCGGAGCAGTTGGTAGCGCTGGTACGAACGCCGGAAAAAGCAACTGACCTGGGTGTTGAAGTCCGCGGATTCGACTACACGAAACCGGAGGAACTGACCGGCGCCCTGCAAGGAATCGATCAATTATTGTTGATTTCTGCAAATGAGGTAGGTCAGCGCAAAGCACAGCATGAAAATGTAATTAAGGCGGCGAAGGAAGCCGGCGTTAAAAGGATCGTTTACACGAGTCTGCTTCATGCCGATACCTCTTCCCTGAGCTTGGCCGCGGAACATGCTGAAACGGAAGAAGCCTTAAAGTCTTCAGGAATTCCTCACACCATTTTACGGAATGGATGGTATACAGAAAACTACACCGCTTCCATACCCGCGGCTCTGAATGCGGGTGCATGGATAGGCAGCGCCGGAGATGGGGCCATTTCTTCTGCTGCCCGGGAAGATTATGCTGAAGCCGCTGCTGCTGTATTGACCGGCGAAGGACACGATGGGAAATTATATGAACTGGGCGGCGACCAGGCGCATACGCTCAGGGATCTGGCCGCTGAAATATCCCGTCAGACAGGTAAAGATCTTCCGTACAACAATCTCAGCGAAAGCGAATATGCGGGCGTTCTGCAAGCATCAGGCGTACCTGGAGGTCTTGCCCATGCGATTGCCGGCTGGGATATAGCGGCTTCAAAAAATGATCTGTTCGACGACAGCAAAACACTTTCCAGATTAATCGGGCGCCCGACTACGTCATTGGCCGACACCGTCAGGAAAGCGTTGAATTGACAAACTATAGGCAACCCTGAAGGTCTGGCTTACGGTGCCTGTAAGGGTGGGGTAGACCCGTTGACAAAGTCTTTGGCAGGGCGTACAGTGGTTCCTCAGTATGCTAGAAAAGCCACTTAGCTACCTTATATTCTTAAAACAAATGAGGCTGTCCCAAAAGGACGGCCTCTTATAAAAGTATATTAAATCACACCCGAAAATGGAACTCCCCGGGCCATCTAATCCAGCTTAACGATAGCCATATTTGTGCCCCCGTCCAGGGTAAGAGTAGCAACCCCCAATCCGACTAGCTGAAGCCCAACCGCATCCCCCGCCGACAGGTCGACAAGAAAAGAATTGAAGAAAATGGACTGCTGACTCAACGAGTTTAGCTGGGACGGTGGGTATGCGACACCATTTATAGCTATCTGTACTCCCATATAAAATGCTTGCGTAATCCCAATTCTGTAGGAGATCTGATACCGACCCGTTGCCGGAACCGTGAAAACGGTGTTGGCTCCATTGGCAATAAACCCGCTCATCAATTGGTGGCTGGGAAGCGGAACAAGGGATCCTACCAGCGTAACCGGAATTAATGTCCCCATAGAATTCCCGGCGTATAAGCTGGGTACACTCTCCTCCGGGTCGCGCAACGGCACCCATTGCGATCCGTTATAATAATAAAACCCGGCAGGGGCAGTCGTTTGATACACCAGCAGACCTTCCGCAGCGTTGCTGATGCCGCTTCTCTGAGTGGCAGTCATTCGGGGAATTAAAATACCTTTGCTGTCGGAAGTAATATCCAGCTGGGCAGAAGCGTCAGGGGTGGTCGTACCGACGCCTACCTGGGCATGGACATTCAAAGTCAGGACCATCAACAAGAAAGTTAGGCCGATAGGATAGCTCTTTTTCATCGTTTTGAATAAGTTAATGTTTAACAATTTTTGTAACCTGTTTTTCACCATCGGCCATTTTGAACTGCAGCAGGTAGACCCCTGACGGGTAGCCGCTCATGTCAATCTGCTGGCCGGCAGCGGGCTTCGAAACACGAACCAGCGACTTCCCAGATTGGTCGGCGAGTCCGATGCTGGCCACTCCTTCCGTCTTGCCGATGATAAGCTTGTCAGTCACCGGATTGGGATAGGCACTCACCAGTTCGATCTGCCCGAGAGCGATACTTCGTATGGGACTATAGGTATAGCTTTCATCCACGTCGAGCATCTTCAACCGGTAGTACTGGCGGCCGCTACGCAGTAGGTTGTCGGCGAACGAATAACTTTTTAGCACGTGGCTCTCCTCAGCGGCCCGGACGCTACCGATGGCCGTCCAGTTTCGCGCATCCGTACTTTGCTGTACTTCGAAGAGATAGCTATTTTTCTCACTGGACGTTTGCCAGTACAACATTGTCCGGGATTCGACACGCCGGACATAGAAGTCAACCAACCTCACCGGAAGAGCCCCTTCTTGTGCTGCAGTTACGGAAGTAAAGTTGGTCGCCGACGTAAGATCGTTGGAGATATAGTGGACTCCCTCATCTACCGTACTCCCCGGAACGGTGACAAACGCGACATTCCCATGCGCCAGCTGCAAGCTGCTTTCGGGATTCCCGTTTAGTTCGGCGGTCTGGTAAAAAAAACCGATAGTTCCGACGAAGTCGATGGGCTGATTAAAATTGTAGACCCTGGCAATACCGGTCGGATTGCCGGGAACGGGTGTGGAAGAGCGGGTCAGGCTGCGGTCAGCGATCACAAAATCGGTGCCTGGCCTCATGGTGAGGCCATCAATAGCGACCTCCGTGTCTGCGGTAATGAAGAACCCTTCGGGGCCTGTCACAAACTGTGCCCTGACGACGCTGGAACACAATAGGGCAAGCTGACAAAAAAGCAGATAGCGTTTCATTTAGTAAATCTTTAAAGTTTAAAATAACGTTAGTCCGGTCTAGGGTTCTCTTCTGAACAGTATGCCTCCACAAACCGACTTTTTCAGTAAGTACCAGGCCTTTATGGCCGGAGATCCTAAAAAACCCAATCAAGGAGAGTAAGAGCAGAATGCAGCGTCTGATTTATCCCGAACTCATTCCCAATATAGGACTTTTTAAAAAACATATCATTTTATATCTGCTCACAGTTTCAAATCCTTTTCATTCTTGAACCGTACCGGAACATTCCCCTGTCTCAGTGCTCATCCCAGGCCGTTAATATCGATTCGGAATGAATCTTATAACCGGATGAAGACAACAGGGATCTAGATACTCGATACCATAGCTGTGACCGGAGTACACCGGACCAAATTGACCGCAAGGGTGACGGGCAAGGAGACTGATTGTAACCAATATATCAAATGAAGCCGTCAATGAAAATTATTGCTTGCCTATGCTTTTTCGTTCGAAGGCAAGCTGGTCCGGTATAGGGGTAGGGGGCAGCGATCTGAAGTCTCTTCAAGTAGTTACCAGCTTCGTCTAACCGCCAACCACTATCGAACTAAAAATCAGGATTAAAGGAAAATACAGTTCTTCAAAGCCGATTACCGAATCAAGCCAGGATGACAAGATGAAGAATCGGCAAAGAGCAACCGGCGTCGAATTTTCAGGAGGAACACTAAGGTTTTGTGTACGCCTTCTTATTCCCCTCCTACTTTTCTTCCTTTCAGGGTTTCCCGCTGTGCGTTGACTTGTTTCAGCAAGTCTTTATTGACAAACAACCGGGCGCCAATCCCACTTTGAATGTCGTAGAGATAGCCTTTATAGTTCAACTTGGAATCTTCTGTAGTGGATAGATAATACTGGTTCCCGGTGATATTGAAACGGATCCCTTTTTCATCCTGCTGGGTATCATCCCACGAAACGCTGATCGAGCCGTCTTCACTGCCCAGTACGACCCCGGGGGTAAACGGACGAACTGTGATGGTCTGAATGCTTTTCCCATTCTGGATGCTGATCTTTCCCTCACTGGTAACGTTGATATCGTTAGGGTTCACCCCTTCTCTTTTGATGATCAACTGCTTGTCATTATAAAACTGCACTTTATCGAGCGATATCCCGCCGGCCTCCAGGTCACGGCGCAACTCCTCCGTGAAAACAGTGTAATTCGTAAACGGTACTTTGTTAGGTGTGGCACAAGCCGCTACCAAAACGGTGGAAAGAACGGCAAAAAGGATTTTTTTCATCAGGAAACTTCATTTATTCATCTAAAGACGCTGTCATTCTGTCAGAACCCGGGCGCCGATTACCTATTGGAACGCAATTTTGTGATTCGTATTGCAAAGAAAAAATAATTGTCAATAAATTATCTTATTAAGTTATCATATCCATGGAGACAATACAACAGGAAAAGGGGACGCTTAGCATTCACACGGAAAACATTTTCCCGATTATCAAGAAATTCCTCTACTCAGATCATGAGATTTTCTTGAGAGAATTGGTTTCTAACGCTGTGGATGCTTCTCAAAAAATCAGGCAACTTTCGGCCTTTGGAGAGTTTAACGGGGAATTGGGAGAGCTTAAGGTCACTGTAAAGCTGGATGAAGCGGCGAAAACCATTACCGTATCGGATCTTGGCATCGGTATGACTGCCGATGAAATTAAAAAGTACATCAACCAGATCGCTTTCTCAGGCGCGACCGAATTTGTTGAACAATACAAAGACAAGGGCGGTGACAACGGCATTATCGGCCATTTCGGGCTGGGCTTTTATTCGGCCTATATGGTCGCCTCGAAAGTAGAAATTGTCACCTTGTCATATAAGGACGGGGCAGAGGCTGTCCGCTGGGAATGCGACGGCTCTACGGAGTTCACCATCACACCCTCCGACAAGACTACCCGGGGCACCGACATCATCCTGCACATTGCCCCTGATTCGGAAGAGTTCCTGCAAGCTTTCCGCCTGACGCAGATCCTGGAAAAATATGGCAAGTTCCTCCCCGTCCCGATCGAGTTCCAGGACAAGGTGATCAACAACCCGACACCCATCTGGACCAAAAACCCTGCCGACCTGAGAGATGAGGACTACCTGGCGTTCTACAAAGAGCTCTACCCCTTCAGCGAGGATCCTTTGTTCTGGATTCATCTGAACGTGGATTATCCGTTTAACCTTACCGGCGTGCTGTATTTCCCCAAGCTGAAAAACGATTTTCAACAGCAGCGGGAGAAAATTCAGCTCTATAGCCGGCAAGTATTCATTACGGATGAAGTGAAGGACATCGTTCCCGACTTCCTGCAACTGCTCCACGGGGTGATCGATTCACCGGATATTCCCCTGAACGTATCCCGCAGCTACCTCCAGGCCGACGGCAACGTGAAGAAAATAGGCAGCTATATCACCCGCAAAGTAGCTGACAAACTGGCCGAGCTGTTTAAGAACGACCGGGAAGGCTTCGAAAAGAAATTTGAAGATATTGGCCTGTTCATCAAATACGGTGTTATCAGCGATGAGAAATTCTATGAAAAAGCCAAAGATTTCTGCCTCGTACAAAACACGGAAGGCCAGTTCTTTACATTTGAAGAATACCAGCAAAAACTGAAGGATATCCAGACAGATAAAAACGGACAGGCGATCTGGCTCTATGCGGCCGATGTGAAAAAACAGGATGCCTTTATCGGCTCTGCCAAAAACAAAGGATACGACGTGCTGGTGCTGGACAGTCCGATCGATGCTCATTTCATCAACTCCCTGGAGCAGAAGCTCGAAAAGACCCAGGTCAAACGAGTGGATGCCGATACGGTGGATAAACTGATCGAAAAAGAGATCAAACTGGAAAGTGTTCTTTCTGAAAAAGACCAGGAAACCGTCAAAACGCTCTTCGAAGCGGTGATTGACACCAAGTCGGCCACCGTGAACGTCGAAGCGTTGTCGCCGGACGAACTGCCGGTGATCATTACCTTCCCGGAATTCATGCGGAGAATGACCGATATGCAGGCAGTATCGGGGCAAAAGAGCATGTTCGGGGATATGCCCGTGATGTACACGGTTTCGGTGAACGCTAACCACCCCCTGACCGAAAAGCTCATCGCCACCGGCGAAGGGGAGGCCCAACAGGCCCTTGCCAAACAAGTATACGACCTGGCGCTGCTTTCTCAGGGATTGCTCTCAGGCAACGGACTGACGGCTTTTATTAAAAGGACGGTCGCTACGCTATAAGGCGGTCCGGCGTTACCATCGCAACGGGGTTGCTCCTTTCCGGGGGCAGCCCCGTTTTTGGCTGGGCACAGCATTGGGTCCGGAGCGCCCGTCAGAAAAATGCGGATGAGTCCTTCCGCAACGAACCTGTTACGATCTGTAACTAAAAAGGAATGGCCTTTGCAGGAAGTCGCGTTATTTCCCAATGATTGTCCTCCGATGCGCCAGGCCCCAGTAATGAAGCTCATCGATCACTTTTCCAAGCGACAGCCCATGTGGCGTAATGGAGTATTCAACCGTTGGCGGGAAAGTATCATGGGCATCTCGCCGGATAAGTTGATTGGCTTCCAGGCTTTTCAACTCTTTGGATAACGTTTTGTCCGTTATTCCGCCGACCTCTCTCGCTAGCTGGTTAAATCGCTTGGGGCTTTCAGACAGCGAAAATAAAATGAGCAGCTTCCATCTTCCTTCAACAGCTTCAAGTGCATCCCGGATTGAAAGCATCGTTTTGGGGCAACCACCTTTGGACAGCATTTCTATTGTGTTCTTACATTACTTCCTTACCGGATAGTGCTTTCCACGCAGGAAGCACCATCGTCCGGATAGCAAATGTAGTTAATTTCAACCCGACAACTAAAAAGGGGTGCTATGAGAAGTGAACAAAGAACATCCAAAACAATGAACGCAATCCTTTGGATAGCACAGGTGATTTTATCCGCAGGCTTCCTCTGGGCCGGTACCCTGAAATTATTTCGACCAGCCGATCAATTGGCTGCAATGTGGCCATGGACAGCCGACCATGCAGGGCTGGTAAAACTGACAGGCGTATTGGATTTGTTGGCGGGTATCGGATTCGTTTTGCCGACAGCGCTTCGCATCCGGCCTGAATGGACCCTGTATGCCGCGTACGGAACAATTGTATTGATGATCGCTGCAATCGTTTTTCATGTCGCAAGAGGTGAAGCCTCGCAAATTGGCGTAAATAGTTTCTTTGCCGTCACCGCAGTATTCATTGCGTGGGGCAGGCAAAAGGAATTCAGCCAGTAGGGCCGATATTTTCCCCCTTGATGGCCAGGATGGAGACATCGTCCGCAGTAACAGCGGGAAAATGTCCTTTTTCTAATGACAATTATCACTGTTAGGAAAATTATCGATGACAGAATCTGTTCCGCTCACCGGATTCACGGTCGATAAAGCACGGCCTTCCTGTAGCGCGATCATCGTTCGAAGGAATTTAGTTAAGCCCTATGTTTTGCCGCCGGTGCACGAATTATTATTTCCTATATTCGTGCATTCCCGGCAAATTGATGAGCCGACAACAACTTCACATCCTTAAAAAGCGTTTGCAGCAACTCACAAGGGTCCGTATCCATCGCCAATGCAATTAAATTTACTGGCTAACATCCTTGCCGGAAACGATCCTAATGCCGGCATTGAAATTTTGATTTTCAGAACGGGAAGTTAACATTTAAAACAATGCTAAACCGGAAAGGTCCCCGATCAGGTGGCTTTACCGATGTTTCCCAAAAATGGATACGTCATCGCAGCCGTGCCGAGGGCCATGCAACGGGGGTGTCATTTGCTTTGCGGACGGGCATCAGGGCATCCCGGCTTTTTAAGAGGCGGGTCAGTTCCTCCGCCAGCTCTTTTGTCCGGGCGGGAAAAGCCTGCGCTACATTCTGCTGTTCCCCTATATCCTTTTCCAGGTCATATAATTCAAGCCGTTCCTCCTGCATGAGGTAAATAAGTTTCCATTTCCCCTTTCGGATGGCGCTCGCATAATTGATGGCATTTCCTTTCCCGCCGCCCCATTTGTTGGGATAATGCCAGACAACCGGCCGGGATTGCTCACGAAGTTTCGGATTTTTAAGAAAGGGCACAAAACTTTTTCCGTCTACCGTTTGCGTGACAACAGGGGAGCTGATACCCGCCATTTCCAGGACGGAAGGAAAGAGATCTTCTACTATTACATACTGCTCCTGTACTTCACCTGCCTTCACTGCACCCGGCCATTTCACCAGCATCGGAATCCGTATTCCCCCTTCGTGCAACGACCCTTTTCCCTCCCGGAGCGGGAGATTGTGCGTATGCTGAACACCTCCCCGCGGCGGCGAAATGCTGAGACCGCCGTTGTCGGACAGGAAAATGATGATGGTGTTTTTTTCCTGGTCCGTCTTCTCAAGAAAATCCATCACATCGCCCAGGCTCTTATCCATCCCCTCAATCAGACTGGCGTACCGTGCTTCGATGGAGTCCATTCCCATTGCCAGGTAATGCTTTACAAATCGGTCATCGCCCTGGATCGGCGTATGCAGGGCATAATGAGCCAGGTAGAGAAAAAAGGGTTGTTTCCTGGCAATCGGGTATTCCAGTGATTTGATGGCTTCCCGGGTAAGGGCTTCCGTTAGAAAAACGTCCGACTGGTAGTACTCTTCCAGGCCGGGAACCGCGTGGTAGGTTGCTTTGCCCAATACATTCCCATAATGCTGTTCCCCATAATAATTCTGCGGGTGACCGGCCGCATGACCCGATTTATTGACGACAAACCCGGCATTATAAGGACTCGCTCCCGGAGTGCCCATTGATCCCCAATGCGCTTTCCCGATATGGATCGTAAAATAACCTTCGTCTCTCAGGAGAGCGGGCAGCGGCGTGGCCACCACTGTTTTAGGCATCCCCTTAACCGGGCTGAATCCATTGATATTCCAGTCTACTCCATGAAACATCTCATCCGGACTGTCGGTAGTCTTGTCCCGCATGATATTGGTCCAATTGGTTACACGGTGGTGCGCGGCGTTCATTCCTGTCAGGAGGCTTATGCGTGTAGGCGTACACACGGGAGTGGCGTATGCGTTGGTGAATTTCATTCCGCCGGCCGCCAGCCGCTCCATATTCGGGGTCCGGTAGCGCTCATTCAGTATCGTTTTTTTATCCCAGAAAGGAACGGATGTGTCTTGCCAGCCCATGTCATCCACGAGAAAAACAACAATATTAGGCGGCTCCGGCGGTATTGTCTGCCCGATTGCGAAACCCGTCGACAGCGTGCTAAAAGCGACCGCACAAAGGAGCATCCGGTAATTAACCCGCGGCATCCGGATTTTTTGAAGTTTGATAGCCATCATTTTGAGACAAGTTAGGATTGGCGTCTATTTCCGATTGGGGGTACCGGCTACGACCCGCCGGCTGACTACAAACATAAAGAAAGATCTGCACGGTCGCCATAAAATAGTTGAGCCCGGGAAAAATGAATTATTTTTCCCGGGCTCAATGCTCCCAAACTTCCTTACAAAGGTGTAATACGGATTGCCTGCCCGCCGGAAGCCGCCAGATTCACTTTCATTTTAGTGGTATGGTCGACCTGCATCTTTTTAATGCCGACTTTTGTTCGCGTCGTTTGTTGGGGATCATCGTCATAAAGATTTGCTTCAAACTTTTTTCCAGCAGGCAGAAAATCGAATGTCAGTTCCAATTCACGGGGATCGTTGTTGGTAATAGTCCCCACAAACCAATCATTTCCGCTACGGCGCGCTACGGAAATATACTGGCCGATTTCCCCCTGAAGCACCTTCGTATCATCCCACACGGTTGGCACTTTATCAAAAAACTCCAGTTCCGGCTCATCCTGACTACTCGAAGGCTTGTCATACCAGTACATGTACTGCAACGGGCTGTAATACACCGCAGCCAACGCCAGCTGATGTGCTGAGGTGGTCCTGATGAATCTGCCGACAGGCTTACCGTTAGCGTCCAAAGGAGCCTTTCCGAAATTCTGATAGTAATAGCAGATCGTATAATCGGCGGCTCCCGCTACAAACCTTGTAAAAGGCAGCGTTGTGTTGTTATTCGCGTCGGGCATTTCCTCATTGCCCCGTACTCCTTCCTGCGTCATGAGGTTCGGGTAGGTGCGGCTGAATCCGGTCGGCCTGTACTCATCATGAATATCTACCATTAGGTTGTATTGCGCACACTTTTTCACTGCTTCATGCATCCAGGTGGTCCAGCGATGGGACCCGACCTGTACGAATCCGAACTTCACACCGGCAATTCCCCATTGCTGATACAAAGGCAATATTTCATCCAATTGACGATGCAGAGCCCGCTGGTTCACATACACTATCACTCCTATCCCTTTTGATTTGGCATACCTGATCGCTTCCTGCAAATCCAGGTCACTTTTCGCATTCCGTCTCGGATCGACATTTACCTTGCTCGCATCCGAATCCACCACATATTCATAGCCGTACCAACCTGCGTCAAAATGGATGAACTGCAGATTGCGTTTTACCGCAAAATCAACCAGGTCCCGCGCACCTTTTGTGGTCAACGTCACTTCACGCATTACCTTGCCGGGCTTAATCCAGGCCATCTCTTTAATCTGTGAAGGCGGATTAAGATTCAGGATCAGATAGTTGTTTTCCAGTAACTGTCCCGCCTTTTCCGCCACCATAACGACCCGCCAGGGTGTTTTAAAGGGTGTAATTTCATCTACTTCTCCATACATTTTAGTGAATACACTACCGGGGCTGGCCTTGTCTGTAATGAATTTGGTCCGGGAATAATTAACCATTTCGGCTTCCGTCAGACAAACATTCAAGCCATTCGGCAAAATGAGCGTAAGCGGACGTTCCGATTCTCCGGGGAAATCCTGAAGGGGGAGAAATTCATATTCACTCTGCGCAAGCGGTGTGTAATATCCCTTAGTTCCCACAGGCATTTTAAATTCGGTCGCTTCACTTGTTATCCGGACATAACTTCCGCCATTGGGATGTTCCGGAAAAAAATACCTGAATGCAATTCCCTCGTTGTAAGCCCTTACGATCAGCCGCAGTTCTTTCCGTTCATTTTTCGGGTCTTTCAGGGAAATTACGGATTCCTTATAATAATCGCGATAAACAGCCCGCTCACCATAAACCGGCTTCCAGGTGGTATCCACACTTGCTGTTGCAAACAGCGTTACGTTCATTTCTTTACTCCAGTCGGCAATTCCTGAAGTGATACCAAGCCTCGATTTTTCAATAACCGGCTTATTCAGATAACTGATCCGGTACGTAAGGTCTCCTTTCGCTCCGGTTTTCTCATGCTCAATAATGATTTCCAGTTTCTGATCGGGAGATTTCAGCTGAAAAACCTGCGCGCGGGCCTGAAAATACGCAAAACTAAGGGTTAGGAATAGGAATATTTTTTGTTTCATTACAGGTGTTGGTTTCGTATAAAAAGATGCTCTTGCAGTACTATTCCCGGAATCAGAACAGATTCCGGGAAAGAATAAAGCCGTTTAGAACCAACCCGGATTCTGGGTTAATTTAGGTTGCTTCAGAATTTCGGAATTGGGAATAGGATAGTAATACATTTTAGGTGCAAACACTCGCTTTTCAACGACATAGGGTGTATACTTAAAAGAGCCATCCGTATTTTTAACCACATCCATCCCTTTCAGATCGGCACCCAAAGTCGCTTCTGCAATATTCCAGCGGCGAACGTCCCAGTTTCTGTGCTCTTCAAAAGCCAGTTCGATTCTTCTTTCATTCCGGATCTTTACACGAAGCGCTTCTGCTGATGCGTAATCTTCGGGCTGAAGTTCCGGCATTCCCGCCCTGGCGCGGATCACGTTCACTGCAGCCACGGCAGACAGCCCGTAACGGCTGTCCATGGGCCCATAGGCTTCATTCATAGCCTCTGCATAATTGAGATAGATCTCTCCCAGACGGAAATAATACCAGGTATGGCGACTGGTTCTGTTCTGCAGAAGGTCCAGTTCATCATCCTGGTATTTTCTGAGATAATAACCGGTTTTAGAAGCCATTTCTTTCCCTTTTCCATCAAGCCCGCCTGTCCATAACTCGATAGGACGTTTGCCGAACATTGCATTGTTAACGATGATCGTTTGCTCCAGTCTTGGATCTCTGTTAGTATACGGATCAGCCGCGTTGTAGCCCGATTCCGGATCCGTAATGGCTTTCCCGTTCGCCATCTCATAAGCATCCACCAGGTTTTGGGAAGGACTGGTTGCCCCTACGCCGCTTCCGTCAAATCCTATGGGGAAGTTCGCTTTTTCAAAATAATTTGAATTGGCTTCCCGTCGTTCAAATATCATTTCCCTGCTCGTCCAGTTTCGCGTAAAAAGTGCTCCGTAGTTCGGCTCCAACGCATAATTGGATTTCAACGAGCCGGTCAGGAATTCACCGGCCGCCTTGGCCGACTGATCGCAAAGTACCTTGTCATATTGTCCATTGTTGTACAAAGGACTGGCGGCATACAATAACGTGCGGCATTTCAAGGCATAGGCAGCCCCTAAGGTAGCACGCCCGGAATTGTTTGCATCATAAGCAACAGGCAGCACGTTGATAGCGCTATCGCACTGCGCTGTTATAAATTGCACGACTTCGCTTACAGAATTTCTTGGCAGGTTCAAGTCTTCATCGATAGCCAATACGCTGTCGACAATAGGCACCCCGCCGTATCTTTTAAACAGTTCGAAATAAAAGAATCCGATCAGGAACGTTGCTTCCGCCCGGAACTGCTTCAGTTCGGCATGATAACGATTATACGTGATGTCATCTACATAGCGGAATTCCGAGAAAGAAGTGGTATCCGTTCCGTTTAAAAAAACGTTTGCTCTGCGAATCGCCAGATACTGACGCGTCCAGACATCGTCAGGATTGTTATAAGCATCCCAGTTTCCTGAGTTGAACAACTGTACTCTTGAATAATCCCAGGCATGTTCGGCATCATCAGCGGCCGATTCCAGCACTGCGTTATCAATTCTGTTGAAAGAAACAGGTAGTTGGGTATAGGCGTTTGTCAAAACCTGCTTAATGTAATTGTAATCCGAAAACACAAGTTTCTCTTTCAGAAATGCCTGGTTCTCATACTCAAAATAGTCATTGCAGGCCGAAAGCGTGAGCGTCGCCGCAATTATTACTATACTTATTTTCGGTTTCATATCGATCTCAATAAAATATTAGAACTGTAAACTAAGGCCCGAACTATACGATCGCAGTGCCGGATATCCTGTAAAGGTTTCAGGATCCAGTTTTTTAAAGCTGTCAAAGGATACCAGGTTCATTCCACGCACGAACACTCTGAGGTTTGACAGTTTCAGGACCGTCAAAGCCTGCTCCGGGAGCTCATAACCCAGCTCTACACTTCGTATCCTGAGAAAATCCCCCGAACGCAGCCACATTGTGCTCGTACGGTAATTGTTATTATTGTCCAGTGTGGTAAGCCGTGGAAATTCAGCCGTTTCCATCGTTTCGGGTGTCCATCGGTTCATTACGTAGTCAGCGATCTGGGCTCTTTTCCCCATAGGTCCCGACAACCCGGTAATCAGCAGTGTACTGCCCTCAATTCCCTGCAAACAGGCCTCAAGTGAAAGTCCCTTATAGCTGACACCAAGATTCAACCCATAAAAAAAGGACGGCGTTGTCGTTTTACCAATGGGCAGCTCATCATTTGAATCTATCAGGCCATCTCCATTCTGATCCTTGTATCGGATATCCCCGGGCCTAACCGGGGTAAAAGTGTGATACGGCGTACCCGCATCGTCTATTTCGGCCTGATTTCTGAAGAAACCGACCGCTTCCAATCCGAAAATCTGCCCCACCGGGTGCCCTACCCGTGTCTGGTACGCATTGGGGTAAGCCGGCTCAATTCGCTTTGCTAGCGTATTTTTCAGGAAAGTGGCGTTCATACCTGCTGAAAACAAAAAATCGTTTACTTTCCCATGGAACGACAGCGTGGCTTCCAGACCTTGATTGTTAACCACACCGTAATTGACATACCCTCCGTCAATCCCCAGAATGGCGGGAAGCTCGTTCACCCGGCTATCGACAATATCGGTTCGTCTTTCCTTAAAATAATTAAGGGACACATCCAGATAATTGAACAATCTAGCTTCAACAGCAAAATCCGTTTTGTACCCCTTTTCCCAGCTGATACGGTAATTAGGATAATTGCTTTCCTTAGTCGCCGTCAGATTCCCGTTGTTGCTGCCAAACGGATAAGATCCTGCGTTAATAAAATAAGAGGTGTAGAGATTCCGGTCATTTCCCGCACCAATCGCATCATTACCCGACAAGCCTGTTGAAGCTCTTACTTTAAGCCAGCTGATCCAGTTTACCGGCTTTAAAAATTCCTCTTCCGAGACGATCCAGGAGGCAGCAACTGCCGGGAAAAATCCGAAACGATGATTTTTCGGAAAGCGTTCGGTACCATTGTATCCGACTACCGCCTCTGCAAAATACTTGCCGTCATAGCCGTAATGCACCCTTCCGTGCAACCCCATCAGCAGGTAAGGACGATTGTTATCGTTATTCCAGTTGGTCACGTATTTGTCCTGGTGGTAGATAACCTTAGCCGAAACTTCATGCCGTTCAACGCTGCGGGAGTAATCCAGGTACGCTTCAAAATTGCTGCGATAGTTATGTTCGTAACCGGCGGCGCGAACCAACGGAGTAACCTGTCCGAACTTTTGATACTCATCTCCGCTTTCACCTTTTGTCAGCTGAAAAACCGGGAACTGCCGGGTATACGCTTCTCTGGATCTTTGATAATTATCAAAAGCACCCACCGCGCCGATCGTCAGTCCCTCAGTAATAAAATCGAGTGTGTGTTCAAGTCGGAAAGAAGACTGAAAATTGCGATCGTTAAGCGCGGTGTAGCCTGTTGACGTCACCAAACCAAGCGGGTTTCCCTGATAAGCAGAATTCCCTCCAAAAGTGCCATTGGAGTACTGAACAGGGAAAAAATTAGGGGCATAGGCATAAATGTTATTAAAAATAGTCGGGACAGCGGTTCCGGGCGCATTGCGATCTTCCAAACGGCCGCTGATATCCAGTGAAGCGGTCAGGCGGCTATTGACTTTTATATCCACATTGGACCGAAAGTTCAGCCGTTCGAAGGTGGAATTGGTGCTGTATCCGTCGTTCCAGCGGGTGTTTTTAAACAGCCCTTCATTCTTCATAAAATTGACCATCACAAAATGACGTACAATTTTATTCCCTCCGGAAAAATTCATCCCCGCTTCCCATACCGGGGACGATTTCTCCAGAATGGCATCAAACCAGTTCACATCCGGATAATAGCCGGGATCGCTCTTATCGCGGTATTTTTGCAGCTCCTCATTCGTATATAACGGAGGTTTCCCATCACCCGTTAACGCTTCATTGTACAATTGTGCGTAATCATAGGAGCCGATAAAATTGGGTAAACGTGTCGGTTGCTGGATTCCGTATTTAAGCGTTACGCCAATCTTATTCCTGCTCTCCACGCCTCTTTTAGTCGTTACCAGAATCACTCCGTTGGCACCTCTCAACCCGTAAATCGCTGTGGAGACGGCATCTTTAAGTACAGAAATACTTTCTATTTCATCCAGCGTCAGCTGATCAAAAGAACGCTGAAAACCATCCACCATAATCAAAGGGCCGGTTTCGCCGGCATAAGTGACATTCCCTCTTATCAGAAACGACGGGACATCATTTCCCGGTTCACCACTTCGTTGCGAGACCAGTAATCCGGGTAGCTTTCCATACAGTGCATTTCCTACCGTAGTTACCGTATTTTTGATCAGTTCTTCGGACCAGATCGTACTGACTGATCCTGTTACTGCTTTCTCTTTTTGTATTCCATAACCAATATGTACCGGTTTGTCGCCGAAACCTTCCGCGCTCACCAACGTACTGTCGCCCTGGGCCACGGAAGGAGTTGTCACCCGGCAACTTATCAGCAGAATCAGGAAAAGACACTGAACCTTTCCTTTATATGTTATTTTTCTCATTACTTTCAACATTTTAATGACGAGACCTTACTTTGGCTACCAGCCCGGGTTTTGAACCAATGCCTTGCTTCGGATCATTTCGAAATAGGGAAAAGGATGCAGATACCAGGAGTCGTTCCAGAACCGATCTTCAATTTTCTCTTTGGTGTAGGTAAAAGAGCCATCCTCTTTTTTCCTGATGTCGATGCCGTAAATAGGCTCTCCAAACTTTTCGCCGCGTTTCAGATGCTTCACATCAAAATAATGGATGTCTTCCAGTGCCAGCTCTACGTCCCGTTCCCGGATAATGATTTCACGCATTTCGTCCTTTGAGGCGGCCGAAGTAACTTCCGGCATCCCTGCCCTCGCCCGTACTTTATTCAACGCCTTGAAGCACTCAGCGCCCGGTCCGCTTACCTCGTTCAATGCTTCTGCGTACATCAGGTATCCGTCCGCGAGACGCATATACGGCCATATCGCAGTTGATCCGCCCGAACCATTCGTAAGATTTTCCTGGCAAAATTTCCGCAGTAAATACCCTGTTTTGCTTATAGAAAGGTCCCTGCGATGAAATCCGAAATCAACACCCACCGTTGAGCCCCCGGAACGGTTATTCCATAGCTCCACAGTACGCGTATTCCATTTGGACCCATTTTCCGCAATTGTTGCATAAAACCGGGGATCCAGATCTTTATAGGGATCTGCCGGATCAAACCCTGATGCCGGGTCATTTTGCGCCTTTCCTGTTGTTTTTAAAAGATAACGGTCTACGAGATTCTGGGTGGGTAAAACAGCATTCCCATCCGCGACACCCATGGACACCACGAGTGGTGACTCGAAAGTAGGAAACAAGGATTTTATACTCCAGCCGCGCCGTGACGGCACAAATATCAGTTCCTTGTTATTTACCGCATCCCGGGTTGCCCGCTGGTACGCCAGTGAAGGATTGGACGGATCGACCAGCAGTTCATGCACACCTGTCTGTTCACAAAAATCAATCAGTTCCGCCGCCGCGTCCGCTGCCTTCTGCCAGCGCGCCGGGTCATTATTTCCCATGCAGATCAGCTTGTTGTCCTCAGGGTTTGCCATGTTCATATAAGGCGTCTCCGTATTGAATAGCGGCCTGGCAGCAAAGAGCCACAACCGTGCACGGAGAAAAAGCACTGCCGCTTTGGTGACGCGGCCAAATTCCTGTTCCGGCCGGCTTAGCGGCAATCCGGGTTCGGCCAGGGTCTGAACAAGTAAATGATCAATAGAATCCACCATTTGCCTAAGCGGCATTCGCGGCACCAGTGCATAATCATTCGTATGGTAATCGAGCTTTTTACTTAACCATGGTACTCCTCCATAGCGTATAAAAAACTCAAAATAGTTCATCGCCAGCAGAAAACGAGCCTCTGCTTTCAGCATGGATTTTTGATTGTCCGTACCGTTTTTAATGCGGTCCACATTTTCGATAAACCAAAGAGAGCGATATACATAGGGCCAGCGTATCTGCCATTTGGTTTCCATCAGGTTCTCTCCTGAATATTGAGTAATTGCTCCCGTGTTGTATTGGTGCGATCCCGCACTCGCCCAGCCGGATTCAGCCTGGTCCGTACAGGCAGCGAGCATTGTGCCGCTTATCCGCTGAGTTTCAGCGTCGGTCCAGGAATAAAAATAGCCGTCAGGGACCTTATTATAAAGGCTTAACAGAAACAATGTCGCGCGGTCAACGCTCGTAAAAAGCGTATCTTCGGTTATATCGACACCAGGTGCTTTTTCAAAATAATCCTTACAGGAGACAGCCGCCAGCGCAAGCCATGCAAAAACAACGATGACCGCATACTTACGAATAGCGTTCCCTGTTTTTACCAGTAATTTATAGCGTATTGTAAATTTCATATGAAGTAGCTTTACATTTGCAGATTAAGGCCGAGATTGAATATTTTCGTCTGCGGATAAGCCAATCCCCTTCCGCCGGGTTGCTCAGGATCCGTTTTAAACAATTTCTGCTTGTCCCAGGTAACCAGATTGGATCCGTTGAAATAAATCCGTAGTGACTGAAGCTTTATTCTTTGAAGGAGCTTTCCGGAAAATGTGTAGGCCACTTCAGCCGTTTTCAAACGGATATAAGAAGCATCATTCGTAAAAAAAGTATTTCCCGCACCATTTGCTTCTCCAAAATTGTAATGTGCCGGAAGCACCGTTAAGGCCGGATAGGTTGCAGTGGCTTTTGTTTCCTCCGTCCATCTTCCTCTTATGTAAGTCTGGGCCGACATGGGCGAAAGATACTGGCTCGCAAAGGGCTGCAGGGATTCTCCGCCATACGTGACCAGTGCGTGTGTAACCCCCTGAAACAGCACACTGAAATCGAAGCCGTTGAAAGACGTTCCAAGGGAAACACTGCCTGAAATTTCGGGTACCAGGGTGTAATTTCCATAAGACGTTCTATCCAGGTCATCTATTCTGCCATCCTTGTTAAAATCGACAAACCGTAAATCACCTTTTCTTACTACCCCTAATGAATTGGTCGCGATACCCGGTTGCGGTGCGATACCGTTCGCGGCGGCAACTTCCTCATCCGTTTCATAAAATCCATCCACCAGGTAAAGCAGGCGCCTTCCAAACGGTCGTCCTGTTTGTTTCTGATAATCCGGCACGGTAGCGGGTTCGTCCATTTCGATTACCTTATTTCGGGCAAAAGAATAGACCCCTCTTATCCAATACGTAACCGCCCCCTTTCTTTCCCGCCACATTGTTTCAATCTCATATCCGTGATTTGACATTTTGCCAAAATTGACGGGTGGAATATTGTCATCGACGTAGGAGGTATAGGTACTTCTTGTCCGCAGTATGTTATAGCGATAGTTTCTGAAATAATCAAAATTGAACGAGAAGCGATCCTGGAGAAGCTTAAGTTCAACACCATAATTTTGCTTTTCATCAATTTCCCAGGAGACTTCCGGATTTCCGCGTTTGATGAGCGAAGCCGTTCCATATCCCTGTCCGCTGCCGTTTGTTCCAAATACAGGTCCGCCGGTATAAGACATCGAGTAACTGTCAGGAATATACAGAAAGCGGTTCCCGCCCAATTTATCATTCCCTACTTTCCCATAGGAAACCTTAAATTTAAGAAAACTGATCAGCGGCAAACCTTTCATAAACGACTCTTCAGAGGCTACCCAGGCGACCGAATAAGCCGGAAACAGCCCAAAACGTTTATCCGCCGGAAAATTCTCGGAACCGTTATAGCCCATATTGACCTCCGCATTATATTTGCTTTTATAACTGTAGGTAAAACGACCGACCAACCCGAGGTAACTGAGCGGGATCTCATTGAATGCCGACTCCGTATAGTATTTTTTACTTTGATTATAAAGGGCCAGAACCGAGACATCATGATCGGTGCCAAAGGTGCGGTTCCAATCCAGTGCCGCTTCTACGTAAACGTGCCTGCGTTTCGAATCGGATGTCTCGGCATAATTAAGCAGACTGGTTGTCCCGATCGTTTTAAAAAGCAGTACCTCTTCCGGAATCCCGTCTCCATCCTGGTCGATTTCCCTGCGCTGAGGCGCATACTCAGCCAATGTCCTCGCTCTTCTTAAATTAACAGAGTAAAAGCTGTCGTAACCATATTTGGCTCTGAATGTCAAACCCGGCGTAATGAAATCAAGCTTATGATTGATGTTGAATAACACGTTTACATTACTGTCATAATCATTCCTGAACCCTTTTCCGGTCATCCATTTAATCGGTGTTTCATATCCTTCCACAATGTAGGACCTGCCATTTACCCAGCCTGCACCCGCCATGGGAGGAGCCGCCATCATATAACGGAATAGCTGCCAGTCCTCATCATTCGGGTCGGTTCGCTGGGCATTAGGAAGATTAACATTTTTGATCTGACCGCCCAGACTAATGGAAGCGGTCAGCATTTTGGTTACATCTATATCCAGATTCGAACGAAAATTATACCTTTTAAAATTATCCGTATTATCGTATCCCAGATCAAAATCTTTCCAGATCCCCACCTGAGACAGATACCCTGCCGAAACATAATAGCGTGTTCTTTCCGTCCCTCCGCTGATATTGAGATTGTACCGCTGCTGCGGCGACGAACTCCGCATCATTTGCTTTTGCCAGTTGGTATTGGGATACAACCAGGGATCGTCCCCGGTGCGGAAATGTTCTAAGGCTTCCGGCGAATACTTTACATTGCCCGGCGCAACGCCATCATTGATCTGCGCTTCATTATATAATTGCGCATATTCATAGCTTTCTAAAAATTCAGGAAGACGAGTTGGCGTCGAGACGCCATATTCGGCGGCAAAACTGACCTTGGCCGGGCCGTTTTTGCCTCTTTTTGTCGTAACCAAAATCACGCCGTTCGCTCCCCGAACACCGAATACCGCGGTTGAAGACGCGTCTTTCAGAATCGAGACCGATTCAATTTCATTCGGATCAATGTCGTTCATCGGACGTTCCATGCCGTCCACCATCACCAGCGGATCCAGCTGCCCTGACATCGTTCCAATCCCGCGCAACCGGATCACAGGGTTATCTTTCCCGACATGCCCGCTGTTATTTACGATCGTCAGACCAGACATGGTTCCCGTCAGTGCGTTGACTACGTTCGCCACCGGCGAGCGCATGATCTCTTCATTTGAAACACTGGAAATGGCGCCGGTAGAAGATATTTTTTTCTGTGTTCCAAAACCTACGACCACCACTTCCTCCAGTGATTTGGTATCCGGTTCGAGTACAATAGTCAGGTTCGTTTTAGTACCTACCGTTATTTCTTTCGTAAGGTATCCTACAAAAGAAAACACGAGTATCGAATTTTCATCCGTCACCTCAATGCTGAATATGCCCTCAGAATTGGTAATCATCCCTTTCTGAGTGCCTTTGATAAGGATATTCACACCCGGCAGTCCCTCTCCTTTTTCATCTGTCACGGTACCGCTCACGATCTTTGCCGGTGCAGGATCATCTGCAGGTGACAAGTGAGAGGCATCCTTCCTTTTGCCCTGTTCTTCTCTTCTGATCACAATATTCCTGTTGAATATCTTATACGACAAGGGCAGCCCGTCCAACAGCTGATCCAGAGTTGCTTCTATCGATCCGTTCTTAATGCTAACGGAGACCTCCTTTCCTGTGGGCAATTCCTGTTTATCGTACAGAAACAAATAGTCGGTCTGCTTCTCGATTATCTTTAAAGCCGATTCCAGGGTGATATGGCGTCGTTCTAAGGTGATCTTCTGGCTGTAACCGGTAGCCCAGACCTGCGATAGTGCCGCCAACATGAACAAGGTTAATAACTTCATGATCCGAAAAAGATTATGGGGCCGCGCGAGCCCTTCGCCATGTAGGAGCATAGCTATATTTCCCATATATTTGTATGGTTTAGGTGAGACATGGATTTCTTCTATCAAATTTGTTCCGGCCTGAACACTTCGGGAAAATGTTCGCAGCATTTTCCCTTTTTTTATGGCCATTTCCTGCTATGGCTTCATGAATAAGTGAATTTAAAGGTTTATAAAAAATACCGCTGTAAAATATACGTTTATTCTTCGATGACAATTTTTCTCCCTTCCACCCGGTGATTGATACCCGCGTACTGAAAAATCGCCATTAATTCGGTGATACTGACGTTGCGGGAAACCTTCCCCGTAAGCTGCCTTTCCGGGAAGTTACCTTCGTAGGTTACCTCTATATCGTACCACCTGGCTACCTGCTTCATAATTTCAGGTATTCCTGCAGCCTGAAACAGGAACAATCCATTTTTCCAGGCAATTTTCTCTTCCACATCAACCTTAGTCAGCACGATCTTCCCATCTGCGGACGTACTCGCCTGCTCTCCCGGCCGCAACAACTGCTCGTTCCCGGCAGACCGGAGCGCAACAGCGCCTTCTATCAGGGTGGTTTGCATGGCTTCATCTGCATAATACTTCACATTGAAGCTGGTACCCAGCACCGTTACTTCATTATCCCCGAACTGCACCGTAAATGGTCTTGACCGATCGGGCTGCACTTCAAAATAAACCTCTCCCTTAATTTCCACCCGCCTTTCTGTCCCCGGAAACACAAGCGGATACCGGATAGACGATGAAGCATTCAGCCACACTTTGCTTCCGTCCGGCAAAACTACCTGATACTGCCCCCCTCTCGGGGTGGCGAGCGTATTGAATGTTTCAGTTGCCTCCTTCAACTCCTCCGACGTCTTGTAGACAAGTCGCCCGTTCTCGTTCCCGGCAATTGCGTGCATGTCTATCGATCCGCCGACCGTCAGTCCGGCACTGTCCAGCGGTACGACAGATCCATCCGATAAAGTAAGTGCAGCTTTATTCGTACCCGGCGTTATGGCTGCTGTTACCTTTGTTGTCAACCCATCGTTCCGGTTGTCTTTCCATTTCCAGTAAGCCCCGAATCCGGCCATCAGCAAAACAACCGCCACCCAGTACCGGTAAGCATGCAGGGGGCGTACCCTGGGCCTCCCCGTACTTTCTTCCTTACCGTTTTGCAAAACCACCTCCAGGATCCGTTCACTGGTCGCATCCGTAAACAATCTTGCATCCGGCCGCAGGGCGTTCCATTCCTCCCGGATCACCAGCTCCAGCCACTCATCTTCACCGCCCTCACGGATCGCTGCCATTAATTCCGAAATCTCGCTTTCGGTAGCGGCGTTTTCGTAGTAGCGTCGAAATAGGGTTCTTAACCGGTCTCGTGATATTCGCATTGGCTGCTATCAGGTAAAACTCTTTACAACTATAGACAACACGCTGCCCCGAAAAGGGGGTAGTGGGTGCTGTATTTTTTAGACATTCTTTTAAAAAAAGGGAAAATAGCCCCAAATCCGGCTTTTTTTGAGGTGCCTGGTAATGGATTCGGTGGCTAGCTGGAGGTATTTCTTAACGGTTTCGGTGGATAAATCCAGCCTGGCTGCGATCTCCTTGTATTTTAATTGTTCATGACGGCTCAACAGGTATACCTTCTGTTGCTGTGGCGGCAAATGATCGATCGCCTCGTCCATCAGATCATCGTATTCCCGCTGCTCGGCATCCTCTGTGCCGAAGTTCTCCACCAGCAACCGGGCCGATTCTATGGAAACCGCCCGCTCTTTTGCTGCCTTTTTCAGAAGATTCAGGGCATGATTCTTCCCCGCGACATAGAGATAGGCCCTGAAATTCTCAATTTCATCCAGTGTTTCCCGGTTCAGCCAAATTTTTAGGAACACGTCCTGTACAACCTCTTCTGCCACCTCTGCCGATTTGGTGATCCTGACAATATGTGTGCCCAGTAACCGGTGGTACCTGTAGAAAAGTATACGAAATGCCCGCTCGTCACCGATGGAAGCGGAACGCAGCAACTCTCTCTCATCACCGGCATTTTGATAAGACATGGCATTAGCAATAGTTAGAAACAAGCATACAAAACTAGAGGATCTATCTATAAATTTAAAATTTTTCCTGTTTTATTTCTAGGTTTTAGGGGAGAGGTTTAGGTCTTAGGTTTTAGGTGTTAGGTTTTAGGTATTAGGGATTAGGTGTTAGGCGGGGGGCTTTCGGATGTCGGCTATCAGCTATCCCCGGTGGTTGAGCAGAGTCGAAACCAGCGGAGTCGAAACCAGCGGAGTCGAAATCCGGGAGCGGAAACCGTTCTCCCTCGTCTCATGACCGGGGGGTCACGCTGACCGGGTCACGCTGACGAGCGGAGGAGCGAAAGCAGGTCTCCCGACCTGCCGAATGGCGCGGTGTGGTCGCGGGTCGGAGACTCAGCTATCAGCCATTGGCTTTCGGATGTCGGACTGAGAACAGCGGCTGATTTTTTTGTAAATCGGAGTCATTTGTAGTGTCATAAAAAGTTGCGGAATACGTAATTTTTTAATATTTTTACACGTAACATAATTCTGAGAAGATGAATACCAAGCTCACCTTAAATTTAAACAAACACATCATCGAAAGCGCAAAAGATTACGCAAAAAACCATCAGGTCAGTTTATCGCAACTAGTGGAGAACTATCTCAATTCTTTAACTAAAAAGAATGAAAAGGAGATAAGGGTTAGTCCGCTTGTTGAAAGTTTAACCGGAGTTATCCCGGGCGATGAAGAAACTGACTCTAAAAAAGACTATTATGACTATCTGAACAAAAAATATTCGTAGTGGAAAGGCTTTTTGTAGACACTAACATCACACTGGACTTACTTCAAAAGCGAGAAGCGTTTTATGAAGATGCTCAGGAGCTTTTCACGCTTGCGGACAAGAAGAAGGTAAAACTTTTCATTACGTCATTGACTATCGCAAATACTCATTATTTACTATCAAGACATTACAACTCGAATGATGCCCGAAAAATTCTGGCAAAGTTTAAAGTGCTCGTTGAGGTGCTGGCTTTGGATGACAGGATAATCGATCTGGCATTAACCTCTCATCTGAAAGATTTTGAAGACGCTATTCAGTTCTATACCGCTATTGAAAACAATATGGACCTGATCGTCACAAGAAACAAAAAGGATTTCAGGAACCCGATCATTCCGATTTTAACAGCAAAGGAATATCTCCACCGAAAATAGTGCGGCAGCACGGATCCGCTCTCCCTCGTCCGAAAGCAGGTTTCCCGACCTGTGTAATGGCGCGGGGTGGTCGCGGGTCGGAGACCCGATGTCACGCTTTCACCGTCAGCGTGACCCGGTCAGCGTGACCCGGTCAACGTGACGGGAAAGAGCAGAGAGCAGAGCGGGGAATAGGATAACCGGGGTCGGCTTTACCGCGGCGCCATGCGGATAGCTCCATCCAGGCGGATGACCTCCCCGTTCAGCATTGGGTTTTCGATGATACTTTTGACCAGTAACGCAAATTCAGCAGGTCTGCCGAGGCGGGCAGGAAACGGGACCTGCCTTCCCAACGAGTCGCGCACTTCTTCGGGGAGCCCCTCCAGCAAGGGTGTTTCGAAGAGCCCGGGTGCGATGCCCATTACCCGGATCCCGGAAGCTGCAAGGTCCCGCGCTGCCGGTAACGTCATACTGGCAATTCCCCCCTTACTCGCTGCATAGGCAACCTGCCCGATTTGCCCTTCGAAGGCTGCTACCGATGCCGTATTGATAATGACCCCTCTTTCTCCCCCGGCATCCGGTTCATTGTCCAGCATGGCAAAGGCTGCCATGCGCATGGCATTAAAGGTCCCTACCAGGTTTACCCGTATGGTTTTTTCAAATCCCTCCAGCGGATGCGGCCCCAACACGCCGTTCACTTTTCCAACCGTTTTACTGCCCGACACGATCCCCGCACAATTGACGTTGATATGAATGGCTCCGTACGCGGCCAGGGCCTGTGCAACGGCCCGCTGCATCTCCGTCTCGCTCGAGACGTCTGTCTGCACAAACCGGACGGCGGCCCCGAGCTCTTCCGCCAGCGCTGTTCCCCGGTTTTCATTCAGGTCCAACACGACAACATTTGCGCCCTTGGATACGAGCAAACGCGTAGTGGCTTCTCCCAGCCCGGAGGCGCCTCCGGAGACAAGAGCGGTTTTTGTTTTCAGTTCCATGCTGTTACAGGTCGTTAGCGCCTCCAATATACGCATTCCGACCGGATCTCAGCTTCTTTTCCCGATGGAAATCAGTACCACTCCGGCGACAATTATTCCGCCTGCAACCACCGCCTGCCCGCTGAACATTTCTCCTGCAAACGCCCATCCGAGGATCATGGCTACCACCGGATTGACATACGCATACGTCGCCACCAACTGGGGCGGGGCGTTCCGTGCCAGCCAGGCATATGATGTAAATCCAATAATGGACCCGAAAACAACCAGGTAAATCAACGACCCCAGCGCTTTGACGGGCGCATGGCTGATGCTCAACAACGTAACGGGTTCAAAAATCAAGCTCACCATCAGTAATAAGACCCCTCCCGTAAGCATTTGCACGGCGCTGGAAACCAGCTGGTGAGGTAATTTCATACGTCCTGACAGCAGGGTTCCCACCGCCCAGAAAACGTTGGTAAATACCACGATCACAATTCCGATCCAGCTTTCGGACGACGTCGCCTTAAAACTGCCTGGTTTTACCAACATCATGATTCCGGCCAGGCCAATCAGCAGGCCTGTTAATGCCAGCCGGCTGGGCCGGACGCGGCCGAAGCCGACCCAGTTGATCACAATGAGGAATAACGGCAGCAAACCAGCCAGCAAGGCCGCAATCCCCGTTGGAATATACTGGATCGCCACCGTCATTCCGCCCATGGAAAACCCCAGCAACAAGGTCCCGATCAGCATTGCCGACACCCCTTCCTGCCGGGTAGGCCTCGCATGCCCCTTCAGACGGGCAAAGGGATAGAGAATAACTCCCGCCACAAGCAGCCGCCAGCCTGCCATATAGAGCGGCGGCATATTCTCGGTCATGAAATGGACAAAAAGATAGGTTGACCCCCACAGGAGGTAAACAGAAACCAGATTCAACCATAACCTGGTAGTCGCAGTAGGTAATAATCCTGAAGATAAGAGAGACATATGGCGCAATATTGAATGCACACGGCACTACCACTGCTAACAAATTTGCCCGCGGCGAAGGTTCCTGAATCGCCCGCTTAATTCATATCCCGAGGAGGCGCCATACTCCCAGCCACATCATCCAGGGTATCATACTGGTCCCGATCGACACTACGTCTTTTCCCGCGATGTTCCGGAACATGTAGCTCACCAGCATGAAGAGTAAAAAGAGCGATCCGATCCAGAACGATCCCAGCACCTCACGGGTGGTTTCGCTAACGATTGCACGGAAGCCTGCCAGTACAAAGAACAGGCCTGTAAGGCCATTCAGCAAAATCAGCCCCCGGCACAGTTTTCCGGTGAGATCGGTCATTTCAAACGATCGCAAGCTTTCCTCGGAGCTGCGATTTTCATTTTTGATGGATTGTGAATTCATGGCGTTTCGGTTTTATGAGTGCCCGGCACCTCTTTCCCGCGTCCCGGGAAACCGGCCGGTGTTCCAACGATAGCCAAAGGTACAATCTCCTCATAAACACCTCATTACCGTTCACGAAATACCCGGGATTTATACCGTGGGGCCGTTATCAATGATAGACTTCCGCAACTTCCCGTTTTAGTGCTTCCAGGTAAACGGTATCGGTTGGCGCCGCCTGCTTTTCCAGGAAAGGGTTCCCGCGCATATACAATTTTCCCACGCCCTGCATTTGCAGGAGTTCCGGGGGGAACGCATTGAAATTATTGGCAGAAATATCCAGTTCTCCCAGGTGTCTGAGGTTCAGTAATGCCGCCGGAAATACCGAAAACCAGTTATATCCAATGTCCACTACTTCCAGGTTCTCAAGCCTTCCTATCGCTTCCGGCAGCCAGCTCAGGCGGTTATGGTGTGCATAGAGAAACTGTAGCCGCCTGAGGCGTTGCATATTGTCCGGAAAATAGGTCAGCTGATTATTCGACACGGCCAGATGCGACAGCCTCCGGAGCCTGGTCAGTCCCGAAGGCAGGGCAGTCAGCTGGTTATGATACAAATCCAGTACCTCCAGTTTCCGCAGCCGCCTGATACTTCTCGGCAGTGCTGTCAGCTCCGACCGGTAGAGGTTCAGGTCACGGACCCTTCTGATCCGGCGGAAATCCCGCCTTCTGAGATCCAGCCCGGTGTTGAAACCCAGCCAAACCGAGGAGAGTCCTTTACACCCGCCTATTTCCTTCGGAATTCTTTTGAGCCCTGTGCCCTGTATATTTAAAATGGCTATCGACTTGTTGCGGGAGATTCGCCATTCCGTCAGCTGGTTGTTGCTGACATTCACCATCCTTAGTTTAGGCAGCCTTTTGACATCCAGGTCCAGTTTTTCCAAGCCGCACCCCGATACATCCAGCTCTTCCAGATTAGGAAAGCGATAGATAACCGCCGGGACCGACCCCAGTTCCAGCCCTGACAGGTTTATTTTTTGAATCGCCTGCGTATCCTCGTGCATCTGCAATTCCTCCACGGTAGACAGCGTCACGGAATCGGATCTAACCTTCCGGGGCATCCTGACCTTCCCCACTATTCCCATCACACTGACCCGTACGTTCCGGGTCACCCCCGCCGGCTGCCATGCAGCCAGTAAAGGCGGCAGTTGTTTCTGCATCACGTACCAGACGGAATCCGCCGGCAGATGATCCGACGTCACGGAGTAAATGACTTCGTCCACCTTCCCGCCTGCCTTTATAAATACGTCCGCCGCATACAGGACTCCTTGCTTGCTGTACCCGGAAAAAAGCCTGCCAAAAATCGCCGAAACCCCCTTTTCGATATCACCCGCAGTACCCTGCGCGGTAGGATACTCCTTTTCCAGCACCTGCAGGGTCGCCCCTTTTACTTCCTCCCGGGGATAAACGTTCTGAGCGATCAGATACCCGGGCAGAAAACAACAGCACAGCAATAGCTTTTTCATCTCCATGATCCTTTTAGTATCTAACGGATCAATTATAACTATAATTTTAGTGATACACAATAAAATTTAGTTATATGTGAAGATTCAGGCATATTCGGTTATTTGTTTCGGATCAATTGCGTCACCTGGCCGGCTATATAGGCGGCTTGTAATGCCCGGACCGGCTCTTTGTAATGTACATGATCCGTGAATTGCTCAATACCCAGTTTCCAGGTAAAACCGTACAGATCGATAACAGGCACCCGGGCCTGTGCGCATACTTCGTCAGCAATCTGATTATAAACAGCCAGGTCTTTTGCAAAACGATGAAAAGAACGGGACCGGCTGTTATGGATGGTATCTACCACGGCAGTGGTACGAATCCATACCGGCCGGATACCCTTTTGCTGCAGCAACTGCATAATTTCAACCAGGTTGGCACGGTAGTCATCGGCTGTTACCTGCAGAACGTTGTGCTGCGGATCCCGTTTGATATCGTGCAGACCGCAATTAATTAACAGGTAGTCAGGGTGAAAGGCCGGCTCGGCGATTTTGGAACGCAGGTAAGCCAGGACCATTCTTGAATCTCCGCCATTAGCGCCCGTGGGCACATCCAGGTTCTTTTCTGCATTCCCATCGTCCTTTTTCCGTGTCAGTTGTACCACCCCGTCGAGGTATTGCTCCAGGTACGGTCCGTATTGTATCGATATACTGTCACCAATAAGAAAAACCGAAGGAGTATCGTTCACATATGCAAACAACCCGATGACCAGCAAAAAAAGTAGGGGAACCCTTCGTGTCATCACCTGTTTTATCTTCATAATCCATTATGGTTAACTAATAATTTTACTACGCAATACTATTCAATAAGACTATGCAAAACAACTCTCATACGCTTTGCGGCATGGCAGGACCCGTAAAAGCGTAGCCAAGCGTTAACGGCATAATTTTTTCGTTTGGCTTGTTTATTGTCCGGGGACTAATGATAGGGTTTGCTTGTCGGCAATTACCACGGGATAGTCAGGAACCGGAATGTTGGTGAACGTGTAAGTATTACCGGACTTTTTCCAGCTGCTTTTAGGTATCTCAAAAAACCTGCCGGAAATAAGGTCTAAGTAAACGGGATCTTTGAATGCGCCCTGTACAGTGACACGGGTATTCTGAGCGTCAAATGTTTCGGCGGGGCGGCTTTCGTTATTCCAGAGTGTGACGATGGACCGTCCTGACTTTTTATGTTTATAGGTAAAGGCCGATTGGTTGGGCTGGTCAGTAGCCGGCGAACTTCCCGGCTGCCTTTCTGTTCCCGAGTCAAAAAGAGAAAATACATTTCTGGCTGCCCTGTATGCTGTTTTGGGGCGCTCGATCGTTTTATCGGGATTTGTTTTTAGAATTCCTTTGGTATTGACCCCTACCATATGATCGCCGGCTGCATAGTGAATGTCGCTGATCGTAAAGAGATTGGTTGCGATACCGCGCCCATGATCGCCCAGCATGCGGCGCAGGTCCCATTTGGCTTGTGACAACTCTGTCCAGTCGAACTGCCGCAGGGCGCCGATAGTCACGCTGCTGTGGGTAGAGGGGGCGCCGTTTTCTCCTTGCATAAATTCTATTTTCGCATTGTAGTTCCAAACAAATGTCCGCATTTCCTCTATTTTAGGGTAGGAAGTGTCGGGGTTGGGTGCGTAGCCGTGGTAGGTCAGAACGTCTATCAGGTCGAGGGCGTTCTTCTCTTTCAACTTATCCAGGAACGGCTTCAAAAACTCCAGGCGAGGGACTCCTGCGATGCCCAGCGCGAGTAACCGCGCGTTGGGCTGTACGGACTTGATCAGTCGCGCGGTACGAATGTAAAAATCGGCAAATTCTTCACCTGTATTCAGCTTGTTAAGATCGGGTTCGTTCCAGATTTCCCACTCTGTCACGTAATCTTTATAGCGGGTTACCATCGCCAGGGTCCAATTGTCCCATGCCTGAAGGGCCGTTTCTGATGTCGGGATCCGACCTGCCAGCTTGGCCTCGCCGCCGCCCTCGTAGATGGGATTTCCATAGGAAAGCTCGACCCACGGCGCCACGCCGCGGCTAAAGGCATCGGGTATAACGGCATCGAGCCAGGCAAAATCGTATTTCCCTTTCACTTTTTCGCATTTGGCCCAACCCCCCTGAAGTCGGATCCGCTTGGCACCCAATGAATCCAGGTAGTATTTGAAGGACTGATAGTCGGTGTAATCACGATCCATCGTTTCCCCGCCGATGGACCAGCTCGAGGCCTCTATCTCTTTGGTGAGGCGAGGCTGATACTTCCCGATAGATCGAAAGCCCGGAGGTTCAGGAAGGGATTGAGCGGCGGCGGTGGAGAAAGTTCCGTAAATAAACACCGGAACGATAAGCCTCAGGACGGCAATTCCCTTACAAAAGGGAGAAAAAAAGATTCGTTTCATGTAAAAGCTAAGAGTTTAAGTTGATTAATCTGGTGGTTTTACTTCCTGGCAATTCAGTTAGTACTTGTAGCAAAAGAAACCGCCTCGTTGAATTAGTACCACCGGCAGATAGTCCCGGTATTGCTGGCTGAATCGCAGTTCGGCGCCTTCTTCCAGGTGGCGGACTTTCATTTCAGATGCGCATAAAGGTGGGCCATTAAACCCATTACATATTGAGATATCACCCGGTACCCGCTTTTCTGTAATTCCTCGCCTCCCCGGTTGATCTGGCAACTGGCGGTCAGGAAGCCGTCGGGAGTAAGACTTTGTTCAAGACGCTGCCTGATCGCGTACAGTCTGGAGTCAGGTAATTCGGGCAGCCACCCGATCTGTTTGCCATATAGCAGGGAAGCTCCAAGTCCGGCGGTAGCCGAAGCGTCGAATCCGGTTTCAGGAAGGTCCAGAAATGCGCTCCAGCCATGGTCGGGTTGCTGATATTTTAGCGCAAGGTTAGCATAATAGATAAACACCTCCCGGATTTTCGATAGCCGGGGATCTTTGGAAAAAGAAGCGTCCTGTTTTAAAATTGCCGAAGTGCGTACGAGGCCCAGAAGAAACCAGGTATAGCCTCTTCCCCAGTTACGGAAACCTTTTGCAGAATCGGTGACAGAAGCCCGCTGATATACCGCCTCATGATCCGTCAGATGTTTGATCCGTTCTTCCAGTTCAATCAGGGCGAGCTCATACCATTTTTTATTCCCCGCAGCTTTCGCCAGAGCCGCCAGGGGATACGCCAGCGTATAGCACCCCTCGGTGGTGAAGCTGCCTGACTTTATGCGGCCGTTTTCAATCCTGTTTTCGCAGAAGTCGGTAACTAATTTTATAGAAGGGTGGCCCGGATATTTTTCGGCGATCACTGCAAAAGGAAGCCCTGCTTCAAGATTGTTGAAACGGTTGTCAGAAGGTTGGGTATTCGGATTTTCATAGACCAGGTTCTGATCGTCAGGAAGGAAAAGCTTCAGATGATTTTCAAGCGCGCGACCTGCTTCAGGGAATCGCTCTGAACGTTCAAGTTCAAGCAGGCCGTCTAACGTACAGCCTTCCATCCATCCAAATGGGTGCAAAGACCTGTAGCTACAAAAGGTGTCCGAAAACCGCCCGCCCCCCCCTCGCCCGGACGGTTCTGAAGATGCTGATTCGGGTTTTGCGAATACATGCGAACCGGAAATCCCGGAAGAAGCGGTGACGTATATAGATTCATTTCCTTCGTCCAGCACCAGGCGTATCCCTTCTTTTATCAACCTGGAAAGAGTCGTGTCGAGCCTGCATTCGAAGAGTTGCAAAGCGCTGGCATACCAGACAGGAAGTTCGCCGATCTTATTTCCTGACTTCGCCAGCAGGACTGATACGCTCCTTTTATCCCGGGTGTCAACGGCGACCATCAGCCTTAGGAAAATCTCACCGTCAAAATGCCCGGGTATTTTTGCTACTTTTAGTTCGACGCCTGATGGTGACGATGGAATGGTGAAATAATCCCATCCGAATGGAATTCGCTTGCCTTCCGGCACCGCTGGACGGCTCTTGCCATCAGTAAATAGTTTATGGTAAGCTATGGGATTCACAGAAGGAATGCCCCTGGGGGTTTCAGCGTCAGCCAGGTCAATACACAACCGATGGACACCGGGGATGGCGGCCAATTGTAAAATGAAGGTCCTTCTTGTAGTCATTAGTATTTGTCACTTGCGTTTATCCTTACTCAACCCTTAATTCGGACTCCTGTCGGTTATCTGTTTGACGTCAGTTCAGGTCCCAAACTTATTGTAGTACGTCCAATAAACCAGGTTGTTTGAAAATCAATTTACATGGAACTATTCGGTAACAAGCAGCGCAATCCGGTTGGTTAGCGACTCACAATCGTTGAGATTCATTTTCTTCTCTCCCCTGTACCAGTTTTTCCATTTATTACCTTTCACGTGCTGCTCTTGCCCTTCCTTTATAACGACAAAGGCTTCCTGAGCACTCCGGATATGAATGCGGGCTTCTTCCTTATCGCCGTCATTCCAGGCTTCCCGCGCTTTGAGAACTGCTATCAGCCAGTCTTCAAGCCCGATCATTATCTTAAGGTGGGCCACTAGGTTTGTGTTAAGAAGTTCGCTTTGCTCCCCATCCAGCGCCTGGCTTATTTCCAACGCTTTGCCGAGCGTTTCGGAATGCCTGCTTTTTTGCAGGAGAACCTTTTCCAGAAGCTCGTTGTCGTCTTGTGGTTTGGGATGAGCGTCGCTGATTGCCAGGGCATCTTTTTTGGGTGCTGCATCGCCCTTCGGCTGCTGGTTGCGAACCCTTTCCTTTTCATATTTCCCCGGGTTACTTATTTGTTTTTGCAGGCCGGTGAGCTGTGCCGTCGCAAAACTCCGGATCTGCCCATCCAGGAGCATGGGTACTTGCTGGGAATCGTGCAGAACAAAGCCGGCAAAGTAGTCTTTGTAGAGGTTCACGATCTCAGGATGATGACTATCGAATCTTTCGGCCACCCAATTTTCAACAAACGGATCGGGGGAATAATCCTGGAAGTTGTAAAGCATCCGGCCGGAAGAAGCCAGGCCCATCAGGAATTGCCTGATGTTGGAAACATTGAGAATGGCATATTCCGTGCTCCCTTTTTCAACTGCGTCTTTGAATACCGAGTACGTCTGGTGGGGAGGAACACCCTGCGTCAGATGCGGGCCTGAGTTCCAGAGCTGATGGTGGTAATAGACGCCGTAAGTATAGGATTGATCCCGGCCTGTTTCATAAAAATCATCCTGCCATTTCCACCCGGGGCAATTATCTGAAAATACAACGGTCGTTCCGCCGGGTATCTGGAGGTGCCCTTCTTTATTCAGAGCCGACCCTTCCATCCAGAGAGTAGTTGTAACCGGAGGATTGGGACGTTTATCTACCTCCTTTATCATCGATCTTTGCGTTTGCATTGCTTCTGAGATAAGTCTACCCCTGTCCTCGCTGCTCTGAGGAATCCCGGGATCTGCCAGCCACATCGGACGATCAGCAATGCCTCTTAAGCCTATCTGCCAGATCACATTGGGATAGTTAGCCCATTCTTCCGCATAGACGCGCCATACTTCTTCCAGCTTGTCCCGGCTGCTGTAGTACGAGAACAGCGGTTTCTCCCCGGTTTTGTCTTCCCAATAATTAAAAAAGGTAAATGCGCTTACGCCCATAGGCTCCACATGGTGCATGGAGAGAAAGACCCCGCGTTTTGCAGCTATTTTGACGAGGGCGGCCTCCGCCGGGTTTTTGATATCAATAAAGCTGGCAGGAATAATCAGGTTCATTTGGAGGCGGACCAGCGATTCAACCACTTTCTCCATTATTTCGGGGTTGACAACCTGTCCGTAGTATCGATAGTCAATCTTCCTGACGCCTCCGCTTTCGTACCATTCGGTGAGCAGGTCTTCGTCATTTATAAACCAGCCCCGATATTGGAAAGTGGGAGATTCCTGTGCTACCGAAATAGCATCCCAGGCCAGTACGCTTTTCTTTTCAGGTTCGAGATCCGACCAGAAATACAACGGATCGACACCCAAAAAATCTTCGATAAACCTGTAGATGCCAAACATGGTACCACGTTCGTCGCTACCCGCAATAATGAGATTTCCTTTGACGGCTTGCAACCTGTAGGCTTCCCATTTATCACTTATTTCTTTGTAGGAAGAGTAGTACTGCGCAAGGATATCGTCAGATACCCCAACTGTCGCTATTATCACAGCGGGAGTTGATTCCGCAGGTGGAGTTTCTGCTATTGTCAATTTTTTACCCGATATTTTCGCTACATCCCGCACCAGGTCCTCAACAGCCAGGCGCACACACTCGGGTTCGGAAGCAGGAAGTACAATTACAGCGTCGGTTTTTCCACCGGTAAGCGTGAACGGATTATCAGATTTACAGCCGTACAGAATCGATATTGCCAGACAAAGTCCTAAAAAACAGAGATAACGCATAAGAATACTTTAAAAATTTGATGGTTCAGAAATATTATTCTCGGGATCAGCCGGCGCCGGCATCGTAAGTAACCGGTTCCCCCCAGGGTTACCTGCAGCAGCATGAAATGTCCGTTCCGGTAGGTGAAGCCGGCCGAAATCTTCAGGGGCAGATTCACCGGGTCGTCTATGGCGCCTTCGGGGTGTCGTCCGGACGTGGCGACCTTGAACGGAAAAGGATACCGGCGCCAATCCTGGGTTAGCCGGTTGGGTGTAGGAAAATCAATCAGACCTTGTCGGAGGGGAGAGCCGTTCCCTTCTCAACAGCGCTCACGCCAAGCTCCGGCTGACCGTCTTCGTCACTGATTGTCCCGCTAACGGTCAGTTGCGCCCATAGAAAGCCATTTGCGTATAACACGGTCCTAGGGCTTGGAGCGTCCGTAATAAAAGTTTTCGGGTCATAGGTTAAGGTTTATAATTTATTATAATTAAATAATAATTTACCATTACAATACTATAACAGAATTAGGATTTATGCAATAAAAAAATGCAAAAATAGCGCGATTTCTTTCAACCCTGAAACCGGCGCATTTGATTAATACAAATACACTATTCATTTCTCTGCTTCCTGTTAATTGTTAAACGAGAAAAATAATATTTCCGCAAATTAATGACGAACGACTCACATTTTGCAATAATTCATCATTGTAAAATAATAATACATCATTAATCACAATGGAAAATTATATCCTCCCGGGGATAAGCGTGCACCCGAAATACTTCTTTGACAGGCCGGATTTCCAATGAGCAGAAGCAGGTCCGTCAACGTCAGCAGTTTATCATGGTGAGCGTTCGGAAATCCGCTGCTCAGGCGCCCGGTAAAACACGACCTGCTCTTCAACCCGCCTGGGGTGTCGGGAGGATTGATTCTGCCCTAAATAAAAAAGCCGCCCCGATGGTTGTCGGAGCGGCCAAAGCTTCTAAAAAATCTTCCCGGCTGTCAATCCCGCCGGCCCAGTAGCATCATCGCATAATACAACAAGGTTGCCAGCGAGCCTATAGCCGCGACCAGGTAGGTACGCGCTGCCCATTTCAAGGCATCGGCAGCCATTCCGTGCTCCTGCCGGGTAACGACGCCATTGCTGTCAATCCAGGCCAGCGCCCGGTTGCTCGCATCGTATTCTACCGGCAGCGTAATGAAACTGAACAACGTAGTGACTGCAAAAAGCGCCACCCCTATCGCCAGCGGAATGGGCGTGGTATTCAACAACAGAATCCCGCCGATAATGACCCAGCTCATATACCGGGATGAAATCGTCAGAAACGGTACCATTTTCGACCGCATCTGCAGCCAGGAATAAGCCGTGGCATGTTGTACCGCGTGCCCGCATTCGTGGGCCGCTACTGCCGCGGCGGCGACGCTTCTGCCGTAAAAGACATCCGAACTCAGGTTCACCGTTTTATCCTGCGGATTATAATGATCCGTCAACGTTCCTTCCACCGATTGCACCCGAACGTCATAAATTCCGCTCTGCTGCAGCATGCGTTCGGCAATCTCCTGTCCGCTCATCCCGTTGCTCAATCCTACCTGCGAATATTCTTCAAATTTTTTCTTCAAACGCCACTGCACATACCAGCTGACCGCCATTATGGCAAACATAATTACATATCCTCCCACCATTCCTTTCGATTTAGATTAATGAATTTTATTGATCGGTTAATTTACTGTTTAACGAAAAAAGAAAAACCTAAGTATACGCCTTTCTTATCTTCTCAACTAGCGAAGTTGTGGAATATCCCGCTACCAGCGGCACCGTTTTCACCACTCCTCCTTTACTGATTACAAAATCCGAACCAACAATCGTTTCTACCGTATAATCGTCTCCTTTGACCAAAATGTCAGGTTCCAACGCCTCAATTAACTGCAAAGGTGTCGGTTCATCGAACAAAATGACAGCATCCACAAATTCCAGCGCCGCCATCAGTCGCGCCCGCCCGATTTCATCGACCACCGGTCGCCGGGGGCCTTTCAACCGGCTCACCGAAGCATCTGTATTCAATCCGAGCACCAGTTTATCTCCCAGCTTACGGGCTTTTTCCAGGTAGTCGATATGCCCCAGATGCACGATGTCGAAGCAACCGTTGGTAAACACCACCTCCTGCTTCTGCGCCTTCCATTCCCGGCGCAACTCGCTGCCTTCTTCCCTGCTCAGGATCTTATCTGCTGTCTGCGACCACTCCATTGTCCTATCCGTTAAAAGTATACAGCCTGCTTACGTCGGAAAGCAGGCTGCAACCACTTATTTTTTTACTTTCTTCTTTTTCCCTTTTTTCCCGGGTACGGCCTGCTCTACTACCGGCTCTTCTTTCTGCACGGTCAGGTCTTTGATCCTGATATTACGGAACCGTACGACGCTTCCATGACCCAGAAAACCGATATGGCCCGTTTTCCGATGCAGGCCGGGGTGTTCCTTTTTATCGGGGATACCATTTTTGGTTGCTTCCACCAGGTCTCCGTCCACGATGGTCGTTCCGTTCAAAATGACCTTTATTTTTGATCCCTGTACGACTACTTCCTCGTAGTTCCATTCCCCGACAGGTTTCAGATGTCCCCGTTTGGCTGCGATGATTCCGTAGACGGATCCGTGGTACTGATAAGGTTCCAGGTTTTTGTAAATAGGCGCTGTATCGTCCAGAATCTGCAATTCAGCGGCGCCGACATACGCCGCATCTCCTTCCAGGGGCGCCCGGATACCGAGCCCGTTATTAGCCCCCGGCGTCAGTTGAAACTCAAAACGGAAATTAAAATCGGCGTATTCATCTTTCGTAAAGAGATTTCCACCTCCACGGCCTTTGGGTACTATCACCATATCACCGTTTTCAATAAAATAGTTTTCGGTGCTGCCCGTCCACTCATGCATGTTGGTTCCGTCAAACAAGACCTTATACCCGTCTTTTTTTTCTGCTTCACTCAATTGGAACGGCTCCACCCTCGGCAATTCCTTCACGTAAATATCCCTGTAATACACCTTTGTACCGTGCGCCTGCAGTTCCAGCTGCTCAATCGGGAAAATGGGCTGTTTCCGGTCCCATAGATTTTCCATGATGATATTGTCCACGACGCGTTCACCATTCAGATCCACGGTCACCCGGTCGCCCACCATTTTAATATAGAACGTATTCCATTCGCCCAAAGCGTTGTCGGCTACTTTCGTTGGTATACTCGGATGGACCTGATTATTGTACAAGCCTCCGGACCCTACCTGGGCGCCTACTTTTACACGGCTCGTATCCCATATCTGCACCTGGGGAGATCCCCTCAGGTAAATCCCGGCATCGCCTTCCTCGCCATCGGCGTCCAGCTTCCAGTCCACGTACATTTCTATATCCCCGTAGGCTTTTTCGGTACAGATATTCTGCCCTTTCCCGGTAAACATCAGTTCTCCGTTTTCCACCACCCAGCCGGTACGCATCACTTCATCTGCCCGTTTCTGATAGTAAGCCAGTGAATCCGCACTCATAGCTGCCCGTTTGATCGGATTGGCCACCAGTCCCTTCCAGCCTGTCAGGTCTTTTCCATTAAACAGGGATACAAATCCCTCTTCCTGCGGAAGCGACGCAAGGTGTTTCCGGATAGCCTCTTTCTGGTAATCACTATCCGCGCCTTTCAATACTTCCATGGTCCGGTTCAGCAATCGCTTTGCATCCGGCCCCGAAAACCCGGCACCCGACAGCCCGATGTTCATCACCGCCTGAGCCGCGGCCTGCTGCAACTCCGGATCCTCCAGGTAGTTCCCGGCAATCAGCAGCGCCCCAAAGGTTTTATTCTTTTGTAATTCATTGATAACCAGCTTCTTTTGTGCAGAGTTCTGTGCCATTTCCAGGGCTTTCCGCAATTGCAGCACTTTCTGGACCGGATTATCCCCGGAGCGTCCGATCGTTTTTACAAAGCCCGTTACCGCGTCCTGCTGCAGCGTCGGATCACCGGCATTTTTCCCGATCGCGTACAATTCATCCAGTGCACTGTTGTCGGACCAGTTGGAAAGCGCGGCTACCGCAGATTGTTTTGTTCGTGCGTCACCCCCGGCAAAGGAAGACACGACTGCCTGCAGGGCCTGCTTGCCGCCCACACCCGCCAGCACGGGCAGAAACGCCGATTTATCGGCAGTCTGATTCAATTGCCCCAACAATAGCCCGGTTTGCTGATCGGTAGATCCAACCCCTTTTACGGCCCCCTTCACAGCATCCTGTACGGCACTCAGATGGTCCGGGTCGCGGATCGTATTCAATAAAGAAAATAACTGCGGCAGGTCCTTAGAGCCGGCCATCGTTTTCAGCGCTGCAAACGCCGCCGATTGAACGGCCGTATTCTTGCTGCTCAACAAACCGGACACCACTCCCAGCTGATCACTTGCGGCGCGGGAAGCCAGTACATTGATCAGCGCAGGCTTGGCTGCGTCCGGCAGCGCGGGAAGCACGGCAGCCACCTCTTTCACCACACCCGCTCCTTTGATGGTCTGCAGCGCGCCGGCTACGGCTCCGACCACGGCTGTATTGCCTGTTTTCAGCAGGGGCAGCAGCTTTGCAATACTCCCTTCCCCGCCCAGCTTGCCTACCGCGGCTATCGCTGCCAGTTTCACACCCGTATTGGAAGAAGCAAGGTTAGCTACTGCAGCCGGCAATGCAGCCGATGACCCGTTATTACCCAAAAATGAAAGAATATCTGCCTTGGTATCCGGTGTCCCTTTTGCAAGCGATTTGACCAATAAACCGGTAATCGCCGGGCCGGCAAATCTACCCAGATTCGACAATGCTGCGCCCCGGTAAGCTGCATTCGTACTTTCAGCAGCTTTAACCAGAGTTGGAACACTCTTTTCGCCTGCTGCTGAAGCCAGGATGCTTAGTGCAGCTGCCCGCGTGTGCCCTTGATTGGCGCCGGTTGCCTTTTTCAGCAAGGCATCGGCCGCCTTTTCGGCTGTCGCTGCGTGGCCATTGACCGACAACCGGTTCAGATACTGCAGGTAACTGGCAGTAGCATTAGACGTTTCATAGATCCAGCCCGCGTTGGCTGCTGCTTTCGCCAGCACTGCTTCGGAAGAAGGAGCACCGATCCGGGCCAGCGCATACTGGGAAACTTTGCGGATTGCCGCCTCTTCTCCGGCTGCCAACCGTTCCAGTACCGGCGCAGCGGCCTGGTACTGCATATCTCCCAGCGCTTCTATCAGCGAAAGCTGCCGGTCGCCCGGATTAGCCAATCCTTTTAATAAAGCTTCTCCGGCCCCGGGCGTTGCAATCTGCGCCAGCGCCCTCGCTGCCGGTCCGGCCAGTTCCCGGTCTTCGAGCAGTGCCGTCAGGACCTTCAAGCCCTCTCCTTTATCAATCTGCTGCAATTGAGACAGGACAAACGCTTTACTGTTGATATCCGACAAGCGGGGAAGCGCTTCCGCATACGCTTCTGCGGCGAGCTTCCGCCAGTTCTCCCTTTCCGGCTGGTTCACATAGTACGTAAAGCCCCCGATAGCAAATTCCAATGAACCCCTTTGTCCCATTTCAAGGGCCGACAAACCGGTCACCAGCTGTACGATTCCGGGTTTGCCTAACGCCGCTATTTCTTCCGCATTGGTCAGCAATTGCCGCGCATTGTCTGCAGGAGTCTGCGCCAGTAAGTCCGCTATCCGCGTTTCCACTGTTCGGGTATCCGCTCTCTGCGCGTTTACCGACGAAAGGGTTATTCCTAAAAGAAGTGCACTAAAGAGATATTTTTTCACGTTTAAATCAGTTTCTGATATCCGTTAACGATAGCAATGAATGCGCTATTCGAACCTGATAAATTACAAAGTAAAGGGTGCTCTCATGGGTTGGTCGATGAGGCGATTTGCACCTTCATCGTCAATAAACAGCTGCTTCACCGGGTCATATTTCAACGACCGCCCCAGCCGCAACGCCGCCAGTCCCATATTGACAATCGTACACGACCGGTGCCCGTTTTCCTCGTTCAGCGCAAACTTCTGTCTTTTCTTCACGGCCTCTACAAAGTCGGTCACCTGCGGTTCCGGATCCGGGAATGCCGCCAGTTTCTTATCGATATCCGGAATATCACACCGGAACCCGTTGTACACTTTTCCCAACGGCCCCTCGATGTAGGCGGCGCTGGTATCCGTTCCTTCTCCGTCCAGGATAATTTTACAGCCGTCATCGTAGGTATATTCAATCCGCCTCCAGGTTCCGACGGCATCAGTATGCTGCTGCGGGGCATCGATTTCCACACTGACCGGACTGGTATGGTCTTTCCCCAGGAAATACTGAACCGGATCCAGGTAATGCTGTCCCATATCGCCCAGACCTCCCCCGTCATAATCCCAGTATCCCCGGAAAGTCCCGTGTACGCGATGCTTGTTATACGGTTTATGCGGTGCAGGCCCCAGCCATTGGTCGTAATCCAGCGCTGCCGGTACCGGTTCCGGCTGCAAATCGGTCTTCCCTACCCAGAAAAACTTCCAGTCAAACCCGGTATGGCGGCTTACGGTTACCTTCAGGGGCCAGCCTAATAATCCGCTGTCTACCAGCTTTTTGATGGGCTTTACGGTTGTATTCATCCCGTAGAAATTGCTGTCAAACCGGAACCACGTATTCAGGCGGAAAATCCGTCCGTGCTGCTGCACGGCTTCCACCAACCGCTTTCCCTCTCCGATCGTCCTGGTCATGGGCTTCTCCGCCCAGATATCCTTTCCGGCCCTGGCTGCATCCGCGCCCATGATCCCGTGCCAGTGAGGAGGGGTGGCGATATGCACAATATCCACTTCGGGCAACTGAATAAGCTCCCGGTAGTCTTTGAACGCTTTTGTTCCTTTCTCCAGCTTGGCCAGGGTCGACTTCAGATGATTATCATCCACATCGCAAATGGCCACGACCCTGGTACCACCGTAGGGGATATGGTTCTGGCCCATCCCGCCCACTCCGATGATCCCCTTGGTAAGCTGGTCGCTCGGGGCGAGAAAGCCCTTTCCCAGGACGTGCCTCGGGACAATGGAAAATGCCGCCAGTGCGGCAGCAGTGCTTTTAATAAAGTTCCGCCGGGAGACCCCACTCGGGGAGTCCTTATTTTCTGGTAGTTTTTCTGATTTCATTCCGTAGAAATGCTGTTAATTTCAAAAACCGGTTTCCTTTACGCTTTGAAGATGGCGTCCATTTTTTCCTTTATCGTTAAAAGGCGTGTCCGGTCGCCGCCGGTTACTTCTGCCGACGCCCAGCCCGTGTATCCAACCCGGGTCAGGGCTTTATTGACCTCCGGCCAGTTGCAGTCACCTTCCAGCAATTCCACCTGAAACCCTTTCCACAGTCCTTCTTCATTCATCATTTTCAGGCTGTACTCTTTGATATCCAGCTTCATTATGCGCTTGCCGAGTACCTCGATCCAATGCACAGGCCATCCGTAACGCAGGATATTTCCAACGTCGAAGTACCATCCTATCAGCGGGTGGTTGAATTCATCCACGTACCGGGCGGCTTCTATCGGGCTCAGAATAAAATTATTCCAGACATTTTCAAAAGCGATTTTAATACCGGTTTCTTCCGCGACAGGAATCAGCTTTTTCACTTCAGCAATCGAACGGTCCCATGCTTCCTGGTAGCTGGTACCGGCATTTACCACTCCCGGAACGAGCAGGACTGTCGTTCCGCCATATTGTTTCGTATCCCGCAATGCCTGTTTCATCGAATCCAGGCATGCCTTCCTTTTGTCAGGATCGGCATCGGTCAACGGAGACTTCCAGTGCACCGAATTCACGGTCCCCGGAAGCTCCAGCCCTGTTTTATCGCGGGCTTCCAGGATTTCCTTCATCGGCAGCTCATTAGGAGAATCGAGCTCGACCCCGTCGAAACCAATATCCTTGAGGAGTTTAAACTTATCCATAACCGACAAGTTTTCCTTCACCATTCCCCATTTCAGGCTTTTCTTCACCATAGGCGGCGCCGTATTATTCCCGTGTGCGTTACCGTCGGTCACCCCTAATGTAACTACCGCCGCTGCCATTGCATTGGCCCTAATAAATTCTCTTCTGTTCATATAAGCAAAAATACCTGCCATTCTTTTTTCCATCGGATTTCGGAATGGCAGGAGATTAGAGTAAGAGGTTAATTGCTATCAGCTAAATGCGGTAAATCCGGGGCGGGCTATCTCTGCCACAGGTACGGCGGTATCCCAGGAATAGGTATCCGGCCCCAGTTTCTCATTGGAGCTAAGAGCCTGCTCCCAGGTGATCTTTTTACCAGTATAGGCCGCCATACGTCCCATAATCGCGATAAGGGTACTTTGCGACATCCACTCTCCGTCATTCATCGGTTTGCCATTCCGGATGGAGGCAAACAGCTCGTTGTGTTCGTTTTGATACATGTCCCCACCCTTCCCTGTATACTTCCAGGGTTTGGACCCGTAGACTTCGTGGACTCTTCTGGAGCAATCGACCATGGCACGGCCTTTGGTTCCCAGGCTTTCCACTAAATACGACGTATCGCAATTCGCCTGTTGTCTGGAGAAATGGAACCCCTTGGCACCATTTTCATATTCATACGTAATGCCGAAATGGTCGAAGATATAGCCGAACTGCGGATCAACCCGCACCTGGCGTCCCCCTGTACCAATCGCACTTACCGGAGGCTTATCGCCAAACGCCCATGACATCATGTCGATGCTGTGCACTGCCTGTTCCACAAGATGATCTCCCGAAAGCCAGGTATAATACATCCAGTTCCGCAGTTGGTATTCCATATCTGTCCAGCCGTCCTTCCGCGGGAAAGACCAGAGCAAACCGGTATTGTAGGTATTGTAAACTGTATTGATCTCTCCAATAGAACCGTCAAGGATCCGGCTGAAGCTTTCCCTTTTGGGTTCATCGTACCGCCAGCAGAAACCCGAAACCAGGGATAACTGCTTTTCTTTCGCCAGTTTTGCAGCAGCCAGGACTTTCCGGACCCCCGGGGCGTCCACTGCGATGGGCTTTTCGCAAAACACATGCTTCCCGGCATTCACGGCTGCGGTGAGGTGTTCCGGACGAAAGTGCGGAGGTGTTGCCAGCAACACGACGTCAACTCCCGAATCAATTACTTTCTGAAAGGCATCGAAACCCAGGAATTTATGGCCCTCATCTACTTTCACTTTATCCCCGTGCACCTTTTTCAAGCCCTCCAGCGACGCCTCCAGCTTATCGCTGAAAATATCGCCCATGGCATGCAATACTACATTGGAATCAGCGCTGAGCGCTTGCTTGGCCGCACCCGACCCACGGCCTCCACAACCGATAAGGCCTACTTTCAATGTTTCACTATTGGTTCCCGCAAAACTTTTCTGCGGAATAATTATGGAAGGAAAACTACCTCCAGCCAGAGCAATACCCGCGAGTTTCAAAATATCTCTCCGTGAAGTCGCCATATATAAACATGTTAGGGGTTAATAGATACGGTTAAGGGGCTAAATTTACTATATTATAGTTTAGATCACCATTAAAATTTTCAATAATTTTATCATAGCATATCATCCAAGCAAGTTTTTTTAAGATTCCGCCAATTCTTCTGCTGCTTATACAGGTTACGCGCCGGCGTTGGTTTTTTACTACTCCTTCCCTAAAGAAAGTATGTTTACAAACAGGCGGCTGGCGCCGGGAACTCCGGCCGGCAATTCCCGGAACCAGGATAAACTGCTGTATACGTAGTATCCTTCTCCATACTTCGCCACCAGGATACCGCTTTCCAGCGAAGGACTTCCGGGGTCGGCGGAGGCAATGACGGTCTGATACCGGGGATCCCAGTTTTCGGGGAAATAAAGCCCCCGCTCCTGTACCCAGCCGTCAAAATCAGCCTGCGTAATCTTATTGGGATGATTCATCACCCTATGCCCCGGGTTCAGGATCTGCACCGGCGCTTCCTCTTCCGCGACCCGGTTACGGGAAAGGTCAAACGGATAAGGTCCCAAATCCTTTAAAAGGAGGTCCATTGTATTGTACTGCACTACCAGGTTTCCGCCCTTTTTCACATACTCCAGTAAAACAGGCTGATGACGCTGCATGGCCGGATGGGTGTTATACACCCGGACACCGGTGACCACCGCATCGAACCGGCTCAGATTTTCCAGGTAGATATCGTTGTCTTCCAGTAAGGTCACCTGGTAGCCCAACTGCCGCAGCGCGTCCGGAACAGCGTCGCCCGGGCCCATAATGTACCCGATCTCTTTTCCTTTTCTGACCAGGTCGATCTTTACGGCACGGGCCGTCGCCTGCGGAAAATAAACCAGACGGGGAATGTGTTCGTAGGCTATAAGCCCCAGGCCCCTGTTATACTCCCTGCCGTTCATGGTTGCTACGGCATTCATGGTCGCTACCGCCGACTGTTCCGGCGGCGTTACCTGAAACTGAAGCTCGCGTTCCGCTCCTTTCCCTGTCAATTCAAAGGGTATGCCGGCCGGAACAACCTTCCAGCCCTCCGGCAAACGAAGCGAGACACTGCCTTCACCTCCCTCTTTTCCCGCTTTCACCCGCACGGATACCGGCTTTGCCGACGGGCCATCGAACATACAGACCTCCTGTCCGATCGTCACATATACGGGAGGCGTAATCACCAGCGGCTGGTAGACTTCGCCCCGCACCGGATCCCTTCTTTTATAAACAACAGGGATAGAAAACGCAAGGGACTCTCCCTGGAGTACAACGGTACATGCAACAGCAGCTGCCGGCGGGTTTTCGGGGACGCCTCGTTCGAGCTGATCCGGGACTTCGAAAACACCGGTGTAACCAATGTCCTTCTTCAGCCAGTAAGGTTGGGTGACCGGCGTCTCCTCCGGGATCCGGACGGTGGTACTGAAGGTCAAAAGTTCGTTCGGTTTCAATACGGCGGCTATTGTCGTATCCTGGTCTGAAAACGGGAGCCGCACCGCTTGTAAAACGGGTCTGGCTTCCGAACGGTTAATAGCCTCCAGCGAGACGGTCATGTTTTCCCCGGGCGTATACGAATCAGTGCTGACCGTCGCTTCGAGGTAGAGGCCCATCACTTCTTTCAACAGCTGATTTACTTCCTCCAGCTTGGTGGTTGTCCAAAAGCCGGTGGGCAGCGTTCGAAGGGTCTTGCGGATTTCCAGGAGAGCCGGCACACTGGAGGCCGGATCGGATGGCTGAAAGTCACGGATCGCCTTCGCTACCAGCGCTTCTACCGCTGCTCCGCCGGGTACCCGTGTCCATGTCGTATTAACGCCATCCAGCAAGTCGGTAGTCCCTTTCTCCCCCTTAACATGTTCGAAATACTCTACATTCGTTCCACGGCTCCCCACTGCTCCAAACCCCTGACTTTTGTGCATGCTCCGGCTGCGGGCCGCGATTTCTCCGTACGACTTCCCTAACAGCGGATTATACCCTCCCAGATCCAGCTGCAGGTATCCTGCTGCATTTCTGATAAAGGCGGCGCGGTCCCGGACGGCCCACATGCTGATGTTCCAAACCAGCCTCGCGGGCTTCCAAACCGACACGTATGCCAATTGTTCCGGAAACCGCGCGGGATCCCCGGCGGCATCAAACGCCTCCGCTGCCAGCAGCGCCGAAGCAGTATGGTGCCCATGGCCCGCACGTTCGTCGGGGGGAAACCGCGTCACGATCACGTCGGGTTGTACCCGCCGGATAATCCAGACGGCGTCGGCCAGTATTTGTTCCTTTTGCCAGATCGTAAAGGTTTCCTCCGGGTTTTTGGAAAACCCGAAATCATTGGCCCGGCTAAAGTATTGTTTTCCGCCATCCACCCGGCGCGCCTGCAGCAGTTCCTGCGTCCGGATCATCCCTAAAAGATCTCTCATTTCGGGCCCGATGAGATTTTGTCCCCCATCCCCCCTTGTAAGCGAAAGGTAGCCCGTTTCGTACAACCTTTCATTGGCCATATAGGCAATAAACGTGGTGTTTTCATCGTCCGGATGCGCGGCAAAGTAAAGGACATTCCCCAGTACATTCAGCTTTTTGATTTTCTGAAGCAGTTCCGAAGAAGGTGACTGAACGGGCGCCTGGGCGGAAACAACTGTCCACAAGCCTGTCATTCCAGCTAACAGGACACAAATTAATCGTTTGGCTAAGGTATTCATGTAAGGTATCGACTTTATTCCGGCAGCAGGTAACCGGCAGCCTGTGCTCCGGCCGCTAAAATTAACTCCTATTTTGGAATTTCTGTCGAATTGAGGAAGAATCCGGCCGGAGGCAAACCGGTACGCGTGCCGGAACAGCGCCCTTACGGACTGACACGCTTACCCAACCAGATCCCGACATTGAAGCCGCAGGCCAGGCTTGGAAAAGGGCCGTGGGTACCACGGCTGGTATCCCGCCACCACCAGTTCCCTCCGGAAATCCGGTCCACTCCCGGCGTAAGCGACCTGTTTGTCCGCCGGCGCAAGCCGCCCCCGACAAACATGTCGAGTGTGACCCGGTTCGCGAAATACACCTGCCAGCCCATTTTCATATGCAGCCCCAAAACTGTCTTCCGGGTCGAATAGGCCTTTTCCTCAAAATAGTTGCAGCCATTGATTCCGCCGCAACCGACACCGATCCAGTCCTTATCTCTGATAACGGAATTGCGGAAGAAAACCTCGCCGGCCAGGTACCCCCGGCCCCGAACCCAGTCCTTGTAATAAAACCGGAGCTGTGTCCTTGATTTCACATTGTGCTGCGGTTTGATGCTCCCTTCCGGGACCAACCACACATTCATCGCGGAGTGTCCGTAGCCGAGCTCCTGCTGAAAACTAAACCGCGCATTCGGGAATGGGATTTCAATACCCGTTTGAAACGTATTCGTGACATCGTACAGGGAAAGCGGCGCCGATTTCAGGATCACTTTGCCCGACACATCCTCCAGGAAGGTCTGCGCGGAAAGCGCGAACCCCATTAACACCAGACCCGCTGTCAGCACGTATTTATTCTCCATAAGTGATTGGTATTTTACTCAACAGGTCCATCGTGCCGTCTTCCCGGTACCGGTATTGCATCAACCCGTCCTGACCTGTTATCATCAGGTCAGAAGTGTTTCGGACGATCACATCATACGCATACACCAGGGCATGGTTTTTCTGCAGCACCGGCTGACGCGGGTCGGTGAGGTCAAACACCTTGAACCCGCTGATCCCTTCACAAACAAACAGTTTATTACCTGATGCCGCCAGTCCGTAGGGTGTGTGCATCCCCTGCGAATGAATCAGCCTGGGGTTTTCCAACTCGGAGATATCTACTACATCCAGTGAGCTGGAGGTAATTCCCCATCGGCACGCAGCACCTCCCCTCAGGGTCAGGTAGGCATACTGTCCCTGCACCACCACCGGATCGCAAGATTGTACGTGACTATAGCCTGACAACAATTCCGGCTTTCCCGGGATTGTATTGTCGAAAATATACAGCCCGTCGTTTGCTCCTATAAACAAATTGTTCTGATACGGGAAAATCGTCTCGATCCCAAATCCCAGCTGCTTTGTTCCACTTTTAACCGGTTGATCGGGCGTGGAGATATCGTAGACGTCCAGGCTTTCCTGCGTGGCTACATACAAGACATTTCCGGTGATGGCAAAGCGGGCCATGGAACCTCCCGTTCCCGACTGCGGGCCCGGCGACGCGCCTTCTTTTTCACAGCACAAGAGGCCGGCAGCCAGGCACACTGTCAATATCGGCTTACTATTTATTTGCATGGCAACCGGGATAAGCGTGAGGGGTTATGAGTGTCTGATATCAGTTTGTTTATGCTTTGTGTTCATCGTCTGCAACGTGGCTGCGATTCCATACGGACTTTCTCCCAGCCTACCACTACTCCTTTCGAGGCGTCCGCACATTCGAAATAAACATTGGTATAGGGGGGAAATTCATAGGCAGGGATAGTTTTCTCCATCCGCTTTGCAAGCTTTACATCCCTGGGATTGCTCATGTCAAAGACCAGCAGGTCGGTCAGGTTGTCTGCGTACAGCCAATTCCCCCTGACCGCCATATCGTAGTTGGCAGGGATGGCGATAAAGGAAATATTTTCCGGGTGTGACGGATCTGTATTATCGATGATGTGAATGCCTTTCCCCTTTTCATTTACAAAAAGATAGGGCTCTTTCCAGTAGATTTTCCCCGGTTCGGACAATCCTCTTGCCGGCAGGATTGCGATTTCCCGCACCGTTTCAGCCGTCATATAAACGGGTCGATAGGCCGTCCCGTCAAACTGTACGGCAGGTTCCGACCAATTCCGCCCGGGATCGGTACACCCGGCAACAAACGCCGTCAGAAAAACCAGGAAAATACGCTTCATACTGTTATCCGCTTCGTTGCACTCCCATAGATCACTTTCGTGCGCTAAAGGTTGCAATGCGACACGAAGTACGATTGACGAAGTACGATTAACGTTGCAATCCACACGGGGATCGGGCGCGGCTTCTGTCGTTACGTTGCTGCAGCATGAAACGTGCGTGTTTATTTTGCCTCACCGACAGGCTCTTCCACCTGTTCCCGTTCCGCCGCTTCATGCTCAGCCATCGTTTTCAGACTCGCCAGCCCTGTGGAAAAGCTGCTATCCATGATTTTGTCCATATCCATAAAGAGCTGAATCGTATTAAAGGGGTACGCATATTCGGTATCAAATCCCCAGGTAATCCTCGTCCCGCCACTTTCGTCGGTCAGCAACCAGTACGATTGCGCCTTCCCTTCCATCGGTTCAATGAAATGCAGATCGGTACGGACCCTTTCCATCGGAACAATTTCGGTGAGCGTCTGACTGCCGCTTCCTGCCTCTTTGTTCCCTTTCCAGGAATGTGTGGCCCCTATAGTGCCGTCGGTACCCGAAATGGATTGCTCCATCTGCGGATCCAGCTTCATCCAGGGACTCCAGCTGTTAATCTCTTCCAGCGAGCTGATATGCCGCCACACCACATCCCGCGGTGCGTCGATCGCCACCGATCGTTCAAAATGGTATTCCTTCGAAACAAAAATACCGGCGATGAGTACAAAAGCAAGAATTGCCAGCAATAATAAACCGATTACCTTGAGTACTGTTTTCATGATTGCTTCTCATTTTTATGGGTTATAAATTAGGCGTATTTGCTATGTTTACAGTCAGATTCCGACGATCATTTTCATGCTGCTTTCGTAAAATTCTGAAATTCAATCATCATTTCCCTTTATTTTGTTTCTTTTTTACAAACGGCCTTTAGAATCACCTGTAAAACCACCTGTTCACAACCGCCATGACCTATCTCGTCTTAAATGCCACGCTGATCAATGAAGGGAAAAAAGAAATCCGGGACCTGCTGATCCGGGACGGGCGCATCGATCAGATTGGAAAGGACCTGCAGCACGTGCCTGCCGCACGCGTTATCGATGCCGGCGGGCATTACCTGCTCCCGGGAGTCATTGATGATCAGGTCCACTTCCGGGAACCCGGCCTTACGCACAAGGCTACCATCGCCAGCGAAGCGCGGGCAGCGGTGGCAGGCGGCACCACATCCTTCATGGAAATGCCCAACACGGTGCCCAACACCCTGACCCAGGCTCTTCTGGAAGAAAAATATGCCCTCGCCGCCAGGACTTCCATCGCCAACTACTCCTTCTACATGGGGGCTTCGAACGACAATTACGATGAAGTCATGCGAACCTCCCTCACGGATGTCTGCGGAATTAAAATTTTCATGGGGTCTTCCACCGGGAACATGCTGGTCGATGCTCCGGATGTGCTGGAGCGGCTGTTTCGCAACGCCCCCCTGCTCATTGCGACCCACTGCGAAGATGAAGCAACGGTCAAAACCCGGCTGGACTACTACAAAACCCTGTACGGCGAACAGGTCCCCTACGACATACACGCCATCATCCGTAACGAAGAGGCGTGCCTGAAGTCGTCCTCATTTGCTATCGCATTAGCAAAAAAAGCCGGAACACGCCTGCACATTCTGCATATTTCTACGGGTGAAGAAACCGGGCTGTTTGAAAAAGGATTTCGAAAAAACGGCCGGATAGTCCTCGCCGACGGCTCTCCCAAGCAGATTACCGCCGAAGCCTGTGTCCATCATTTATGGTTTGATTCGGACGCCTATAAACAATTGGGCAACCTGATCAAGTGCAATCCGGCCATCAAGGCGCCGCACCATAAAGAGCAAATCCTCCAGGCGCTGCTGGACGACCGGATCGATGTCATTGCCACCGATCATGCGCCCCATACATTAGCAGAAAAAAACCAATCCTACTGGCAGGCGCCGTCCGGGCTGCCGCTGGTGCAGCATGCCCTGCCGGTAATGCTGGAATTGGTTCATCAGGGAAAGATCACCCTGGAGCAGGTCGTCGAGAAGACCAGCCATGCCGTTGCTGATTGCTTTCAGCTGCAGGACCGGGGATACCTGCGGGAAGGTTATTGGGCCGACCTGGTACTGGTCGACCCCCGGCAGGAAACGCAGGTTGCCAAAACGAATGTTATCGCACAGTGCGGCTGGTCGCCCTTTGAACGCACTACCTTCCACTCACAAGTCACCCATACCTGGGTTTCCGGCCATCTGGCGTACGCAAACGGGCAGTTTGATCCTTCTCAAACCGGACGGCGCCTCACCTTTGTGCGGTAATCCCGAAGGGGATTCTTGTATTTTTAGTCCAAGTACTGTAATTATTATACGCAATTGATTAGTTTAGGGTCTGTTTTGGCTCCTCGCCGGGATCAATATCTAACCATGCAGTTTATATGAAACAGTTTCTCCCCCTTTTCCTGTTCATTACTACGCTTTCCTTTGCGCAGGTGCCTCCCAGGCCCTATGGTCCGATCCCCTCCGAAAGGCAGCTGGCCTGGCACGATGTGGAATTGTATGGCCTGGTACATTTTACTCCTACCACATTTGAAAACAAAGAATGGGGGTATGGCGACGCCGATCCTGCCACGTTCAATCCTACCGGATTCAGCGCCGAACAGATTGTCGGGGCAGCCAAGGCGGGGGGATTACGCGGGATTGTGCTGGTGGCCAAGCACCACGACGGTTTCTGCCTCTGGCCTACTCAAACGACAGACTACAATATTTCCAAAAGTCCTTTCCGGGGTGGTAAGGGCGACATGGTAAAAGAATTTGCCGATGCAGCCCGTGAAAATGGCTTAAAATTTGGCGTGTACTGCTCCCCATGGGACCGTAATAATGCCATGTACGGCAAACCGGAATACCTTGAAATCTACCGCAAACAACTCGAAGAGCTGTATACCAACTACGGAGACCTGTTTATGTCGTGGCACGACGGCGCCAACGGGGGCGACGGCTATTATGGAGGTGCCCGGGAGAAACGTGCCATTGACAATACCGTGTATTACGACTGGGAGAATACGTGGAACGAGCTCACCCGTAAACTCCAGCCGATGGCCAGTATTTTCAGCGACATCGGATGGGACGTCCGGTGGGTCGGAAACGAAAAAGGGGTCGCCGGTGAAACCCATTGGGCCACGTTCACCCCCAAGGCACCTGATGGTGTAAACGTTGCTGTTCCGGGACAGGCCAACCACCCCGATAGCCCGACAGGTCACCGGGACGGCGAGTATTGGATGCCGGCGGAATGTGACGTGCCTTTACGGAAGGGTTGGTTTTTCCATGAAAATGAGAGCCCCCGCACCCCGGAGCAATTATTCTCGCTTTACCTGCAAAGCGTCGGGCGGGGAGCTGCGCTCGATCTCGGCCTGGCACCCGATACCCGTGGCCTGCTGCATGAAGCGGATGTGGCCGCTCTCGAGCAATTCGGGGAGAAACTGCGGACAACCTTTTCCGTCAATCTCCTCAGGGGGTCCACCATGCGGGCTTCCAATGTACGTGGCTACAACTCCATTTACGGAACCAAAAACCTGCTGGACGGAAGGCGGGAGACCTACTGGGCCACCGATGACGATTTTCAAACCCCGGATCTGGTCATTACGCTGAACAGCCCCAAGACATTCGACCTGCTGGATATTCGTGAAAACATCCGCCTCGGACAACGAATTGAAGGATTTGCGGTGGACGTAGAAGAAAACGGCCAGTGGAAAGAAATGGTCACCGGGACCTCCGTAGGTGCACGCACGCTGGTCCGGTTTCCCGATCCGGTTACGGCACAAAAAATACGGCTGCGAATCACGAAATCTCCGGTCGGGATGGCTATCAGTGAGCTGGGGCTCTACAAAGAATCGCCCTGATCCTGGTGGATCAGGTCTTTTAAGGTATTCGTATCCAGGACTTCCAGGTTGGCGTCCCGCCACCGCTGCATGATGTTCCGCAGGGTACATTCTTCCTCACTCGGACAGTCGTCGCATTTTCCGTAAAAATAGAGGGAAACACATAATGTCGGAGAAATAGGGCCGTCGATAATCCGGATCACTTTTGAAAAAGACACCTCTTCCGGGGGGATCCGGAGCATATATCCCCCGCCTTTCCCTTTCTGACTTTGCAGCACACCGCTGTTCCGGAGGTCGAGCAGTATCGCTTCCAGGAATTTTTTAGGGATATTCTCTTTTTCCGAAATATACGAAATCAGCACAGGGCCTTTCCCAAACTCTTCCGCTAAGACCTTTAAGGCCTTCAGCGCATATTTTGCTTTCTTTGAGATCATATACTACGCTGGCTCTTTGTGTTGCAGGGTTGATGCAATGTTCCTGAAATTAGGGCAAAAATACGAAAGATTTTAAACAATCCACGTATCCCGGCAGACGAAGCCGCCCCGCGGTGCCCGGCCGACGGCGCGGATACCTGTTTTTCACCACAGATGATAAGACAACAGCAACACCTAAAACCTACTACCTAATGCCTAAAACCTATTTCCTCACACCTATTCCCCTAATTTCTCGGAATCTTGCCGCCATTGAGCAACCCCTGCATTCTTTCCAGCGTTTTTTTCTCCCCGCACAATGACAGGAAGGCTTCCCTTTCCAGCTCTATGAGGTACTGCTCTGAAACCTGCTGCGGCGAAGTCAGGTCACCACCGCAAATTACGTAGGCCAGCTTACCGGCAATTTTCCCATCATGTTCGGTGATATAATTGCCCAGCCTCATTTGCTCAATGCCCGCCATAAAGAGGGACATCCCTGCGCGCCCCTGAACCTTGATGTCGGTACGCATCGCCGGTTGTGTATAGCCGTTCTCGGCGAGTTCGATCGCCGCCTGTCTGGCCTCAGCAAGCAGTCGTCCCCGGTTCAGAACAATTTGGTCCTTATCCTGCAGGTAATGCATCCGGTAGGCATCCTGTGCAGAAGTCGAGACCTTTGCCTGGGCTATGTTCATAAAGGCTGCCTGCAGAATGTTGAGCTCAGCATCTCCGGGCTGGTATAAGTCCGAACACCGCAGCGCCATCTCCTTCGTTCCCGCCCCTGCCGGGATGAGCCCCACACCCAATTCCACCAACCCCATATAAAGCTCCGCACTCGCCACGACCTTATCGGCATGCAGGTTCAGCTCGCACCCACCTCCCAATGCCAGCGTATGCGGTGCCGTCACGACCGGAATGGCCGAATAACGCGCCCTCATGGTTGTTTGCTGAAACTGTGCGATGACCATATTGATTTCATCAAATTCCTGCTCAACGGCATACATAAACAGCATGGCCAGGTTGGCACCGGCCGAAAAGGCTTCTACGCCGTCATTGCCGATTACCAGCCCGCGAAAATCCTTTTCTGCCAGGGAGATGGCCTTATTGATTCCTTCAACGACCTCTGCACCCATCGTATTCATTTTGGAATGAAACTCCAGGTTCAGAATCCCTTCCCCCAAATCATATACGGAGGAGCCGGCATTTTTCCAGACCACATTGTCAGACAGGTTACTCAAAATCAGGAATCCTTCCTGCCCCGGAACCGGCCGGTAAGCCTTCGCGGGAATATCGTAGTACAGCCGTTTTCCTTTTTCCGTTTTATAAAAAGAAGAGATTCCCCCGGCCACCATTTCATACACCCACGCAGCCGGCGGCATGCCGAGCGCCTCCATAATACTGATCATTTTCCCGGTACCGATCGCATCCCAGGTTTCGAAAATTCCCATCTGCCAGCCAAAACCGGTAGTGATCGCCTGGTCGATCCGGAACAATTCATCGGATATTTCCGGGATTCTCAGGGAGGCATACCGGAAAATGTCGGCGAAGGTCCGGCGGTAAAATTCTCCCGCCTTATCCTGCCCTTCCAAAAGGACCCCGAACCGTTTTGACAGGTTGTCGATGGCCTTGGTGCCTTCCAGGGTTGCAAACTTTACCTTTTGGGAAGGTTCGTAGCCGAGGGTTTTGAAATTCAGCGCCAGAATTACGGACTTCCCTTTTTCATCTTTGATCTTCTTGTAAAAGCCCTGCCCGGTTTTGTCACCCAGCCATTTTTTTTCGGCTAACTGCTCCATGACCGGCGGCAGCAGAAACGCGTCCCGCGATTCATCCGTCTGCTCCCCGGCGGCATATAAATTCTTTGCCACATGCACGGTTGTATCCAGTCCCACGACATCCGATAACCGGAACGTTCCCGATTTGGGCCTTCCGCTGACCGGTCCCGTAAGCTTATCCACCTCCTCAACGGTCAGCCCCATTTCAGAAGCAATCCGGATGGTTTGCAGGAGGGCATAAATTCCCAGGCGGTTGGCGATAAACCCGGGTGTGTCTTTACAGAGTACCGTCGTTTTGCCCAGAAACAGGTCGCCGTAATGAAGCAGAAAAGCAATCACTTCCGGATCAGTGCCGGGCGCCGGAATAATTTCCAGCAAGCGCAGGTAGCGCGGCGGGTTAAAAAAATGGGTGCCGCAAAAGTGCCGCTGAAAATCATCGCTCCGCCCCTCAGCCATCAGGTGTATCGGAATCCCGGAAGTGTTAGAACTGACCAGCGTGCCGGGACGACGATACTGATCTACTTTTTCATAGATAGTCCGTTTGATATCCAGTTGTTCGACAATCGCTTCGATCACCCAGTCGTATTCTTTAATAGCCTCCAGGTTGTCCTCAAAATTACCCAGTTTCACATTTCCTGCCAGCGAAGGCTCGTACAATGCGGCAGGTGTAGCTTTCAACGTTGCCTGGAACGATTCATTCACAATCCGGTTCCGCACGGCCGGGTGCTCCGGTGTAAGTCCTTTGGCCTTTTCAGCTTCATTTAATTCCTGGGGCACACGGTCAAGGAGCAGCACCTGCACTCCGATGTTTGCAAAATGACAGGCGATACGGGACCCCATTATTCCTGATCCCAAAACCGCTACCTTACGAATTTTCCGATTCATTATCAGATTTGGTTTTAACGTTTTTAACTATTACTGTTTTGCCTTTGCAAAAAGGCCGGGACATCAGCCGGCTTCTTCCGGCTCTCCGGCTTTCAGTCGCTGATTTTCCTCTTCCACCAGCCGGTTAATCTCTTTCATGACTTCAAAATAAATAACCAGCTTCTCCAGTGGAATATTCTCACGGATCATGTTGTTGAACGAAATCACCCCCTCCCGCGCCAGTTCCCGCTTTACCTTTCCTTCGTCGGTCAGAACAATACGCACGTACCGCTTGTCGGCATCGTCAATTTCCCGGTAAATCAACCCCCGCTCTTCCAGCGTTTTTAACATGCGGACCATACTGCGCGGCTCCATCCCCAGAGACGGTCCTATCTTGGTTGCGGGTGTTCCCTTTTCAATATCAATATTTAAAAGCACATAGCTGGTCGCCATGGTCATATCAAAACGGGCTGCATACCCGTTATACATTCTGGATATGGCATGCCAGGCCCATTTTATATGGAAATCTATGGTTTTTTCCTTGCGCATCTGCCGGTTAATTAAGTGATTCCATTTTTCGGATTAACTACAAATATAATAAAAACTGCCTACTATTATGCAAGCATACTAATTTCTATTTTCCTTTGTTCTGCGGGCACATTCTTTTTTTCAATCTTTTTTGCCTGCTATGCGGGGCTTTCACTGGCTCTGTACCTGTTAAATTTACTATGTTTGTAAACTCATCAACCCGTTTGTCATGTCCACCCCTGTACCTGTTCCTTCAAGTGTTGTTCCGGATTACCATGTTCCGGTAATGCTGCAGGAATGTATGGACGGGTTAACCATTCGTCCGGACGGTATTTATGTAGATGCCACTTTTGGCGGAGGGGGGCATTCGCGGGCCATTCTCAGCAGGCTTACGACCGGAAAATTGCTGGCATTTGACCAGGATCCTGACGCTGCACGCAACGCCCGGGAACTGGCCGACGACCCGCGGTTTCTATTCATAGCCGCCAATTTCCGGCATCTTTCGCGCTATCTGCGCCTGAACAAGCTGGCGGGAGTTCACGGAATTCTGGCAGATCTGGGGGTTTCATCGCACCAGATCGACGAAGCGGCCAGGGGGTTTTCTACCCGTTTTGATGCACGTCTCGATATGCGCATGAACCAGAGTCAGGACGAAACGGCCTGGCACATCATCAACGAATACAGTGCCGAAGCGTTACAGCTCATCTTCAGCCGTTACGGAGAACTCCAAAATGCCCGTACCCTTGCCGGGGCCGTTTACGCCACCCGGCAGAATGGCCCGATCGACACTGTAATGGAGCTGATCGCTATACTGAAACGCTTTGCGCCCCGTTTTAAGGAGTTTAAGTATTATGCGCAGGTCTTTCAGGCACTGCGGATCGAAGTCAACCAGGAATTGAAAGTACTGGAAGAGTTCCTTTTGCAGACACCCGACGCGCTGCTCCCCGGAGGCCGCCTGGTCGTTATGTCTTACCATTCCCTCGAAGACCGTCTGGTCAAGAACTTTATCCGCAATGGAAAATTTGAGGGAGAAGCCGACAAAGATTTCTACGGGAATGTTTTGAAACCCCTGCGGGCAGTAACCCGAAAGCCCCTGGAGGCCGGGGCTGCGGAAGTCTCTGCCAATCCAAGAGCGCGTAGCGCCCGCTTGCGGATTGCCGATAAACCTGATAAAACGGACTGACGACAGAAAGTGAGGTAACCACATTTCATCCCATTCATTATGGCAGCAAACAGGCCCCGGAAAAAACCCGAACCGGTTCCCAAAAAGAAGCAGTACAAGCTCTTTAACTGGTTCAACCGTTTTATCCCCTTAGACCGGTTCTTTGCAGAGACGGACCTTGATTCGGCAAAAGACGAGCGCGTGCCTATCCGGTATTTCAATTACCTGGCCTGGGTTATTTTTTTGCTGGTCGTTTACGAGCGGATAGGATACTGGTCAGAACAGAATGTGCGGCAAAGCATCAAACTTACCCACCGGGCAGAGGAAATGCGTGCCGAGTATACGTCCATTATGGCCGCTTATATGAAGAGCGGGAAACAGTCGGCCATTCTTTCGAAAGTTGCCGCCGACAGCCTCCGGGAACGCATGGATCCTCCTCATAAAATTGTTGTCAGCAAATCGGATTTTAATAAAAAATAACCTGCCTGAAAGGCTGTCTACCTCAACCCAGTATCTTATGAAAGCGGGCGTTCAAAGCGGCATTAGTAACAAAAAAGCCCTGATAATGCGGGCTTACCTGATGGCAATCATCCTGGCGGCAATGGGAGTCGCCGTGGTCGTAAAATTGATACGGGTTCAGTATATCGACACTTATAAAGGTAAAAAGTGGCTTGAATACGCCCGTTTTAATAACGAACGCTTCGATACCATCCCGGCCACCCGGGGCAATATCTTTTCCAACGATTCAAGCCTGCTCGCCACTTCCCTGCCGTACTACTTCATCGGGATTGATACCCGTACGGCGGATACGGACTACTTCGAAGAAAACGTGGGGCTTCTTGCACGCAAGCTGGCGGACCGGTTTAAAGAACACCCGCCGGAATACTATATCCGCCGTATGCGTGACGCCCGTAACCACAAGGCTCCCCGTTATGTCCGCCTCCGCCAAAGCAACATTACCCACCAGGAACGGAACGAATTGCTGGACTGGCCTTTTTTCAAACGTCAGAAAGGAGGAGGAGGGGGTAAATTCGAAAGGGTTTACAGACGCTACGAGCCTTTTTCCCCGATGGCCAGCAGGGCTATCGGCAGCCTTAATCCAAAGACCGGGAAGGGACTGGTCGGCGTGGAAGCCAGTTTTGACAAAGAGCTGTCGGGCAAAAAAGGTCTCCAGCTGGTAGAGGTGGTGGAAGGCGGCCTGCGGATTCCGATCGGGTCGTTCGACTTAAAACCGGAGCCTGGTCTGGATGTTTTTACCACCCTCGATATGAATATCCAGGACATGGCAGAAAGCGCCCTGCGGCAGGCCCTGGCCACCTATCAGGCCGACTACGGGTGCGCCATTGTAATGGAAGTGGCCACCGGCGAAATCCGGGCCATGGCCAACCTGACCCACCAGAAAGGAACGTACCGGGAAGTCCGCAACTATGCCCTGGCAGGAGGCACCGATCCGGGATCTACCTTCAAGCTGGCCACGCTGATGGCCGTTGCGGAAGAAACCGGCATGGACCTGACCAAGGAAAAGGTACAGACCGGCGGCGGCAGACTCAAATACAAATCGGTCACCATCACCGATACCAAACGCGGCGGCCATGGCACCATCACGGCGCAGGAGGTGCTGGAAAAATCTTCCAACATCGGTACGGTGCTCCTCGCCCATAAGTACTTCGGCAATCACCCGGAAAAATACATTCAGTACCTGGACAAATTCCACCTCCGGCAACCCACGGGCATTCATATGAAAGGGGAATTGCCTCCCTATATAAAAGACAAGACATCGCCTACCTGGAGCAAGGTTACCCTAGGCTTTCTCTCTCATGGGTATGAAATGAAGGTCACCCCTCTTCAGATCCTGGCTTTTTATAATGCGGTGGCCAATAACGGCTATTGGGTACGCCCCATGATCGTCAAACAGATCCGTAACAATCATGAGCAGGTGGATGTAATCGAACCGTATGTAGACCATACGCCAATTGCCTCTGCCGCAACCATCCGGAAAGTCCAGGACGCCCTGAAAGGGGTGGTAGCGCAGGGCACCGCCCGCAACATCCGCTCCACTCATTACCCGATTGCCGGAAAAACAGGTACTGCCCAGCGATTGGTCAACGGACAATACGTGCGGGGACGCTATTATAATTCCTTTGCCGGCTATTTCCCTGCCGACAACCCCAAATACAGCTGCCTTGTAGCCATCGACAGCCCCAGGGGCTTTAGTATGGAACGCCTGTATGCCGGGAGTGTCGCCGCGCCTGTCTTTAAGGAAATCGCCGACCGTATATTTGCGTATGACGTAAGCCTGCACCAGCCGCAGCCGCTTCCGGAATTGAAACAATCGGATGCTGTGAGGGTCGCAGGTCTGAAAAATGACATGCAGTCGATTGCCCGTACACTGGGGCTGCACACCGTACCGGATGAGCTGCAGGGGTGGGTTTCAGGACGCCTGGACCCAAAACAGGAGGTGACCTGGGCCAGCAGTGAGCAGCTCTCCGATCAGGCGTTCCCGGATTTAAAAGGAATGGCGCTGCGCGACGCTCTTTTTATCCTCGAGAACAAGGGCTACAAAATCCGGTACAAAGGAGCAGGGAAAGTGGTGGCGCAGGAGCTGCGTCGCAGCGGGGTCCATAAAGAAGTCCTGCTGACCTTGCGGTAGCGGGGCGGCTTTATATTATACCGTGGACTGTGTCTGCACTACCGTGGGCTGTGTCTGCACAGACCACTCCTTACTGGCCAGTATCCAAAATGGTCTGTGGGACACAGACCATGGAGTGCGACGGCGTTAGCGTGGGCTGTCTGCACCACCGTGGACTGTGTCTCCACAGACCACTCCTTACCGGCCAGTATCCAAAATGGTCTGTGGGACACAGACCATGGGTCACACGAGGCCGAGTCGCTTCATGTAGGTATCCATGTCTTTATCTCCGCGTCCTGAGAGGTTTACGACGACCACGTCGTCCGGCTGCAGATTCATCCGGCCCAGTACTGCCAGCGCATGGGAAGACTCCAATGCCGGGATGATGCCCTCCAGGCGGGTCAGTTCGTAGGCCGCCGCCAGCACTTCCTCGTCTGTCGCCGAATAAAAAGTTCCTCTTCCGCTTTCAAATAAGTGTGCATGCAGCGGCCCGATCCCCGGGTAATCCAGTCCGGCCGAAATCGAATACGGCTCTACTACCTGGCCATCTTCCGTCTGCATCAGAATGGTGCGGCTTCCGTGCAGGACCCCCGGTCTTCCCAACGCCGTCGTCGCCGCCGAATGCCCCGAGTAGATCCCTTCGCCCGCTGCTTCTACTGCCACGAGTTTCACCGAAGGCTCATTGAGGTAATGGTAAAAAGCACCGGCTGCATTGCTGCCGCCTCCTACGCAAGCCACTACGTAGTCCGGAAGCTCCGTTCCTTCCTGTTCCGCAAGCTGCGTCTTGATCTCTTCCGAAATCACCGACTGGAAACGGGCCACCATGTCGGGATAGGGATGCGGGCCAACCACCGACCCGATGATATAATGCGTATCGTCGGGATGGTTGATCCAATGTCTCATGGCTTCATTGGTGGCGTCTTTAAGTGTTTTAGAGCCACAGGTGGCGGCACGGACCTCTGCTCCCAGCATTTTCATGCGGGCCACATTCGGGGCCTGACGCTCGATGTCCACTTCTCCCATATAGACGATACACTCCAGGTTCATCAGGGCGCAAACCGTAGCTGTCGCTACCCCGTGCTGTCCGGCTCCTGTTTCCGCCACAATTTTCTTTTTCCCCAGTCGCTGTGCCATCAGGATCTGACCGATGGTATTGTTGACTTTATGCGCCCCCGTATGGCATAAGTCCTCCCGTTTCAGGTATATTTTCCCCCCATATTTTTCGGAGAGTCGCCTGGCAAGGTAAAGCGGCGTGGGACGGCCGACGTAATGCTTCAGCAGGTCACGGAATTCCTTCTGAAATGCTGCTTCGCCGATGATGCGCACGTAATTGTCCCGAAGCGCTTCTACATTAGGAAACAGCATTTCCGGAATAAAAGCGCCGCCGAAATCACCGTAATACCCCCTTTCATCGACCGAAAACCGGGGATTGTCACTCGTTACTGTCATTGTGTCTAACATCATGTTGCTATTCGTCGCCTGGCCGGACTTCCGGTCAGGAGGCATTTTCTGCTTCCAATCGTATTTTTCTGATCGCCTCACTTATCATCCCGATATCCTTCAGCCCCGGTGCGGTTTCAAACTTACTGTTCACATCCACCGCATAGGGCCGCATCCCTTTCGGCAGCGCCAATACCGCTTCGAGGTTATCTGTTCCAATCCCTCCACTCAGGAAAAACGGCTTCTCGCCGTCATACCGCTTCAACATCTCCCAGTTAAAACTCACCCCGTTTCCACCCGGATTCGGACCGGGTGTGTCGAACAAAAAGAAGTCGCAATACGGCTTGTAATTATTCAGCATTGCAAAATTAAAATGTTCGTCCACCAGAAATGCCTTGATCACGTTAATCCCTTTCTGCCGGATACTGCGGCAGAAATCCGGGAGTTCCCCGCCGTGCAGCTGCGCGTAGTCCAGCTCATATTTTTTGACCATCGAAACAATATATCCCGGACTTGCATTCACAAAGACCCCCACTTTTTTAACGTTTTTAGGGATGGTTCTCACCTGCTCCTCATCGAGTTCCTCCCCTACATAGCGTACCGACTTTTCATAAAAAATAAACCCAATAAATTCGGGCTCCAGGGCAACCAACTCCTCAATATTCCGGGTTTCACGCATTCCGCATACTTTGATTCTCATCGTTATCCTGTGTTTGGGCGATTTATTTATTAACCAACTAACTGCTTGTCAATTGCTTCCCGTAAGGCCGCCAACGCCGCCGGCGGTGACGCCGTTTTCATAAACGTCTCCCCTATCAGAAAACCCTTATATCCGGCCTCGTACAACTGCAGGATGGTTTGGGCGTCCTTCAAACCGCTTTCGGAAATTTTAACCATCCCGGACGGGATCTGCTCTGCCAGTGCAAGTGAGGTTTCTATCGTAGTTACAAAATCCTTCAGATTACGGTTATTGACCCCTACGAGGTCTACCGTGTCACAAAGCGTCTGCTCCAGTTCCTGGGCATCATGCACCTCCAGCAGTACTTCCATTCCCAGCTCCCTGGCACGTGCACTCAGTGTTTTTACTTCTTGTGGGGTAAGGCAGGCGGCTATCAGCAGAATAACATCCGCACCCATCGCCCGCGCTTCAAACAGCTGGTATTCCGAAACCATAAAATCCTTCCGCAGCATAGGTGTTTCAGGGTTTGCCTCGCGGGCCTCCCGGAAGTCCTGAAAAGTACCCCCGAAATACTCCGTATCGGTCAACACCGATAAGCCCGTTGCATCCGCCCCCACATATCCCCGGGTAACCTCCTCCGGTGTAACGCCGGCATTAATAATCCCTCTGGAAGGCGACTTTCGTTTAAATTCAGCAATAATCCCCGGCTTGCCGCCGGTCGCCAACGCATTTTTTAACGATAGGGTGGTCCTTTCAAAATAAGGTTGCCCGGCCAGTTCCGCCATCGTAATCCGCTCCTGAGACTCCCGGACTTCCCTGCGTTTGTTTGCTGTAATCTGTTCTAGTATATTCATGTAATCAGCCTTTCCCTGTCAGCGCTTCAACCGGTGCTGCAGCATCCACTTCAATAAGTTATAGTCATTAGCAGGATCATACACCGCATGAATCCCATGTCCTTCTCCCTGCAATCTTGTATACCGGATATTCCCGTTACAGGCCTTCAGCGCCGCTACCTTCTCCTCGGTTTCGGATATCGCCACCACCTGGTCATCGGTTCCGTGGAAGGTCCAGACGGGCACATCTTTCAGCCGGCACAAATTCTGAGCAGTACTGGCCCACGCGCAGAGGGGCGCCAGTGCGGCAAACCGTTCCGGATGCTTTTTAGCAACATCAAACGTCCCTCCCCCTCCCATGCTCACTCCCGTCAGATACAGCCGCTCCGGATCCGTCCGGTAGCGGGACTGTACGTTCTCCCAGACGCCTTCAAACCATTCATCAGTCGACCACAATTTACCTGCAGGACACTGCGGAACAATCAGGATAAATTCCAACGGCAGTCCTTCCTCGGCCATTCGCGGCAACCCGGATCGCTTGACCTGCTCCAGATCACTTCCCCGTTGGGAGCTCCCGTGCAGGTAAAAAACCACCGGATAAGCCTTACTGTCCGCTGCGTACCCCCGGGGTAGGTAAACCAGATAGGGGTATGTTGCCAGGGCAGCCTGCTCCTCCGCCTGATAGGGCGCCTCCTGCTCTCCGCAACGGGCAAACGCCCCTCCCAAAGCCAAAGCGAATAAAAATAGTATCATTTTATCAACTGCCAATCTCCTGCTAAATTACTGTAAGATTTTCAGGAAGCCGCTACAAACGCTTTAAAATGTTGCAGCGCCCTGCCGCTGTCCAGGGCCTCCCGGGCTGCGGCCAGTGCATCCGGCAAGCCAAGTGCCGGGTTGGCGGCACACAGTCCAAGCGCCGAATTGGCAATCACGGCATTCTTCTGAGCTTCGGTTCCCTCATTACTCAGTACATTCCGGAAGATCCTGGCCGAATCGTCTACGGTAGCCCCGCCGGCGAGCTGCTCTGCCTGCAGGATACTCATTCCCATATCGGCCGGTCCGAGGACCCGGTCGCTGGTCGGAGTGATCACCTTGAACGGCCCCGTCAGGGAGACCTCATCGTACCCGTCCAGTCCATGGACGATCATAAATTTCTTATCGGTCTGCTGGTACAGGTAGGTATACAGCCTCGTGGTTTCCAGGTTATAAACCCCCACCAGCTGTTTGTCAGGCAGTGCAGGATTGACCATGGGGCCCAGGATATTAAAGAACGTCTTCACGCCCAGCTGCCCTCTCACCGGTCCGACATTCTTCAGGGCGGGGTGAAACAGGGGAGCATGCAGAAAGCAGACGCCCGATGTGTCCATTTGTTTTCGCAACCGGTCAGAATCGTTCGTAAACGTAATCCCGAGCCGTTCCATCACCGTCGACGAGCCACAGTTCGATGAAACGCCGTGATTGCCGTGTTTCGCTACCGGTTGTCCGGCAGCGGCAATGACAAAACAGGAAAGGGTCGAAATATTGAAGGTGTCTTTGCCGTCTCCTCCGGTCCCGCAAACATCCATCGGGTCAAATTCGGAAAGGTCGACCGGGATTCTCAGCTCCAGCAGCGCATCCCTGAAACCTTCCAGCTCTTCCACAGTAATGCTGCGCATCACATAGGCCGTCATAAACGCAGCGATCTGCGCCGGGTTATACTCTCCCTTTCCAATACCCGTTAATACGGCTTTGGCCTGTTCTTTGGTCAGTGTTTTATATTCGAAGAGGTGATTCAGTATGTTTTTCATTGGTACAAAAAATGGTTTTTTCGTTCATTCCTAAGTTTCCGGAGATTTTTACCACAGATTATTCAGATTTACAAAGGTTAAAAATTGTCACCCCTTTTTCGACGTTTTGACCCCGTCTCGGCGACCCCGTCTGGGCGACCCCGTCTGGGCGACCCCGTCTGGGCGACCCCGTCTGGGCGACCCCGTCTGGTTTCGACGTCGCTCAACCACCGGAAATAGCCGATCTCTGGCAACCAATTTCTGAAAGCCGAAAGCTGATTTCCGACAGCCGACAGCCGATTTCCGACAGCCGATAGCCGATTTCCGATCCATTAAAACCGTCCATCAAAGCCTGATCCAGTTCGTCATCAGCTCCCGCCCGTATTCCGTTAAAACCGATTCCGGGTGAAACTGTACCCCCCGCACATCATACGATCGATGCGATATCCCCATAATCCGGCCTTTTTCATCGACCGCTGTTACTTTCAACGCCGCCGGCACCGACTCCGGTACGACTGTCCAGGAATGGTAGCGTCCGACCTGAATTTCCCCGGGAATATTTTGAAACAAGGGCTCTTCCGGGTCCGTGATCAGGGCTTTATTGCTGACGCCGTGCAGCACGTCGGACATGTTTTCCAGCGTCGCCCCAAATACTTCGGCAATCCCCTGATGCCCCAGGCAGACTCCGAAAATACTTTTGGTCGGCGCATAGGTCCGGATCAGCTCCTGCATGATTCCCGACTCTTCCGGCAGGCCGGGGCCCGGGGAAAGCACTATTTTGTCGTAATCGTTGACCGCCTGCAACGCTATTTTATCATTCCGGAACACCTCCACATCGGAGTGCAGCTCACGCAGAATGTAAACCAGGTTATAGGTAAAAGAATCGTAGTTATCCAAGACAAGGATGCGCATGAGTGAGATTGTTGATATTGATGCTATTACTAAATTTGAAGGGTGCTGTTTGTCAGATTTCTTCCGCCTCTTCTATTGCTTTCCGCAAGGCCGCCAGCTTATTATTAATTTCCTGGAGTTCGCTTTCGATACCGGATTTCGCAACAACCCCCATTCCGGCCCGGTAATACAGGGTGTTGTTCTTACTCAGAAATGTGCGGATGGCAATCGCATGGTTGAAATCTCCGTTAAAATCCATGAACCCGATGGCCCCACCGTAAATACTCCGGTTGGTCGTTTCCAGTTGATCGATTATGGTCATGGCCATGTGTTTGGGTGCGCCGGAAAGCGTACCGGCAGGAAACGTATCCGCCACGAGCTGCAGCGGGTTGGTCCCGGGCTTCATTTTTCCGGTAACCGTGGAAACGAGGTGGATCACGTGCGAATAAAACTGTACCTCTTTATACGTCTCCACCTTTACGGTTTCGCAGCTACGGCTCAGGTCATTCCGGGCCAGGTCGACCAGCATCACATGCTCGGCGCTTTCCTTCGGATCCTCCCGGAGTTGTTGGGCGGCCTCCGTGTCGGCCGTATCGTCGCCCGTGCGCCGGAAAGTTCCGGCTATCGGATGGATCTCGGCCTGCCCGTTTTTAATATAGATCTGCTTTTCAGGGGAAGAACCCAGGATCCGGTAACCGCCATAGTCAAAATAAAACAGGTAAGGCGAAGGATTGATCGACCGGAGGGCCCTGTACACGTTGAAGTCGTCACCCCGGAACGTCCGGCTGAACCGCCTGGAGGGCACAATCTGGAAAACATCCCCTCTCAGACAGTGAGCGATGCATTGCCGGATCACCCCGCGCATTTCGTCGTCCGTTACGTTGGAGCTTTCCGGCGATGTCGTCTGGAAATCATACGCAGGAAAATTCCGGTTGGTAATGATGTTTTCCAGCTGTTCCAATCCGCCCGGCTTCACTTCTTCATTGTACCCGTGCTCCAGGATGTACAATTCATTTTTGAAATGGTTGATGGCAATCACATAGCGGAATACCTGGTAAAAGACCTGATCGACTGCCGTCTCCTCATCCGCCTCCTGTACCGCTATGTCTTCAAAATAATTGACGGCATCATAGCTCATATGCCCGAACAGGCCGTTGGTAATAAAGGGAAATGCCACCTTCCCGGGTTCAAACCGGGACGCAAATTGCTGCAGGGCTTTTACGGCTTCCTTGCGTTCGATCAGCGAAAAAGACTCCTCGTCACCCCCCGGGAACCGTTGGGTTACCTGGCCGTTGTTCAGTTTGAAAAAAGCGACCGGATCACAGCAAATGTAGGAAAAGGAGTTAGACGCCGTATGATAATCCGAGCTCTCCAGTAAAATGGAATTGACAAACCGGTCGCGGAGCTGCAGGTAAATCGACACGGGCGTCAGCGTATCGGCCAGGAGTTTTTTGTATCGGGTGTTAATCGTGTATTGCACCATATTTATCAGGGATTACTGTTGTTCAAAGTTCTGTTATCGGTTTTTGATTATTCAATTAAAAAACAAAGTGGCCCGCTGTCTGATGAACAACGGGCCACTATATTTTATTTCTGATATAGTATACTACTTACATAGCCGGGTGTCCATCTTTTCGGAAGAAGAGCGCCACCACCATGAAGTATTAATCACTATGCGAACCATTACTAGAGTTGTATTTACCGTGCAACGCGCAAATTTAAAAAACGTTTTCCGAATAATGATCTCTTTTTCGTTCTTTTTTTAAAGGGATAATGATAATTTTGCATGCCGGATGCTATACCGGTGTCCGAATTTCACATAAAATGGTACGACGGGAACGCTATCGCTTATTATTAGACTATTTTACCTCCAATTTTCCAGAGCCCGAGACCGAGTTGCGCTATACCAATCCCTATGAGTTGCTGATAGCGGTAGTATTGTCGGCCCAATGCACCGACAAGCGGGTGAACATGGTTACGCCGGCCCTCTTCGAGCGGTTTCCGGATGTAGCGGCCCTGGCGGCTTCCAACGCAGAGGAGGTGTTTCAGTACATCCGGTCTATTTCCTATCCCAATAATAAGAGCAAACACCTGGTCGGACTGGCCCGGATGCTGCAGGAAGAATACCAGGCAGAAGTGCCCGGCACCCTCGAGGACCTGCAGCGACTGCCGGGAGTGGGACGCAAAACGGCGAATGTCATCGCATCCGTTATTTTTAACCAGCCGGCCATGGCCGTGGATACGCATGTATTCCGGGTTTCGCATCGCATCGGTCTCGTATCCCGGACGGCCACTACACCGCTGGCGGTGGAGAAAGAGCTGGTGAAATACATTCCCACCGGCTTAATTCCCAAGGCCCACCATTGGCTGATCCTGCACGGCCGGTATATTTGCCTGGCCCGGACACCCCGGTGTAAAGAATGCGCCCTGAGCTCGTTTTGCCTTTACTATGAAAAAAACTTCGGGTGACGGCGCCCGCTGAATTGCAACCATTTGAACAGCACCGGGTCTTACTATTGTTAACCCCTCCGGCCGCTTCCGGAAAGGACGGGTTCTCAACAATTTGCATTTATTTTAAGTATCTATAATTATATCAGAGCAAACGGATTTTATGAAAAAAGCAATTGCGTGTTGGGTAGTGGTTTTTCCTGTACTGCTGACTTCCTGTATGAAGTCGGTGGATGAAGTCGGAAAGCAGAACGAGAATGAACAGCAGATCCAGGAATACATGACCGAAAAGGGGCTTACTCCCAGTAAAGATACCCTTGGTGCCTATATGATCCTTCGTGAATCCAACCCGTCGGGCAAAAAAGCGAGTACGGGCAACCGGGTCACGATGAATTACCAAATGTATACACTGGGAGGTACTTCGATCGAGTCCAGTAAAGCCGGGGAGCCTTATAGCTATCCTTTCGGTTTCTCTGCGGCGCCCATTCCCGGCTGGGAGCTTGGCGTCAGCTGGCTGCGGGAAGGTGAAAAAGCTACAATGCTGCTTCCCTATTACTGGGCTTTCGGATCCGGAGGCTGGTCGCAGCGTCAGGTTCCGGGTTATGTTCCTGTCCGCCTTGAAATAGAAATCCTGAAAATCCGGAATGAGAACGAACAGATTGCCGACTACATCGAAGAAAAAGAATACGTCGTATCGGAAACGACTCCCGAAAACCTGAACATCATCCGGCTCAATACGGTCGAAGGTGACAGCGTCGGACCTAATATGCATGTGGAGGTCAAATACAAAGCGTTGCTTCTGACCGGAGCCGTACTCGACCCGGGAGGCAATTACGAGTTTGTGACCGGTGTGAGTCCCAATATAAAAGGATTTGACCAGGGCGTCCGTAAATTACGGGTTGGCGAACAGGCAGTCCTCGTTTTTCCTTCGGAAATCGGCTATAAAGGAGGGCGCGTCAATGAATATGGTCAGTATACGGTGCTCCCCAATACGCCGCTGGCTTTCGAAATAGAGCTCGTTTCGGCCAAAACTCCCTAATTCGGCCACAGTGCCGGCCAGAGACGTTGGATGCAACGTTTCTGCCGGCACTGCGGCAACAAAGTGCATAAATATGGGCAGGAATTTTGTCGTTTCCCTTGCGGGGATTTGCTGTTGGTTGTGCACCCTTTCCGGCACCGCGCAGGAAAACCCTCACCAGCTCCATGCAGGGGCAGGGGTTGCATCCGAACGCGATTTTGCCGTTTCAGGAATCTGGAAAAAACAGCTGGTTGGGGGCGGCAGTACCGCTGTAAGTTCCTCCGGAGTGTATCACATCGGCTACCGGTATGCCGGGATTGACCGCCATTCGTTTGGCATCCAGTTAATGGCTGAGCGGCAAAAAGTAACGAGAACCGGAGCGCCGCATCCGGAACTATTCGATAAGTACGCTGAATGGGAAGACCGCTATCTGACAATGGTATTCGATTATCAATACCATTGGGGATTCAGACCCCGCGTGACCTGGTATTCCGGTATTGCACCGGGTATTTCCTGGCAGGAGCGAAAAGAGAAGCACAATGATTTCAGCTCAGAAAAAGCGGTAGTTGGCAGGACAAGGTTCGCTTATCAGGTGACTGCAATCGGGTTCGGATTCGGGAAGAAACTTGGCGGCTATGCTGCACTGGGTTATGGGTATAAAGGGGTGCTGACGGCAGGGATAATATACGGATTCTGAAGAAAAAATGATCACTCTGCTGCTTTACGCTTACATAAAACGTTAATAATCGGGAAACTTTTTATGGACAAAATATTTATAACACACTAATTATAAGCAACTTACCGAATAAAGTTGTAAACTTTTCGTGTTTTTGTGGGAAAAAGTGTTCTATAAAGTTAGATTTGTACTACTGAATCCGGAATGATCAGTAATCTTCTAATGTCCACAAAGCACATGTTAAAATTTTCAGAAAAACATCACGTATATACTTCCGAAGAGGCTTACGAAGCTAGTCTCGGGTATTTCAAGGGCGACGATCTGGCCGCCCGTGTCTGGGTCAATAAATATGCGCTCAAGGATTCGGACGGCAACATCTATGAAAAGACGCCCGCCGACATGCACCGCCGCATCGCAGCGGAGGTCGCCCGCATCGAAGAACGCTACCCCAACCCCATGCCGGTGGAAACCGTGTACGACCTGATAAAAGATTTTAAGTACATCATCCCCCAGGGCAGTCCTATGACCGGGATCGGCAATCCGTTCCAGATCGCCTCCCTGTCCAATTGCTTTGTGATTGGTAACCCGGGCTCGTCCGATTCTTACGGGGGCGTGATGAAGATCGACCAGGAGCAGGTACAACTCATGAAAAGAAGGGGCGGTGTCGGGCACGACCTGTCCCATATCCGGCCTAAAGGATCTCCTGTCAAGAATTCGGCACTTACCTCCACCGGGATTGTGCCGTTTATGGAGCGCTATTCCAATTCCACCCGCGAAGTGGCCCAGGACGGTCGCCGGGGTGCGCTGATGCTGTCGATTGCCATCAAACATCCCGATGCAGAGGCTTTCATCGATGCCAAAATGGTAACCGGAAAGGTAACCGGCGCCAATGTGTCGGTGCGCATCGACGATGACTTTATGCGCGCCGTGGAGGCGGAGGGCAGCTATACCCAGCAGTATCCGATCCACAGCAGCGAACCCGTTTACCAGAATGAGACAGACGCGCTCACACTCTGGAAAAAAATTATCCATAACGCCTGGCAGTCGGCCGAACCGGGCATTTTGTTCTGGGATACCATTATCCGGGAGTCGGTTCCGGACAGCTATGCCGACCTGGGTTACGAAACGGTCTCTACCAACCCCTGCGGGGAAATCCCGTTGTGTCCTTACGATTCCTGCCGGCTGCTCTGTATCAATTTATTTGCCTATGTAGAAGATCCGTTTACCGGCGCTGCAGCTTTCAACTGGGAGCTCTTCAAGCAGCACATTGGCGCTGCCCAACGGATTATGGACGATATCATCGACCTTGAACTGGAGAAGATCGATGCCATTCTTGAAAAAATTGACCAGGACCCGGAAGCTCCCGAGGTAAAGCTTGTAGAACGGAACCTTTGGGAAAATATCAAAATAAAAGCCCGGGAAGGACGCAGAACCGGGATCGGGATCACAGCCGAGGGGGATATGCTGGCCGCTTTAGGACTGCGCTACGGAAGTGAAGAAGGAACTGCTTTTTCGGTCGAGATTCATAAAACCCTTGCCATTGAAGCTTACCGGGCTTCTGTACATGCTGCCCGGGAACGAGGCGCTTTCCCGATTTACGATTCGGAGCGGGAAAAAAACAATCCGTTTATCAACCGCCTGAAAGAGGCCGACGCGCAGTTATATTACGAAATGCTGGAATACGGTCGTCGTAATATTGCGCTCCTCACCATCGCCCCGACGGGAACCACCAGCCTGATGTCTCAAACCACGTCCGGTATAGAACCAGTCTTTCTGCCGGTCTATAAACGCAGGAGAAAGGTTAATCCGAATGATAAAGACGTCCGGGTTGACTTTGTCGATGACGTCGGCGATTCCTGGGAGGAATATGTCGTTTTCCATCACCGTTTCAGGCAATGGATGGAAGTCAACGGGCATGATACCGCACGCAACTACTCCCAGAAAGAACTGGATAACCTGGTGAAAAAATCGCCCTACTACAAGGCTACCTCCAACGACGTCGACTACCTCAACAAGGTCCGGATGCAGGGGGCTATCCAGAAGTGGGTCGACCATTCCATCAGCGTTACCATTAATATGCCGAATGAGGTTAGTGAGGAGGTGGTGGCCAGGTGCTATATGGAAGCCTGGAAAGCGGGCTGCAAGGGAGTTACCGTGTACCGTGACGGTTCACGTTCAGGGGTCCTGATTGCCAATACCGAAAAATCACCGGAACAGGAAGCGGCTGTTCCCTTTCCCACGACACGGCCAGCCTCCCTGGAAGCCGATGTGGTGCGGTTCCAGAACAACAAGGATAAATGGATTGCCTTTATCGGGCTGATCGATAATCAGCCGTATGAGATTTTCACCGGGCTGGCCGACGACGAAGACGGGATCCTGATTCCCCGATGGGTCAACAAAGGCCTGATTATCAAAAACCGGGAGGCGGACGGCAGTTCCCGCTACGACTTTCAATACAAGAACACCAGGGGTTACAAAACCACCATTGAAGGCCTTTCCTATAAATTCAATCCCGAATACTGGAACTACGCCAAGCTGATTTCCGGCACCTTACGCCATGGCATGCCTATCGAAAAGGTGGTAGACCTGATCAACAGCCTGCAGTTGGATGAATCGATCAATACCTGGAAAAACGGGGTTGCCCGGGCCCTTAAGCGGTATGTTCCCGATGGTACCGAATCCAAAAAACAACGCTGCCTGAATTGTAATTCCACCAATCTGATTTACCAGGAAGGGTGCCTGACCTGCAAGGATTGCGGCAGTTCCAAATGCGGATAGGATCACCGCCGCAACGCATCCCACAGGATTTCTGCAGGGTGCAGGGCCTTACGGCCCGTACCATCGTGGATCTGGTGCCGGCAGCTGGTTCCCGGGGCGGCAATAATGACCTCCTCCGGCTGGTTTCTGACAGCGGGAAACAACACCAGTTCCCCGATTTTCATGGACAGGTCGTAATGTTCTGCCTCATAACCGAACGATCCGGCCATCCCACAGCATCCGGAGGGGATCAGCTGAACGGTATAATTTTCGGGGACCGAAAGCATTTTTTTCGCGGGGATCATTCCCGAAATGGCCTTTTGCTGACAATGCCCGTGGAGTTTCACCAGCCGTTTCTCACTTGTAAAAGCCGTTTGAGAGATCCGCTTTGCGTCTATTTCGCGGGCAATAAACTCGTCGAGCTGCAGGCAGTTTGCCGCCAGCGCTTTGGCAGCTGCCACCAGCTCATCCGGGACCAGGTCGGGGTATTCATCCCGGAAAGTCAGGATAGCGGAAGGTTCGATGCCTACCAGCGGAGACGCTGCCGACACGAGGTCTTTAAGCGCGCTCACATTATTTTCAGCTATTTTTCCGGCGTCCTTCAATAACCCTTTGGAAAGTTGCGGTCTGCCCGACGGCCCGTGATCCGGAATCACCACGTGATAACCCAACGTCTCCAGCAGCTGCACCGTCTTTTTCCCGACCTCCACATCGTTATAGTTGCTGAATTCGTCACAGAACAGGTATACGGTCCGCCCCTCGGGAGCGGCATGTTCTTTCCGGTAGTTCCGGTACCACCCCTTCAGGGTAGTTGCATGCAGCAACGGCATTGTCCGGTCCGGATGAAATCCCACTATCCGGTTGGCAAGCCTGCGCAGCGGTGCATTTTTAAAGACAAAATTATACCCCCACGGCGCTATGCCGGCAATCAGCCCGGTCATCCTGCTGAAATTCCCTATTAGCCAGGATCGCAGGGGCACACCATGAGCATTATGGTAGTGCTGCAGAAATTCCATCTTCAGCTTGGCCACGTCCACATTGGACGGACACTCGCCCTTGCATCCTTTACAAGCCAGGCACAGATCGAATACCTCTTTTATTTCAGGATGATCAAACGGGTTCTCCTGTGTTGAATTTGTCAGCATCTCCCGCAGGATATTGGCCCTGGCGCGGGTCGTATCCTTTTCATTGCGTGTCGCCATAAAACTGGGACACATCGTTCCGCCGCTGAGCGCTGTTTTCCGGCAGTCCCCCGAACCGTTACACTGCTCGGCATGCTGCAGAATGGTCTGGTTCTCAAACCGGAAATACGTTTTCACCTCCCTGACAGGCAGATCTGCCTCATAACGCAGCGAAGTATCCATGGGAGGAGTATCCGTAATTTTACCCGGGTTAAAAACCCCCGCCGGATCCCAGGTACTTTTTATCTCTCTGAACAACCCATAATTATGCGCCCCGACCATTTTCGGGATAAACTCGCCTCTCAGCCGGCCATCTCCATGTTCCCCGGAAAGCGAGCCGTCGTATCGTTTTACCAGACCGGCAATCTCCTCCGCAATCATACGGAACTGTCCATGCCCCTCTTTTGTCTTCAGGTTGATAATGGGCCGCAGGTGAATTTCCCCGGATCCTGCGTGCGCATAATGCACAGCCGACATTCCATGCTTTTTCAGGATCTCGTTGAAATCACGAATATAATCCGGTTGATCGTTTACATCAACCGCCGTGTCTTCAATTACGGCTACCGCCTTTTCGTCTCCCGGAATATTGGCCAGCAAGCCGAGACCGGCCTTCCGCAGCGTCCATATTTTTTTGGTATCATCACCGAAGAGTAACGGAAAATGATACCCCGTTCCCGCCGTGCGCATCTCTGCTTCCAGGGCAGCGGCGGTAGCTTCCACTGCCTCCCGTGTCCGGTTCGAAACATCCACAACCAAAATAGCCGGATAGTTTCCTGCTGCCGTAGCCTGAACAAAAAAGGCATTTTTCCGCTGTTCCACATTCCGGGCCGCACACTCCAGGATATAGCTGTCGATCAGCTCTACGGCCTGGGGCTGATACTTCAACGCCAGCACCGTTGCCCGCAATGCCTCATCGATCGTATTGAAATGCGCGCATACGAGTCCCTGCACTTCAGGGGGCAGGGGAACAATATTCAGTTTTAATTCGGTCAGCAAACAAAGCGTCCCCTCCGAGCCTGCGATGAGCCGGCACATATTGAATTCGGGCCCCGCTTCCGAGTAGGGCCGGCAATCCAGCAGCATATCCAGCGCATACCCTGTATTGCGTCGTTCGATAGTACGTTTCGGGAAGTTTTTCCGGATTTCCTGCCCGTTAAATGCGTCGGACAGGATTTCATCGGTTTTCAGGTAAATTTTCTCCAGCAGTGACGCTTCCCCTTTCCTGGACCGGGCCGTGTGCAACAACCGGTTCAGTTCTTCTCCCGGAATCGCCTTGAAAACCGCCTCCGACCCGTCTGCAAGGAGCGCCCTGGCTTCCAGCAGATGTTCGCGCGTACTACCATACACCACCGAATTGGAGCCGCAGGAATTATTCCCGACCATTCCCCCGATCATCGCCCGGTTGGCGGTCGAGGTCTCCGGGCCAAAATAAAGGCCATAGGCTTTCAATGCCATGTTGAGCTCGTCTCTCACCACGCCGGGCTGCACCCGTACCCACCGTTCCTCCGGATTAATTTCCAGGATTTTCGTAAAATGCTTCGACACATCCACGACAATCCCGCTGCCGACTACCTGTCCCGCCAGCGAAGTTCCGGCTGTCCGGGGGATCAGTGACTGCTGATACCGGCCGGCAAAAGCTATTAATTTCCTGAGGTCCTGTTCTGTCCGCGGGATGGCTACCGCCAACGGCATTTCGCGATACGCCGAAGCGTCGGTTGCATAGAGCATCCGTTGCGTACTGTCACTGAAAAACTCCCCTTCCAACGACTCAGCCAGCTCGGCCAAAGGTAGCTTTTCAGTATTATGTTGAGTTGACATTCTTTGGAAAATACAAAACTTAAGATGAACGCAAAGTTAAACAAGTATCCCAATAAGGGTGACCCATCATCGGAGAATTAATTATGAATTGCCTAACTTTACCGCATGGAGAACCAGGATACACCTTCCTTCGAAGGGCTTAAGCTTAACCGGCAGTTGCTCAATGCCGTGGAAGAGGCAGGTTACGACGCCCCCTCGCCCATTCAGCAGCAGGCCATCCCCCTTATTCTGGCCGGGCATGATCTTCTGGGTATTGCCCAGACAGGAACGGGGAAAACCGCCGCCTTCGTGCTTCCCCTCTTAATGAAGATCAAATACGCACAGGGCGTCCATCCGCGCGCGCTGATCCTTGCTCCTACCCGTGAGCTGGTACTGCAGATCGCGGAAGCCACCCGACAGCTAAGCAGTTTTACCGATATCCGCCACGTGGCGCTTTACGGCGGGATTGGCCCCAAAACACAAATTGAAGTTCTCAAAAACGGTGTCGACATCATTGTCAGCACACCCGGACGCTTCCTGGATCTTTACCTGAAAGAGGAAATCCATGTAAAGCTGCTGCAAACCCTCATCCTGGACGAAGCCGACAAAATGATGGACATGGGGTTTATGCCCCAGATCCGACGCATCCTCGAAATAATCCCCCGAAAGCGGCAGAACCTGTTGTTTTCGGCCACTTTCGCCGAGAAAGTCGAACGGCTGTCGGGCGATTTTCTCGAGTTCCCCCAAAAAGTAGAAGTGTCCCCTCAGGCCACCACTGCCGATCAGATTACACAAAGCATCTACGAAGTCCCCAATTTCCGGACCAAAATCAACCTGTTGGAATACCTGCTCAGGCAGCGCGACGATTTCGTGCGGATCATGGTGTTCACCCGGACGAAAGAAACCGCCAACAATATTTATAAATTCCTGGTCAGGAAAGTGGTCGGCGAGGAAGAGATCCGTGTTATTCACGCCAATAAGGGACAAAACTCCCGGATCAATGCCATGAATGACTTTAAGGAGGGGCAAATCCGTGTATTAGTGACAACCGACGTGGCCGCCCGTGGAATCGACGTCACCGAGGTAAGTCATGTCATTAATTTCGACGTCCCGCTGATTTACGAAGATTATGTGCACCGCATCGGGCGGACCGGCAGAGCCAATAAAAAAGGCGAGGCGCTGACCTTCATGACCATCGCTGACGATTACCATATCCGGAAAATTGAAGCGATCATCCGGATGACGATCCCCCGCGCAGCGCTGCCCGCTATCGAAATTGTCCCTACACCGTTTGAAGAAAGCCAGGATATGCTCCGGGAAATCGACAATCAGCGGCGAAAAGAAGATCCGGACTTCCAGGGCGCCTTTCATGAGAAAAAGGCCAGAAAGACCGATAAACCTGTCCGACCTAAAAAATCGACGCGCAGATCCAGGAAATAATATAATATTTGTTGTAAAATTGTCGTTTCTATTAGTGCTATACCCGTACGTACGGGAAGTCGATTAAACAATGAAGATACAAGTTGGTATTTGGTTTGCATTAATGATCCCTGTCGCAACGTATGCTCAGGCTCAGCTCGTGAGTAATAGTTCGTCTACCGGAAGCACATCCACCGAAACGCCGATTCTCTCGTTAGCCGAAAGGCGTGTTCTGCCTTTATTCGGAGAGCTCCGGAAGTCGTCGGACCAGATACAGGAGGAAATCCGTTTCCTCAGTGATTGCGACCAGAATTTTGCCGACCGTAAAGAAGCAAGCCAGTTTTTTGCGGCCCGGGGATGGGAATACCTGCAGGAGGGGCGACTGGATACCGCTACCTACCGTTTTAACCTTGCTTACCTTCTGAATGATAAAAATATTGATTCCTTCTGGGGTTTAGGGGTTATCTGCTTTCAGCGCAACGACCTCGGTAATGCGGTTCGCATGCTCTCGAAGGGCGTCGACCTGGAGCCTACAAATGTGGCGCTGGCCGTAGATCTTTCTTCTGTCTCCATCAAACAGTATGAAGAAACCGCCGATAGCGCCAAACTGGAGGAAGTCCACCGCCTGCTGGAACACGTAGCCCGGCTGGACACGACGTACGCACAGACTTTCTTTAATCTGGCGGTCACGGAATACTATAAAGAAGAGTATGAGAAAGCCTGGGAAAATCTTCACAAAGGAAGGGTCCTCAACTTTTCCATGATCAATTTGCCTTTTGTAGAGCAACTGGCGGCCAAGCATCCTGATCCGCAGGGCTTTTTCAAATAACCGGTATCTTTTTATGTCTACGGAAGCCGGAATGTCTCCGGCTTTTTTTAGGGATCGCCTCTCGCATGCGGAACTACCTGAACCATTCCTGCCTCGGGATTTTGAAAGGGATTATAGGGATAATGCTTGCGGGCGCGGCAACTTTTCTGTTAGTAGACCGGCTTTTCCCTTTTCGACCGAACATTCCCTACGCCACCCAGGTCACCGCAGCAGAAGGAGAATTGCTGTATGCCTTTCTGAGTAAAGATGAGAAATGGCGGCTATATGCCGGGGTGGATGAAATCACCCCCCTGCTCCGTCAGACCCTCCTTTATAAAGAGGATAAGTACTTTTACCGGCATCCGGGCGTCAACCCGCTCGCCGTCTGGAGGGCCTTCGGGACCAACCTGCTCAAAGGCCGCCGCACTTCCGGAGCCTCCACGATCACCATGCAGGTGGCCCGGCTCCTTGAGCCCCGCCCGCGCACCTACCGCAGCAAACTCATTGAAATCCTGCATGCCCTGCAGCTTGAATGGCATTATTCGAAACCGGAAATCCTTCAGCTGTACTGCAACCTCATTCCTTTCGGCGGGAATATTGAAGGAATTAAAGCGGCGTCTTTGCTCTATTACGGGAAGCCGCCCCAACTTTTGAGCCTGTCTGAAATTACAACCCTTACCATCATCCCCAACCAACCCAACCGCCTGCAACCCGGCAAAAACAACCCGGCCCTGCTGCAGCAGCGGGATCATTGGCTGCGGGCCTTCGAAAAAAGCGGCTTGTTCCCTGCCGGCATCGTACAGGACGCTCTCAGGGAACCTGTTGCGGCCTACCGGCGGCAGCTCCCCCGTAACGCCCCCCACTTGTCGCGCCGGCTGCAGCAGTCGCACGAGGGTCAATTGATTCATACCACCCTGAGCGCCCACCGGCAATCCCGTACAGAGAAGCTTGTTGCTAACTACGTCTCCCGGATACAGGCACTGAACATCCATAATGCGGCCGTCATCGTCGTTAATAATGCCACCATGGCCGTAGAGGCTTACGTCGGATCGGCCGATTTTAACAACCCGGAAGACGGCGGCCAGGTCGATGGCGTCCGGGCCGTGCGTTCCCCGGGGAGCACCCTGAAACCGCTCCTGTATGCAACCGCGTTTGACAACGGGCTGGTAACCCCGAAAACAGTGCTGAATGACGTTCCTACCAATTTCGGCGGCTACCAGCCGGAGAATTTCGACCTCCGCTTCAACGGTCCGGTTACCGTGGAGTTTGCCCTCGCCAACTCCCTCAATATTCCCGCCGTTAAGCTCCTGCAGGAGCTGCAAACCCCTGCTTTTGTCAGCCAGTTAAAGAAAGCGGGCTTTAAAACGATCGAACAGCAGGCCGGCGGACTGGGGCTCTCCCTGATCCTGGGAGGATGCGGGGTTTCGCTGGAAGAACTTACCCGACTGTTTGCGACCTTCGCCAGGGGGGGCCAGCTCCATGCCCTGCGGTTTGTCGAGACGCCGGAAAGCCCGGGCACCGCCCTGGTCTCTCCCGCTGCCGCTTACCTGATCACCGACATGCTTTCACAACCCAACCGCCCCGACTTGCCCAACCATTTCGACAATACCTACCGGCTCCCCAAAATTGCCTGGAAAACGGGAACTTCCTATGGTAAAAGGGATGCCTGGAGCATCGGTTACAACCAGCATTACACGATCGGCGTCTGGATCGGAAATTTTTCCGGGGCCGGAGTTCCCGAACTCAGCGGCGCCAATATTGCCACGCCGCTCCTGTTTGAAATTTTCAACACGCTCGACTACAACAATCCCAGCCGGCCGCAGCCATTTCCGGCCGGCTTGCAAATGCGCAAAGTATGTGCCGTCAGCGGCGATCTCCCGGCCGTATTCTGTGAACAGCAGATCACCGGGTATTTTCTCCCGGGTATTTCTCCCCACAAACGATGCCAGCATAAAAAATGGGTTTTTACCAATCCTCAGACTACCCTTTCCTATTGTACCTACTGTCTTCCGGCCACGGGCTATGTCAAGCAGTTGTTTCCCAACCTTGCACCCGAGCTCATTGCTTTTTACAACAATGCCCGGGTACCCTATCCGAAACTCCCTCCCCATAACCCTGCTTGCGACCGGGTTTTTACAGAGGGTGCGCCCCTGATTGTCAGCCCGCTTGACGGCGCTGAATACTACGTCTTTACCGATGACTCCCAGCAATTGCAGCTCCGGTGCCACGCAGCCCTCGATGTCGATGACGTCTATTGGTTTGTCAACGATAAGCCTCTTCAGACAGCCTCCCCACAGGAGCCTGTGTTCTTTCAGCCATCTCCCGGCCGGCTGAAAATCTCCTGCAGCGATGATAAGGGCCGTACTGCCGATATTCACATTCTTGTCAAACGCTTATAAATATGTACATTATGCGTCATAATGTGCGTCATAAATTTGAGAATTGGCGTCCTTTGCCTATTTTTACCGCTTTGATAATTTATACTATTTATTACCGAGTAAGATAAATCGACCCCATGAGAGAAGTAGCATTCAGAGATGCCATAAAAGACGCAATGTCTGAAGAAATGCGCCGTGATGAAAATATATTTTTAATGGGTGAAGAGGTCGCCGAATACAATGGCGCCTACAAGGCCAGTCAGGGAATGCTGGCGGAATTCGGCCCCAAACGCGTAGTGGATACGCCCATCGCGGAACTGGGGTTTGCCGGAATCGGGGTTGGGGCAGCGATGAACGGTCTGCGGCCGATCATTGAATTCATGACCTTCAACTTTTCCCTGGTGGCCATTGATCAGATCATCAACGGCGCAGCCAAGATGCTTTCCATGTCAGGGGGACAATACAATGTGCCGATCGTATTTCGCGGTCCTACCGGGAATGCCGGACAGCTGGGGGCTCAGCATTCCCAGAACTTCGAAAACTGGTTTGCGAATACTCCGGGGCTCAAAGTGGTGATCCCTGCCAACCCCTACGATGCCAAAGGATTGCTCAAAAGCGCCATCCGGGACAATGATCCGGTAATTTTCATGGAATCGGAAGTAATGTATGGGGACAAAATGGAGATCCCGGACGAAGAATACCTGCTCCCTTTGGGAAAAGCCGATATTAAGCGTACAGGGAGTGATGTCACCATCGTTTCCTTTGGGAAAATGATCCCCCGCGTCGTCAATCCGGCGATTGCAGAACTCGCCAAACAGGGCATTGAAGCGGAACTGATCGACCTTCGTACGGTACGGCCTATCGATTATGCGGCTATTGTCGAATCCGTTAAAAAAACCAATCGCCTGGTGGTGGTGGAAGAAGCCTGGCCGCTGGCTGCTATTTCTTCCGAAATCGCTTATCACGTCCAGCGCTATGCTTTTGACTACCTGGATGCGCCGGTTATGCGGATCAACAGCAAGGATGTTCCCCTTCCGTATGCACCCACACTGATCGAAGAAATTCTTCCTAACGGAAAACGTATTATAGAAGCCGTCAAGGCGGTATTGTACCAATAATACCGGGCGGCGGCTCCCAGGCAACCAGGACCTTTCTGTGAGAGAAGGATTCTGGTTGCTTGTTTTTATCCTCTTTTCGCATGGAATTACTGGTTCTCGACAAGGTTTTTGTACGCAAATACGATGCGCCGGTCCTGCATGCTATCTCGTTTCGTATCCTTAAAGGACAGCAATGGGCAGTTGTGGGCGGCAACGGATCGGGAAAGACTACCTTGCTGGAAACAATTGCGGGAAAATGGGCGCCCCGGAGCGGCAAAATAAAACGGCAGGGTCATTTGGAATTTGTCGCCAGCGACTTCTCGTTTAACCGGATTGTCCATGCGGCCGCTCAATATTACCAGCAGCGATTTTCCAGCCAGGACGCCGGGATAGCCCCGCTCGTCCGGGAAGTCCTGACCGGACAGCTCAAGCCTGTCGGGACGATCGACGCACATTCTGTCCGTCTCCCGCCTCCTGCCGTCTCAGCGGAAGAACTGCGGGCAATCAGCGAGCTGTTATCCCTTACCCACTTGCTCGATCATCCCTTTGTAACCTTATCCAACGGCGAAACCCGTCGCATGCTGCTGGCCCGTTCGCTGACAAAACAACCGGACCTGCTGCTGCTGGATTACCCGTTTACGGGGTTGGATGTGCATTCCCGTGAAATCCTCCGAAATGCGCTTGCTTCACTTGCCGCTTCCGGAATGACGGTCATTCTGGCGACCTCTGCACAGGAAATCCCGGATTTTATAACGCATGTCGCGGAGCTGGAAGCCGGGCAGCTGGTTTATAGCGGTCCCAAAGCCGCCTGGCAGCAGCATTCAGGCAGTACTGTTAATCGGTACGATCACGTGGTATCGTCCGAGCTGCTCCGCCGGTTAGGCCCGCCCATTCACCGCGATTTCGAATATGCTTTCCGGCTGCGGAACATCCGGGTGGTGTATGACGGCCGGGCCGTGCTGGATAATGTCAGCTGGACCGTTAAGAAAGGCGAGCACTGGGCGCTTTCCGGCCCGAATGGCTCCGGCAAATCGACCCTGCTGAGCATTATCAATGCCGACCATCCGCAACGGTTTGCCAACGATTTTGAGATTTTTGACCACCCGAAAAGGGGCACGGGCTTTTCGATGTGGGATATCAAACAACGTATCGGGCATGTTTCCCCCGAGCTCCACCTGTATTTCCCGGCTGCCATTTCGGTTTACAACACCATTGCTTCGGGCTTTTTTGACGCCACGGGGGTCTATTTTAAAAAAATCACGCCGGAGCAACACGCGCGGGTGCTGCTGGTAGCCGAAATCCTGACCGTATCGGGATTGCTTGAAAAAACGTTCAGACATCTTTCCAAAGGAGAACAGCGGCTGGTACTGCTGGCCCGGGCGCTGGTCAAAAACCCGCCCCTGCTGATCCTCGACGAACCCTGCCAGGGACTGGACAGCGCCGCGACCGAATACTTTAAATCGGTGGTCGACGCCATCTGCGCGCATTCTGAGTATACCCTTTTATACGTCTCGCATTATCCGCATGAAATTCCATCCTGCGTGACAAAGAAGCTGACGCTTTCCGACGGGCGGGTCGTGTAAAATAGCACACATCAATTCTTGTTGTGTCCTGCAAAATGTTGTACGCGAACCGTGGTCTGTGTCTTCACAGCCCACTTTAGGGCTAGCGACCTCTGGTCTGTGAAGACACAGACCAGGGGGCACCCCCCGTTCTCGTAAAAGTACCAATGAATTATACGACCTTGCGCCATGGTTACCTTTAAGCAATTTTTTATTGAGCTTCGCGATTTTTGCTATCATCTAAATCTCAAGCAAGGGGGACGCCCGGACAAATTCTCGTTGATGGCGAAGCTGTGGGGTTTTTTCTTTAGCTATTTCGGTGCCGTGGTTTTTATTGTAACTCAGACACTCGCCCATTTTGGTATCCTGCAGAAATACGGTCTCTTTAGGGAAATGTCCTTTAAGACAATCGTGTTGGGTATTATTTTCTTCCTGTTGCCTACTGAGCTCTTCCTTCTTTACATGCTCAGAAAGGTCCGGGACACCCCTATTCCGGAAGTCTTACCGCCGGAAAAGTACAAACAAGGAATGCGCCGGTATGCAATTGGGACTGTAATTGGATTATTGCTGATGTGGGGGGTTGGATTTTATTTTGTAAGTTTTCTCCGTGGAAGACTTCATTGGTAACCCTACGAAAAGCCCGTATCGGTTAAGACGACTGAATTCTTTTTAGCGCACATCACCAAAGGTTCCGGTATCTTTGCCCCATGTCTGATATTGAAACCCCACCCGCCGTTCTTGCCGCCTTCGGGATTGCTGCATTGAATGAGATGCAGGAAGCGGCAAAAGCCGCCATTCTCGAAAATCCGGAGGTCTTTTTACTATCTCCCACCGGTTCGGGAAAAACGCTGGCTTTTCTGCTCCCCGTGCTGTCGCTGATGCAGACTGAAGCCCGCGGGGTGCAATGCCTGGTGGTCGTACCGACCCGGGAACTGGCACTGCAAATCGAACAGGTATGGCGCAAAATGGCCACCGGCTACAAAGTGACCTGCTGCTATGGGGGCCACGATATGCCTACAGAGATCCGCAGCCTGCAGGAAGCGCCGGCTTTACTGATCGGTACACCCGGAAGGATCCTGGACCATATTTTCCGGAAGTCGTTCACCGCCAAAACCATTTCCATGCTGGTGCTGGACGAATTCGACAAATCCCTTCAACTGGGTTTCCAGGAAGAAATGACGGAGATCCTGGGAAACCTGCCGCATTTGAAGAAGAAGGTGCTGGTTTCGGCAACAGCCGGCTCTCAACTCCCCGATTTCACCCGGCTGACAGCTCCTGTGACGCTTGATTTTATCAGGAGCAGCAGGCAGGTGAAGGGATTATCGCTCCGGCTCGTGGAGACCGGAAAAGACGGCAAACCGGAAAAGCTGGTACAGCTGCTCCGGTTCCTGGGCAGCGATTCCGCCCTTATTTTCTGCAATCTCCGGGATACCGTAGCGCTCATTGGCAGCACTTTGACAGCCGCCGGAATCGAATGCGCTGTTTTTCATGGCAAAATGGAGCAACCCGACCGGGAGCGGGCCCTCATCCGCTTCAGGAACGGCTCTGTGTCGCACCTGGTAGCTACCGACCTGGCCGCCCGCGGATTGGATATCCCGGATATGAAACATGTCATCCATTACGAACTTCCGATGAAACCGGACGAATTTACGCACCGGAACGGCAGAACAGCCCGCATGCAATCAGAAGGAACCGCCTATATTTTGTTCAGCGAGACGGACAAACTCCCGGGATTTATCCGCGAAAACACGCAAAGACTGGAACTTCCCTGGCAGCTGCCTTTGCCCGTGACGCCGGACTGGACCACCCTTTATATCAGCGGCGGGAAGAAGAACAAACTGAGCAAAATGGATATCGTCGGCTTTTTGCTGCAAAAAGGAAAGCTGGACAAACAGGACCTCGGGCTCATCGAAGTAAAAGACACTGCTTCCTTTGTCGCCGTGAAAAGAGACCAGGCAGCAGCGCTGCTTCTCCGGATTGCAGACGAAAAGATGAAAGGCAAAAAATACAAAATCGAACGGGCATCGTTGTAGATCCGTTGCGTGCAACGGATCTACAACGATGTGGTTAAATGATATAATTCATACCAATCCTCGTAGGTTAACCGGATATCGGAGGCGCTGGCGGCATTGCGGATACGGCTTTCCAGCTGCGAACCGATGATCGGAAGGGTGCCTAACCGCATCAGCCAGGCAACGGCTACCTGTTCGATATTCGCGTCATATTTGGCGCCGATTTCCTTTAGCTTTCCCCGGATACGTACCGCTTTTTCATCCGTCCCTTCCAGGATCCTGCCTCCGGCCAACGGCGACCAGGCCAGGGGCTTGCTGAAACATTGCTTGATAAAATCCACCCGGCCGTCACTAATGGCGGTGGTATTCATCAGGTTGAGCTCGATATGATTGGTCACAATAGGCTTCCGCAGGTAGGACGCCAGCAACTGGTGCTGAAAAACCGTAAAGTTGGCGACCCCGATATGCAGGGCCTTTCCCGAATTGACGACTTCTGCGAGCGCCATGGCGGTTTCCTCGGGGTCCGACAGCAAATCGCTGTGGTTGAGGAGAAAAATATCCAGGTAATCTGTCTTCAGCTTTCGCAGGGAAGATTCAATACTGTTCAGAATATGTTCCCGGGAAGTATCGTAATAGACGTACCGGCCATCCGACGATCTTCGGATCCCGCACTTACTGAATAATACCAGTTCCTCCCGCCTGAAAGCCTTGTTTTGAATTACTTGTCCGAAATATTCCTCAATAGCCCCTTCTCCGTAACTATCGGAATGATCAAACGTATTCACCCCCAATTCCAGACAGAGACTTACCGTTTTTTCAATTTTGGCAGTCGTTTCGGAGCCTTGATTTTCCCATCTCCAGAAACCATAAATTGCTTCGGACACTTTTGGTCCTGAGTCACTCAGACTGATTTTCTTCATGTAATGGCGAGCCAGTTGCGATTAAAGCTGCAAAATACCTTAAATATTTTTACGAAAACAATCAAAACGTAAATAGCAGCTTCTGTACCACCACTTTCTCTTTCTTCCGGAACCGTGCAAAATAAATTCCCGGCGGGAACTTCCCCGTTTTCAACCGGAAGCTGCCGGTTTTGCCATTCAGGTCATTTCGCTGGACACATTGTCCCGACATATTTACCAATTCCAGCTCCTCAAAGGCTTCCGGCAGCTTAATCGAAAGCTCATCGGCCGTGATCCGGTTGGGCAGAATGAACCACTCGGCGGCTTCCGGATCCGTTCCGCTCACGATCCGGTTGACCCCGATAATAGCGGAGTACATTACCGAACCATCTCTGTCGACCATCTTCAGCCGGTAATAGCTCTGGCCGGGCGCCGGAAAGGCATCTGTAAAACTGTACGAAGCGCCCTGCCCTTCCTCCGCTTTCCCCGCCACGGATCCGATTACCGTATAATCCTGCGCATTGAGGCTCTGCTGTACCTCAAACCGGTCGAAATTAACCTCCTCGCCCGTGGTCCAGGTCAGCAGGACTCCCTCGCTTTCGATCTGCGCCGAAAAGCCGGTCAGCGTAACGCTTAGCGAAGAAGCGGCCGTGATCCGGTACACCGTGTGGTCCGCCAGGCGGGCAGCATATAGTTCGCCGTTTTCAGATTCTCCGAAATCCGAGATATTCGTCAGCCCGTCAGCCTGCACCTCTACCGCATAAGCATCTCCTGTCCTTTTTATCAGATGCAAAACATCCTTGTAGTGATCGGCCCCAATGTAATATCCCTTCAGCAAAGGGAATTCCTGTCCCCGGTATACCACTCCGCCCACCACCGACCGGCCGTTATCGTTTCCGATGGCATAGGTATACACCGGCATATGATACCCGGCGCCGCATCCCTCCATGTTATAAGCCACCTCCCCTTCATAACACCTCCAGCCAAAATTAGCGTCCGCCAACTGGTCCTGCGCTATCACATTGATTTCCTCCCAGCGGTTCTGTCCCACATCTCCTATCCATACGTCGCCTGTCTCCCGGTCAAAGCTCCATCGGAACGGGTTTCTTAACCCCCGCGCATACAGCAGGCTCCCCGGTACGGGGTTCCCTTCGGGCACAGCCGCTGTACCGCCGCTCACATCGATCCGCAACAGCTTCCCCAGGTAAGAATCACTATTCTGTGCGTTATTGGGCACATCGCCGCCGCCGCCGCCATCGCCGGTGGAAACGTATAAGAAGCCATCAGTTCCGAAATGTATTTCTCCTCCGTTATGGTTGTCATTAACCGGATGCTCTATTTCCAGCAGCTGTACTTTAGAGGCCGGGTCTGCCCGGTCCGGATCATCGCTTACCGTGTAACGGGCCAGCTCCAGATTCCCGTTATTATTGGTAAAATACAGGTAAACAAAGCCATTCAGCGGATAGCCCGGATCAAAGGCCATGCTCAGAAGGCCCTGTTCTCCCGTCGCGAACAAATCCGTAATGGCAAGGAAGTCTCCCGCATCGGTAAATTGCTCATCGTCTATGCGCTTAAAAACCTTTACCGTACCCTGCTTCTGAACAATAAACAATCGGTGGGAATTGTCCCCGGCATGTACAATCTGCATGGGTTGGCTTAACCCCGTGCTGATCACCGGTTTCAACTCAACCTTCGGGGCCTGTGCCCGCAGCGCTGTTCCGGATATTATCCCCGTCAGGGCAATCCAACAACCGATTCCGGATACCATCTTTTGAATTTTCATCATCGTTGTATTAAGTTGTATCGAATAGAATGCGTGAATGAAGATCGTATATTCTTTGTTGCTGCCCGCAAAAGGCAGAGTCGGTAAGGGTGGATATTCTGTAGTCGTTTTCTTCAAAAATAACTATATTACCCTTAAATTACAACCGCTGCTTACTTTCATACTACTCTTATTCAAAATGGCGCCACACATGCAAAGCCTTTGTCAGCAATTAAAAATGAAACGGGAAACCGTAAAATTGGGCGGCGGTTTGGAGAAACTGGCTGCCCAGCATAAAAAGGGTAAACTCACTGCCCGCGAGCGAATCGGCTACCTCACTGACCCCGATAGCTTTTTTCTGGAGATCGGGACGTTTGCCGGAGAAGGCTTGTACGAATCGGAAGGAGGATGCCCGTCGGGCGGCGTCATCACCGGCATTGGTTATGTGGAAGGCCGGCAATGCGTCATCATAGCGAATGATGCCAGCGTAAAGGGAGGCGCCTGGTTTCCAATCACCGCCAAAAAAAACCTGCGCGCCCAGGAAATAGCGATGGAAAACCGGCTGCCCGTCATCTACCTGGTCGACAGCGCAGGTATTTACCTGCCCTTACAAGCGGATGTCTTTGCCGATAAAGAGCACTTTGGCAGGGTTTTCCGGAACAATGCCCGGATGACTTCCATGGGAATTGTCCAGATTTCCGCCATTATGGGCAGCTGTGTGGCGGGGGGCGCCTACCTGCCCGCCATGTCGGATGAAGCGCTGATCGTCACAGGAACCGGCTCACTGTTCCTGGCAGGACCTTTCCTGGTCAAATCCTCGGTGGGAGAGGACGTCGATGCGGAAACCCTTGGCGGCGCCCGGATGCATTCCGAAATCTCGGGTGTTACCGACAATCAATATCCGGATGACAAAAGCTGCCTGGACGCCATCCGGAAACGCATTTCGAAACTGGGCCATACCCCTAAAGCCGGTTTCGACCGCATCGCTGCCAAAGACCCGGCCAAAGACCCGGAGATACTGCTGGAACTCCTCCCTTCCGACCGGTTAAAACCGTACGATATGCTGGAACTCCTCGATTGCATCGTCGATGCCGGTGAGCTGGAACAGTATAAAGAAGGCTACGGAAAATCACTTATCTGTGCCTATGCCCGTATCGACGGATGGGCTGTAGGAATTGTAGCCAATCAACGGAAAGTCGTAAAATCAGGGAAAGGGGAAATGCAGATGGGCGGTGTTATCTATTCCGACGCCGCGGACAAGGCGGCACGGTTTATTATGAACTGCAACCAGAAGAAAATCCCGCTCCTGTTTCTGCACGATGTAACAGGCTTTATGGTTGGCAGCCGCAGCGAACAGGGCGGCATTATAAAAGACGGCGCCAAAATGGTCAATGCCGTCTCCAACTCAGTGGTTCCGAAGTTTACATTTATTATCGGTAATTCTTACGGCGCCGGTAATTACGCTATGTGCGGAAAAGCGTATGACCCCCGCCTTATTTTCTCCTGGCCAACCGCGCAAATGGCGGTCATGAGTGGCGCTACTGCTGCCAAAACCCTGGTTCAGATACAGGCCGCTTCTTTGAAGGCCCGGGGACAAGAGTTGACGGATGACGCAGAAGCCCGGCTGTCCCGGGAGATTTCGGAACGATATGATTCCCAGTTATCCCCCTATTTTGCCGCCGCCAGGTTATGGGTCGATGACGTCGTCCATCCGCTGGAAACCCGCCGCATTATTTCAACAGGCATCGAAGCCGCTAACCAGGCCCCGGTTACAGAAGCTTTTAACGTCGGTGTCATTCAGGTCTAACGACGACCGTGGTCTGTGTCTTCACAGACTAGAACCAGGCTGGTGTCAAAAGTGGACTGTGAAGACACAGTCCACGGAGCCTCTTTATACACAAAATAAGCGCCCGAAAAGTAGACCGCCCGGTTTTCAGGCTTTCACCATTGCGCCGGCATTTGTTCCGTTACACCATTCATTCGCACAACCGGCTCTTGAAAAAATGGGAAAATTATCATCGATCTGCTTTCTTTTAATTCTTTCGTCCTGCTTCCCTCCGATCCTTTCCGCCCGGCAAACGACTACTGACTGGAAGGGCTTTGAAAAGGAAACCTTTACTTTCCAGGACCGGGAAGCCTGGGTCATAAAGCCCAAGACTGCTTTAACGGGCAAGCCCTGGGTATGGCGGGCACATTTTCCGGACTGGCATACAGAGATGGACAGCATACTGGTCGACCGCGGATTTCACATCGCTTATGTCAATACCAATAACCTCTTTGGCCACCCCGGCGCCTTGCTGATTTGGGATGATTTCTACGAATACCTCGTTGACCGGAGAGGGTTCGCGCCAAAAGTGGCCCTGGAAGCCGTCAGCCGCGGGGGCCTGTACGCGTATGGATGGGCGAAACGCAATCCGGAAAAGGTTAGCTGCATCTACGCCGAAGCCCCGGTATGCGACCCCAAAAGCTGGCCGGGTGGAAAGGGTGCCGGAAAAGGCTCGCCATCGGATTGGGAAAAATGGCTTGGGCTCTATGGATTTACGGAAACACAGGCCCTGGACTTCAAAGATATCCCCCTGGAACAACTGGAAGGGCTGGCTGCCTATAAAGTCCCGGTGCTGCATGTCGTCAGCCTACGGGATAAAATTGTACCCAATGAAGAAAATACCGACCGGCTGATTGCCAATTATATCAAACTGGGAGGCCCGGCTACCGTTTATCCGATGACCAGGGGAGAGCAACAGCTGGAAGGACACCACTTCAAAATTGAAGACCCGGCTCTTTTCGCCGATTTCGTCCAACGCCACAGTTATCCGGTCAGGAAGCCCCTTCCAGGCAAAGCCTATATTGAAAACAACGGGGGTATCCGCTATGCATTGCAGCAATTCGAAGTAGAAAAGAAGGGCACGGTTGCCTTTTTGGGAGGCTCTATTACTCATAATCCAGGCTGGAGAACAAAGATGATCCAATATTTGCAAGAGCGCTTCCCGGATACGGCCTTCGAGTTCATTTCGGCCGGTATCCCTTCGCTGGGGAGTACACCGCATGCCTTTCGTTTCGGTACAGACGTCCTGGCTAAAGGCGTACCCGACCTGTTACTGGTGGAAAGCGCTGTGAATGACCGTACGAACGGTTTCCGTGAAAAAGCACAGATCCGGGCCCTGGAGGGGATTTGCCGACTGGCTTATGCCGCAAATCCAAAGGTGGATATCGTGTTGATGGCCTTCGCTGATCCCGATAAATTCGGCGATTACGATGCCCAAAAGGAACCGGTGGAAGTACGTGTGCATCAGACGGTCGCCCGGCATTACGGGTTTCCTTTTATCAACCTTTCACAGGAAGTATACGACCGCGTGAAAGCAGGCGAATTTTCCTGGAAATACGATTTCAAAGACCTGCACCCGTCTCCTTTTGGGCAAGAACTCTATTTTCAGTCACTGAAAACATTGTTACGCTCACAGGAACTTATTGCTGCCGGACCGATACGGAAGCTCCCGGAATTGCTGGATCCATTTTCCTACACCAGGGCATCCTACGGCTCTCTCGCTAATGCCACAAAACTGACCGGCTTCCGGATCGATCCTTCCTGGACGCCCGTCAAAAAAGTAGCGACACGCAGTGGTTTTGTAAACGTTCCTATGCTGGTTGCCCATGAACCCGGCGCAAGCCTGACCTACCGGTTCAAGGGAAAAGCAGTGGGCATCGCCCTTGTTTCAGGTCCTGATGCGGGAATAATCACCTACCAGATTGATGGGAAAAAGCCCCGGAAACTCGATTTATTCAGTCAATGGAGCCAGCAGCTGCACCTGCCCTGGTACCTGGTACTGGATGACGAGCTTACGGAAGGAAATCATACGTTGACGCTTTCGATACTGCCGGAACGCAATGAAAAAAGTGAAGGAAGCGCCTGCCGGATTGTACATTTCCTGGTTGCGGAATAACCGGAAATGGTGTGAAACCGCCGGAAAGTACACCGAACGGCTATCGGGATACCGGATCATCCTGTCCGGCTGCGCCCCAGAAGGCCTCCGCCATCACCAGGTCCTCGGGTGTGGTGATTTTAATGTTGGTATAGGCCCCCTCTATCAGCCGGATCGGGAATCCTGCATGCTCGACAACACTTGCGCAGTCGGTAAAAAGCGGCCGATAAGCCGCCCTGAAGGCCTCTTTTATCCAGTCCAGGCGAAAGGTCTGGGGAGTCTGGACCATCCGGAATGCATCCCGGTCTGCTGCCCGCCAGCCTCCCTCCGGGTTTTGCTGCCGGATCGAATCCTTTAACGGTACGCTGGCTATGGCCGAACCGTATTCGGAAGCGACCTTATACCCGCTGGCAATCAGCTTTGGTGAAACTAACGGTCTTACTCCGTCGTGAACCGCTACCAGCCCGGTCTTTTCCGCAATTGCATCCAGCCCCTTCTGAACGGAATGGAACCGTGTCTCTCCGCCCTCCACCAGCCGGTAATCGCTTTCAAAACCGTGCTTCCGGCACAATTCGCTCCACGTGTCCAACTGCACCCGGGGCAATACCAGCAGCCGGTTGATTTCTCCGGAGAATTGTTCGAATGCCCTTAATGTATGCATGAGCAAAGGAAGCCCTTTTAAACAAAGGAACTGTTTGGGCAGGTCACTTTTCATGCGTGAACCACTGCCGCCTGCAACGATAATAGCATACTTTTTCATCCCTTCCATGTCCCGCCCGGGACTTCCTGCCGCTCTGTAGCGTCCTGCTTACAGGATCAGCATGGCATCACCATAAGTAAAGAATTTATATTTTTCCTTCAGCGCCGTTTCATAGGCCTTCATGATCAGGTCGTACCCGCCGAAAGCACAGGCAGTCATCAATAGAATCGATTCCGGCAAATGAAAGCTGGTCACCATGGAGGTTCCGATCTTGAACTCATACGGCGGGAAAATAAACTTGTCGGTCCACCCCACCACCGGCTTCGCATGGCCACTGGCAGAGACCGACGACTCGATTGCTTTCAGGGCGGTAGTCCCGACAGCGCACACCTGCCTGTCGTTATCCAGGGCATCGTTGATCAGCGCTGAAGACTGGGCGTTGATGGCAAAGTTCTCGGAATCCGTTTTATGTTTGGTAAGGTCTTCCACATCCACGTTCCGGAAGGTCCCTAACCCTACATGGAGTGTAATAGGAGCAAATTTTATTCCTTTTATTTCCAGCTTTTTAGCGAGCACCTTTGTAAAATGCATTCCGGCCGTTGGCGCTGCCACGGCCCCCAGATGTTCTGCAAAAATGGTTTGGAACCGTTCTCTGTCCTCACTTTCCACCTCACGGCGGGTAATAATTTCGGGAGGCAGCGGTGTTTCGCCCAGTTCATCTACCAGTTTCATAAAATCCTCATAGGAGCCATCGTACAAAAACCGGATTGTTCTTCCGCGGGAAGTTGTGTTGTCGATCACTTCCGCTACCAGGTCGCTATCTCCAAAATACAATTTATTTCCTACCCGGATTTTCCGCGCCGGATCCACCAGGACATCCCATAAACGCATTTCCCGATTCAATTCACGCAGCAGGAATACTTCGATTTTGGCTCCTGTTTTTTCCTTCTGGCCAAACAGCCGGGCCGGAAAAACCTTAGTATTGTTAACCACCATCACATCGCCGTCACTGAAATACTGGATGATGTCTGTAAAGGTTTTATGTTCTATCTTTCCTGTTTTACGATGAACCACCATCATTCGTGCCTCACCGCGTTCAGCAGGATGCAATGCGATTAAACTTTGTGGTAAATCAAATTTAAATTCCGATAATTTCATACTGCGGGTGCAATCAGAAGAGTGCCAAAAATGAATAGTTAATTTTCCTTGCGAACAACCTGTAAAAACCCTTTTGCCACAAAAAAATAAGACGGCAAAAATAGTTTATTTTTTTAAATATACACCCCCATTCTGATTTTTTTAGAAAAACCTGTTAAAATTAAAGCATCACCCCCAATAATCCTGCAAAAACAGGCACCGCCCTCCGGCCCTCCCATTAAGAAATAGGAATATACAGGTAATCCGCTTGGTATAAGTTTTCCAGCCAATGAGGCTTCGCATTAAATTTTTTCTTAAATTCGCCAGATTTAACACCGCCATACCCGGCGGTGGAATGCCCACAATTAAAAACCAAGAAAGTGGATATTTTCGAGAAACTGCACAGTAACTGGGGTGCAATCGGTGCTTCAGTACAGATGGTAAACGGCCATCATTACTTTTCATTCCCCAAGTTAGAAGGAGAACTCGGGCCGCGAATGCGCTTCAAAGGCAAAGAAGTTTTAAACTGGAGTCTTAATAATTACCTCGGCCTGGCCAACCACCCGGAAGTCCGTAAAGCAGATGCGGAAGCCGCGGCAGAATGGGGGCTGGCCTACCCGATGGGCGCCCGGATGATGTCCGGCAACACTTCCGAGCATGAATTGTTTGAACAGGAACTTGCGGGGTTTGTCGGCAAAAAAGATGCGTTCCTGCTTAATTACGGGTACCAGGGGATCATGTCTGCCATCGAATGTATTGTGGACCACCGGGACGTAATCGTATACGATGCAGAATCACATGCCTGTATCATCGACGGGATCCGGCTGCATAAAGCCAAGATGGGGACTTATTACAAGTTCAAGCACAACGATATGGCCAGCCTCGAAATCAACCTGAAGCGTGCCCTCAAGCAGGCAGAAGGAAAAGGCGGGGGCGTGCTGGTCATCACCGAAGGCGTTTTTGGGATGTCCGGAAAGGTCGGCGATTTGAAAGCCATTGCTGCACTCAAAGAAAAATACAATTTCCGGCTCCTGGTAGACGATGCGCACGGATTCGGGACCATGGGCGCCACGGGCGCCGGAGTCGGAGAATTCCTGGGTGTACAGGGGGCCATCGATTTATACTTTTCCACTTTCGCCAAATCGATGGCAGGAATTGGCGCCTTCATTGCCTGCGATGATCCGGATATCATCATGTACCTTAAATATAACATGCGGTCTCAAACCTACGCCAAGGCCTTGCCAATGCCTTATGTACAGGGGGGAAGGAGACGCCTGCAGCTTATTAAAGAGCTTCCTGAGCTGCGGTCAAAGCTCTGGGAGAACGTCAACGCCATGCAAACCGGACTCCGTGCGAGAGGTTTTGACATCGGGGAAACAGAGTCTCCTGTTACACCGGTATTTCTCCAGAGCGAAGGCGGTGTGCCCGAGGTTACCACGATGGTGAGAGACCTCCGCGAAAACATGGGCGTTTTCTGCTCGATCGTGGTGTACCCCGTCGTTCCTAAAGGGCAAATCATGCTGCGGCTCATTCCCACTTCTTCTCATTCTCTGGAGGATGTACAGTACACGCTGGAGGCATTTACCGTCCTGGCGGAAAAGTTGGCCAACCGTGAGTACCGTGTGGTCACCGAAAAGGTAGCGATCTGATAAAAAATGGTTTCCTCTTGTCAGAAAGGGGGTTTTCCAAAAAAAACCTTCTTTCAGGAAATTTTATTTGTGTCAACGGCATTTTTACAACCAACTGACAATCAATCGCTTACAAACCCTTCCGAAAAGATTTGGATTATTTGAAGTGTTTTTTTGATAAATTGGATTGGCTGAATGTATATAATTGCTAAATTTCGGCCTAAACACCATTAAATACGTGTTTGCAGCCATTTTTTCAACTAAACAAATTATTAATCATGGCAAGATTTGAGCAAATAAAAGACCTGGTATTGTCACTGGAAGGTGATTTCGACAAATTCTACAATAAGAACAATCAGGCGGCCGGGACCCGCGTTCGTAAGGGATTACAGGATCTGAAAACGTTGGCTCAGGAAGTCCGCACGGAAGTTCAAAATAAGAAGAACGAAGGATAAGCACCCTGAAAGAATTCACAAAAAGAGCATCATGACGATCAGATCATGATGCTCTTTTTATATACGGGCCGCCGTAGTGCTCCTTAAAACTTTTCTGTATTCATCAGGGTAGCCACCCCGCGCGTACATACTTTTTTCGTTTCGACGCTGACCACTTCCCCTTTAATATCGGCCGTGTGCTTCAGAGGATCCAGCGCGACTATCGTAAAACCCACTTCATAATCCGTCTCCACAAACATGGGCCTCAGGAACTCCAGTGTTTGCTTCAGGTAAACCGATCCAAACCCGGGATATTCGGTTCCCAGTACTTTTGTAAAAACACTGGCCCCGAGCATTCCGTGAATAATGGGCCGTTTAAACGCCGTCGTTGCAGCAAACGCCGCATCCAGGTGTAAGGGGTTATTATCTCCGGTTACGGCTGCAAACCGCTCCACGTCCGCCTGCGTAAAGCGGAAACGGTGTGTAAAGACACTGCCAATCTTTGCTTCTATCTCCATAAAGTTATTATATATAGGCTGTTATTGAATTCCCCCCATCCATTTTTTGATCGGTTTGTAGCATACCAGCAGTAACAATCCGAACCCTATCGCGAAGAGAAAGACCTGATTGTACAAGCCCGGCATTTGTGCCACATTTTCCTCGTCAAAGCCCCCTGCAAAAAGTCCGGCGATCAGGTTCCCGAGGGAAGCGGCGACAAACCAGATGCCCATCAGCTGGCTTACGTACCGTTTGGGCGCCAGTTTGGTGTAGGTACTGAGTCCGACCGGACTCAGACACAGTTCGCCCAGTGTATGCAGCAAATACGTCATTGCCAGAAACATGGGAGAGACCAGTTCCCCTTTGACGGCAGCATCTGCTCCAAACTTCATGACCAGAAAGCCGCCCCCCATCAGCAACAATCCCAACGCAAACTTAACCGGAGTAGGCGGGTTGATCTTTCGCTGTGCTAAAAATATCCAGAGCGATGCCATCAGCGGGGCCAGCAATACAATAAAAAACGGGTTGAAATTCTGAAACCAGCTGGAAGGGACTTCGAAGTCGCCCACATGCCGGGCCGTATGCCGTTCTGCAAAAATCTGCAGGGACGACCCTGCCTGCTCAAAGCCCGACCAAAACAACGCCGCAGCCAGGAAAAACACAATCAGCACCACCACCCGCTTCCGCTCCTCGCCGGTAAGCCCGCCGGCTACCAGGATATACAGAAAATAGATAAAAGCCACCGCCACGATGATGATACCGGCTGCCTGTGCCAGGCCCTGCGCCGACCCCAGGTTGATTACTCCGGTAAGCTGCAGGGTGGCCAGAAAAACGACCAGCAGGGCAATCAGGCCCAGGCCCATCGCCTTTTGCTTTCCCGACCCTGGCGTCCCCTCTGCAACCGGTATTTTTTCAGGCTTCTCCCCATAGCCTCCCAGGTAAGCCTTTCCTCCGAAATGGAATACGACCAGCCCGAGAAACATTCCTACTGCCGCGGCTCCGAACCCCAGGTGCCAGTTCACCATCTGCCCGAGGTACCCGACCGTCAGCATCCCCAGGAAAGAGCCCAGGTTGATCCCGATATAAAAAATGGAAAATGCAGCGTCGCGGCGCGCGCCCCCTTCCGGATACAACTCTCCCACGATGGAGCTGATGTTCGGTTTGAGGAGACCGGTTCCGGCTGCTACCACCGCCAATCCCGCAAAAAACAGATTATTCCCGCCCGGGATAGCCAGGATGATATGTCCCAGCATGATGATAATCCCGCCGTACCAGATGGCTTTCTTCTGGCCCAGGAGGTTATCTGCCACCCACCCTCCGGGTAACGTTAGCAAGTACACTGAAGCAGTATACAAACCATAAATAGCGGTACCTTCGGCCACACTGAGGGCCATTCCTCCCCGTATCTGATCAATCAGGTACATTAGCAAAATAGCCCGCATCCCATAATAGCTGAAACGTTCCCACATTTCAGCGAAAAAAAGTACGTAAAGACCACGCGGGTGCTTTTGGGAGATCGTTGTTGTCATCCGGATACGATTTTTAGGTTGTTAAAGGAAGCTTTTGGCCAGCTGTCGCAGGGCCTTTTTTCAACACGCAATATAAGCATATTGTGCAAAACCCAATAAATCCCCGGCAAGATCCAATAAAAGGGGTTCCGGAGGGCGCCCGGCATTCCCGCCCTGCTGAAAAAACACCATGGACCCGTCTGGCGCGACACGGTAAGCCCCGAATTAAATTTTAATCCGTAAATTTGAGCCTCCCGTACCGTATCCGATTCATTCGATGGAATTAGTTGCTTTTTACCTGTTTGCCGGTCTCACTATTGTCCCGGCCCTTTTCATTTTGTTTACCCGTAACCTGATGTACGCAGCATTCGCGTTGTTTCTGGCATTTGTCGGTGTGGCCGCTTTGTACGTATTTTTAGGCGCCGATTTTCTGGCGGTTGCGCAGATAATGATCTATGTCGGAGGGATCCTGATCCTGCTTATTTTCGGGATCATGCTGACCCTGCCCCGGAAGTCAACCGGAGAAAGCAATTATGTGGAAGTCCGGAACGGAGGGCTCTTTACGGGAATACTGGTTGCGGGAGCTCTTTTATTCCTCCTGTCAAAAATGCTGTTTACAGCCGAGTTTCTCCTCAATGCCCCGCCTGCAACCACCCAATCCACCTTGAAGGCAATCGGTTTCGAGTTAATGACCTCGCACTTGTTCCCTTTTGAATTGGCGGCGGTTATTCTGCTGGTCGCCCTGGTAGGCGCTTCTTACCTTGCCTTAAACCGAAAAGAATCGTTATGAACCCTATCCCGCTCACCCATTTCTTAGTTATTGCCGCTATCCTTTTCAGTATTGGCTTTGCCGTAGCCGTTACCAAAAAAAATGTCATCGGGATTCTGCTGGGACTGGAGCTGATGTTAAATGCCGTCAATATTAACCTGGTCGCCTTTAGCCGGCATGATCCGGAAATGTTACGGGGCCAGCTGTTTGCCCTGTTTGTGATGGTCATTGCCGTCTGTGAAGTGACGATCGCCCTCGCCATTGTCCTGCGGGTCCATCGTCACTACAATACCGTTGATCCTGATAAACTAAACGTGCTGAAGAAGTAAAGACGCGGGTGTTTTCAGAGGCCGCGTCCGGGCCGGTATCGGATGGTCTGTGGGACACAGACTATGGGTATACGACACAGACAATAGTATACGGGCAGAACCATGGTCTGGGCCCCATGGTGTGAAGACACCGGCCATGGTCTGGGCGATTTGTCGTGTCTCTATGCGATTACGTCGAACCCCGTATACGGTACCAGTACTGGAGGAATCTTAACTGACCCGTCGGCCTGCTGGTTATTTTCCAGTAAGGCGGCCAGGATCCGCGGCAGCGCAAGCGCCGAGCCGTTGAGGGTATGCAAAAGCTGGGTTTTCCCCTCCACCTTGTAACGCAGTTTAAGACGGTTGGTCTGATAGGTTTCAAAATTAGAGACCGAACTGCACTCCAGCCACCGTTCCTGTGCCGACGACCATACTTCAAAATCGTAGGTAATGGCCGGTGTGAAGCCCATATCTCCTCCGCACAACCGGAGAATCCGGAAGGGCAATTCAAGTTTCTCCAGCAGCCCCTGCACATGGGCGATCATTTCCTCCAGGGCGGCATACGATGCCTCCGGTTTGCTGATCTGCACAATCTCCACCTTATCAAACTGGTGCAGCCGGTTCAGGCCCCGTACATGCGCTCCCCAGCTCCCCGCCTCCCGGCGAAAACACGGGGTATAGCCCACATTTTTAACTGGCAGCTGGTTTTCCGCCACGATCACGTCCCGGTAAAGGTTGGTAATAGGTACTTCCGCGGTCGGGATCAGGTACAGGTTATCCGCCGTTGCAAAATACATCTGCCCCTCCTTATCCGGCAATTGCCCGGTGCCGAACCCGGAATCCGCATTCACCAGCAGCGGGGGCTGTATTTCCGTATAGCCCGCTGCTACCGCTTCATCGAGGAAAAACGAAACCATCGCCCGTTGCAGACGCGCACCTTTTCCTTTATAGACCGGAAATCCTGCGCCGGCTATTTTATTTCCGAGTTCAAAATCAATAATATCCAGCTTTTTAATAAGCTCCCAATGAGGCGCCGCTTCCGCCGGCAATTCCGGCCTTTTGCCCGCTTCGAGTACGACCTCATTGTCCTCCGCACTCCTTCCCGGCGGAACTGTTTCGTGGGGAATATTGGGAATCCGGACCAATTCCTCCAGCAGCGACGCTTCGGTTTCCTTCAGCTGCTCCTCCAGGGCCCGGGATTCCTCCTTTAACCGGGTAGTCTCTGCCCTTGCCAGCCCGGCTTCTTCCTTTTTGCCTGCCTTCAGCAGCTCTCCTATCGCTTTTGCTTTCAGATTGGCTTCAGCCAACGCCTGGTCCAGCGCTACCTGCGTATTCCGGCGCAACTGATCCAGCCCGGCTACCCGGTCTATAACGGCTTCCGCATCCGGGAAATTCCGTTTGAGCAATCCGGCGATGGCTTTGTCGCGGTGGTCTCTGATAAATGTGGTTTGTAGCATCGTTTGTCTAAAGATTATCCCGGATCCTATTGTGCGGGGTCCGCCTCCGCCGGAAAAAACAACCGGTCGTTCAGTGCGTTCAACGCTTGTTCTTTAAAAGTGGTATGAACCAGCAGCGACAGGTTATGTTCAGATGCTCCGTAAGAGATCATCCGGATCGGGATGTGTTTCAGTGAATTCAGTACTTTCCAGGCAACCCCTTCTTTATCAGCGCTGAAGTTCCCTACAATGCAAATAATGGTCTGCTCCTGATCATTTTCTTCGAGCTCCGCAAACTCCCGGAGTTCCGCCGAAATCGCCTCCAGGTTTTCCGGGTTATCGATGGTGACCGAGACGGAGACTTCCGAGGTCGTGATCATGTCCACAGGCGTCTTGTATTTTTCGAATACACTGAACACCCTTCTCAAAAAGCCGTAAGCATTCAGCATCCTGGTCGAATGTACATAAATGGCCGTGATATTGTCTTTCGCGGCGATTGCTTTGATATCCTGCTGCGAGCTGGCCGTATGGTTGGTGATCAGCGTACCGGGAGCGTCCGGCTGCAGGGTGTTTTTAAGGCGTACAGGCACATTTCGCTGCCTGGCCGGGGTGATGGTACTCGGATGCAGGATTTTGGCCCCGAAATAGGCCAATTCCGCAGCCTCCTCGAAACTCAGCTCCCGTACGGGGAAGGTACGCTTCACGATCCGCGGATCATTGTTGTGCATGCCGTCGATGTCGGTCCAGATCTGTATTTCCCCGGCCCTGATGGCCGCCCCTATCAGGGATGCGGTATAATCGGACCCGCCCCGCTTTAAATTATCTACTTCATTGCGCGGATTCAGACATATAAACCCTTGCGTAACAATAATCTGCTCCGTGGTATGTTGTGCAAGAAGTGCGTTCAACCCCTGTTCAATGTTTTCCGACTCCGGCTCTCCGTCGGCGTCGATCCGCATAAATTCAAGCGCCGGCAACAAGACCACGCTGTCTTTACATTCCTCCATATAGGCCGTAAACAACTGCGTGCTCAGTAGCTCTCCCTGTGCGACCAGCTCTTTGTCCTGCTTGAGTGTAAACGGCCTGATCCCTGCCAGCGACTGCAGGTAAGAAAATTCGGCATCCACTATCTGGCGGCCATTCTCCAGTCCTTCCGGCGTGTTGAATAGTTCACCAATAAATTCCTCATAGTGTTTCCTGAGGGTATCGATCTGCTGCTGTACTTCCGTCTCCCGGCTCTCCTTTACCGCAGCGCCGATCATAATCAGTGCATTGGTGGTTCCTGACAGCGCCGATAAAACAATAATTTTACGGGAAGTATCAGCAGTGACCAGTTGCCGGATGGCCTGCATCCGTTCGGGTCTTCCTACCGATGTCCCCCCAAATTTCCAAACTTGCATAAATTAATGATTAGCTATTTTCTATTCTGTTATATTGGGTTCGCTGCAATCCGATCATTTTTATTGCCGTAATGGCCGCTTCATCTCCTTTATTCCCATGTTTCCCCCCTGCACGGTCCAGCGCCTGTTCCATGGTATCCGGTGTTAACACCCCGAAAACAACCGGTTTATTGTACTTCAGGGCCACCTGGGTAAGGCCCTGGGCCACAGCGTGGTTGATATAATCGTTATGTTTGGTCTCTCCCCGGATGACGGCGCCCAGGGCAATCACCGCGGCAATTTCCTCCCGTTCCGCAAACCACTGGGCCGCGAGGGTCAGTTCGTAACTTCCCGGTACGTCTCCCCGCTCAATATTGGCCGGATCGGCGCCATACCGCAGCAAGGTTTCATAAGCGCCTCTAAAAAGGCTCCCGGTCACTTCCTGGTTCCATTCGGCAACCACGATACCAAATTTTATGGTGCTGATATCAGGTAAATTCTCCGTAGTAAATTCACTTAAATTTTTATCGGTCGTCGACATCGCTTTCTGGGTTAACATCGTCTGAGTAATTCCTCACACGGATTTAAAAATTAAAAAAAGGATAAAACCCTGTCGGCTTTATCCTTCTGGAATGGCTGTAAGTTGTTAATTACTCACCGACTTTGCCTTCTACGACTCCAAGGTACTTCTTTGCGTTCATCACCTCCGTAGCCATTGGAAAATCGTCAACGATCTTCTTATAAGCCGAAGCCGCTTCCTTATGTTTGTTGACGATCTCGTAGGCAAGGCCCAGCTTCAACAGGTACGCAGGTGTAAAATACTGGTTCGTCTTATAATCCGCTGCTTTTTTATAGTACGAAATCGCGGTTTCTGCCTCGTTCTTCTCCATATACGCATCGCCCAGCAGCGATTGCGCCCGTGCCTGTACCAGAAGATCGGACGAACTGAACGATTTCAGGTGCTGAATCGCCTCATCCAGGTTTCCTTCTTTCAACAGGGCAACGCCTGCATAAAAATGGGCGAGGTTCGCCGCATCGGTGCCTCCGTAATTGTCGGCAATGTTCAGTAAGCCCTCGTTACCGCCGCTTCCCTTTAAAGCAAGGGCCAGCGAATCGGCTTCAAAATTATAAACCACACCGTACAATGCCCTCTGCGCATCCTTCTCTTTCCCGTCCATATAAAAACGGTAACCGACAAAACCCGCTATCGCCGCCAGCAACACGCCCCCGATCACCAGCAATAATGTATTGTTTTTCCGAAAGAAGTCCTCCGCCTTGTCGAACTGGTTTACTAATCCTTCAGGACTTTCTAAAAACTCTAACCCAATATCTTCCTTTTTTTTCGCACTCATATACCATGATTGAAATTTGGAGTGCAAATTTAGAAAATCTTCTTAAATAGAAGTAGATAACTATTAAAAACTTTGTATTCTCGCCGGGTTTATCCCCTTTTTGGCAATTTACTTTCCCGCTTATGCCGGTTTCGGGATCGTATTCGTTTCAATAACAAGGCAGTCGCATGGATTGTCCGGGTTTTCCGGTGTGTGGCCGGAAGGCGCTTTTTAGTCTCAACCTATTATCAAACGAACGCCATTTATGTGGACCGAACAGAATAATCAACTAAGCCGGACCTTTACTTTTTCGGACTTCAAGGCAGCTTTTGCATTTATGTCGCGGGTCGCAGAAGAAGCAGAGGCGATGGACCATCATCCATGGTGGTCCAATGTTTACAATGAGGTAACGATCCGGTTATCTACCCATAGCGAAGGAAACAAAGTGACCGAAAAAGACCACCTGTTAGCCCGCAAAATTGACGCGATCTGGGAGGAAGGCTGCTGAAACGTGCCTGTCTTCCGGGGCGCTATGCCGGGATGCACGACGCCCCGGAAGACAGTGACCCGTAAATGAATTATTTTTCCTAGTATGCTTTTTTAATATTACTTTTACGGGTTATCCATAATTTGTATTATTACGACTAATGATTATTCTTGGTATATCCGCATTCTACCACGATTCTGCTGCAGCCATTATAGAGGACAATAAAATTATTGCCGCCGCGCAAGAAGAACGGTTTACCCGAAAAAAGCATGATCCCGGTTTTCCTTCTCACGCGGTTGCATTTTGCCTGGAATATGCCGGTGTAAGTCTCAACGACCTGGACGCGATTGTTTTTTATGACAAGCCGCTCCTCAAATTTGAACGCTTGCTGGAAACCTACTATGCTTTCGCCCCGAGGGGCGTTCGTTCTTTTATCACGGCAATGCCAGTCTGGATCAAAGAAAAAATGTTCCTCAAACGGATGATCAACGAGGAATTGGTTCAACTGGGCTACGATAAGAAAAAACCGGTAAAAATCCTTTTCCCTGAACATCATTTGTCGCATGCAGCCAGCGCCTATTATCCCTCTTCGTTTGAAAAGGCCGCGATATTGACGGTCGACGGGGTAGGGGAATGGGCCACCGCTTCTTTGTGTCTCGGAGAAGGAAAGGACATTACGATCCTGAAAGAATTACGGTTTCCGCATTCGCTGGGGCTTCTTTACTCCGCTTTCACTTACTTCCTGGGTTTTCGCGTCAATTCAGGAGAATATAAACTAATGGGGCTTGCCCCCTACGGGAATCCTGCTTCGCCTGATGTAGATCGTTATGTGGACATCATCTGCAAGCAGCTCATCGATTTAAAAGAGGACGGGTCTGTCTGGCTAAACCAGGATTATTTTGATTATGCCACCGGGTTGAAAATGGTCAATGAGGACAAATGGGAACAACTGTTCGGTTGCAAGAAACGGAACCCGGAAGACCCTCTGGATGCGGTGCATTGTAACCTTGGACTCGCCATTCAGCGCGTTACGGAAGAGGCCATGATCCGGATGGCCAGAGAGGCCAAGCGGCTGACAGGCGCCGATTACCTTTGCCTGGCCGGCGGAGTTGCCCTTAACTGTGTTTCCAATGGGAAATTACAGAAGGAAGGTATTTTTAAAGACATTTACATACAACCTGCCGCCGGAGATGCCGGCGGAGCGCTGGGAGCGGCGCTGGCAGCCTATCATATTTATTTTGGGAACGAACGCGTTATCGACTGGCAGCCGGATGCTATGAGCGGATCGTACCTGGGCCCGACGATTTCCGACCTCGACGTGGTGCTTACTTCCAGAAAATACAAGGCTGTTTATACCCACTATGACGATTTTTCGAAACTCAGCGAGACGGTTGCCAGTATACTTTCAGAAGGGAATGTGGTAGGATGGGTACAGGGAAGAATGGAATTCGGCCCTCGCGCTTTGGGAGGCAGGAGCATCCTGGGGGATCCCCGGAATGCGGAAATGCAGAAAAAACTGAACCTTAAGATTAAATACCGGGAATCTTTCCGGCCGTTTGCCCCGTCTGTACTGGCCGAACAGGTGAGTGATTATTTCGATTATGACGGGATTTCTCCCTATATGCTCCTGGTACACCCGGTAGCCGAACACCGCAGAAATCCTGTTCCCGAGGGGTATGATGCAGCAGATGTACGGGAAAAGCTCTATTTTCTCCGTTCCGATCTGCCTTCCATCACCCATATCGATTACTCGGCCCGTATCCAGACGGTTCACAAGGAAACCAATCCCAGGTATCACCAGCTGATCAGCGCCTTCCAGGCGCTTACCGGCTACGGGGTGATTGTCAATACCAGTTTCAACGTGCGGGGAGAACCGATTGTCAATACCCCCAACGACGCCTACCGGTGCTTTATGCGGACGGAGATGGACTACCTGGTCATCGGCAATTATCTGTTCCGGAAACAGGATCAGCCGGAATGGCAGGAAAAGGATAATTGGAAGGAAGAATTTGTACTGGATTAACTCTTGAACCTGTTGTATGAATTCAAAGATCGTTACCAGTAGTATCCGGTTTCTCCTGTTAGGGGCTTTCTTTTTGTTGCTCTTTTTTCCTGACATTTTTCAAATCCGTCTCGAGTATCCGGGCTGGCCCCTGAAAGATCCTCTTTTCCTGAGGTTCTGCAAACTGGCTTTCTGGCTCCTGGTAAGCATTGAGTTGTTGCGCTGTTTTTATTACGGAATCGTCAAAAGCAAACTGAAAGGATTTGTTCCTAACCTGCTCACCTTGTTCATTTCGCTGTCTCTCCTGTTTGTTTTCCTGGAAATGGTTTTCATGTTTGTCCCTCAGAGCCATGAGGGCGTCTCCTCGAAAGCATCCCAGGTCTGGTGGTCAAAACATTGGTTTCCAGAAAATACACTGGGCTACAGAGACACGGAACCGGCTGCGGTCAAGGGGCAGAAAGTGGTGCTGGCAATAGGAGATTCATTTACGGCGGGGCATGGCCTGAAAGATGTAAATGAGCGTTTTTCCAACCGGCTGGAAGCCCGGCTGGGGAACGGCTACCGGGTGCATAATCTGGGTGTATCGGGTGCCGACAGCGGGGACGAGGCTTCCCGCCTGGAAACGTATCCGCTGAAACCGGATGCGATTGTGCTGCAATACTTCCCCAATGACATTGAAAAAGTAGCACAGGCCGGCGGAATCCCGCTTACAGGAACCCAGCCGTATGACGACCTCGGACGTTTGGGAACCCACCTTGTCAGAAGGTTTTACCTGCCGAATTTTATCTATTGGCAACTCCCCCATACCCAATTCAGTACCTTTGAGTCCTTTATCAGCCAGGCTTATACCGATTCCACGGTGCTGAGCCTGCACCTGGCCGATATGGACCGGATGATTGCCTGCCGGGACAGCGCGGGAGCCGATATGTACGCCGTTTTTATCCCCTTCCTCATGCAGCTGGATAAAAGTGCCGGTTATACTAAAATTGTGGAAGATTACCTGCGCTCGAAAGGGGTCACCGTGCTCACTTTTACCGATGAAATTGCCGCTATCCCGGAAAAAGACCGTATTGTGGGAAAGAACGACGGACACGCCAGCGCAGCGGTTAATCAGGTAATTGCGGACGCCCTCTACCGGGCCTTTTCCCAAAACCAGTCGCAGCATTAGTCACTTAAACTTCATATAATCGAATTATGGATTTCCTGACAGATTTATTAACTTTTTTAAAAGAACGTAAGAAATGGTGGCTCGCCCCCGTTATCCTGGTGCTCCTTTTGATCGGCATCCTGATCGTTCTTGCCGGCGGTTCTGCCGTAGCCCCTTTTATTTATACGTTGTTTTAAACTCCCTATGACTGCTGCAGACAAAGCAAAGGCCCAGCTGGTAATTGTAACCGGGATGCTGGTGCTGTATTTTATTTTCAAAGGGGTCTGGTTCCTCTATATCGGTACGTTCGTGGGAGTTGTCAGCATTGCCATTCCTTCGGTGGGAAACCTCATCGTAAAGGGTTGGTATAAGCTGGCGGAGATACTGGGGGCGATTAACGGCCGGATACTACTCTCTCTCGTCTTTTTTCTGATCCTGTTTCCGGTGGCGTTACTTGCGAGGATAGGGGCGAAAAACCCACTGAGCCTGAAAAACGAAAACCGGAAAACGGCTTTTTCAGACCGGAATCATACGTATACTTCGAAGGACCTTGATAACGTGTGGTAGAAAAGGGTGGCTCCGCTGATGAGGCAGACTAGGCGTGAAAAGGCTATCGGACTTCGGCTATCGGCTATCGGCTATCAGACTTCGGCTATCAGCTATCAGACTTCGGCTATCGGCTATCAGACTTCGGCTATCGGCTATCAGCTATCAGCTATCGGCTATCAGACTTCGGCTGAATGCTGATTGCCGATAGCTGACTGCCGATAGCCTTTTATACACAAAACGGCCGGCCCTGTACAAGAGCCGGCCATTTAAGAATGACGATATAATAACGTCAGATTTCTTTATCAGAATTTGAAGGTTATACCTGCTTTCAGAGGAGATGCGTTATACCCCACTTCAGCAAAAACCCCCATATTCTCTTTGAAATAGTAGCGGGCACCAGCGAAAGCGCCGAAGAAAACCCCGTTTCCATACGTGCTGCTATAACCAAATACATTGCTATAACTTGAAATCCGGTACCCGATAGCAGGCCCCGCGTACAGATCGAGGTTATCCATGGTTAAAAAGTGCTTTCCAAAATGGTAAGACCCTCTGGCCGCAATCGTAATAAAATTGTATTTGATATTACTACCAATCCAGCCGTAACTCCAGTTCACCCAGTCAACCTGGCCTCCGACGCTGATAAAGTCATGGATCCCGCCCTCAAAGGAGGCCCCAAGACCAAAACCGCCGCCGCCGTAAGTACCCCCAAGGTTGATACCAGCGTTCAAAAGTTTATCTCCTTTTTCAAATTGTGCATATGCACTGGGTCCGGCCAGGAACACCGCTGAAGCGATTAATAATGCAGATAATAATTTTTTCATGATCATGTAATGGTTAAACGTAAAAGTGATGCAAATGAACAATATTATATGGTATGTTTCAATCTATTACCCCCATAATTTTATTTAACGGTCATCTTTATCCAGTAAACCACGGGTTTGAGTGAGCTGTGTGCTTCTCCCGGCAACACTTACTCCTTTTTTAATTTATCTTTAAAAACCTTCCGGAATTTTTCGAGTTTCGGGGCAATTACCATGGCACAATAGGCCTGATCAGGGTTATTTTCAAAATAGTTCTGATGCTCGTCCTCCGCTACATAAAAAGGTTGTACCGCCGCCACTTCCGTCACGATGGGCTGGTTATAGGCCCCCGAAGCATTCAGTTCGCGGATAATCTCCGTGGCCATACGCTGCTGTTCTGCATCTTCGTAAAAAATAACCGAACGGTACTGTGTGCCGACATCGGCGCCCTGACGGTTAAGCGTCGTGGGATCATGACTCCGGAAAAATGCCTGCAACAACTCCGGATAGGTTGTCTTTTCGGGATTGTAATAGATTTTTACACATTCTGCATGACCGGTGGTACCCGTACAAACCTCCTTGTACGTCGGGTTAGCCCTGGTTCCGCCGGAATAACCGGATACCGCTCCATAAACCCCATCCAACGTCTCAAATACAGCTTCCGTACACCAAAAGCACCCGTTTCCGAATGTTGCAACAGCCGTTCCGGGGATGGCTGAGAATTTATCCATTTCCATTTTTGACTTTTTCGTTTGATTTTTGTCCGACTGGGCACAGGACAGAAGACCTCCTAACAAAAGTAACAGTAAACTAACGAACGCTTTCATATCTTTGACCCATTCAATGTTTTCTGTTTACAAAACGATACAAGGCTCATAAAAGTTTGAATTCCGTTCTATTAATGGATTTGCCCAATACGATTTATAAAAAAGCAATTAAAATCAAATGATCTATCTCTATATCAAATCCCTTCATATCATTTTTGTCGTCAGCTGGTTCGCCGGATTATTTTACCTGCCGCGCCTGTTTGTCTACCATACAGAGGCACAGCAACAACCTGTTGCCGTGCGGGACGCGCTGAACCTTCATTTCGAACGAAGCGAGAAACTGCTCTTTAACGCCATCATGGTGCCTGCCATGTGGCTGACGCTGCTTTCCGGAAGTACCCTGCTCTACCTTACTCCCGACTGGCTGCAGCAAGGCTGGATGCACCTGAAGCTCCTGTTTGTGCTGTGCCTTCTTTTCTATCACTTATACTCCCGGAAAATCCTGTTTGAACTTCGAAGCGGCCTGTTTCGCTGGTCCTCTGTTAAACTCCGGCTCTGGAACGAACTGGCCACGGTACTCCTCTTTGCTATCGTCTTCCTGGTGGTCCTGAAAAATACCATCGACTGGATATGGGGGGTCCTGGGCGTGATTGCTTTCGCTGTCCTTATTATGACCGCCGTCCGGGTCATTAACCGGAAAACGCAAAAATAAGCCGGACGCTATTCATTGCCTGTAGAAGGCTTTCGAATTAATTCTCGTTATATTTGCTTATAACATTCTCTTGAATCACCTATTTATTGAAAATTTATGTCAGTAATGACCTTACCAGAAGTTTTCGAACTTCGCCTCCGGTTAAAAGCGCTGGAGCAGGAAATCGCCTCGGGTGGGCTGTCTTTGTTTGAACGTTGTGAAAAAGAAGACGAGGTACTGGAAATAAAAGAACGCCTCGGCGAATTTGACCGTCATAACCAGGCAGGGGAGGAGGCTTGTATCAACTGTTCGGGTTGAGGTGTTGGGTATGAGGTGATAGGTTTTAGGTGTTAGGTTTTAGGTTTTAGGTGGTTGAGCGGAGTCGAAACCGAGCGGAGTCGAAACCGAGTCGAAACCGAGCGGTGTCGAAACCGAGCCGAAACCGTTGTTTGGCGTTGAATAAAATGAATGAAAATAAATTAGTTGCAAATTTCTATCCCTATGAAAAAAATCGTATTTCTGGTTGCTGGTTGTTTCCTTTTTACCGCCATGGGCTGTACAAACCAACAAACAGAGTCTTCTACTGAATTAACTGTGAATCAAAAAATGCTGCGACACGTCGTTTTATTTAAGTTTAAGGATACTTCCTCTGCGGAAGATGTACAATCGGTAGCGGATGCATTCCGCAACCTGCCGTCGGCAATCAATGAAATCAAAGATTTTGAATGGGGCACCAATAACAGTCCCGAAGGATTGGCTGATGGTTTTACGCATGCGTTCTTTGTCAGTTTCGAATCGGAAGCAGATCGCGAGGTATACCTGCCGCATCCCAAACATCAGGAATTTGTAGAGATCCTGAAACCCCATCTGGACAAAGTATTGGTAGTGGATTACTGGGCCGAAAAATGAACAGAATTACTTCCCTTTTTCAACGAAAAAAGGAATCGTCCGATCCGGAAGGACTGCTGAACATCTATTTTACGGCGGGATTCCCGGCACTGGACGATACCCGCAGCATCTTGTCTGCACTACAGGAAAGCGGTGTTGACCTGGTAGAAATCGGAATACCTTACTCGGACCCTGTGGCGGATGGAGAAACCATCCAGGAAAGTAACCAGCAGGCACTCGAAAACGGTATGACCCTGAAACTCCTTCTGGAACAGCTTCAGGGGATGCGCAAGGAGATAACGGTACCCGTGCTGCTGATGGGTTATTTCAATCCCATTATCCAATACGGTGTGGAAGCGTTTTGCCAAGCGGCTGTTGCGGCCGGGATCGACGGTGTCATTCTTCCGGACCTTCCGCTGGAGGTTTACCGGCAGGAGTATCAGCAGCTTTTTGATCAGTACGGGCTGCTGAATATTTTCCTGATTACCCCGCAGACCAGTGAAGCCCGCATCCGTGAAATTGACGCGGTAAGTGAAGGCTTTATTTACATGGTGTCATCCGCCAGTGTAACCGGATCTAAAACCGGGGTCAGCCATGACATGGAAGCCTACTTCAACCGGGTAGCTGCCATGAACCTCCGGAACTCCCGCCTGGTGGGGTTCGGCATCAAAGACCGGGAGTCGTTTCTGAAAGCGAGTCGCTCGGGTGACGGCGCCATCATCGGAAGTGCATTTATTCGGGTTCTGCAGAACAGCACCCATCTGGAAAATGATATTAAAACGTTCATATACAGCATAAAGCCTAATAAACAACCTGTTCTGAACGTTTAAAGTTTGCTGATAGTAACGGCCTTTTACCGCAACGGATATGACGACCGCATCGTCCGGAATTACGGGTCTTTTGCAAAGCATCGGACAATACCGGAAAAAGTATTACCAGAATCAACTCCTGAAGGGCGCACTGATTTCCGTTGCGCTCCTGCTGGCGCTGTTTCTTGCCATCAATGCCCTGGAATACTTCGGGCGGTTCCCTTCGGTCGTAAGGGGCGGCCTGCTGTTCGGCTACGTCGCTGCTTTTTGTATGACCTTGTACTATTGGGTGCTGAAACCGCTGATTCATTTATCCGGCCTCAAAAAACCATTGTCGGATGAAGCGGCAGCCCGCCAGATAGGTCAGCATTTTCCCGAAGTAGGGGATAAGCTGATCAATACCCTGCAACTGACCCGGCTGCCCGCCTCCGACCTCATTGAGGCCAGCGTCCGGCAAAAATCCAGCCAGCTCCTTATTGTCCGGTTCAGCGATGCCATTACGTTCCGCGAAAACAACAAATACCTGAAGTATACGGCTTATCCCATCGCCGCAGTTGCCATGATCCTGCTCTTTAACCCGTCGTTTTTTACGACCAGTTCGGAGCGGATTCTCCATTTCAATACTCATTACAACGACGCTCCCTTTACGTTTCAGCTGGAAAATGAATCCATGAAAGCGTTTCGGAACGAAAATTTTACCGTAAAGCTCAACCTGGAAGGAAACGCCCTTCCGCAGGCGGTCTACCTGGTTTTGAACGGAACCCGTTTCAAACTGAATACCGACGGACCACGCTCGCACAGTTATACCTTTAAAAACCTGCAGCGCGACCTGGCTTTCCATTTTGACGCCGCCGGGTACCAGTCTTCCACGTTCAGAATTCAGGTAATCGAACGTCCTTCGCTCCTGTCGTTTGATGTTAACCTGCACTATCCGGCCTACCTCCGCAAGCCGGCGGAAAGCCTCAACAACGCCGGAAACCTGACGGTTCCGGAAGGCACCCGGATCGAATGGCAATTTAAAACAGCCGCTACCCGGGGCTTGGGCGTGCGGTTCGATACCGATTCCGTGCGGCATGAAGCCAAGTCCGCCAGAAACGGGCAGTACACCCTGGCCCAAACCGTCCGGAAATCCTCTCCCTATCAGCTTTTGCTGCACAACGACGATTTGCCGGAAGGAGAGGCTTTAAATTATTATGTAAATGTCATCCCGGATCAGCATCCTGAGCTTTCCATGGAGAATTTTCAGGATACGACCTTGTACAATTACCTGGTTGCCGGTGGTTCGATCAGCGATGACTACGGTTTTACAAGGCTCAGTCTTTTTTACACCGTTTACCGTGACGGCGATACCGACGATTCCAAAAAAACACCGGAACACCTGGAGATCCCTTTCAATAAGCTGGTAAATACCCAGAGCTTCTATTTCCAGTGGTACCTTGACAGCCTGCAGTTAAACCCTGGCGACCGGATTGAATACTATGCACAGGTTTGGGACAACGACGGCGTGAATGGTCCCAAAAGTACCCGCTCCCGGCCTCTCCAATTTGAAATTCCCGGGAAAAGCCAGATAGAAGCGGAAATAGATCGATCTGTCCAGGAGACACAGGAGCAGATTGAAAAAACGCTGAACAAGGCGAAAAGTCTGGAGAAGGATCTGGAAAATCTTGAAAACCGTCTGAAAACCAATAATGAACTCGATTTTCAGGAACGGAAGCAAGCCGAAGATATCCTCAAAAAGCGTGAAGAGCTGTTACAGGAAATCCAGACCCTGCAGGAAAAGAACAGCATCTCCAATGATAAATCGAGGCAGTTTGACCAGCAAAGCGAAAGTGTCCGAAAAAAGATGGACGAGCTGCAAAAACTGATGGATGATCTCCTGAATGAAGAAAATACCAGCCTGTACCAGGAACTGCAGAAATTGCTCGAGCAAAAACAAAGTGAACGCATGGCGAAGTTGCTGGAGCGCTTGCGGAACAAAGAACGCAACACGGAAAAGGAACTGGAACGCACCCTGAACCTTTTCAAAAAATTACAATTAGAGCAGAAAATGGAACAGACCTCCAAAAACCTGGAGGAACTGGCCGGGAAACAGGAGGAACTGGCCGAAGAGACATCCGAACCCCGGAACGAGAAGGACCCGGCCGGAAAGGAAGGCACTAAAGAAGACCCGGAAAATAAGGATGCGGAAAAAGATACGGATACGGAAAATAACGACGGCTCCAACCAGCAGGATCACGAAAAAAATGAATCCCTGATCGAAAAACAGGATGCCATCAAAACAGAATTTGAAAGAATCCGGGAAGAACTCGAAAAATTAGAACAGCTTGGCGAGGAAATTCAGCAGCCTGTAGACACCCAGCAGGAAGAGCAGAATAACGCCGCTGAGCAAATGAAAAACAGTAAAAGCGAACTAAGCCAGCGTCAGAACCAAAAAGCCGCCCAGTCGCAGAAAAAGGCCGCTCAATCAATGCGTAACATGTCTCAGCAAATGCAGCAGAACATGCAGGATTCCCAGACCATGCAATTGCAGGAGGATATGGACGCCTTACGGGATATCCTGGAAAATCTTCTCACGCTGTCTTTTGACCAGGAACAGCTGATGAAAGACTTTCGGGGCGTAAGCCTTTCCGATCCGCGTTTTGTGGCCCTCGGACAACAGCAGCTGAAACTGCAGGACGACGCCAAAATTGTAGAGGATAGCCTTTATGCTCTGGCCAATCGCGTTTTACAGATTCAATCCTTTATCACCAGGGAACTGAACGACATGAAATTTCACATGGATGAAAGTGTGAAAAGTATTAAAGACCGGCAGCTGGCGCAGGTTACATCCAGGCAGCAGTTTGCAATGACGTCGATGAACAACCTGGCCTTAATGTTAAGTGATATCTTCCGTCAGATGCAGCAGGCGATGGCCATGGCGATGATGATGCCCGGAGCATCCGGTAAGGAACCCCAGAGCGGGCAAAGTCCGGGAGAGATGCAGCAGCAGCTCAATTCACAAATGCGGGAAATGGGCAAAGGCAGTCAGCCGGGAGAGGGCAGGGGCGGTAATCGTTCGGAACAGCTTGCCCGGATGGCCGCGGAACAGGCCGCCATCCGCGAGCTCTTGCAAAAATTACTGGACGACCAAAAAGGAACCGCCTTTGGACAGCAGTATGGCAAAGAGCTCCAGGAAATGATGGAGCAAATGGATAAATCAGAAACCGAAATTGTCAACAAGCGCGTTAGCCAGGAACTCATCAAACGGAATGAAGAACTGGTAACCCGTTTGCTGGAATCTGAAAAAGCATTGCGTGAACAAGACGAAGATGACAAAAGAAAAGGAGAAACTGCCCGTCAGATTCAACGTCAGCCTCCCGCGGCATTTGAAGAATATATCAAAAGCAAAGAACAGCAAACCGAACTGTTGCGCACCGTTCCGGCCAATTTTGCCCCTTTCTACAAACGGGAAACAGACGCGTATTTTCAAAAATACCAGGGGACGTCGCGGTAGGGTAGAGACGTACGGCCGTACGTCTCTACGTGGCCATACGGCCGCCCATTCAAATCTAATTCCTGCATAATTATCATAAACCGTGAATTGGTATTACCTTTGCCGGTTATACGGAACATTCCGATGGTTGACTGTTTGTCGGGAAAAAAGACATCAAATACCTAACAATCAGCTTGTTATAATAAAAAATTATGTCAAAACAGGAACTTTAATAAAATGGTGCAGTTTTTTTGTGAGGCCATTGAATTTAAACCGAAAGCGCCGTTAAAATCGAAAAGATGGATTCGCGACATTGCCGCAGCCGAAGGTTTCTCCATTCAGGGACTAAATTATATCTTCTGTTCGGACGACTATCTGCTGCAGATCAATAAAGATTATCTACAACATGATTACTATACCGACATTATTTCGTTTGACAACAGTGATGTGGATCAGGTAATTGAAGGCGATATTTTTATCAGCATCGATCGTGTCCGCGAAAATGCACTGACTGAAAAAACCGGTTTTGACCAGGAGCTGCTCCGCGTGCTGGCACACGGCATCCTGCATTTGTGCGGATACGATGATCACGCTGAGGAAGACAAAGAAGAGATGCGGGGCAAAGAAAATTTCTATCTTTCTAATTACCATTGATTTTAGTTCCACGTGGAACAACCAACTACGAAAATGATTTTTCCAGAATACGATGTAATAGTGGTAGGTGCGGGGCACGCCGGATGTGAAGCAGCATGCGCCGCGGCTAACATGGGTTCGAAGGTGCTGTTGATCACAATGAATATGCAAACCATCGCCCAGATGTCCTGCAATCCCGCAATGGGTGGTGTGGCGAAAGGGCAGATTGTTCGCGAAATTGATGCCCTAGGCGGCCAGTCCGGAATCATCAGCGATCGTTCGATGATCCAGTTCAGAATGCTCAACCGTTCGAAGGGGCCTGCGATGTGGAGTCCCCGCTGCCAAAGCGACCGTATGCTCTTCGCCTCTCTCTGGCGTCAGCAGCTGGAAGATACGCTTAACCTCGACTTCTGGCAGGAGTCCGTAACCGGTCTGCTTACCGAAGGCGATCAGGTCACAGGCGTCCGGACCGCTCTCGGAATCGCCATAAAAAGCAAGACGGTCATACTGACCAACGGTACCTTTCTGAACGGGTTGATCCATATCGGTGAAAAGAATTTCGGGGGCGGAAGAGCCGGTGAAAAAGCATCTACCGGGATCACCGAACAACTGGTACAGCTGGGTTTCGAAAGCGGCCGGATGAAGACCGGCACCCCGCCTCGGGTAGACGGCAGAACATTAAATTACGACCGGATGGAAGAACAGCCGGGAGATGAACAACCCGGCCGCTTCTCTTATACGGATACGCCGCTGCCTGCCAAACAACGGAGCTGCTGGATTACCTATACCAACGAAAGCGTACACGAAACACTGCGTACCGGATTCGAACAGTCACCGATGTTTACCGGACGTATTAAAGGACTCGGGCCAAGATACTGCCCCTCTGTAGAAGACAAGATCAACCGGTTTGCCGATAAAGACCGCCACCAGATATTTGTAGAACCGGAAGGCTGGAATACCGTCGAGGTATATGTGAACGGATTCTCTACCTCGCTGCCGGAAACGGTACAATACGAAGCGCTCCGAAAAATACCCGGTTTTGAAAACGCGAAAATGTTCCGCCCCGGATATGCCATCGAATACGATTACTTTCCACCAACCCAACTCACCAATACCCTCGAAACCCAGCCGGTCCGGAATCTATTCTTTGCAGGCCAGATTAACGGCACTACGGGGTATGAAGAAGCCGCCTGCCAGGGATTGATCGCGGGAATCAATGCCCATCAGAGAGCAACCGAAAAGGCTCCCTTTACCCTGAATCGTTCGGAAGCCTACATCGGTGTTCTTATCGACGATCTGATCAATAAAGGCACAGAAGAACCTTACCGCATGTTTACCTCGCGGGCAGAATACCGGACGCTTCTCCGGCAGGATAATGCAGATATCCGGCTTACTCCCCGGGCAGCAGCGATTGGCCTGGCTTCTTCCGAACGCCAGATGCGGGTGGCAACCAAAATGGGCAATGCTTCCAAAATTCAGGACGCACTCCAATCGCTGAAAGTCACCCCGGAAGCAGCCAATACATACCTCAACAGTATCGGAACGGCCCCGATTAAAGAACGTACTTCGCTGACCCAATTATTAAGAAGACCTCAACTCTCTCTGAATGACCTGCTGCATTTTGATACCCCCTTCAATGCTGTCTATGATTCCGTTGATAAAGAGTCAAGCGAATACGCAGAAATTCAGGTGAAGTATGAAAGCTACATTGAAAAAGAAAGAATCCTGGTAGATAAGATGGCCCGAATGGAAAATCATGTCATTCCTGAAGGCTTCAATTACGATAAAATTCCGGCGCTTTCGATAGAAGCCAGGGAAAAGCTGAAACGGCTCAAACCATCCACTATCGGACAAGCTACCCGCATCAGCGGTGTAAGTCCTTCGGACATATCGGTACTAATCATTTATTTAGGTAGATAATGGCACTCGAACATATATCAAACTGTCCTCTTTGTGAAAATACTTCATTTTCTCCCTATCTGGAGACCGAAGATTTCACTGTTTCACATGGAACATTTCAAATTGTCCGGTGTAACAAATGCCAGTTGCTCATTACCAATCCCCGGCCTTCTGCCGCCTCGATAGGGCAGTACTATGATTCCACTGCTTATATTTCTCATCACGATGACACGGGCTCGCTCCTGGCAACTGCCTATAACCAGGTTCGGAAATTAACGACGCGTCAAAAGATCCGGACACTGGAACACTACACGGGAAAACTCCCGAAAACCATTCTCGATATCGGCTGCGGGACCGGTTATTTCCTTTCGGAATGCCAGCAGAGCGGCTGGGAAATAGAGGGCACTGAACCCGACGCCGATGCGCGTAAAGCCGCTGAACAGAAAACCGGACGGCAGCTCGCAGCCTCCATTCAGGAAGCCTCCTTACAGGACCGTCCGTTCTCCGCCATTACCCTGTGGCATGTGCTGGAACATATTCATGAACTCAACCCGACGCTTGAATGGCTCTCCAAACATCTTGATCCCAAAGGAACCCTCTTTATTGCCGTTCCCAATCCGGAATCGGTAGATGCGCAAAAATACAGGAAATACTGGGCTGCTTACGATCTGCCGCGCCATCTGTATCATTTCACAAAAGCCACGATGGAGAAACTCCTGACCAAACACCACTTTCAGCTGATAGAAATAAAAAACATGTTATTTGACTCGTATTATGTAAGTCTGCTGAGCACCCGGTACCAATATGGAAAAAACAGGCCCTTTGAAGGCTTCATATCAGGCACACTATCCAATCTCCAGGGTTTCGGCATCAATAATGCCTCCATTAACACCTCCAGCCTTCTCTATATAATTAAAAAGAAATAACTTAGTGACCGCAATTAACCAGAACCGATCTTAAGTGAACTATTTATATCCAGCACTGCTCTTTATTGCAATCCTTATCAGCAGTTGTGCGCAGCAAGTTTCACCGACCGGTGGCCAGAAGGATATTATCCCCCCCAATCTGATCAGCAGTTATCCTGCCAATAAAACCACCAATTTTAAAGAACAAACCATTTCGCTGACATTTGATGAATATGTTGTCATCGATAATCTAATGCAAAAACTGGTTATCACACCGGAGACCGAAAACACGTATACGCCGCGAAACAAAGGACAGACCGTCGAACTAAAATTCAGAAATCCTTTTCCCGATTCCACTACCTTTACGATGAATTTCGGCGATGGTATTAAAGATTTTGCCGAACGGAATCCCGCTCAGAACCTCAAACTCGTCTTCAGTACCGGGCCTGCTATTGATTCCGGCAGAGTCTATGGGACGATCCTGGATATCCGCAACTCCCAGCCAATATTCGATGCGCTGGTAGGTCTTTATAACCTGAGTGATACCCTTACTCCTGAAAAAATGAAGCCCTATTATTTCTCAAGGACCGATAGCAGCGGCTATTTTGCCATTGAAAATACCCAGCTCAACCGCTATGCGCTCATCGCGATCACCGACAAAAACCGCAATTTGCTGTACAACCCCAAAGAGGAACAGATCGCGTTTCTGGACTCCGCACTTCAAATGGGCTCCGACTCTGTCGGTTACGACCTCTTTGCCTTTCATTCCGATATCACCCCCCTCAAAGTACAGCGGACAATTCCAAAATCGAGCACATACGCGATGGTTTTCAACAAGGGAATCGATAGCCTTGCTGTCACTTTCAAAGACCAGGATACGCTTGCCTATCACCTCGAAACACCCACCCAATTAAAATTCTATAACGTACCGGCTCCCTCCGATACGGTCGTCGCCCAACTGTTTCTACGGGATTCGCTGGGTTACGAGACGGAAATAGAACAAAAGATCGCGTTCCTGCCGGTGCGTGGAAAAGAAAAGCAAACAGATCCCTTCAGCGTCAGGATAAAACCCGAGAAAGGGGAGGAGCTACCGCCATCGTTTGAGCTTGAATTCCAATTCACGAAACCAGTTGCCCAGTTTCAAGCCGACAGCCTCCTGGTAATTGTCGATTCCATTCCACAAACCGCCACCGACCAATACCGGTTTCGTTGGAATACCTACCGCACTAACCTGCGCTTTTCCGCAACAAGCGCCGCTAAAGATAGTACCCACATCCGCCTGAATCCCGGCTTATTTATCAGCATTGACGGCGACACGCTCGCGCCGTCCATTCTTAAATTTCCGGTTCTGAAACCCGAAAACTACGGGACCATCAAAGGAACCGTCAGCAACCCTTCCAACCGACCCTTCTTCATAGAATTACTGGACAAAGACTATCGTCCGGTCGCTACTGTAAATACGTCTCCTTTCACTTTTAACGCCATTAAACCAGGCACTTATTATCTCCGGCTCATACTGGATGATAATCGCAATAATCAATGGGATACCGGAAATTATGCCAGTAAGCTGCAGCCCGAAAGCATTCTGTTCTTTCCGACCCCGCTTCAAATAAAAAGCAATTTCGAATACCAGGACAACTACTTCGTCCTGCCCGAATAAACCCCATCCCATTACCCGTTTTCGGCCTTTTGTTCATTTGTGGATAAGATGTGGATAAATACGGACTACTGTTGATAACCCGCTATATACTGTGTACAAAAACGTTCATAACATCCTCCGTTACTGTATAACTTCCGTCCTAAAATCACAATGTGTATATCCCGTACAGTTTCGCGTAGTTAACACACCAGTATTCAACAGCCTCAACTGTGGAAACAACTATGCACACAAAGCACTCCGCTCACTCCATTATTCTCCCAATTACCTAATTTACAAGTACTTCGATTACACTTTTTTCTCCGAATCGTATCCCCGGATTGTGGATAACCTGTGGAAAGTATATTTATCCACTTCTCCACAGGCATAGATAAAAGATAATAATTTTAAATTAACTTTAAGTTTCCTATTATAATTTACTAGCTCATTAACGACCTATGCGACCATTCCTTCTTAGTATATTCCTGCTTATCGCCGGCACCTGTGCTCTGAAGGCGCAATCAGACCGGGAACTGGCCAATGAATACTACACCGCCAATGAGTGCGCAAAAGCGATTAACCATTATGAAAAGGCTTTGCAGGAAACGTTTGACAAAGCCTTAGTCCGCAATTATGTACAGTGCCTCATAAAAGAAAAGAAATGGAATGAGGGTGAAAATTTCTTTAAAAAACAATTGAAGAAAAATGACCCGAATCAGACCTGGTACTATTTCTTTTGGGGACAGCTGGAAAAAGGCCGGCAAAATAATACGGAAGCCCAGAAAAAATACGAAGCGGCCATCCAGGCGCTGGCCTTGCGTATGGATTTTTACACCCAGCTCATCGAAGAATTCAGGCGCCAGCAGGAACCCACACTGGCAAAGAAAGTCGTTCAGAAGGCACGGGAAGTGGCAAAGAATGACAATATACTCCGCCTGGAGATGGCGGGAATCAACCGAGACCTGCAGGATCCGGAAGCGATGATCGCCGAATTGCTGGATTACGGCGCCATGGTGCGGAATTCAGAAGTTGTACAAACGATGCTTCAGGATTTTCTGAAGGAAGACAAGGAGAAGGATTTATTCGAAAAGGTACTCTACGAAAATATTCAGAAACGGCCGAATGAAGCGTTTTTCAATGAATTGCTGATATGGCACCTGGTACAGAAGCAGGATTTTTACAAAGCGTTTATTCAGGAGCGATCCCTTGATAAACGTCTGAAAAACAATGGCGCCCGTATTGTGGAGCTGGCCAAACTGGCGCTTCAGAATAAAGATTATACCAATGCGATCGCGATGTATGAATACTTGCTTAAAGAGTACCCCAATGGGCAGTTGTATTCTTTTGCGCGTCGCATGGCCATTTTTTCCAGAGAGGAGCAGGTGAAAAATACATTTCCCGTAAAGGCGGCCGAGGTGGAAAAACTGATTGCGGATTACGAAAAGCTGCTGGATGAAATTGGTGTAAATGCGCGTACACTCGAAGCGCTGCGAAATATGGCCATGTTGCATGCATTTTATCGCGACGATCATGAGAAAGCCATTGAACTACTGACTACAGCGATTGAAGTGGGCAAAGCGGATATCCCTTTTACGGATAAGTGCAAACTCGATCTGGGTGATATTTACGTGTTGGAAAATGATCCCTGGGAAGCTTCCCTGTTGTACTCGCAGGTAGAAAAATCACAGAAGGATGCGTTGATGGGATATGAAGCTAAATTACGGAATGCTAAGTTGCATTATTATAAAGGGGATTTCGAGTTATCGAAGTCGATACTGGATATTCTGAAAAAAGCAACTTCGAGGGAAATAGCCAACGACGCCAACGCGCTTAGCCTGCTGATCCTGGATAATACGGGTCTGGACAGTTCCGAAACGGCTATGCAGGAGTACGCTGCCGTAGAGCTTTTATTGTTTCAACAAAAATACGTGGCTGCGATGGATACGTTGCAACAGTTGTATGTGCGCTACAAAGACCACAGCCTGGCAGATGAAATTTTATGGCTGACCGCACAAACCTATATGAAGCTGGATAGCAATCAGCAGGCAGCCGAAAGTTTGCAGCTTATCGTTACGCATTTTTATTATGATATTCTTGGAGACAACGCACTTTACACGCTGGCCAGTCTTTATGCCGATAAGTTGAAAAAGAAAGAGGAAGCGATGCAACTTTTCCAGGACCTGATCGAAAAATATCCCGGCAGCATTTATGTAGCCGAAGCCCGGAAACGATTCAGACAGCTAAGAGGCGACACGATCAACTAAAAACGGGCCGCTGAGCTTTTAATATTCCGGGCACTTGTGCCGGTCGGTTCCAAATAGTGAATTCTGGAAGCCTTCAAGCGCTTCGGAATGCCAAATTTTATAAATACAAGAAGCTGTTTATCAATTAATTATAAGGATAAAAAGCATCATTATAAGGCATTGGAATTTAGTAGCCACATTTTGAATTTTTCGTACGAAACCGGCAATTTTTCAGCTTTTTTATCCAGGGACAATAATTTCTCCAATCGCTCCGGAATAGCGATCGTGGTTTTCAGCGTTTCGTCTACCAGGCCGGCGAATTTGGCGGGATGCGCTGTCGCCAGCAGCACGCCTGTAAAATCGGTTCCGGTTTCACGGCGGTACCGGTCGAGGCCAAGATAAGCGACAGCAGTGTGCGGACAAAGGACATAGCCGGAGGCGGCATACACCGTGCGCATGGTATCGCGTGTCTCGGTGTCTGTAAAATAATAGCCGGAGAGAAGCCCTGAAATTTTAGCGAAGTCGTTATCCAGTAAATGCGTCATCCGTATAAAATTACTCGGGTGGCCTACATCCATGGCATTGGAGATCGTTTCCACAGAAGATTTCGGAACATACGTTCCACTGTCGAGATACAGCGGAACCGAATTATTCTGATTGGTAGCTGCAACAAAATGGCGGACCGGCAAACCCATCCGATAAGCTAGTAAACCAGCGCTCAGATTTCCGAAATTTCCGCTGGGTACAGAGAATACCAGGTCTTTACCGGTGTTTTTGAGCTGTGCATAAGCATAGAAATAATAAAATGCCTGTGGGATTAATCGGGCAATATTGATAGAGTTCGCAGAAGCCAGGTTTAATTGTTCATTTAAACCCGTATCCAGAAAGGCTTCTTTTACCAGGCGTTGACAATCATCGAAAGTCCCGTCGATTTCGAGTGCCGTTATATTTTCTCCCAGCGTCGTCAATTGCTTTTCCTGAATCGCGCTGACCTTGCCGGTCGGATAAAGAATAGTAACCGACACACCCGGTACTTTGTAAAAGCCTTGAGCAACAGCGCCGCCCGTGTCGCCTGACGTGGCGACAAGAATCCGGATATTCTTTTTCGATTTTAGTAAAAAATGTGACATCAGAGAAGCCATAAAGCGCGCTCCGAAATCTTTAAATGCCATGGAAGGACCATGAAATAATTCCAGTACGTAGGTATCGCCGGCCAGTTTTGCTACCGGCGCATCGAAATCAAAAGCCTGGTTTACAATGCCTGTTATTTCATCAAGCGAAAGATCGCTTCCCAAAAGTGCGTGGGTAACCGCGATCGCTATTTCGTTAAAGCTTTTGGTATGAATAATTTCCAAAAATTCGGGTGCTATCGCTGGAATAGATGCCGGCATATAGAGCCCGTTGTCGGCCGGAAGACTCCTGAAAACCGCTTCTTCCAGGGAAGCGGTCAACTGTCTGGATTTTGTACTGTAAAATTGCATGAGCTGCTAAAATGAATCTGGCTGCAAAATTAAGCAAATAAAGTACCGGGAAGTATAAATGGAGGAGGGTTATTTAAGCGGGTAGCGGTAATAAGCAGGCAGGCGTTACAGGAAAAGCGGAAGCAGCACCTGCTGAGATCGTACTTATCGCATTAGCGGCGGCAATCCGGGGAAAATTTGAATTTTCAATCAAAATGACAAACTTTGAAGATCACTCATCAATTATACCACAATGCCAAAAGGAATTTTCAAGGTACCAAAACCGGTGAATGAACCGGTCAGAGATTATGCGCCGGGTAGCCCGGAACGTGCTGAACTGAAAGCAGCGATTGAAGCAGCCAGAGCCACTACGGTTGAAATCCCGCAGTTTATAGGCGCTCAAAAAGTTTTTACCGGTAACAGGCAACCGGTGAGTCCGCCCCATGATCATCGGCATATTCTGGGATATTTTCACCAGGGCACTTCCGAGCATGCCGCTGCAGCGGTGGAAGAGGCGCTGAAGGCGGCGCCGGCGTGGGCCGCTCTGAAATGGGAACATCGCGCAGCTATTTTCCTGAAAGCCGCCGAACTCATTGCAGGACCTTACCGCGCCGCAATCAATGCGGCCACCATGCTGGGTCAATCGAAGAATGTGTACCAGGCCGAAATAGATGCGGCATGTGAGTTAGCGGATTTTCTGCGGTTCAATTGCGGATTTATGACTGATATTTACGCAGAACAACCCCTATCGTCCCCAGGTGTATGGAACCGGGTGGAATACAGACCGCTGGAAGGGTTTGTATTTGCGCTTACGCCCTTCAATTTTACCGCCATAGCTGCCAATTTACCCGCTGCGCCGGCGATGATGGGGAATGTGGTGGTGTGGAAGCCTGCATTTACGCAGGTATATGCTGCTCAGGTGATCATGCAGGTTTTCAGAGAAGCAGGGTTACCGGATGGCGTAATCAATATGATTTTGGTGGATGGTCCGGACGCCGGAGAGGTTATTTTCAAGCACCCTTATTTTGCAGGAATTCATTTTACAGGAAGTACGAAAGTATTTCAAACGATCTGGAAAACCATCGGTGACCAGATAGGAACTTATAAATCGTTTCCCAGAATTGTAGGTGAAACGGGCGGAAAGGATTTTGTCCTGGCGGAGGCATCGGCAAACCCCAAAGCTGTCGCAACCGCATTGGTGCGCGGTGCGTTTGAATACCAGGGACAAAAATGTTCGGCGGCCTCAAGAGCCTACATACCGGCCAATCTGTGGCCGGCCGTACAGGAACATATGCTGGCTGCGTTGAGTGAAATCAGGATGGGAGGAGTAGAAGATTTCTCCAATTTTGTTAATGCAGTAATTGATGAAACAGCCTACGATAAAATAACCGCCTATATACGGCAGGCAAAAGAAGATAAGGAGCGGGTAACAATTATTGCCGGAGGAAATTACAGTAAAGCAACAGGCTATTTTATAGAGCCGACGGTTATCCTGAGCAAGGATCCGCATTATCGTACGTTTTCGGAGGAAATTTTCGGACCGGTTTTGTCGGTTTATGTTTATGAACCCGAAAAATTTGACGAAATAATGACGGTCGTTGATACCACTTCGCCGTACGCGTTGACCGGCGCCATTTTCTCCAATGATCGGTATCGTATTGAGACTGCTACGCAGAAATTGAGTAATGCCGCCGGCAATTTTTACATCAACGATAAACCCACTGGCGCCGTAGTGGGGCAGCAGCCGTTCGGCGGCGCACGGGGATCAGGGACCAATGACAAGGCAGGTTTTCTTCAAAACCTGTTAAGATGGGTTTCTCCCCGGACGATTAAAGAAACGTTTGTGTCGCCTGAAGACTACCCTTATCCGTTCCTTTTGGCACCCTGAATGGTATTTTAGGGGTAAATAATTTCTTATAAGAAAGAATTTAAGGGAGGTTAAAAAAAATTCCTGCTACCTTTTCGGATAATTAAAAAAAGCAGGTACCTTTGCATTCCCAATCGAGACGACGTACACAAAAACGAAGTTAGAAAGGGCTAGTTCTTTGAAATGATGAGGTAAGCCAAAAAGAAGATACCTTGTGGTCTTCGGACTATAACATACAACAATTTTTTACAATGGAGAGTTTGATCCTGGCTCAGGATTAACGCTAGCG